>NZ_JAQQWV010000003.1:140875-440320 GCF_028610665.1 Guptibacillus sedimenti
CGGCTGCCTAAAGTACGGGGTGTGGTGGCGGGGGTATTTGAACGTTATGTTCCATTGCCGCCTCTTTTTATTTTAAGACGATCAATTTGAATGAGAGAAGGCGATAGGTATGGTTCACTTAAATGGCTCTACGTTAACTTTAACGGAAATGAAACGTGTCATTTACGAAGGAGAAGAAATTGCGATTGATCCGCTAAGTATGGAAAAGGTTATGAAAAGCAGGTTAGCAGTTGAGAAGATCGTAGCAAGTGGGGAGACTGTGTATGGAATTAATACAGGTTTCGGTAAATTCAGCGACGTTCGGATTCAAGATAAAGATGTCGATACTCTTCAACTTCACCTTATTCGTTCTCATGCCTGTGGGGTAGGGGAATACTTTCCTGAACCAGTCAGTAAAGCCATGGTCGTATTACGACTTAATGCATTATTAAAAGGGTATTCCGGCGTTCGCCCATGTGTTGTCGAACGTCTTTGTGATCTAGCAAATGAAGAAATTATTCCTGTAATTCCAAGTCAAGGCTCTCTTGGAGCCTCCGGGGATCTAGCGCCGCTCTCTCACCTTGCGTTAGTTCTTGTAGGAGAAGGAAAAGTTCATTACCAGGGGAGAATTGTACCAACAAAAGATGTTTACGATGAACGAGGTATTTCCCCACTCACCTTAAAGGCAAAAGAAGGTCTTGCCCTTATTAATGGGACACAAGCGATGACGGCGATGGGGATCATCAATTATATTGAAGCAGAGCGTTTAATGGATCAGTGTGATTGGATCGGCGCTATGACCCTTGAAGCACTGGAAGGGATTATTGACGCCTTTCATCCAGCGATACATGAAGCACGAGGGTACCCTGAGCAAATGGAGGTTGCTGAACGAATAAGAAAGTTAACGAGTGATAGTAAACTCGTGACACATCAAGGAGAAAAACGCGTGCAGGACGCTTACTCCCTCCGATGCATGCCACAAGTTCACGGGGCCTCAAGACAAAGTCTAGTTTATGTAAAAGAAAAGCTAGAGATTGAAATGAATGCTGCTACAGATAATCCACTTATTTTAGAAAACGGCAAAACGGTCGTCTCTGGTGGGAATTTTCACGGTCAACCTATTGCCATTGCGATGGACTTTCTCAAAATCGCCGTAGCCGAAATGGCTAATATATCAGAACGGAGAGTGGAACGGCTCGTTAATCCTCAGTTAAATGATTTGCCTGCATTTTTAAGCCCGGATCCTGGTCTCCAGTCTGGTGCGATGATTATGCAATATGCGGCTGCATCACTCGTATCAGAGAACAAAACGTTTGCCCATCCAGCGAGTGTGGATAGCATCCCCTCATCCGCGAATCAGGAAGATCACGTTAGTATGGGAACAATTGGTGCTCGTCATGCTTATCAAATCATCCTAAATACCCAAACAGTTGTCGCGATTGAAATGATATGTGCGATGCAAGCATTAGAAATCCGGGGCATCTCATTAGCCTCTACATCTGCTCAGAAGTTATATGAGAAAGGAAGAGCTATCGTATCCTCGATTGAGGAAGATCGCGTCTTTTCAGATGATATTGAAGCTCTTACTACGTGGCTACGTGCAGATCAATTTCATTGGAATATTCACGGTCAATTTATACTTGGGTAATACGTTTGTGGAAGGAAAAAGGACAATTCCTGTAAAAAGGGATTGTCCTTTCTGATTAGCGATTAATCTTCGTAAAACTCGTGATCCGTTTCAAAAAGAACATCTTCCTGACACGAGACACAATCGTTAAAACAACGTGTGAAATCTAGAGGAAATAAACGACGACAAACGTTGGAGCAATATCGAGAACAGCTTGGAGCGGTTTCACGACCCGCTGTGTCATTATCTCGACAGCCACAACCACCTCTTGCTTCACCTTCAGTACGGTTTCGCTTAATGTTAGCTCTTCGGTTATTAGCACTTCGACGATTTCCCATATTACCACCTCCTATCTATCAATACTTTATGTAGAAGGTCTCGGACATGCTTATCCATTCGCCTAGTTAAAGCTATCAGTTCATTGATTTTATGATAAATATTCAGAAAATAAGGTTGTTTCTCTTGTTTTTATAGAAATGTATGTAAAAATAGGTATTAATACCCTTTGTTAGATTGAGAGAGTAACAATTTTAAACGCTGTACGTCAAACAGGCGGAATTAGAGGTAAGGAGCTGTCGCATTTAATGCCTTCAACAAAAACGTTAGTTATTTCAATTACATCAATGGTAGTCCTTATCCTTGGACTTACGTACTGGTTTATTTCAGATTTAGATTGGAGTTTAAAAGAAAAAACACAAGAAGCTGAAGCTATAAGTGATGAAAAGGGTTCAACTGTTGACCCAGAGCGTTACGTGGATGATAGTGAAGAATCCATTACGTCAGATGGTGTTCCAAGTGAAAGTAAATTTCAGGATTATATACATGGAATGACCCATCAAAAAGTTATAGCTAAAGATAAGTGGGGGATCTATCAAATTTCTGAGGAGCGGATCGATAATATGCTCGAGGTGCTAGATAAAGTTAAAGGGACGCCAAAAGAGTATAAGTATCAGGATTTTTATACGGAAGCTTTAACAGAATGGGATAAAGGAAACTTTACCAATGCCGTGGACGTCCATAACTACATCTGGAATTTAAATGGAGGAACGATAGGAAAAGCGAAAAGATTAATGACAACAGAAGAAGAACAAGCCTATATTGATAAAACTTACGATAAGCGGTGATTCCGCTTATTTTTTGTTTTAACGCACAACATTTTGGTAAACTGAAATGAGAATAATGCGAAGAAACGGAGGATGACAAATTGAATAACACTGATCAACCGCACGAAAATAAGTTAATTCATGAAAAATCGCCCTATTTGCTCCAGCACGCCCACAATCCAGTAGACTGGTTTCCATGGGGAGAAGAAGCGTTTGAGAAAGCGAAACGAGAGAACAAGCCTGTGCTTGTTTCGATTGGATATTCGACTTGTCATTGGTGTCATGTGATGGAAAGAGAAAGCTTTGAGGATGAGGAAACTGCAAAACTTCTAAACGACCGCTTTGTAGCGATTAAGGTCGATCGGGAAGAACGTCCGGATATTGATTCCATTTACATGAAGGTGTGTCAGGGATTAACCGGTCAGGGGGGATGGCCGCTGAACGTTTTTGTTACGCCTGATCAAAAGCCATTTTATGCCGGAACTTATTTTCCGAAAGAAAGCCGATACAATCTACCGGGATTTAAAGATGCGATCATTCAGCTTTATCAGCAATACAAGGACAATCCTGAGCGAATTACAGGAATTGGCGATAAAATAACCGCGTCATTGCAAGAACGAATGAATGCGGAAGGTGGGGAATTAACAGAGGAGCCGCTTCATAAAGCTTTTGAACAGATGCAAAATTCCTTTGATACAATATTTGGTGGTTTCGGTCAGTCCCCGAAATTTCCATCCCCTCATATGCTGATGTATTTGCTACGGTATTATCGTCATTATAAACACGATCTCGCCTTAACAATGGTGACGAGAACGCTTGATTCCATGGCAAATGGCGGTATTTATGATCACGTAGGGTTTGGTTTTGCCAGGTACGCTGTTGATCAGGAATGGCTTGTTCCTCATTTTGAAAAAATGCTGTATGATAACGCCATGCTGGCGCTTACCTATACCGAAGCATTTCAAGTTACTGGGAACGAACGCTACAAACGAGTTGCTTGTGAGATACTCGAATATGTACAACGTGACATGACAGGTAATGATGGAGGGTTTTATTCCGCAGAAGATGCTGATTCTGAAGGGGAAGAAGGCAAGTTTTATGTGTGGACAAAAGAAGAAGTTCACACAATCTTAGGTGAAGAACTTGGCTCTCTGTACGCTGAAGTGTATGACATTACAGCGAGTGGAAATTTCGAAGGGAAAAACATCCCTAACTTAATCAAAACAAATCTTTCAAAGATTGCTAAATCATTCAACCTGACAGAAGAAGACGTCCAAACTCAACTGGAGACAGCAAGAAAGAAACTTTATGCCGAGAGAGAAAAACGCGTTCATCCCTATAAAGATGATAAAATTTTAACGAGTTGGAACATGTTAATGATTGCGGCATTTGCGAAAGCGGGAACGGCATTTCAACAAATTGAATACACTCAATTGGCAGAAAAGTCGTATCGGTTTATTGAAGAAAACATGGTGGTCGATGGACGTTTAATGGCTCGTTATCGCGATGGAGAAGTGAAATTCAAAGCGTATCATGACGATTATGCATATGGACTCTGGGCGTTAAATGAATTGTATGAAGCAACGTATGATCCCCAATATCTTGTTAAAGCAAAAAAAATCTCTGATGATATGCACGAATTGTTTTGGGATGAGAGTTCTGGAGGATTCTACTTATATGGCCATGATGCTGATCGATTGATCGCAAGACCGAAAGATGTTCACGATGGCGCTCTCCCATCTGGAAACAGCGTTGCTGTTCTTCAGTTGCTCCGTTTATCGAAGTTAACAGGCGAAATGAAATATGATGAGTGGGCTAATCGGATGTTTACCGCTTTTTCAGGTGATGTCTCATCGTATTCAAGTGGTCATGCTTATTTCTTAATGAGTAAGCTCTATGCACGAACTTCTTCTAAAGAAGTGGTTATCGTCGGTTCAAACCAAGATAGCAATAAAGAAAGATTGATACAGTTTCTACAGCAAAACTTTTTACCTGAACTAACCGTAATGAGCGTCGAAGATCCGACGGAACTAACTGAAGCAGCACCATTTGCAGCTAACTTTGAGAAGACAAGCGAAACGACCATATACATTTGTGAGAATTTCAGCTGTTCGCTTCCTGAGAGGGACGTGGATAAAGTCATTAAAGAATTAGAAAAATAAACGAAAAAGCTACCGGGCTAAACCTGGTAGCTTTTTGTCGATAAAGAGGTGAGGTTATGCACGCGATCCTAGCAAAGCTTAAGGAGATAGAAGAAAAGAATAACATTACAATTTTATTTGCATGTGAAGCGGGGAGTCGCGCTTTCGGTTATGAGAATAAGAACAGTGATCATGATATACGGTTTATTTACACGCACGATCTAGACTGGTATTTAACGGTATTTCCTCAGACGGATGTTTTAGAAGTTAACAGCGGAAAAGTTGAATTCCATGGGTGGGATATACAAAAGACGCTCTTTTTAATAGGAAAATCGAATCCTTCCATTCTGGAGTGGTTCATTTCACCAACTATTTACAAGGAAACGGAAGAAGTGAAAATGCTTAGGGAATTAAGCACTGATTGTTTTTCAGTAAAACCATTATTGTTTCATTATATTAAGATGGGAATAACAAATTTAAAAGCACAGGAAGAACGATCCGACCAAAAAGGGATGCTTTATGCTTTAAAATCGCTTCTTTTTGGAAGGTGGATCTTGGTGAATGAAAGCCTTCCTCGGTTAACTCTCCCTCAACTTCTCCAAGATTCATCGCTTAATGATCATATAAAAATACAGGGACAGACTTTATTCAGAAGAGAAACGCTCAGTAAGCCAGAGCACTTAATAGGCAATCTTGAAGAAGAGTTAAATCAATTAGAGAAAAAAGCTCGGCTCTTAAAAGAAAGGCGTGTAATGGATCAAAATAGGATTGATTGTGTATTTCGATCGATCGTTAGAAGGTAATGGAAAGGGGACTTACCAATCAAAACGGTATCCATTCGAACGCGTATTCGCTACAATAGACATAGAATAATTTTTGAGGTGATCGGATGGAAAGAAAAAAGAAACTGCCAGAGCTTCTGGAGATGTTTCAGCAGGAGGAAAAGTATCGGTCTAATATCGTAACCTGGAAAACGATTGAACCGAAGGAAGCGAAAACAGCGCCTTTTCCACAAGGGCTTCAGCCAGAGCTTCAGAAAGCTCTTGAAGAAAGAGGTGTGGAACAATTATACACCCATCAGGCAACAGCATATGATGAGGCTTCAAAAGGAAACAGCTTCGTAGCTGTTACACCAACCGCTTCAGGAAAAACCTTGTGCTATAATTTGCCTGTTCTAGATACGATATTGAAAGATCCTTCAAGTCGAGCTCTTTATTTGTTCCCAACAAAAGCCCTTGCACAGGATCAAAAGAGTGAGATCAATGAATTAATTGATGAGATGGAAGTTGATTTAAAAGGGTATACGTACGATGGCGATACGTCTCCAACGATTAGACAAATCGTGCGTAAAGCAGGACACATCGTTATGACGAATCCAGACATGTTGCACTCTGCTATTCTTCCTCACCATACAAAGTGGGTTTCACTATTTGAAAACCTTAAAGTGATTGTGATTGATGAGCTTCATACGTATCGTGGTGTGTTTGGAAGCCATGTTGCTAACGTGATTCGACGATTGAAGCGCATTTGTCAATTTTATGGAAGTAACCCTATTTTTATTTGTACATCAGCAACGATTGCGAATCCGAAAGAGCTTGCCGAAGAGCTAACGGGAGAACAAATTACGTTAATTAATAACAATGGCGCGCCTACCGGCCGGAAGCATTTTGTTCTTTATAATCCTCCTGTTGTCAATCAAGCGCTTAATATCAGGCGTTCCGCAACGCTTGAAGCAAGAAATTTAGCAGTAGAACTGTTAAAAAACAACATTCAAACAATCGTTTTTGCACGGAGTCGTGTTCGTGTTGAGATCCTCCTCACCTACTTGCAGCAGTTGGAACAGCGAGAGTTAGGGCCACGCTCGATCATGGGGTATCGAGGAGGGTATTTACCTAAACAAAGAAGAGAGATTGAAAGAGGTCTCCGAAATGGAGATATTAAAGGGGTCGTTAGTACGAATGCTCTCGAGCTAGGTGTTGATATTGGTCAACTTCAGGCGTGTGTTTTAACAGGATATCCAGGCACCATTGCAAGCACCTGGCAGCAAGCCGGTCGTGCAGGGCGTCGCCAGGATGAATCTGTCGTGTTTGTTGTTGCGAGCTCAAGTCCCCTTGATCAATATATGATCACTCATCCGGATTACTTTTTTGAACGAAACCCGGAAGAAGCTCGAGTAAACCCTAATAATTTAATTATTCTTGTTGATCACGTAAAATGTGCTGCATATGAGCTTCCTTTTCAGCAAGGAGATACGTTTGGTGGAGAGAACATTGAAGACGTGCTGGAGTTTTTAACGGATGAACAGCTCCTACATCATCGCGCAAATCGTTGGTTCTGGATGAACGATGCTTTCCCAGCTCACAACGTAAGCCTTCGCTCTGCGTCGCAAGAAAATGTAGTCATTATTGATCAAACGACAGCTTCGAATGTAAAAGTGATTGGAGAGATGGATCGGTTTAGTGCCATGACATTGCTTCATGAAGAAGCGATTTATCTTCATCAGGGTGTGCAATATCAAGTGGAACTGCTCGACTATGATGAAAAAAAGGCGTGGGTCCGAGAAGTGGATGTCGATTACTATACGGATGCTAATCTTGCTGTGCAGTTGAAGGTGTTGGAAGAAGACAAGCATGAACCACTGCCACATACAACAGCTACTTATGGAGAAGTGATGGTTAACGCAATGGCAACGATATTTAAGAAAATCAAATTTGAGACGCATGAAAATATCGGATCTGGTCCGATTCATCTCCCTGAAGAAGAGCTCCATACGAATGCATGCTGGTTTGATTTCCCGGAAAGCTTTGTCCAAACAATGGGAGAAAATCGGTTGGAGGAGGGACTACTCGGTCTTGGGAATGTCCTTCGAAACGTTGCTCCTCTCTTCGTCATGTGCGATGTGTCTGACCTGCATGTTACACCTCAAATTAAAGCTGTGCATTCAAACAAGCCGACCGTTTTCTTTTATGATCGTTATCCAGGAGGAATAGGATTATCCGAAAGAGTATACAAAGAATTAGGCTTCATTCTAAAGGAAGCGGAATCGATTGTCGTGAATTGCGAATGTGAAAGTGGCTGCCCATCCTGTGTTGGAGTATCAGGTGAAACCGGAGAAAATAGCAAGCAAACCGCTATTTATTTACTTGAATATTTAAGAGGTGAACATTCTCATGTCACTGAAAGCTAAATTAAATCGAATGAAAAAGCATATGAACCTGAGCGAAGCGGATGACGTTGAAGCAAAAGTGGAGCAGCCTACTGTCGACGTGCCTCACCTTCAAAAATGGAAAGAGCTCCATGCGCATCCCTATTTTCTTGACGGAGACTATGCACTTGTAAGAAGAAAGCAATATCCGACTGGCTATCAGCATGGTCGTTATGTGTTTCAAGAGCTTGAAAACGTGGTGGAACGCTGGAATAATCACCACCGTGCTCATCCGCTTTCGTCTAAGCATCTTACCCCTTCTGATTTGCTGTTTTTTGATACAGAAACAACGGGTCTAGGTGGTGGAGTTGGCAATACGATCTTTTTGCTCGGCTATAGTCAGTATACAGAAAATGGAATATCTATTAATCAGTATTTTTTACCTGGACCAGGTGCGGAGGTGCCTATGTACAAGGCTTTTCTCGACGATGTGAACGAACTGAAGAACCTTGTGACGTACAATGGCAAAGCGTTTGATTGGCCGCAGGTGAAAACACGTCATACGTTAATACGCGAGCAAGTACCGAAGTTACCTCAATTTGGCCACTTTGATCTTTTGCACGGAGCAAGACGTTTTTGGAAAAATGAAATGGAATCTGTTAGACTCGCCAATGTAGAAGAACAGCAGTTAGGTTTTGAGCGTAAAGAAGACATTCCAGGCTATTTAGCCCCTATGCTTTATTTCGAATTTGTGAAAGATCCTGATCCAGAGCTCATTGAAGGGGTATTAAAGCACAACGAAGAAGATATTTTGTCGTTAATTACGCTGTATATTCGAATGTCTCATCTTCTGCTCGACGTGGAAGGGAAGTCCTTAACCGCTGAGGAGCAGTATCAATCTGCTCGTTGGTGGGAAGCGGTAGGAGAAGAAGATCACGCTGCGGTACTTTATGCAAAAACAATTGGACGATATGAGAAAGAAGCGAAAAAAGCGCTTGCTCTAATTTACAAAAAACAAGGTCAAATTCATAAATCTATAGACATTTGGCTTGCGTTATCACAGAATACAAATGATGAAGACTGTGACATTGAACTTGCTAAATATTACGAGCATAAAGTGAAAGACTATGAAAAAGCGCTATATTATGCTTTATCCGCGTATCAAAAGTGGAAAGAGAAGAAACGGATTTTAAAAGATAAAGAAGAGAATGAGCGATTGTTGTATATGAAAAGAATTGAACGGCTTGAGCAAAAGGAAGCCCGTTAACGATTGGAGGTTGTTATGCAGGATTTCTATGACGTACTTAAGAAAAAGGAACCTTTCCATTCACTGAGCGATGAAGAGATTGAGAAATTAATGGCATCTGCCAAGTTCTCTACTTATCGGAAAGGTGAATTTTTGTATCATGAAGATGAAGATGCAAATACCCTTTATCTCCTTGTTACTGGTATTGCAAAAAACATCGTTCATAAAGCAAATGGCCAGCAAGCTACGATGCGATTTTACTACCCGGGCGACCTGGTCGGGTTAATGATTATGTTAACGGATGAGTCGATGACTTTTTCAGTTCAAGCAAATGAAGATTGTCAGGTCATTCAAATAAAAAAAGAAGTAATGTTAAAGATAATGACGGAAAATCCTGCTTTTTCGCATAATGTTCTTGATACAATTGGGGAACGGATGCGTAGTCTTTATGATGAAATTAAGCAGGAGCGAGATCGCGAATCAGATGGAGAAAACATCGCTCTTTATCGAACGAGAGTTAGTGCCATTATGGATTCCAAGGTAACAATTCCGCCTACTTATACGGTACTAGAAACAGCGGATCTGTTTCGAACGAAAAATTATGATGGTGTAATCGTGAGTGAAGATCGTGAGAGTGTATTAGGAACGGTCACTCCTCTTGAAATCATAAATGCCCTTACGATGGGACAATACCAGGATCCGATTCATAAATGGATGTATCAGAAGCCCAACCTTGTTGAGGAAGATGCGTTCAGTTACGAAGCGCTTGCTTATTTGAAATTTCATAAAGTGTCACTGTTGCCCGTAGTAAAGCGAGATCGCATAGTAGGGATGGTTTCTGCGAAATCTTTTCTCGGCATTCAAGAATCTGCTTATCTTGATTTATCTTATCGCTTATCAAGAGCAAAAGAACTTGATGAAATAATGAATCTTTCTCCTCCTATTCATCAAGAGTTTCGTGCCTTTATTCAAGAATTACTCGATGCCAATACATTGGGATATGAGATATGTGAAATGATGTCCAATTATAATGATGAAATGCACCGTCGCATTATTTTACTGGCTGAAAAGGAAATGATAAGAGAAGGATACGGAAGAGCACCTGTGAACTACTGTTTTATTGTGATGGGAAGTGAAGGAAGAAAAGAACAGGCTTTCAGCACAGATCAGGATAATGGTCTAATTATCGATGATTATGAACATCTTGAACATAAAACAGAAATCGAAACGTTTTTTAAAGTGTTTGCAGAGAAAATCAATGCAATGCTTACAACATGCGGTTTGCCAGAATGTGATGGCGGAATTATGGCCAAAAATGAGAAGTGGAGACGGTCTCTCTCAAATTGGCAAACAGAAGTGAATCGGTGGATTACGGAAACAGATGCTGAAGAAATTCGTAACTTTACGATCTTTATGGACTTTCGCCCAGTGTATGGCGACTTTGATTTAGCACGAGCCCTCAGAAGTCGTATAACAGAACGAATTCGAAAAGCACATACGCTACAAATGCTGTTAATGAAAGATACAATTAGATTTCGTGTTCCGCTTAATCCTCTTGGGAAATTACAGCTTCGAGGAAAAGAAAAAACGCTTGATTTAAAAAAGGCTGCAATTATGCAAATCGTGAATGGAATTCGGATTTTCGCAATGAAATATGGCGTTGAAGAAGTAAATACAATTAAACGTCTACACGAGTTAAAGAAAAAAGAAATCTTTCATCATCGTGATGTAATTAATATTGAAACCTCTCTTCATTATTTGTATACCTTTCGAGTAAGACAGAATCTTTATCAATTGGAGAAAGGATCGGAAATTTCCAATTTAGTTAGGCCTATTGAGTGGGAGAAAGAGGAAAGAAGGAAAATGAGGGAAGCGTTACTTGTTGCGAAAAGAATGCAACAGGTAAGTGAATTAAGCTTCCGAAGGAATCGGAGTATTTAACAATGTCGTCCATAGGTTTTAAATTATTGCGTTATTATCTTTATGATCGCTTAAAATGGCAAAAAAAAATAAAAACAGACAAAACATTACCTGTATATGAACGCTTGTATGATTCATTATTGTTATATCAAGAATCAAGCAGCCGTTATTTTACGGTTTTTGACCTTGAAACAACGGGGTTTTATCCAGCGATTGGAGATGAAGTGATCTCAATTGGAGCAGTTAAAGTTGATCTTGTTGAAGGTCGTATTCTGGAAGAGTCTTTTTATCGCATAGTCCGTCCCATTAAGAAAGTTCCGAGATTTGTTCGGCAATTAACCGGATTGTCCATTGATGAAATTCGTGCAGGGTGGACATTTATAGAGGCTTTTGAAGAATTTTTATCCTTTAGTAAAGGAACAACTCTTGTTGCTCATCCTGTTAAATTTGACGTTTATTTTTTGCAAAACCTTATTCAAAGATGGGGATTACCAGACTACTTGCCGCCATATTTAGATTCTGAAGCACTTGCTAAGGAATTATTTCCAAGAAGTAATCCTCAGCTTGACTCGTTAATAAGAAAACTTAATATAGATCGTCATGAACGCCATCATGCTCTAAATGACGCCAAAATGACTGCTGAACTTTTATTAGTAATGTTTGACAAGTTAGACATGAACGACGGTCATGATGAGGAAATAAGACAGCGAATTACGAGGGATAATCTCGTATTCGGTAGGAAATAACTTTATTTCTTTTCATTATTCCCCGGGCAAGCGCATAAAGGGCATTCTTTCGACGATTTCTTTTAGAAAACTTGTTGAAACACCGTTTACATTTGTCGTCTCTTGTTGTAACTTTGAGTAGTATATTGAAGTTTCTGAGTTTTTTTAGAAATAGTTGAGATTGAATGTAATGGAGAGATGGAAATTGAAGCAGGTAATCATGGTTATGTTCTTTATAGTAATTGCATTAACAGTCGTTGTAATGAGTCAAATTAGTGATTCAGCTCATAATTACAGTGATAATGAGGTCATTGTTCAAAAATAGGCGTGAATTTCAGGGGGAGATTGGGGAAATAAGGACGAATACACAGTACATGTACATCGCAATGAACATAGGCTAGTAGGGAAATCACCAAATTAAGAAGGGGGAACCTACACTATGTTTCATAGACATCATCGCATGGGCCCAAATGGAAATATGCCAAATCAGGTGAGTCCAGCTATGCAGGGACCGAATGCGAATATGCCAAATCAAGTGAGTCCAGCTATGCAGGGACCGAATGCGAATATGCCGAATCAAGTAAGCCCTGCTATGAAAGGCGGAATGCCAGGTCAGGTAAGTCCAGCCATGCAAGGTCCTGGAGGTCCATGTCCAACGAGTCCTGTAGTATATCCGACAAAATGTTGTGTGAAGAATCATTACTATAAGCACAACGTCGATCACATTCATCCTACCCATATTAAAAATGTTCATCATCATATGTATGAGCACAATCATAGTTATCCTTTAACGGAGTCAGATGAAGTGTTAGCATCACATATGAATAACTATCCACCACCACGTCCAACGGGTGCCATGCCGGCAGGATACGCACCTACAAGCCCATCTCAAGTGGCAGGGGCTATGCAGGGGCCAAATGATATGTATGGTCAAGTAAGTCCGGCTCAAAAGAGAAGAAAATAATGAAAAAATGAAACGAACTGGGCTTCCAGTTCGTTTTTACATAGGAGGTGTGTAAGTGGCAAACGTTTTGCTTGTTACTGGTTATAAGGCACACGAGCTAGGAATATTTAGTGATGATCATCCAGGTCTTCCAATTATAAAGGCGGCTTTGCAAGGAAGAATGTCGCAGTTAATTGAAGAAAAAGATGTGGAATGGATTTTAATAAGTGGACAGACTGGAGTGGAACTCTGGGCGGGTGAAGTGGCACTTGATTTGAGAGAGCTTTATCCTGATTTAAAGCTTGCTGTCTTGACGCCATTTTTAGAACAAGAAAGCAAATGGAAAGAACCGACGCAAGATTTTTATAATATGATACTCTCGGAAGCTGATTTTGTTGAATCGATTACAAGCCGTCCTTATGAAAATCCAGGGCAGTTAAAAGCAAAGAATGAATTTTTAGTACGTAAAAGTCACGCAATGCTCATTTTATATGACGAAGAAACGCCAGGTTCTCCAGATTATTACTTAAAAGAAGCGAAGAACAGACAGAGAACTGATGCAGGGTACGAAGTTTTTACAATCACGCCGATTGACCTTGATTTACTAGAACAGGATTTACGTGAAAGTGATCCAGATTTTTACAAGCAATAAGGCGAATTGAAGAGATTCCAATTGACAAGAGGGAACTCTTTTGGAAGAATAAAATAAAGACAATAATCGCATACATACAGAGGTGATAAAATGGCCGAGCAACAACCGACTCAATTAACAGCTAAGGATATTCTTGAAAAAGATTTTAAAAGCGGCTTTCGCGGATATGACCAGGACGACGTTGATAAGTTTCTAGATGTCGTGATTAAAGATTATGAGCGTTTCGAGAACGATATCGAACAACTACGTCAAGAAAACACGCGTTTAAGAAGAGAAATGGATCGACTGTCCGAGCAGCAAAAGCGACAGCAGACACGCTCTCAGACGCAACCAGGAAATACGAACTATGATATTTTAAAGCGACTTTCTAATTTAGAAAAACATGTTTTTGGAAGTAAGTTGTATGAATAAACCGCCGTTTGGTGGTTTATTTTTTAAGGGCTTGATAAATTTCAATTACCGTACTATACTATAAATAACAAAACAAAACATTTCACTAAGCAACCTTGCATATAAGCAGAATATAAGATATAATTGCTTTTGCTGTCCTAACAATGATAACGTTCGGGTGATCGCTGTATGTTACACATTAAGTAGCATATAGAGGAAAGTCCATGCTCGCACGGTCTGAGATGATCGTAGTGTTCGTGCCTGATGAAACAATAAGTCAGGGTAGTCCATTTTGGGCTAACGGCGGGGAAACGGCCTAAGTCCTTAACGGATAAGGCCCGAATACTCTGAAAGTGCCACAGTGACGAAGTCTTAATGGAAACATTAAGAGTGGAACGAGGTAAACCCCACGAGCGAGAAACCCAAATTATGGTAGGGGAGCTTTCTCGAAGGAATTAAACGGAGAGAAAGCCAGGCGGTGAGGACGCGTCTGGAGATAGATGATTACCACTTGAGTACGAGGGGAGACCCGTTCGCAGTACGATAGAACAGAACATGGCTTACAGAACGTTATCATCTTTGATGAAAAGCCCTTATGGGGCTTTTTTGTATGTTAAGGCTATAAATCGTGTTTGAATGGAAAACCTAAGAGGGATTCGTGATAAGCAATAACTCATTAAATTCAAATAGGACTAACATAACATATTCATTTTTTGTATGATTACTAAGACAACTACTATTACATAGAAGAGCGAAAAAGATTGGAGTGGAAAAGATGGCGAAATACGAATTAATTGCAACGGCCACCATGGGGCTCGAATCATTGGTTGCTCGTGAAGTAAAAGATCTAGGTTTTGAAAATGTACGCGTAGAAAATGGTAAGGTTACTTATGAGAGTGATGAAATTGGGATTTGTCGATCGAACTATTGGCTAAGAACAGCAGATCGTGTAAAACTAAAAGTTGGCGAATTTAAAGTTACGTCGTTTGACGAGCTTTTTGAAGCGACGAAGGCACTACCTTGGGGAGAGCTTTTACCTGAAAATGCAGAATTTCCTGTTAGTGGACGTTCTGTTAAATCAACGTTATATAGCGTACCGGATTGTCAGGCGATTGTGAAGAAAGCGATTGTAGAAAGCCTGAAAGAAAAATACAATGTTTCCTGGTTTGAAGAGGATGGACCACTATTTAAGATAGAAGTGGCCATTCATAAGGACACAGCTATTCTTACAATCGACACAAGCGGTAAAGGTCTGCATCGTAGGGGGTATCGTTACTTGCATAGTGCTGCACCGCTAAAAGAAACCATGGCGGCTGCAATGGTGATGCTAACGAATTGGAATGCCGATAAACCTTTCATGGATCCATTTTGTGGCTCAGGTACACTTCCGATTGAAGCAGCGATGATTGGTCAAAATATCGCACCAGGATTTAATCGGGAATTTGCATCTGAAGATTGGGCATGGATTGGAAAGAAACGCTGGGAAGAAGCTATGATTGAAGCGGAAGATCTTGCAAAATATGATCAGCCTCTTCACATCTTTGGTAGCGATCTTGACCCAAAAATGGTTGATCTTTCAAAAAATAATGCTCTTGAAGCTGGGTTCGGAGATATGATTCAATTCAAGCAAATGCAAGTAACGGACGTTAGCTCAAGGTTTGAGTATGGAACCCTTATTGGTAACCCACCGTATGGCGAGCGACTCGGTGAACGTGAAGAAGTCGAAGAAATGTATCGGAAAATGGGGAAAGCGTTCCGTGAGCGACTTGATACCTGGTCTGTTTACATTCTAACTTCTCACCCTCGTTTCCAGGAAGTTTATGGAAAGCGAGCGACGAAGAATCGTAAGCTATACAATGGTGATATCAAAACTCATTACTATCAGTTCTTTGGACCAAGACCGCCAAAAAATTAACTTTAGACAAAAGCACCTCTCCTTTTATGGAGAGGTGCTTTTGTCATTATTTATAAAACATTTTATTAAACTTTTTCAACTACATACGCGCGCTTATCACGGAAATATTTCTCACCGTCGTCAGCCGAATGTTCAAAAAACCCTTCAACTTCATGAACCACTTTGAATTCTCGCTCTGGATCAGAAAAAAGTTGTGAAGCGTTACTAGCTAACAGCACAATATCGGTTGTCGATACAAAGCTGTCGAGTTCTTTTGCTTTATAGTGCTCACCAGGTTTTAACGTATTGATTCGATGCTGTCTCATGAAAAAATCCCCTTTCCCAAAATTTGATTTACTTTTTTGTTACCACGTGACTATCGCTTTTAAACGGAATAATGTGGATAGACCATCATGAGCTTAAATCATTTGAAGGAAGTTTGTTTCATAGAGTAAGAAGAGTGGGACTGTGAAGGGGGTGCATTTATGAAAAAAGCGATTTTGGGTATGATTATTTCAGTAGCTGTCATAATGTTCCTTACGAATCCAAGTCAGGATGATTACAGTAGATGGGTTGGGAAGCAGTTAAAGAAAGATCAAAATGCACTGTTTGAGTTAGGCGTAGATCTTGCAGTTGTTCCATATGTAAGAGATCAAACATCACGAACGGAAGCATATTTTTTTTCAATTTATCGAACAAAATTATGGAATAATAAAGAAATAGTAGCGATTGGGATGTTTGATTCATTCTACATTAATAAGAGGAACATCGAAAAAATAAAAGAAATCGATTGAAATGGAAAACGTATAGGAAAAGGCATGTATGCCTTTTCCTATACGTATCATTCGTAACTTATGGTAGGATAGAACAAGAGGGATTAAAAGGCTTTCATCTCTTCATGCGTGAAGTATTCAGGTTTCTTAGCACCTTGTGCATGAAGTTCTTTAAAGTAGATTTGATACTCATTTAACGAGATCGAACCTTGTAAATAATTCACCTGGATAAAGTCTAGTAATTCGTCTGCGGTAGCTGGTTTTCTTCCTTTTACCTGATCGAATGTGTGTATCAGATTCTGAATAGACATCTGAATCCCTCCTTGAACTATTTGCTTACCAAAAGGATAACATGAGAATGTTCAGATCGATTATTTTAGAATTTTTTAACTTCCGACAAATCCTTACATAATGAAACGAGATGTGTCGAATTTACTGGGAAGCAACATACTATTAAAAAAGGGGAATATGAATATGACGACGGAATTGAAGCAAGTAGAAGAGCAATTTTTAACATATGTTAAAAAAATGATGAGCTTTAATGAAGCCATTGGCGTCATGTATTGGGACCTACGTACTGGCGCACCAAAAAAAGGCGCTGAGCAGCGTTCTGAAGTTATTGGCATGATGTCTTCTGAAGTATTTGAAATGTCGGTTTCCTCAGAAATGAAAGGATTTCTTGATCAACTTACAAAAGAAGACGTTCAAGCAGATTTAAGTGAAATCACACGTAAAACAGTCGAAGAGTGTCGCAAAGATTATGAGCGTAATATTAAAATTCCGGCGAAAGAGTATTCAGAATATGTTATTTTAAGTGCAAAAGCAGAAACAATCTGGGAGGAAGCGAAAGAAAAAGCTGACTTTGAGTTGTTCAGACCTTACCTTGAAAAATTAGTGGCATTCAACCAAAAATTTGTCGAATATTGGGGCTATGAAGAAAATAAATATGATACGCTTCTTGATATGTATGAGCCAGGGGTAACGGTTAAGGTGATTGATCGCGTCTTTAACCAACTTAGAGAGCATATTGTTCCTCTCGTGCAACAAGTTGTTCAAGCAAGTGATCAGCCGAAAACCGACTTTTTGTTTGAACATTTCCCAGAAGATAAGCAGCAAGCATTTAGTATGGATATATTAAAAAAAATGGGATACGATTTTGAAGCGGGTCGTTTGGATAAGACGGTTCATCCATTTGCGACAGGGTTAAACCCAGGTGATGTTCGAGTTACTACCAAGTACGATGAAGGAGACTTCCGTACAGCAATCTTCGGGACCATTCATGAAGGTGGACATGCTCTTTACGAACAAAATTTATCATCTGAATTAATTGGAACGCCTTTATGTACTGGCACGTCAATGGGAATTCATGAATCACAGTCTCTTTTCTGGGAAAACTTTGTTGGCCGTCATCAGTCATTTTGGAAAAATAACTATGAAAAGCTTAAAAGTTATTCAACCGGACAGTTTGACGACGTTTCGTTAGAAGACTATTACCGTGCCATTAATGTTGCGGGTCCGTCGTTAATTCGAATTGAAGCAGATGAAATGACGTATGCTCTTCATATTATGGTCCGTTACGAAATTGAAAAAGGGTTAATTAATGGAGACATTGAAGTGAAAGACCTACCAACCATCTGGAACGAGAAAATGGAGGAGTATTTGGGGATCACGCCAGATAACGACGCAGTAGGCGTTCTTCAGGATGTGCACTGGTCAGGTGGCTCATTTGGTTACTTCCCTTCGTATGCGTTAGGTTACATTTATGCAGCACAATTAAAGAGTGCTATGCTAAAAGATCTCCCACAGTTTGATGAACTTTTAGAACAAGGGAATTTACTGCCTATTAAAGAGTGGCTTACAGAAAACATTCATCAGTATGGTAAACTAAAGCAGCCAATTGAAATTATTAAGGATATCACTGGAGAGGGCTTGAATGCTGAATATTTGATTCAATACCTTGAAGAGAAGTATTCTAGCGTTTATCGTTTACAAAGTAAATAATTCAAAAATCCTGCCATGGGCAGGATTTTTTTAGTCTGTAGATAACGTTTCGTATTCATTTTCATTAATGCCTACAAATCCATTAAGAATAATCGCAGCAAATAGAGGTGTTCTTTCTTTTAAATCTTCAACTGAATAGAGTCCAGAGAAATATTGTACGATTAACCCATCGATCATCGCAACGAAGGCGCTAACACCTTCACGGTAATGAAGCGGCCAATATTCCTTGTCGGGGTCGAGAGCAACAAAGCGATCTCTAAGATAAAGAAGCATTTCATCAAAAGCTTTTCTGAAATTATCTGGATCCTCTCCTTGAGCCTGTTTCCCCATTTCCTCCGTTAGTTTAGGAAGGTTTTCCTCGTTATAGTCCATCGATCCATAAATGAAATTTTCTACAAATTCCGGCACGTTTTGCCCTTCGCATTCATCCGTGAATTTTTCATATTCACGCGTAAGGTGGTATAAGTTTTCATTTATGATGCTCATCCTTTCAATTATGAATAAAAACTATATTTCCCAATTTTAATATGGTAAAACATGAAATTTCTGTTGAAATAAGATAATCAGAAATTGTATGATAAAAGCAGAACATACTAAACGGTTAGTATGAAAGGGTGGTAAAATGAAACAGTTTAAATCATTTTGGCCGGAAACAGTACCTTCTACATTAACTTATCGAGATGGAGAAAGGCCCCTTCACGAATATCTTTCCATTCAAGCGGAGCGAAAACCAAACGAAATTGCCATTCACTACTATGGTTATCAATTAACATGGAAAAAATGGAATGAACACTCAAATCAACTAGCAAACTATTTGGAACGGATTGGTGTCAAACAAGGTGATCATATCGCTTTGTTTATGCAAAATTGTCCACAATATCTAATTGCTCACTATGCCATTCAAAAGCTTGGAGCAGTTGTCGTTCCGTTAAATCCCATGTATAAAACCTCTGAGCTTACTTACTTAATTAAAGAAGCAGACATGAAAGGAATCATATGTGGGATAGAACTTTTACCAATGTTAGCAAAAATTGAGGAAGCTCTTTCCTTTATCGTAACGGTTTCTTATACGTCGATCCTTTCCCCTGAGCAATCCAATCGTGTGCCATCTGAAATAAAATTCCCTATTAAATCTTCAAGATTTACAACTCTAGAGTCTCTCTATGATACAGAAGAAGTTTCATTTCAAGCTGTCCCTGTGAGATTAGATGATGTGTGCTTAATGGTGTTTACATCAGGAACAACGGGGAGACCTAAAGCAGCAATGCTTACTTATGAAAATGCTTTATTTAAAACTGCTGCTACGGTGACCTGCAATCGAATTAAACAGGAAGACAAATTGTTAGCGATCGCCCCATTATGTCATATTGCTGGAATGGTAATGGGAGTTAACTTACCTGTCTATAGCGGGAATGAAACTGTCCTGCTGAGTCGGTTTGATGCAGAAACGGTCGTATCAGCAATTGAGGATCATCGCATTACAATGTGGTATAGTATCGCCCCTATGAACGGGGCTATCTTGCAAATGCCTGGTCTTAACGAACGAGATTTAACATCGCTTCGACTTAATTTAGCGACAAGCTTTGGCGTGCAAGTAACTAGAAATCTCGCAGATCAATGGAAGAAAGCAACGAATGGCTGTCTACTATATGAAGCTTCCTATGGCTTAAGTGAGACGCATACATGTGACACGTTTATGCCAACTGAACATGTGAAGTTTGGAAGCTGCGGCATTCCTATTCACAAGACAAATCTGAAAATTTTAAATACGGATAGCGAAGAAGTTGGGCCACTTAAAGAGGGAGAAATCGTAATTAAGAGTCCAGGGGTTTTTAAGGGATATTACAATCGACCTGATGAGACAGCTGCTTCTCTAAAGAATGGGTGGGTATACACTGGTGACATCGGTTATCTTGATGAAGAAGGCTACTTATATTTTCGAGGCCGTTTAAAAGAGATGGTTAAAAGCTCAGGTTATAGCGTGTTTCCAGAGGACGTTGAAGCATTAATGAATGAACATCCAGCTATTAAGCAAACAGCGGTTATCGGTATACCCGATCAACAAAAAGGAGAAATCATTAAGGCAGTCGTCGTCTTACATCCTAATCATTCTAACACAACAATCGAAGAGTTAATGGCGTGGTCTAGAGATCATATGGCTGCTTATAAAGCACCCAAAATAATCGAAATTCGTGAAAGTCTACCTGCTACATCTTCAGGGAAAGTATTAAGAAGGTTATTAAAGAAGTAAAAAGGAGTGGAATGATGGAATCATATGTAGAAGATTTGAAGAATCGTAGACTACGTGCGGAACGAATGGGCGGTCAACACAAAATCGATGCGCTTCATGCGGTAGGAAAAAAGACGGCACGTGAACGAATTGCGCTCCTCGTCGATGAAGGATCTTTTCTTGAGTTTGGTAAATTGAATACCTCTGAAATTCCTGGTTATGAAGAAAAGAGTTCCGGTGATGGCGTTATTTGTGGGGTAGGTCGTGTAGATGGTCGTCCAGTCGTTGTTCAGGCAGGCGATAAAACGGTGTTTGCCGGTACTGAAGGTGCCGTTCATATTCGAAAAACGAAAACCGCGCATGCTTATGCGTTAAAAAGAGGTCTGCCCTTAGTTAATTTAAGTGAAGGAGGAGGTCTTCGAATGCCAGATGGAATGGGGTCTGATGGCATTAGCGATAAGCTTTTTCCTCAAGAAATGTTAACGCATCACCGTGAAGTTCCGATGGTGACGGCCATTCTTGGTGATAGCTTTGGGGGACCGACATGGCTTGCGGTATCTTCTGATTTTGTTACCCAATTAAATGGAACGTGTATGGGAGTAGCTGGACCTAGAATGCTTGAAATGGCTACGGGAGAAAAAGTAGAAGAAGAAGAACTTGGCGGCGTTGAAGTACATCATCACTATACTGGACAGATTGATCAATCCGCTGAGACTGAGGAAGAATGTATTGCTCAATTGAAGATGTTCTTAAGCTTTCTTCCATCTCATAGCGAAGAAGAACCGCCACTTTCTCTAAATGATGATTCGGTAGAAAGAAAAGTTGATCAGTTACTATCTGTTGTTCCTGAAAAACGAAATCGCGCCTACAATATGAAAAAAGTAATCGCAGCGTTAGTTGACAATGGGAACTTTTTTGAGATAAAACCAGAATTTGGACCTGCACTTCTAACCTTGTTAACGAGAATCGAAGGGAGGTCTGTGGGGATTATTGCAAATCAACCGATGAAATATGCTGGCGCTGCGGGGGTTCAAGAATGCGAAAAGGCGACAGATTTTATTTGTATGTGCGATTCATTTCATATTCCCTTAATCTTTCTTCACGATATACCGGGTTTTCGAGTAAGTTCTGAAGCAGAGAAAAGTAAAATTCCGACTAAGATTATGATGTGGAATCAAGCCCTTGCACAATCCACGGTTCCTAAGGTATCTGTTGTGATAAGGAAAAGCGTAGGCGCGGCTTACGGGAATATGTGTGGTCCTACGATGGGAGCAGACTTTGTCGTTGCATGGCCATCTGCTGAAATCAATTTTACAGGGCCAGAAGTTGGGATCAATGTCGTCTATGGAAGAGAATTGATGTTATCTGAAAACCCAAAAGAGGACCGAGAAAAGCTCTTAGAAAAATGGAGTTTTGATAGTTCACCTTATAAAGCAGCTGCAAAACATTTAATTGATGATGTGATTGATCCAGGAGAAACGAGGCAGTTTCTTGCTAAAACGCTAGAACTGGCATGTTATAAAAAAGGCTCAATAAGTGAAAGAAAGCTAGCAAATTGGCCAACTGGATTTTAATTTTGGTAAAATGTATTGAATATTAAGAATAATAAATTTATACTGTTTGTAAGAACATACCAACCGGTTAGTTAGATATCGGTTAAAAGGAGCGAACAATAGATGAATTTTGACTATTCCGAGCGTTGCCAATCGTATCTTGAAAAATTAACAGCTTTTATGGATGAACATGTTTACCCAAATGAAAAAGTGTATGAAAAACAGCTCTCAGAACAGGAGAGCAGATGGTCACGTATTCCGCCAATTATGGAAGAACTGAAACAGAAAGCAAAAGATGCGGGGTTATGGAATCTTTTTCTTCCCGAAAGTGAATATGGCGCTGGACTAACAAATGCTGAGTATGCTCCTCTTTGCGAAGTGATGGGACGATCAATGATTGGTCCAGAAGTATTTAACTGTGCCGCCCCTGACACTGGAAATATGGAAGTATTAGTACGTTACGGTACAGACGAACAAAAGAAAGAGTGGCTAGAACCTCTCCTTTCTGGAGAAATTCGCTCCTGTTTCTCAATGACAGAACCAGATGTTGCTTCTTCTGATGCTACAAATATTCAGGCTAGAATCGAACGCGATGGAGACGAGTATGTCATTAATGGAACAAAATGGTGGTCTTCTGGTGCTGGAGATCCAAGATGTAAAATTGCCATTGTTATGGGCAAAAATGATCCGAATGCAGCAAAACACGAACAACAGTCCATGATTCTCGTTCCACTTGATACGAAAGGCGTCACGATAAAGCGAGTGCTCCCCGTTTTTGGTTATGATCATGCCCCACACGGACATGCAGAAATCGAGTACAAAGATGTCAGGGTGCCCGCTTCAAATATGCTTTGGGAAGAAGGAAAAGGTTTTGCGATTGCTCAAGGGAGACTTGGTCCTGGACGAATTCACCATTGCATGAGGTTAATCGGAACGGCAGAACGAGCGCTTGAAGATTTATGTAAGCGCGTACAAAGTCGCGAAGCCTTTGGAAAGAAAATTTCTGAGCAAGGCGTCGTTCGCGAGTGGATAGCCGATTCTCGCATCGAAATTGAACAGGCGAGACTGCTTACACTAAAAGCAGCTTATATGATGGATACAGTTGGAAATAAAGAAGCTAAAGCAGAAATTGCCATGATTAAAGTAGTTGCACCGAATATGGCTCTTCGCGTGATTGACCGAGCTATTCAAGCATTTGGAGGTACTGGTGTAAGTGATGATTATACATTGGCAGCTCACTGGGCTAACGCTAGAACGCTTCGACTAGCTGACGGTCCTGACGAAGTACATCGCAGTGCAGTCGCAAGACAGGAATTGAAGAAATACCGTTGATAAGGGGGATAAAAAATGAATGTGATGCAATTATTTGACTTAACAGGAAAGACAGCAATCGTAACAGGAGGAGGAAGAGGGCTAGGCAAGCAAATCGCTGAAGGATTTGCAGAGGCAGGTGCAAACGTTGTAATTTGTTCAAGGAAGCGAGAAGCTTGTGAAGCCGTTAGCGAGCAGCTAAAAGAAGCTGGAGTGAAATCATTAGCATTTGAATGTGATGTTACAAACCAAGAACAGGTTCAGGATGTCGTTGATGCAACAATGAAAGAATTTGGTCGTATCGATATTCTTGTTAACAACAGTGGCGCTTCCTGGGGGGCACCTGTAGTGGAAATGCCGCTTCAAGCCTGGCACAAAGTAATGGAGGTTAACGTCACTGGTACGTTCTTATTTGCCCAAGCAGTTGGGAAAGAGATGATTAAACAAAGAAGTGGAAAGATCATTAACATTGCTTCTGTTGCAGGTCTTGGCGGCGCTGACCCGCGCTACATGGATGCAATCGGTTATAACACGAGTAAAGGTGCAGTGATTACATTTACGAAAGACCTTGCTGTAAAGTGGGGGAGCTATAATATCAATGTTAATGCGATTGCTCCAGGCTTTTTCCCTACAAAAATGTCCAAAGGTTTAATTGACGCTGGTGGTGAAAGGATGCTAGAAACGACCCCATTGAATCGGTTTGGAACTGACGATGATCTGAAAGGGGCGGCGCTTTTTCTAGCATCAAATGCTTCGAATTACGTAACAGGAGATATCTTAATTGTAGATGGTGGACAACATGCAATGTAATGAAGGGGGAAAATTATATGAATCGTGATCCAGTTATTGTCTCTAGCGTCCGAACACCGATCGGAAGACAGGGAGGTGCGTTTGCTGGAATTCAAGCACATGAGCTTGGCGCAATCGCGCTTAGAGAAGCGGTAGCACGTATCAACTTAGATGTAGAATCAATCGATGACGTGATCTTCGGAAACGTTATTGGTGGAGGAGGGAATATTGCGAGGCTAACAGCGTTGCAGGCAGGTCTTCCTCTTACAATTCCAGGACTAACAATTGACCGCCAGTGTGGATCGGGCTTGAATGCGATAAATCTGGCTGCACAAGCGATTAAATCAGGAGATGGGGATGTGTATGTCGTTGGTGGAGCAGAAAGCATGAGTCAGGCGCCATACTTAATGGAAAAACCATCAAAGCCATTTAGTACGATGCCACCGCGATTTATGAAATCACGCCTTTCTCCTGAGGAAATTGGCGATCCTCCTATGGGAATTACGGCGGAGAATTTAGCGGAAAAATATCAGATTACACGAGAAGAACAAGATGCATTTGCACAAAGAAGTCAAGAACGGATGGGGAGAGCGATGGCTGAAGGTTATTTTGACTCCCAAATTGCTCCTGTTCATGTACCTGTCCGAAAAGGCGACCCGATTAAAGTAACAAAGGATGAACATCCAAGGCCTGAAACAACGATTGAACGTCTTGCTTCATTACCTGCCGTATTTAAAAAAGGCGGAAGCGTTACAGCGGGGTCTAGCTCTGGCTTAAACGATGCGGCGTCTGCTCTTATTGTGATGTCCCGTGAAAAAGCTGAAAGTCTTGGATTAAAACCACTTGCGGTAGTGAGAGGATATGCGGTTAGCGGAGTCGATCCGAATATAATGGGAATTGGTCCCGTTCCAGCTACGCAAAAATTAATGAAACAAAGCGGATTATCTCTTGAGGAAATGGATCTTATTGAGATTAATGAAGCTTTTGCCGCGCAGGTACTTGCTTGTGATCGTGAATTGAAAATGAATGAAAATGTTGTGAATGTAAACGGCGGCGCGATTGCACATGGTCATCCATTAGGTGCAACTGGAGCTATTTTAGCAACAAAAGCGATTTATGAGCTTGATCGTCGAGAAGGAAGATATGCGCTGATCACTGCTTGTATTGGTGGAGGTCAAGGAATAGCCACCGTTTTAGAGCGAGAATAAGGAGGGATGAAATGAGGCTGCAGGATAAAGTTGCAATTGTAACTGGAGGCGGTGGAGGAATCGGTCGAGCAACCGCACTTCGCTTTGCTGATGAAGGGGCAAAAGTAGTCGTCTCTGATATTCACGCAGAATCTGGTGAAGAAACTGTCGAACAAGTTCGTAAAATGGGTGGAGATGCCATATTTGTAAAAACGGACACGGCAAATGAAGGAGAAATGAAAGCGCTTGTAGAAGAGTGTGAACAGCACTATGGTGGCCTCGACATTCTTTTTAATAATGCAGGTGTTAGTAACGAAGAAGTGAAATTAGCGGATGTTTCTGTTGAGGAATGGGACCGTGTAGTGTCGATAAATTTGAAGGGTGTTTTCCTTGGAATGAAATTTAGTATTCCATTGATGGAAAAGAGAAATGGTGGCTCCATCGTTAACACTTCAAGTCTATTGGGTTTTAAAGGGAAAAAATATATGGCCCCTTATAACGCATCCAAAGGTGGGGTTATTACATTAACAAAAAATGCTGCACTCGAATACGGAAGCAAGAATATTCGAGTGAATGCCGTTTGTCCTGGAGTAATTGATACAAACATTGTGACACCATGGAGAGAAGATGAACGTAAATGGCCCATTATTTCAAAAGCCAATGCGCTTAAAAGGGTAGGACAACCAGAGGAAATTGCAAACGCCGTGTTATTCCTAGTCTCGGATGAAGCTTCTTACGTTACAGGAACAAGTCTTCTTGTTGACGGAGGCGGATTAACGTTTTAATTACTCGGAGGTGCAAGCATGAACGAAAAAAGTTGGACAAAGCATTACCCTGACTCCATTTCTAGTACAATTGATATCCCAAATGTATCTCTACAAGACATGTTATCGAAAACAGTAAAAGACTATCCAGATCAGGTCGCACTCTCTTTTTATCATAAAAAAATAACGTATCAAGAACTTGGACATCTTTCATCCCTTTTCGGATCAGCCCTTCAGCATACTTGTGAAATGCAACCAAAGGATCGCGTTGCTCTTATGTTACCAAATTGTCCTCAGTTTGCGATTAGTTATTATGGGGTGTTAAAAGCGGGAGGTACGATTACCCAGATCAATCCGATGCTTGTAGAACGTGAACTTCAGTACATATTAGCTGATTCTGGAGCAGAAACGATCGTTATCTATGATGCTCTTTACCCAAGGTTGAAAGCCATACAGAACGAAACAAACGTGAAGAATGTAATTGTTGTTTCTCTTCAGCCTACTGAAGCGAATTTCGCTCATGATTTTACTTTCAATGAATTTATGCAAAGTACGTCTATGACGTTAAAAGAAGTTTCAATCGATCCTAAAGAAGAGATTGCTGTTCTGCAGTACACAGGCGGAACGACTGGAAGATCGAAAGGAGCTATGCTAACTCACCGTAATTTGATTGCAAATGTTGAGCAATGTCTCGAATTCTTTAAAGATGAATTCACGTTTGGTGAAGAAAAATGTTTAACAGTCATTCCTCTGTTTCACGTTTTTGGAATGACATCGTGTATGAATTTATCGATTCGAATTGGGGCAGAGAGCGTAATTTTGCCTAAGTTCGATGTTAATGAAGTTTTAAAAACAATAGAAACAGAGAAACCAACCATGTTTCCTGGTGTTCCAACAATGTATGTCGCTTTAACGAATCATCCAGATGCGGAAAAATATAATCTTGGAAGCATCCGAACGTGTAATAGTGGAAGCGCACCGATGCCGGTTGGATTAATGAAAGAGTTTGAACGAAAAACTGGAGCTAAAATTCTTGAAGGATACGGCTTAAGTGAAGCTTCTCCGACGACGCATGTTAATCCACCTTTTGGTGAGCGTAAGCCTGGGAGTGTCGGCATTGGCTTTCCTTCAACAGAGTACAAGATTGTTGATCTAGGTGAAGGGAAAATAGAGGTGCCGTTTGGTGAATCCGGTGAGCTTATTATTAAAGGGCCACAGGTGATGAAAGGGTATTGGAATTTGCCAGAAGAAACAGCGAACACGTTGCGTGACGGATGGTTGTTTACAGGAGATATCGCAAAAATGGATGCGGATGGTTATGTTTCAATCATTGATCGAAAGAAAGATCTAATTATTGCTAGCGGCTATAACATTTACCCACGCGATATTGAAGAGGTTCTTTATGAACATCCAAGTATTATGGAGGCAGTAATTGTAGGTGTCCCAGATCCTTATCGCGGTGAGACTGTGAAGGCAGTCATTGTGAAGAAACCAGGAGCAACTTTGACTGAGGAGGAGGTTACTTCTTACTGTCAGGATGAAATGGCGCCTTACAAGGTTCCGAAGATTATAGAATTTCGTAATGAGCTTCCTAAAACGAGTGTAGGGAAAATTTTAAGACGTTCCATCCGTGATGAAGCACGTCAGGTATAGGTTGGATGCTTTGAAGTAACCTCCATATGATATAATCTTAATCAATGTAGATTGATAGATTGAGAGGGTACTAGCATGAAACACAAACTAACTGTTAAAAGTATTGAGTTATTTGAAAAAAATGGATTTAGTGAAACGTCGATTCAAGATATTGTGGACGCAATCGGCGTAACAAAAGGAACGTTCTACTATTATTTTAAGAGTAAAGAAGCATTGTTAATGGACATCCATTCTTCTTATATCGATGGCATGATTAAGCAACAGAAAGATATTTTAGAAGATGTGTCTAAGAGTTGTAAAGAAAAACTCTATGATATGGTTTATATGCTCATCCATAACGTTGAATTAGAAGGGCACAGTGCGCGAGTTTTCTTTCGAGAAATGAAGAATTTAAAAGAAGAAAATCTCGCTGAAATCCTTCCAAAGCGTGATCAAATCCGCTATTACTTTCAGGATTTACTAAAACAAGGTGTCAAAAATGGAGAGTTTAGAAAAGAACTCAATATTGATATTGTAACGTTTGCCATTCTAGGTATTACAAATTGGACCTATCAGTGGTACAAGCCGAACGGTCCAGTGTCAGATAAAGAAGTAGCAAGTATTTTTGTTGATATGGTCTTAAATGGGATTGAGGAAAGCAGATAAGCTTTCCTTTTCCCAAACATATGAAAGCGCTTGCTGATTTTACATCCTAACCGGTTAGTTACTTTGAGGAGGAAATAGAATGAAAGTAGAAGAAATTAAAACGATAACAGTACTCGGAGCTGGCTCTATGGGCCATCAGATTGGTATGCTTTGTGCGCTTGGTGGGTATGAAACCATGATTCAGGACATCAATGAAGCTGCTCTAAAAGATGCAGGTGAAAAGCTTGAAGGAATAATGTCAAAGTGGGTTAAGAAAGGTAAAATTACTGAGGATCAAAAGACAGAAGCATTTGGAAGACTTCAATTTTCAACAAATCTTGAAGAAGCAGCGGTGAGAGCTGACTTCATTATTGAAGCAATAGTTGAGAAATTAGATGTGAAGCGTGAAGTGTTTGAAAAGCTCGATCAATTAGCAGATCCAAATACGATTCTAGCGACTAATAGTTCTACAATTGTGAACTCATTAATTGCATCCGCAACGAATCGTAAAGAAAAAGTCGTAAACATGCACTTCTTCTTCCCACCACTAGTTATGGACTGTGTGGAAGTGGTCATGAGTGAAGCAACTTCTGAAGAAACGGCCCAGCTTACGATGGCGGTTTGCGAGCGCATTAATCGGACAGGGGTATTACTAAAAAAAGAAATTTCTGGATTTGTTGCGAATCGGATTCTAGGTGCATTGCAAAAAGAAGCGATGTATCTGTACGAAGAAGGAATTGCGGACTTCGAAGATATCGACTTGATTTGTCGCAAAGCTCTTAATCACCCGATTGGGCCATTCGAATTAATGGATCTATCTGGAATAGATGTTGGGTATTACGTGATGCAGCAACGTTATAACGAAACGAGAAATCCAGAAGACAAGCCCTCGAAAGCCATTGAGGATAAAGTAAAAGCTGGAACACTAGGAAGAAAAACAGGAAAAGGCTGGTATGACTATACAAAAGAAGGAGTGAAAAATTAATGAAAATGGTGACGTATGAAATTCATGAAAAGACGGCTATCGTTACGATTAATAATCCCCCTTTAAATGTTATGAGCAAACAAGTATCCACTGAACTTTTTGAGGTTTTTACAGAGTTAGAAGCGAATCAAGATGCTGTAGTAGTTATTTTAACAGGTGCTGGAAACAAAGCCTTTATGGCTGGTGCAGATATTAAAGAGTTTCCAGATTGGATTGGACAGTCTGGTTTTAAAAATATCGTAATGGAAACTCACCAAGTATTAAATTATTTAGATCATTTTCCAAAACCAACAATTGCTGTGCTTAATGGACTAACATTCGGTGGCGGTTGTGAACTTGCAATGACGTGTGATATGCGAATTGCAGAAGAACATGCTCAGCTAGGACTTCCTGAAATAAAGTTAGGACTGTTCCCAGGTGGTGGAGGAACGCAGCGTCTTCCTAGACTTATAGGAGAAGCCAAAGCAAAAGAAATGATGTTCACAGGTGAACCAATTTCAGCTGAAGAGGCAGATCGTTACGGTCTTGTAAACCACGTGGTACCATCCGGACAAGGCATGGCTTATGCTCAGGGACTCGCTTCAAAAATAACTGGTCAATCACTACAGGCTTTATCCCGAATCAAAAAAGCAGTGAACAATGGTGCGCACCTTCCAATTGAATCTGCCGTTGAACTTGAAGCAGAATTGTTTGAAGAAGTTTTTCAAACAGAAGATATTAAAGAAGGCGTACAAGCATTTATGGAAAAAAGAAAGCCTGCCTTTACTCACAGGTAATAGAAAAGAGGAAGTTTGATGAGTGTGCATACAAGTGTAAGAGTACGATTTTGTGAGACGGATGCGCTCGGACATGTGAATAATACAAGTTATTTTATTTACTTAGAAGAAGCGCGAGTCCAGTTTTTTGATTATCTTGGTAAACGATCTGGAACAGACGATTGGCCGTTTATTCTCGTTTCTACAAAATGCGATTTTTTGAAACAGGCCTATTTCAAACAGTCTTTACATGTTGAAACGACTGTGAAACGTATTGGAACAAAGAGTTTTACCCTTATGCATCATATAAAAGATACGGCAAGTGATACCGTTGTAGCAGAGGGAGAAGCAACAGTCGTTTATTTTGATTTCAAAAAACAAGCGAGTGAAGTGATCCCAGAAGACTTACGATTAAAACTTGAAGAATCTTATCAGCTCCTCTAACTTGTTTTTTTAAGAGTTGATGACTGAATATTATGTAATCAGGAGTGTGGCGTATGGCTTATTCACACGATACGATCCCTGTCCGAGACGGAGAGGAGCTCGATAAACAGAAACTTGAGCAATTTATCAAGAAAAACATTGATGATCTGAGTGATGATCCTTTACTCGTTGAACAGTTCGGTACTGGGCACTCCAATTTAACTTATCAGCTATCAATTGGCGATTGGGAAGCGGTGCTACGTAGACCTCCACATGGACCAGTAGCACCGAAAGCTCATGACATGCAGCGAGAGTTTACAATATTAAAAGAATTAAATCCTATTTTTCCACTAGCACCAAAACCGTATCTTTACAATGAGACTTTGCTTGATGCTCCATTCTTTCTTATGGAGAGAAGAAGAGGCATTGTTCTTGATACATCCTTTCCTGAAGGCGTTCAACCGACTGAAGGTTTGTGTCGAAGCATTTCCGAAACGATGGTAGATACGTTAGTGGACCTGCACAGCATTGATTACAAAAAGACGAATTTAGCGGATGTTACTCATCCAGATGGATTTATGGAACGGCAAGTACACGGCTGGATTAAACGATACAATCGATCAAAAACAGACGATCTTCCAGGTATTGATGAACTTACAAATTGGATGGCGTCAAATATACCTAAATCTCAAAGTCCTACCGTTATTCATTATGATTACAAATTAAACAATGCGATGTTCGCTCATGACTACAGTGAAATTGTTGGATTATTTGATTGGGAAATGACGACGGTAGGAGACCCGCTTGCAGACTTAGGGGCAGCGATGGGCTACTGGTTACAACAGGATGACCCAGATATTTTAAAAGTTGGAATGGGGAAAGCACCAGTTACAGTTATGCCTGGTTTTATTACGAGGGATGAATTTATACAGTCTTACGCAAAGAAATCTGGGCGTGACGTATCTCAAATGAATTTCTATTTAACGTTTGCCTATTTTAAACTAGCTGTCATTTGTCAGCAAATCTATTATCGATGGAAAATGGGCCAAACAACTGACGAGCGGTTCCGACATCTTAATCAGTTCGTCGCTAGCCTAATTGCACACGCGCGTGACAATGCCAGAGTAAAGCGTTAGGAGCTCATATGGGGAAAATACATGTGGTTTTGAAAAAAGAAGACATTGATCAGGCAAAAATAAGTGAAGATAAAATTGCCGTTGTTCTTGATATTCTGCTAGCAACGTCAACGATTACGGCTGCACTTGAGTTTGGTGCAGAACAGGTTATCCCTGTCCTCGATCAACATGAGGCGATGCATGTAGCAAAAACGTTACCTGAAGGAAGTTATTTGCTTTCAGGAGAATATGAAGGTCGGACGATAGAAGGGTTCCTTGACCCCAATCCATTGCAATTAAAAAAATCGGTCAAGGGAAAAACTCTCATTCTATCAACAACGAATGGAACCGTAGCAATTAAGCGAACAAGTGAAGCCAAACAAGTGTATGTTGCTTCTTTACTTAATGGTCAGGCAGTTGCAAAAAAGCTCAATGATCATCACTTCGACGAAACGATTGTAATTGTTTGTTCAGGCTCTTCTGGTGAGTTCGCGCTGGAGGATTTCTATGGAGCTGGATATCTCATTGATCAAATGCTTTCTTCCGAACCTAAATGGGAGTTAACAGATTCTTCACGCGCTGCTCTTTCTTTTTATTCAGGTAGCGTCAATGGGGGAGAGGAAGTTTTGCTTTCATCACGTGTCGGTCAAATGATTAAAAAGTATGGTTTTCAGGATGAAGTAAGTTTCGTTGCTTCAGAAGGAATTTTTTCGATTGTTCCTTTCGTTAAAGGTCAAAAAACAGTCGTTCGAGAGGAGGTTCATCATGACACAAACCAGATCTAGTCGATCGGGAGCTGATTTCTTGTATCAGTCTTCTGGTTCTGAAGATATTTTTACACCAGAAGATTTTACGGATGAGCATAAGATGATCGCAAAAACAGCTCATCAGTTTGTTACAAAGGAAGTTGAAGCTCATAGAGAAACAATTGAAAAACAAGATTTTGATCAGGTTGTGACTTTATTAAAAAAAGCAGGAGAACTTGGATTGCTTGGCCACAGTATTCCAGAAAGGTACGGTGGTCTTGGGCTAGATAAGATATCAAAAGGGATTGTAGGAGAAGTTGTTGGAAGGACGAGTGGATACGGCGTTGCCCAATCCAATCATACGTGTATCGCAACGCTTCCAATCACGCACTTTGGAACAAATGAACAAAAGCAAAAATACCTACCTAAACTTGCTTCGGGTGAATATTTGGGTGCTTATTGTTTAACGGAGCCAAATGCAGGATCTGATGCGCTAGCATCTCAAACAACGGCTGTATTAAATAGCGAAGGCACTCATTATATTTTAAACGGAACGAAGTTGTATATTACGAATGCGGTATTTTCTGATACGTTCATCGTTTATGCCAAAATTGATGGAAAGCATTTTTCAGCGTTTATTGTAGAAAAGGACTTTCCAAGGCTATCTCTAGGACCTGAAGAAAAAAAGATGGGAATCAAAGGATCTTCCACACGATCGGTCATTTTAGAGGATTGTCAGGTTCCAATTGATCATCTTCTAGGTGAGGTAGGAAAAGGACACGTTATTGCACTTAATGTTCTGAATCTGGGACGATTCAACCTGGGTTCAGCTTGTACTGGAGGAGCAAAGCACGCGCTAAGCTTAGCGTTACAACACACAAATGAACGCAAACAATTCGGCCAAACCATTGCAAGTTTTACGGCTACTCAAGAAAAGATAGCAGTCATGATGGCTCGAATCTACGCTTCAGAATCGCTCCAATATCGCACAGCATCCCTTCTAGAAGAGGCGATGAAAGATTTGTACGATGAAGAGGACCATCGAATCGTAGGGAAACAAATGATGGAATATGCAGTCGAATGTGCGATTTGTAAAGTTTTTGGATCTGAAACACTGGATCAAGTTGTTGATGAATCACTTCAGTTACATGGTGGCGCAGGTTTTATTCAAGAATATCCAATTGAACAAATGTACCGTGATTCACGCATTAACCGGATATTCGAAGGAACAAATGAAGTGAATCGCTTATTGATTCCAGGTAATTTACTCAAAAAAGCGTTGAAAGGCGAGGTAGCTTTAGAGGAGCTTGTTGAAAAAGCGAAAAGAGAGTTATCTTCAAAAGGAAAAGATTCATTAACAGAAGAAGATGCGATAAGAAGCATACGAAACGTGTTTTTATTGTGTGTCGGAGTTGCGTTTGAAAAGCATGGTGAGGAACTAATGAAGCACCAGGAATCAGTGATAAAACTTGCTAATATAGCCATCATGCTATACGCAGCTGAATCTTCCGTATTACGTGCCGTAAAACATACACAAAGAGATGATCACAATATTAAAAAAGCATTAACGAGAACATTCCTTGAAGAATCGCTCTTACAAGTGGAAGCGTCAGCTCGTAAATTAATCATGAGTTTGCTTCCTACTCGAGAAAAAAGCGAGGTTATAAATCTTATTATTCGAGAACTTTCAAGTTATGATTTTGGAAATTCACTTGAACGAAATCGAATGATCGCAATGCATAGCTATGGAAAATTAAAGTACGAAGTTTAGAAAGCGGTGGGGAGAATGGAGAGATTTTCAGGAAAAACAGCAGTGATAACTGGTGGCGGAAGTGGTATCGGTGCGATGACAGCTAAACGAATCGCATCGGAAGGTGGAACAGTTATTCTTGTTGGTCGGACTGAATCAAAGTTAATGCAAACGAGAGATGAGCTTAAAGAATTAGAAGGTGATGTTCTTACTTTTGTTGCAGACGTAACGAGTCAGGAGCAGGTCGATCAATTGTCCTCTTTTATTAAAGAAAAGACAGGAACCGTTCATGTCTTAATTAATAATGCTGGAGGATCTCAAGGATCGCCGATTCTTGAGATGACTGAAGAAAACTGGGATCATGCGCAAAATGCAAACTTAAAAAGTGTTTTTCTCGTCTCGAAAGCTCTCGGTAAACTGATGTTAGAAAGCGCCAAGAAAGAAGATCAAATGGACTTTTCTATCGTTAATGTTGCTTCCCTCTCTGGTCATAAAGCAGGGGCGAAAATTCCTCATTATAGTGCAGCGAAAGCAGCGGTCATCAATTTTACAAGAGCACTTGCAGTTGAACTATCACCTTACGTTCGAGTAAATTCAGTCTCGCCAGGGTTTATTGAAACACCATTAACTGAAGAAGGTTTAAAAAACGAAAAGTTCGAGGCGTCCATTAAACGGAATACAGCATTAAAACGAGTGGGTCAGGCTGAGGAAATAGCAAACGTGATTTCATTTGCGGCTTCATCTGAAGCGAGTTATATGACTGGTTCAGATTTATTAGTCGACGGCGGCTGGCTCATCGTATAAAAAAAAGGAGAGTGTTTAAAAATGGAAACGACTGTAAAAACGGAACATCTAAAAGTAAATGTACATGGTGCTGTGCTTCATCTTACGCTTAATCGTCCTGAGGCATTAAATGCGTTTAGTCCAGAGATGATTTTAGGACTGACGAAAGCTATTCAAGATGCTAAGGAGAACGATGAGATACGAGTAGTTATGCTCTCAGGTGCAGGCCGTTCCTTTAGCGCAGGTGGTGATGTTAAAACAATGGGGGATACAACCTCAACTGAAGTTTATGAACACATAGGTAAGTTAAATGAGCTCGTCCTTGCTATGAGGGATCTTGAGAAACCAATCATTTCAGTGATTCATGGTTTTGCTGCTGGTGCAGGCTTTAATCTAGCACTTGCTAGTGACATTATTCTGGCAGCTGAAGATAGTAGTTTTGTATTAAGCTTTTCTCAGGTTGGATTAATTTCAGATGGCGGGGGCCTTTCGTTTCTTCCTCGCTTAATAGGTCCTTATAAGGCGAAAGAGCTGTTCTTCTCAGCTCAACCCATTTCAGCAAAAGAAGCGAAAGAGTTGAACATTGTAAACCGAACTTATCCGATAGCTAGTCTTGAAGAAGAAGCGATGGCATATGCTGAGAAGCTTTCTAAAGGTCCGGGTAAAGCTTATGGGTTCATTAAAAAAATTGCAGATGCTTCGCTAACCTCTTCTTTGTCTGAAGTACTTGAACAAGAGCGCATTACACAGGCGCTAATGGTAACGACAGACGACCACAAAGAAGGAGCAAATGCATTTAAAGAAAAACGCGCGCCACAATTTAAAGGTAAATAACTTTCTGAATCTGGATTGAAGTATATCAATCCAGATTTATTCCTACATCTTGAATCCCCTTCATAAGTCCGCCGTCCCCCTAGTCTGGATCTAATTTAATAGAAGGAGGAAGATGATGGAGCTCCTTATCCAGCAGATTTTTAACGGACTTACAATTGGAAGCGTTTACACTCTTGTCGCCCTTGGTTTAACACTTGTTTTTGGCATTTTACATGTTCCCAATTTTGCACACGGTGCTTTTTATATGGTTGGTGCTTATATTACGTTAATGATGATGGTTGGTTTTGGTTTTCATTATTGGATCGCCATTATTGCTTCAGTGGCTGTTGTTGCTCTTCTTGGAGTTGTCACACAGCAGCTAATATTTAAAAAATTAGAAGGCGCAGATGGGATGAGGATGATGGTTGCTGCCATCGGGATTCTCCTTTTTCTAGAAGCATTTGGTCAATTTATGTGGGGAACGGAATACCACAGAATGGACACTCCTTATGGATCGGTCGTTAATTTATTTGGTCTAACTGTAACGTTACAACGTCTTTTAATTATAGTTGCTGCTGTCATCCTTATGCTTGCACTACATTTTTTCTTAACAAAAACAATGATAGGAGCGGCGATTGTCGCAATGGCTCAAAATCGAGAGGGCGCGTTCCTTGTAGGTATTAATGCAAATCAGGTGGCTTGGCTTACTTTTGCGATCGCCGGTGGATTAGCAGCTGCTGCCGCATCATTAGCATCCCCTATTAATCTTGTCTTTCCGACTATGGGAAACCTGGTCATTATGAAAGCTTTCGTTATCATCATCATCGGTGGAATGGGAAGTATCCCCGGAGCGATTCTTGGTGGTTATTTGCTTGGCTTAACCGAAAGCATTGGGGCAACGTACATATCATCTGATTATAAAGACGTTATTGCGTTTCTTCTACTCGTAGTCATTCTAACAGCCAAGCCAACTGGGTTATTTACGAAGGGGGTTCAGTAATGCTGAATGTCTTATCGAAGCGAATGCTAATCGGTATCGTTGCCGTCGCTGCTGTTTTATTTCCCCTCGTTTTTCCAAATATGTATGTTCTCCAATTACTTACGCTTGTGTTTATTTGGTCGATCGCGGTTTACGGATTTAATATTATTTCAGGGTACGTAGGGTATTTGTCTCTCGCACATGCTGGTTTTTTTGCAATTGGAGCATATGGACTTGGTCTATTAACAACCAAAGCAGGCATGTCTTATTGGCTATCTCTCCTTCTGGCAGTTCTTATCACTTCTATTGCCGGGGCTTTAGTTGGAGTGATTGCTCTCCGAACAAAATCTCATTTTTTTGCTATTTACACCATGTGTGTAGGTGTCATTGTCTATCTTTTAATAGACAAGTGGGATAGCTTAACGGGTGGAGTTCGTGGATTAATCGGGATACCAGCACCAAGTAACATAGGGCCCATTACGTTTGATACATTAACCTCTCAATATTACCTTGCTTTGTTCTTTCTAACCTTTACAATTTTCCTTTGTTACCGCATTGTTCATTCTCTTCTAGGGCGAACGTTTATTGCGATAAGAAACAGTGAAGAACTTGCCAAAACAATTGGGATCTCCATTATGAAAAACCAACTGTTAGCTTTTACCTTATCTGCTTTATTTGCCGGTCTTTCAGGTGCGTTATATGCTTCATTTATCCGTTTTATCGGTCCGCAAATATCAGCGATTACCGTAACATTTGAAATGCTGATGTATCTTCTAGTGGGTGGCATTGGAACACTTGCAGGTCCTCTAGTCGGAACGCTTATTGTCATTTCACTTACTCAATCATTACAGTTTCTTGAAGAATATCGCATGCTTATTTTTGGTCCGGTTGTTGTTCTATTAGTTCTATACTATCCGCGTGGAATCACCGGAAGTATAAACGGTTATTTACAAAGAAAGAAACAGCAAAGAGTAAAGATAGCGAATGAAGAACAGGAAGTGAAAAGGAAAGTAGGTGAGGCAGGGTAATGTTCTTTTCTACAGAGGGGATTACAAAACGTTTCGGGGGATTAGCAGCCGTTGAAGATGTGAGTGTATCGGTTGAAAAAGGTACGATTACGGCAATTATCGGTCCAAATGGTGCTGGGAAATCTACCTTTTTTAATCTAATTAGTGGGATCCATCCGCTTTCTTCAGGGAAAATCCTTTTCAAAGATCGTGATATTACAAAAATGCCCCCACAGCAAATTGCACGGCTTGGAATCGGAAGAACATTTCAAACGACTAACTTGTTTGAGCAATCGACCGTTCTAGATAATGTTCTAATCGGACATAGATTGCGCACAAAATCAGGGATATGGGATGCGATTTTTCGAACGAAAAGAGAAAAAGAGGAAGAAAAAAGGTCTTATCAAAAAGCACTCGACGCACTGGAATTTGTTGAAATGATGCATGTTGTTGAACATCCTGTCTCACTTATTACGCAGGAAGAGAAGAAGAGACTTGCCTTTGCTCTTGCATTAGCAACCGATCCAGAACTGGTTCTTCTTGATGAACCGGCGGCTGGAGTTAATCCTGACGAGACGGATGGGCTAGCATATTTAATGAGAAAAATGGCGGATCACGGCATTACTGTCTGTTTAATTGAACATAAGATGCCAATGATCATGAGCCTTGCTGATCAAATCGTTGTCTTAAATCACGGGAAGAAAATTGCAGAAGGACGACCTGATGAAATTCGTCAAAATGAAGCGGTTATTCAAGCCTATCTCGGAGGTGAAGCTCATGCTCCAGTTAAACAATATTAATGTGAACTATGGCGCTTCTTCCGTACTTCATCATATTTCACTCGAAGTTAAAAAAGGTGAAACAGTGGTGTTACTTGGTGCAAATGGAGCTGGAAAAAGTACAATCTTTCGTACGATCAGTGGTTTGATGAAACCAGCCTCTGGTGATGTGGTTTTTATGGATCGTAAGTTAACTGGAAAATCGCCCCATACTTTAGTGAAAGAAGGGATCGTGCAATGTCCTGAAGGTAGAAAGTTGTTTCCACAAATGTCCGTTTACGAAAATTTGAAAATGGGCAGCTTTGTTCATCGAAAACATCGAAGAGAAATGGAACAGAGCTTAAAGGAGGTGTATTCCCTTTTTCCTATTTTATATGATAAGCGGCATGAGGCAGCAGGTTCTCTAAGTGGTGGTCAACAGCAGATGTTAGCGATTGGACGAGCATTAATGGCCAAACCGAAAGTTCTTTTACTAGATGAACCTTCATTAGGACTTGCTCCCCTCATTGTGGAGCAAATGTTTCATATTATTGAGGATATCAATGAACAGGGAACAACGATTCTTCTAGCTGAGCAAAACGCCAATGCTGCACTACAAATTTCTAACCGTGGCTATGTAATTGAAAGTGGCAAGATTGTTCTTGAAGGAAGTAAAGAGGAACTTCTGTCTAATGATCAAATTCGAAAAGCTTATATTGGGGCATAAAAAACGGAATCGATTTGAATAGGGGGAAAACAATGAGAATCGGGATAAAGCTTTTTGTTTACATGGTGATGTTGATTGGAATGATCGTGGTGGCGGGATGTGCGGCGGGTTCTGTTAGTAACTCTAGCAATGAAGGGGCTTCAAATACAAGCGAACCGAAAGATACAAGCAAGGATACAAGTGCAGATACGACATTCGAAAATACTGTGAATATTGGATTTAGTGGTCCTTTAAGTGGACCAGCAGCTTACTACGGAGAGAATACGTTAAGTGGTTTAGAGATGGCTGTAGATGAAATTAACAAGGAAGGCTTTGAAGTTGATGGCAAAAAATACGGGGTCAATCTCGTAACGCTTGATGATCAGTATTTGCCTAATGAAACAGGAACGAACGCGAGAAGGCTTGTTCAAGAAAATGATACGCCGATTGTTTTTGTTCCACATAGCGGTGGTGTTTTCGCAACACAAGTATTTAATGAACAAGAAGAATTTTTAATCGCAGCCTATACAAGTGAACCCAAAATTATGGAACAGGATAATTCACTTACTTTAGGAATTCCACCTGCGTACAGCGCATATCCTGAAGTTTTTACAAACTATCAAATGGAACGGTTTGGTAAGAAAATTGCAATGCTACCAACCTCATCTCAGTACGGAAAAGACTGGACGGAAGCACTAAAACCAGTTTGGGAAGAGAATGGTGGAGAAGTCGTTTTTGAAGGGTCAATTGATTTTAGTAAAGATACTGACTTTTTCTCAATTGTCACAAAAGCATTAAGCAACAATCCAGACGTGCTTTTTGTAGGGGGACCATCACAGCCAACAGCCCTCGTTATTAAACAAGCTAGAGAATTAGGCTTTGAAGGTGGATTTATGCTGATGGACCAAGCAAAAATTGAGGAAATTGAGCCGGTACTAGGTGGACTTGATCAGTTAGAGGGGACAATTGGAGCACTACCAATTATTGATAGCGATGCGCCAGGTGCAGAAGAGTTTATAAGCCAATACAAAGAACGTTTTGATCGAATTCCAACTGCTGAAGGTGCATTTAACTATCAAGCGATGCATGTCATTGTCAATGCCATGTCTGAATCAGGTTCAGTCGAAGATCCAACGAAGATTATGGAGAGCATGGATGCAGCTATCCAATCACTACCTGATGAAAAGATGGTTTGGCACTTAACAGGTATTTATAATGGCGGTGCATTTGACTGGAAACCTGCTATTGGAGCAGTTGAAGATGGGAAAGTTGTGAAAGTGGAAAATTAAGAGAAATTGAAAGGGGATCTAACAAGGTGCAAACAAATCATTTTCAATTCTGGCCAAAACGAGTACCCTATTCACTAACCATTCCTGAAACAACCATTTATGATAACCTCACTGTATCTGCTAAACGGTATCCTAATAAAGAAGCGATTCTTTATTATGGAGCAAAGATGACGTATAAAGAGTTACTTCATGAAGTCGATCAGACTGCAGCATTTCTTGAGCAGTTGCATGTAAAAGAGGGAGAAAATGTTCTTCTTTTCATGCAAAATTCAGCACAGTTCGTAATTAGCTACTATGCAATTTTAAGAGCTAACGCCGTCGTTGTCCCAATTAACCCAATGTTAACAGCAGAAGAGCTATCTTTTTATATTAAAGATTGCGAAATTAAAACTGCTATTGTGGGTCAGGAGTTATACGAGAAAGTAGAGCCTTTAGTGAACACAACAACTCTTACTAATGTGATTACGGCAGCCTATTCTCACTATGCTGGTAATGAAAGTGATATGCCTGCGGAAGTGGCTTTAGAGGCAAAAAGAGTAAATAAACCGAACCACTATACGTGGGAAGATGCGATTCATCATTCGTATGTACCTGGAAAATATGTACGAACCATCAATGATGTTGCGGTTATGCCATATACTTCTGGTACAACAGGTTTACCAAAAGGGTGTATCCATCCGAATCGAACGCTACAAGCAAATGCGGTAGGCGCCTCTCAGTGGATGAATATTACCGCGGATGGCATGCATCTTGTAACGCTTCCATTGTTTCACGTAACCGGAATGCTTCATAGTATGCATGCACCGATTTATAGCGGGGCACCAATGGTTATTATGACACGTTGGGATCGCAATTTGGCTGCGAAATACATTGAACAATACGAAGTTGCTAATTGGGTGAATATTAGTACAATGTTAATCGATTTTCTTTCGAATCCAAATATACCAAATTACTCCATTTCATCATTGAAAATACTTGCTGGGGGAGGCGCGCCCTTACCAGCTGCGGTTGGAGAGAAATTATACAACTTAACTGGATTACGATTTATTGAAGGATACGGGTTATCTGAAACGATTTCTCATACGCATTTCAACCCACCAGATTTTCCTAAACTTCAGTGTCTTGGTGTACCGTCGTTCGATGTAGATGCACGTGTCATCGATCCAAATACAATGAAGGAGCTCGGTCCTGGTGAGCCTGGCGAAATCGTTGTTAACGGTCCACAGGTGTTTGATGGCTATTACAATCGTGACGACGAAAACCGCAGTTCGTTCATTGAACTTGATGGAAAGTCTTTTTTCCGAACAGGAGATATTGGTCGCTATGATGAAGAGGGATACTTCTTTATGATTGATCGTGTGAAACGCATGGTCAACGCCTCAGGTTTTAAAGTTTGGCCAACAGAAGTAGAATCAATTTTATATAAGCATCCAGCTGTTCAACAAGCTTGTGTCGTTGGTGTACCGGACCCTAGGCGCGGCGAAACAGTGAAAGCTTTCGTCATTTTGAATGAAAATGATAAAGGAAAAGTTACAGAAGAAGAGATTATCGAATGGTCTAAAGAGCAGATGGCTGCTTATAAATACCCAAGAATGATTGAGTTCATGGACGCTTTTCCAACAACGAGTAGTGGTAAGATTTTATGGAGAAAGCTCCAGGATAACGAACGTCAAAAAGCAGAGAGAGTGAAGTAAGGTGGGGGAAACAGTCGAGACGGTTACTGGACCAATCGCGATTGGTCAGTTGGGGAAAACATTAGTTCACGAACATTTTGCTTTTGGTTATCCTGGATTTAGTGGCGATATTTCACTTGGTGCTTTTGATTTTCAGGAGGCGCTTCGAGTTGGGATTTCAGTAGCTGAAAGTGTTATGGCACACGGTGTGAAAACCGTTGTAGATCCAACACCAAATGAATGTGGGCGAAATCCAGAGCTTCTTCAGAAAATATCAACAGAGACTGGCCTTCAAATTATTTGTGCGACAGGTTACTACTATGAAGGAGAAGGAGCAACGCCTTATTTCAAGTTTAGGCAAGGTCTTGGTACGGCGGAAGAAGATATTTACGAAATGTTTATAAAAGAAATAACAGACGGCATTGGAACGACTGGAATTAAACCAGGCATTATCAAGTTAGCGTCCAGTAAAGATCAGATAACGGGTTATGAGAAGATGTTTTTTAAAGCGGCTGCTCGAGTTCATAAAGAAACAGGCATTTCAATACTTACCCATACTCAGGAAGGGACAATGGGTCCTGACCAAGCGAAGCTGCTTGTGGAAGATGGCGTAAATCCACAGTCCATTATCATCGGTCATATGTGTGGCAATACAGATGCCGCATACCATTTAAAAACATTAGAATGGGGAGTCAACATCGGGTTCGATCGTTTTGGGATACAGGGACTCGTTGGCGCGCCTTACGATAAAGAGCGTCTCATTACGTTAATTGGATTACTGAATAGCGGATATGAAAAACAAATTATGCTCTCACATGATACCGTTAACTACTGGATGGGACGTCCCCCTGTTCTACCGGAACAAGTTGAAAAAATCATGGCAAACTGGCAGCCGGTGTATCTTTTTGAAGAGATAATTCCTAAATTGAAGGTGGCGGGTATTTCGGATGAAACGATAGCTATTTTATTTGAAGAAAATCCGAAAAAGCTATTTTTATCAAAATCTAGTGTGAAAGCGTAAAAAAAGCGAGGGTTCTCCTCGCTTTTTTGCTTTAAATGTTTTGCGTTTCGTAAGGCTTTATTAATCGATAGAGCGTTTCCGTATAAGGAAGTTTCAACTCTACCTTTTCCGCAAGACGTAACGCACCACCTTGAAGGTGTTCAACTTCAAGGTTATTTTTTTTTCTTTTATCTTGATGCATTGACGATGTTGCTTCGTACGGTAGGGAGTGAAATGATTTCATACGACGATCGATATCTTCCTGATTAATGTGAACATCGTAGTAGGAAGCAAGAGTTTTGATTTCCATCATCACATTCTCAACAAGTTTGAGCGTTTCAGGTATAGCTCGAATGGTTCCTGTATGTATATCTCCAGCTGTGGTTATACCAGACATAGCTGAAATAAACATATACTTTTTCCACATTTCTTCTTCGATGGTAGAAGTTAATTGTGAGTTGAAATTCGCACGTTCATTTATTTCGTTTAATGTTGCGCAAATTTCTTTTTGTGATGGATGGAGTGGACCAAATATCAATTCATGGAGTTCGCTTGTATGATGGACATGCCCCCGGTTATCAAGTGTTGCAATAATATAAGATAATCCACCTAAAACGGCTTCTTCCCCAAGCTCTTCTTTTAGAATGGAAATATGTTCAATACCATTTAGAATGGGAAGTACCTTTGCTCCTTTTGCTACAAATTCTTTAAGTACTGGAATCGTTTCATCAAGGTGGTATCCTTTTACGCCTAACAATACTAAATTAGGTGCAGAAGCTTGAGAAGGATTTGTCAGAAGTGTAGGAGATGAGATTCTTGTGTCACCTTTTACACTTGTAACCTGTAATCCTTCACGCTCTATTTGCTTTTTTCTTCCTTCACGTACAAAAAATGATACGTTCGCACCGCTTTCTATCCATCGCGCTCCAAAATATGTACCAAGTGCACCTGCTCCAATGATAATGATATTCATAAACATCCTCCTTTTTCGAAATCGCTTTCTTTCTATTACTCTACTTATTTAGTGTCATAATTTCAAGAAGGCAGGAGATAAAAATATCGTCCAGAAATAGCTTAAATGAGGAAAAGATTGAAAGGAATGATAAATATGAAAACCTTATCAGAGCGACAGTATGAAAAAGCAAGTCAATTTATAGAGCTACATGCAAGACCGCTCGACCGAGAGTATTTCGAATACTGGAGAGGGAATGGAGACAAAGAGAGAGTTCTTCACGAACTTGAAGCTTTTCGAAATGAAGATGGTGGTTTTGGGAATCATATTGAGCCTGACTTTCGTTTGCAAGAATCATCTCCCTTAGCCACAACAGTAGCATTTCAATATCTCAGCCATCTTGGAGTAAACGCTGACCATCCGTTTATCGTTGACGGTACGAAGTATTTCCTAAAAACTTTTCGAGAGGATAGGAAAGGTTGGCAGACGGTACCTAATCTTGTGAATGATGTTCCGCATGCACCGTGGTGGCATGTATCGGAAAAGGAATCCCCCTATTCTGCTAATCCTGACGCTGAGATCGTTGGATATCTCCTCCACTATAACATGCACCATCATGTCACAAAAGAGATGTTAAATAAGGTAATGGATCATCTTAGTCAATTAAATGAATATGAAATTCATGAGGTGCAATGTTATCTACGCTTAGGAAGGCTAGCAGGCGTAGATGTCCAGCAAGAGATTCACAAGCAGATTGAAAAGAAATTATCATACATTGTGGATCGTCCAGAAAAATGGGATCAATATGGAGTTCAGCCTCTTTTCCTGGTGGACTCTGTCCAATCGCCTTTTGCTAGAGAACTCAATCAGGAGTTGAATGTGAATTTAGATTATTTAATTGAAAATCAGCGTGAGAATGGAAGCTGGGAACCAACCTGGTCATGGGGACAATTTGAAAATCATTGGGAAATTGCTAAAAAAGAATGGCAGGGAATACTAACTGTCCAAAACTTGATTACTTTATCTAAATTTGATCGTATCGACAGTTCGACTGTTTAGAAAAGAGGAAAGAAAGGGAACATAGTAGAGAGACATTGATTGAAAGGAGTTTTCTACTATGAAAGCAGTTGTAATCGAACAATATGGCGGTAAAGATGAGCTAGTTGAAAAAGAGGTGGCATCACCAACGCCGGACAAAAATCAGGTCGTGGTAACGAGCTATGCAACTTCAATTAACCCAATTGATTGGAAATTAAGAGAAGGTTATTTAAAAGAGATGCTTCCTTTTAACTTTCCTATTATTCTTGGGTGGGATATTGCTGGCGTGATTAAAGAAGTCGGTTCATCTGTTGAAGGGTTCAAAGAAGGCGACCGAGTATTTGCCAGACCGGCAACAACAGCAAATGGTACATATGCAGAGGAAGTTGTCGTAGATGATCATTTGCTTGCCCATATTCCTGATCGTATTTCTTATGAAGAAGCAGCATCTGTACCACTTGTAGGATTAACCGCGTGGCAATGTTTAATTGATTTTGCTGATATTCAAAAGGGTGAAAAAGTATTGATCCATGCTGGTGCTGGTGGTGTAGGAAGCTTTGCCATTCAGCTTGCAAAATATAAGGGTGCCTATGTAGCTACTACTGCAAGTGGTAAGAATGAAGATTATTTAAAATCACTTGGCGCTGACAAAGTTATTAATTATCGGGAGCAAGATTTCTCGGAAGAATTAGAAGAGTATGATGTCGTCCTTGATACAATGGGAGGAGACATACAAGAAAAAAGTTTTAATGTTTTGCGTGGTGGAGGTCGCCTTGTTTCAATCGTTGGTGAACCTGACCAGGAGAAAGCAAAAGAAAAAGGCGTTAGATCTGGGAATGTATGGCTTGAGCCAAATGGAGAGCAGTTGAAAGAGATCGCATCTTTGATGGAAAATGGTCATATTAAAGCAACGATTGGCCATCGTTTTCCGTTCAGTCAAGAAGGTATTCAAGAAGCACACGAGCTAAGCGAATCTCATCATGCAAAAGGAAAAATTGTAATTAATTTTAATAAGTAAACCGAAACAGTGGCTTAACTGCCGCTGTTTTATTTTGGTGTTTTGTAAAATTTCATATACCGTACTATATATAAAATAATTTAACAACAGTAACTAAAAACTATAAAGCAATCAAAAGAAAAAAGAAAAAACCGGAACAAATTTGTCCCGGTTTTCCTGTTAAAAGATAATATGTGCCATTACTACGATTATTGGTAGTGAAATAATCGTACGTTCTAGAAAAATAATAAATAAATCAATAAATCGAACAGGTACTTTAGAACCTAGCAATAAACCACCAACTTCAGACATATAGATGAGCTGGGAAACTGAAAGACTGGCAATTACAAAGCGGGTTAAATCACTTTCAATATCTGCACCGATAATCGCTGGTAAAAACATATCTGCAAATCCAATTACCATAGTTTGAGCTGCTTCAGCTGCTTCTGGTACTTGCATTAAATTAAGAATCGGAACGAATGGAGCACCAAGGTAACTAAATAGTGGCGTTGTTTCAGCAATAATTAAAGCAACTGTTCCAATAGCCATTACGATTGGGATTACGCCCATCCACATGTCGAGTACATTTTGAACGCCGCCTTTAATGACATTTGAAGCGCGATTATCTTCAGCAGTCTTTGTTGCTTGAAGGACGCCCCATTGAAAACGAGAGTGCCCCTCTGGGATCGTGTCATCCGGTGCTTCAGCCGCTGTTTCATAAGTAGTATCTGGCTTACGCGATAAAGGCGGTATTCTAGGCATAATAACCGCTGCTACAACGCCTGCTAGTACTATCGTTAAATAGTAGGGAATGAAATATTGCTCAAGCTTCATTTGTTGAAGTACGACAATACTAAACGTAATCGAAACAACTGAGAAGGTCGTTCCAATAACCGCTGCTTCACGTTTTGTATAATAGCCTTCTTCATACTGTTTGCTTGTTAATAATACACCAATCGTTCCATCGCCCATCCATGATGCAAGGCAATCAATCGAGGAGCGACCAGGGAGTGTGAAGATCGGTCTCATTATCTTTGTAAGAAGCGTACCGCAAAATTCTAACAGACCGAAATTTAAGAGCAGTGGTAAAAATAGCCCTGCAAATAAAAATACAGAAAAGAGAATAGGAATAAGATCATTTAATAACAAACCACCAGTGGCATCTGACCAAATCCATTCAGGACCAACCTGATAAAGAGTTAATATGGCAAAAATCATGCCCAGAACACGAGCGATTAACCAGACCCATGAAACTTGAAGAAGACTGGTGAGGAATGGACGATTTGTAATCCAATCAGGTTTTGTGATAACTGCATAGGCACTTAGTAAAGCAGTTATTGAAATAATGATCGTCATAAGAGCGGATAGAGAAAAAGGAATGGTTGTTCCAAATAAGCCTTGTAACCAACCAGCCATTTTCGCTATTGGAATGGTAACACCTTCATCATTGGGGATTGGAATCATGAATAAGAAAATACCAATGAGAGATGGAATTATGAATTTTAATAAACCTTCTGAAGTTACTTTTCTTTGATGAGTACTGTTCACGTAGTGTCACCTCTGTCGTTTCGCAACGGATTTTCTATCAAACTAAACGTATTTTTATAAAAACATAGTTATGAATATAACATATCAACTCCTTTTATGTAACATGAAAATACAAACTCTTGAATAAAAAAAGTGTTCAGAAAAAAGCGACCAATTGCATTATATCGTGAAATCGCTAACAATTAAAGAAGTTATTAGAGATGGAAAGTTATTAATAGTAAACAAACCGACTATTATCGAAGCAAATCACCTCAAGTTGTTATTCTGTTAGTTAAGGTTGATAAGTAAAGAAAAAAGGCAAGGATGTGGCATCCTTGCCTCTAGAATAAGTTTATTCTCATTTATTTTATCATCATCCATATTTATGCGTGTCTATGTGGATTCTCGAATTGATAAGATTCTTCAAAAGTTGAGCCAAAAAAGCATGAGGCACATTTACTGTATCCTTTTTGCCTTAAGTAAACAAGCAATTCTTGTTCGTGATTGGCTTCAGTTCGGTCTTTAATCGGAGTATCGGGTAAATGACATTCATCACCAGCGTAAGCTGTCCTATGGACAATTTGTTTTTGGTGGTCAATCATGTATTTTCCCATATATATTTATCATATCCCATCTCTAATAAGTTTCCCTTAGTGTAACATACTAATGATAACATTTATACATCCTAAACTTATTACTATACCCGAAATAGGATAATATTATTACTATTATTGTGTATTTTTTCTAAAAAATTTTTCCAGCTTTCATTCATATTCATATAATGCTATTCCGATAAAGTAAAAAGGAGTTATAGAAGAATAAATCAGTTAGGAGGATCTAAATGCATCCTATTATTAAAAAAGGAGATGTGAGCATCCGTTATCTAAAAGACGGAGATGAGAAATACCTTTTAAAGTGGTTAACAGATCCTGTGGTATTAACTTATTATGAAGGGAAAGATCGTCCGTATACGTACAAGAAAGTTTTAGAAGATTTCTTTTTAGATGACGATGAAACAAGATGCCTGGTGCTGTTTAAGAATACTCCAATTGGCTATATCCAATTTTATTTAATGATAGAGGTTGATGGAATCACTCTTCCTACAAGCACTTATGGTATGGATCAGTTTATAGGAGAAACGTCGTATTGGAATCAAGGCATTGGGAAAAATCTTGTTCAATCGGTCGTTTCTTATATTGAAACGACTTTAAAAGGATCTATGATTGTAATGGACCCACAAAAATGGAACGAAAGAGCGATTCGCTGTTATGAGCATGTTGGGTTTACAAAGGTAGGTGTTATTCCGAACCATGAATACCACGAAGGTAAGTGGAATGACTGTTTCTTAATGGTTAATGACTTTGCTACATATCGAATTCAGCCGCTCTCTTGTATGCATGAAAAACAAGTAACAAAATTCTTTACTGAATCGTGGGGAAGTTCAGAAATGGTCATCTCGACAGGTACATACAAACTTCACGAATTAGAGGGATTTGTAGCCTGCAGTTCAACTGGAAAAATAATTGGCGCTGTCACATTTAAGCGTCATGATCGTGTTATTGAAATTATTTCACTTGATAGTGTTTTAGAAAATCAGGGGATAGGCTCAAGATTAATTATGATGGTAGAGTTAATCGCAGTAGAATATCAATATCCGCTCATTAGAGTGATTACCACAAATGATAATATACGTGCTTTAAACTTCTATCAACGAAAAGGTTACCGATTAAAAGAAGTTATTCAAGGGGCAGTCGATCGCGCTCGACAAGCAAAGCCTGAAATTCCGCTAATTGGAGAGCAAAACATTCCAATTCATGATGAGCTGATTCTTTATAAAAAGCTTTCATCTTATTAAGTTGTTAGAAATGATTTCAAGGAATTTCGTTTCATCGTCTTCTTCACTCAATAGCTACGGCTTTCATGCTAAGGCAAGAAATCATGTAACGCATCAGGACATTCTTGTGTGGTTTCATAATAATCAAGCTGTTGATGGTTGTTATGCTATTAGCGAAGCACACGTCCTAAACAAAAATAGACAAACGATGTTTCATCCTTAGCAATGTCTACCGTTATCCGATGTTATGAACACTTGGAAGAGTTCCACACTCGTTATTTATAGTAAATAAACAAGCCCCTGACGAAAGTTTCGTCGGGGGCTTGTAAAGCGATTTATGCTTTTGTTACGTTAGCTGCTTGTGGTCCGCGGTTACCTTCTACGATTTCGAAGTTAACTTCTTGGCCTTCGTCAAGTGTTTTGAAACCTTCGCCGTTGATTGCAGAGAAGTGTACGAATACGTCGTCTCCACCTTCAACTTCGATGAAACCGAAACCTTTTTCAGCGTTGAACCATTTTACTTTACCGTTTTGCATAAAAAATTGCCTCCTAATGTACCTCATCGTACATAATTTAAAATTCACCATTTACCATTGTAATACGTTTACATTAAAAAACTGCAGCTTTTGGAAGAGGATTTAACTTTGTTACCCTCTTTCGAAGCTACAGCTAATTTAAATCCTAAATATATTAATAGTAAAATGGTTTAAATATATAATAGCACCGGCTCTTCTAAATTGCAAACCATTCTGGAAATTTATTTACCGATTTATCGGGCTGGAGCGCATTTTCTCTCGTTGCTGAATTGGAAGTACTGATCCAATAAGGGCTACCGCTGCTCCGCCAAATAAAATACCCTGAATACCTTCCTCAGCAAAAGAAATTAATAACAAAAAAATCACCAGGTCAAATAACGAGTCAAGTATAGATAGGAGTGAGATCGTTGTCGCTCTTACATGAGACGGAATAATGTTGTTGCTTAACTTGGAATAGATCGGATAGCGAATAGCACCAACCCACCTTAAAAACAATACTAGAAACAAGATTATCCATAGCTGATTTTGAAACAGAGCAGCCAACAACAGCCCGAAAGCGGAAAGAAGACCGGACGTGTACATTAAAACTGAATAAGAAAGATTTTTATTTAACATACCGATACTTCTTGAAGAAAAGAATGCGAGTAAAGCACCTACGGCGTAAACTGGTCCGATAAAGTAGACAGGAAGTCCGGAACCGATCATAAGAGGTTGGTCAAATTTCTGAAAAACCGCAACTGTTGGTATAAAGACGAGTGTAAGGTTCAAAAACATAACTAAAAGCCGCGGAGCTTGTTTTATCACTCGTACACCTTCTAAAACATTCTCGATCGAAGTTCCGGGTATATTCACTTTACCAGAAGGCTCCTGAATAAAGAACAAAAGAACGAATTCAACGATATAGGAGACCATGCTTAATAGAATCAGCAGCTGAAACTGTTCTTGTTCAAGGTCTCTTGCAAAAAATGAGCCAAACAGAACAGCGATCATCATAGCGATAAACCCTGCTGATTGGATTTTTCCCATAGCTTCATCCATTTTTTGCTGTTGATTATCTTTTTTTAATGACTCGTATATTAGCGCTTCGTCCGCTCCGGAGAAAAAAGTAACCGATAATCCGTTTAGAACGCTAAATAGCATAAACATTTCGAGGCTATTAGCAAGTAAAAGGATACCAATACTACTTAGTTTAATAATGGAACCTGTAAGAAATGACACTCGAGCACCATAACGATCTGCGAAAACACCTGTTGGAATTTCTCCTATTAAAACAGCGCCACTCCAGCATATTAAAAGAACAAGAATGTTTGCCTCACTTAATCCATTTTTTACATAAAATAATGTTAAAACGGGCTGTAAGAAACTAATCGTTCCAAAAAAGTGTACCCAGAACAATAGGGTCAGATTACGTGTTGATAAAGAAGACATGATCCTCCAACTTTCATTGTGAGTTCTGACAATGGAAAGACAGGAGGGAGTCATTTACATTAAAGCCATTCGTCCCTCCTGTGTATTGACATTAGCTCCAGAATTTTTAACATATTACCTTCTCCCTTCCACTAGTTAAGAGAAATTATAGCAAAACTATTCTCGTGACACGACTCATTTTTTGAAAAAAAGAATAAATCTAATTATTGTTCTACCTATCGTTTTAAGGTGCGATTGGATAACTGGAGGGAATGGAAATGAGGTTCATACGTAGCAACCTCCAAAATGAGATTATTAAATATTTTCTTTCTAATTACCATGCTATGTCAATCTTATTGTTATAGGGGATTGGTGGCTCACGAACTTACTGTTTTAGCCTATAACCGAGCAGGGTATGGGAAAAGTAAGTCTGTCCTGTTTTCTTTAGATAAAAGTATGGAAGAAGTTAATTCAAAATTAAACAAGTCTTTCTCCTTGTTCAGCTTACATAAAGGCCAAGCATGGAGGACAAAATATCCCCTATGTGCCCCAAGCTGATCATAAGAGGAATGGTTCTATTTTCGCATTTGAGCGAAATAGTGTTGCTGTGGTCGGACATCTTTTATAATGGACTTATACAAAAAAACAAAGGGGCGAGCGTAAATGACGATTCAAAACCCATCAAGGGAAGAGATTGGTAACATCCTAAAAACGAAGAAGCGAATTGCTGTTGTAGGTTTATCGAACAACCCTAATCGTACCTCTTTTATGGTATCTCAGGCGATGCAGGATGCGGGTTACAACATTATCCCAGTTAATCCAACGATTGATGATGCGCTTGGAGTAAAAGCGGTAGATTCTCTGAAAGAAATTGAAGGTCATGTTGATATCGTTAACGTCTTTAGACGAAGTGAGTTTCTTCCAGATATTATGGAAGATGCCGTTGATATTGGGGCGGATGTTTTCTGGGCCCAACTCGGCGTGATCAATGAAGAAGCGTATGAATATGGAAAGAAACATGATATTAAAGTCATCATGGATCGTTGCATTAAAGTTGAACATGCGATGACGAAATAAGAAAAGGGCGTTTAGAACGCCCTTTTTTTATTTAAGAAGATAACTCATTTTTAACTGAGCGTTAATCACTAATTGACCTGTTTGGATTTGAGTTGCTTGAACGTCACTAAACATCCGTGGGGAAGGCGACAATGAACTAAGCTCAATAATTTGATGTGGTGAATGTGGAAGGACAATGTTAATCGCTTGTGCAATTGTTTTAGCTTTTTCCTTTGCATCTTTAATCGCAATGGCTAAAGCTTTTTGGTAGGCGATCGTTGGATCTTTTAATTCAAAACGAATATCCGAGACTACGTTTGCTCCTGAGGCTACAGCTGCATCGATTGCCGCGCCAGTTCTGCTCACTGGTTCGACGTATACTTTAAGGAGATGCGTTACTTTGTAACCAAGAAAGATCTTCACGTTGTTTTCATAGCGTATGTTTTCTTCAATCCGATAATCGGTTGTTTGAATATTCTCTGATGGAATACCGAGAGAATGAAGAGACGATACAATGGAGGAAATGAGAGCAGCGTTTTCTTCTTGAGCTTCTGCTACTTGTTCTGAAGTTGTTGTAACTCCAGTAACAACGACCGCTCTATCCGGTGCAGCACTTACTTCTCCCGCTCCAAATACTGTAATGGTATGATCGCAAACACATTGATCATTGAACGTCATATTTGTCATTTTGCACACTACTTTCCAATAGTTTAAACAAATCATCCGGATTAAGAGGACAGAAAGAGTCTGTTTTGTTAAAATTTTAAGTAGTCGTAAGGATACGAAGGAGGAATTATGTTGCCAGAACAAATCATGTTAGAAAAGTATGCTGAACTTGCTCTTAAAAGAGGGGTTAATTTACAAAAAGATCAAATGCTTGTAATTAACTCCTCTATTGAAGGTGCAGAATTTACTCGAATCGTTGTAAAAAAAGCCTACGAAATAGGTGCGAAGACTGTACATATTAACTGGAGTGACGATGATCTTGACCGTTTATGGTATGAGAATGCCGCCCAAGATGTGCTTGGAAATGTCCCTGAATGGCGTGTGAAAATGTATGATCACTTTGCTGAAGAAGGCGCTGCTATTCTTTCAATCCGCTCCACCAATCCTGATTTATTAAAAGGGATTGCTTCATCACGTATTTCTGCTTCAAATAAAGCGAGTGGCGAAGCAATGAAAAATTTCCGTAAGTATACGATGAACGACAAGATCACATGGTCCATCGTTGCGATCCCAAATGGTGAATGGGCAAAGAAAATTTTCCCGGAATCATCAGAAGAGGATGCTGTTGAAAAGCTTTGGAACCAAATATTTACCATTACGCGTGTCGATCAAACAGATCCAATTGCAGCTTGGAATGATCACAACGCTACTCTTGCTAAAGCTAGAGGTGTTCTGAATGATCGAAACTATAAGAAACTTGCTTATAAGGCACCTGGTACTGATTTGGAAATTGAACTACCTGAAGGGCATATATGGAAAGGCGGATCTTCCATTTCCGAGCAGGGCATTGAATTTAATGCAAATATGCCAACCGAAGAAGTTTTTACATTACCACATAAATATGGGGTGAATGGTACGGTTTCTAGTACGAAACCATTAAGTTATGGCGGTAACTTAATCAATAACTTCTCATTAACATTTAAGGATGGTAAAGTTGTGGATTTTTCAGCGGAAGAAGGCTATGAAACGCTTGAAAATCTATTGAACATGGATGATGGTTCGCGGAGACTTGGTGAGATTGCGATCGTTCCGCACCAATCGCCTATCTCCCAATCAGGCCTTATTTTCTTTAATACGTTATACGACGAAAATGCTTCTTGTCATTTAGCACTTGGCAAAGCTTATCCGAGTAGTGTTAAAGGCGGAGCTGATATGGATGATGATGCATTGGATCGTCACGGTGTAAATAACAGCATCACACACGTTGATTTTATGATGGGTTCTGGAGAACTCAATATTGACGGCGTCAAAGCAGATGGGACGACGGAAGCGATTTTCCGAAACGGTAACTGGGCAATTAATGTCAAATAAGCAAAAATGCTCTCGCTGATTAGCGGGAGCATTTTTGTATCGTAACCTCTTATAAATTGCAAGTACTATCCAGTTCTTTCTATAATAGAGAAAAATAGTGAGTGGTGGTTTACGTGAGTGTTGAAAAGTTATCTGGTATACGTTTGAAGAATTATATCTCCTTTCGTAAGGATCCATTAGGTTTTTTATCAAAAACCCGTGATATAGCGGATTTCGTAGAGCTCGGTGCTTCTTCTTTTGTCGTGCATCAACCTGACGCAGTTAAACAAATCCTTGTTACGAATGCTGAATCTTTCCAGAAAGGGAGCTCTGCTTCGTTATTGAGCCAAACGATTGGGCGTGGGCTATTAACCTCAGAAGGCAAAACACATGCACGGCAGCGAAAAATGTTGATGCCTGCGTTTCATAAAGAGAAAATGACTCAATATATCTCAATCATCCTCGAAGAAACAAAACGGTTTATTGATGGGTGGGATGATGGAGAAGTCATTTGTATTAGCTCAGAAATGATGAGGTTAACGCTAAAAATTATTATGAAAGCCATGTTTGGTCAAGATATCTCAAAGAAAGAAAGTATCGAACTTGTCACAGCGGTGACCCATATTATCGAGAAATCTGCAGCTGACTTATTTCTCCCTTTCCCATCACCGGAGTTTGTGCCTACAAAGCGGAACAAACAATACAAATTAGGAAAAAACAGCTTAAATGAACTGGCAGATCAGCTAATTCAAAACACACCCAAAGGCGATCATTTACTTTCACTCCTTCAAGAATCAACGTATACTGACGGATCTCCTCTTTCGAGCGAAGAAGTGAGAAGTCAAATCTTAACAATGCTTATTGCCGGCCATGAAACAACTGCAAACGTGCTATCATGGATGTGGTATGAACTTTCCAAAAATGAGGAAATTGAACAGCAGCTTTTAAAGGAATGGAAAGTGGCAGGAGAATCAGGTATTCACCAACACGATCTTACACATCTGTTTTTTAAAGAGACGTTAAGACTCTATCCTGCAGCCTGGGTCATATTAAGAGAAGCGATTACACCAGTAGAACTAATGGGGTATCAATTTAAATCGGGGTCATCGTTTTTGATTAGTCCCTACGTTATGCATCGTAATCCCTCATTCTTTGAAAATCCAGAGCAGTTTTCCCTATACCGAATGAAAGAGAAGCATGCCCCATTTGCTTATTTCCCATTTGGTGGAGGTCCTCGAAGCTGTATCGGAAGTCAATTCGCTACTTATGAGGCTCAATTAATATTTTCAACAATAGGAAAAAGCTTTCATCTTCAACAACTGCACGATCGCCCTGTACAAGCAGAGCCACTGGTTTCCCTAAGGATCAAAGGTGGTCTCTTAATGAAAGTGCATAAACGAAAATAATAGGTGATAAGATGGATGAAATAATTAATGTGTCAGTACGACCGCTTGTTGAGTATGCATTACGAAGTGGAAGTATTGATCATCGTTTTCGAACAGCGACAACTATGACTGAAGGAACGCGACTTCATCAGATGGTTCAAAAAACGTATGGTGAATTAGATAAAAAGGAAGTGCCATTTGATACCAGGTTCCATTACGAAAAAATGACCTTTCATATCGAAGGACGGTGCGATGGTCTCCTAATGAACGGTGATCACTATATGATTGATGAAATTAAATCCACATCACTTCCGCTCTCTGATGTGAATGAACAGACACACCCCGTTTATTGGGCACAAGCGAAATGTTATGGGTATATGGCTGTTGAGAAATATAACCTTGATCAGATTACCATTCAATTAACGTATATTCAGTCAGAATCAAATGACATCATTCGATTCCAACATGATCTAACAGCAAGCGATCTACGAGCTTTCATGCTGCGCATGATTGAGCAATATGCCCCGTTTGCTAAGTGGAAGCAGAAACATACTATGTTGCGAAACGAAAGCTGTAAAGCTCTTTCGTTTCCTTTCGATACATACAGAGAAGGTCAGCGAAAGTTAGCAGGAAGCGTCTATAAAACGGTACAGGAGGAAGCAACGCTGTTTGCGATGGCGCCGACTGGGATTGGGAAAACGATCAGTACGCTATTTCCTGTTATGAAAGCCATAGGGGAAGGGTTTGGTAAAAAGATTTTCTACCTTACCGCGAAAACCATTACGAGGGAAACCGCACAGGAAGCTTTTCAACTTATGGAAGAGAAAGGCCTCCACACTTCTTCCGTAACCATTACAGCAAGAGATAAAATCTGTTTTAAAGAAAAAACAATCTGTCAAAAGGATTATTGTGAATTCGCCGATGGATATTACGATCGAATAAACGAAGGAATGCTTGATCTTTTGAACAATGAAACGCGTATTACCCGAAGCGTAGTTGAACAATATGCAGAGAAGCATCGATTATGTCCTTTTGAATTATCCCTTGATTTGTCTTATACAGCAGACGTGGTTATTTGTGATTATAATTATTTATTCGATCCTCGCGTTTCGCTAAAAAGGTTAATTGACGAACAAAAGAAGCAAACGACCGTACTAGTTGATGAAGCACATAATCTTGTAGATCGTGCGCGAGAAATGTATTCAGCAGAATTAACGAAATCCCCATTTCTGAACCTGAAGCGCGTTTATAAAAATCATAACAACGCCATTTCGGATGCTGCAGCTAAGCTTAATCGTACATTCCTGGATTATCGGAAATCGACTCAAAATGGATCTCTCGTTTTGTCAAAAGTGGATGAAGAAATTATTGTGCAACTGGATACGTTTGTACAAGAAAGTGAGAAAGAGTTGTTGCAACAAGGAGATGATGAGCTTCTTTTAGAAACGTACTTTTTAGCGCAAAACTTTATTCGGATTGCAAAGCTTTACGACGAACGCTTTATTACCTATGTGGAGGCAGGAACGTTAGAGGTGAAAATCAAGCTTTTTTGTTTTGATCCTTCTAATCTGCTTCAAAAAATGAGGAAAGGATTTCGAGCGAACGTTTTTTTCTCAGCAACTTTTAGTCCTTTTTCGTACTATCAAAATATGCTCGGTTGGAGAGAAGAGGATTATGCGGTACGAATTCCATCTCCATTTCCACGTGAGCATGCGGAAGTATTGATCGCCCCCCTGTCCACGAAATACCGGGACAGAGAACGAACGTTGCCATCACTTGTTTCCCTTCTTGAGAATGTTGTTGAAAGGAAGCCAGGGAATTACTTATTCTTTTTCCCCTCATATGGATACATGGAAGAAGTATATAGCGCATTTACCGCTCCCGCTCAATCAGAAACGTTGATACAAAAAAGCGGCATGACAGAAGAAGAGCGAGAAGGTTTTTTAAGCGAGTTTTCGTCTGATCGTGAGACAAGCTTAGTAGGGTTTGCTGTAGTGGGTGGAATTTTTTCTGAGGGAATTGATTTAAAAGGCGAGCGTTTAACAGGTGTGGTGGTGGTCGGGGTTGGATTGCCAAACTTTGATACCGAACGCCAATTAATGAAAAACTACTTTGATCAAGATGGGAAAAATGGTTTCGAGTATACGTACGTATATCCTGGCATGAATCGTGTGCTCCAAGCAGGGGGACGGCTCATTCGTACTGAATCGGATCATGGTCTATTACTCCTAGTTGATAATCGCTATTTAGAAAAACGATATCAACAATTACTACCTTATGAATGGCAACATTACAAAGTCTTGAAGGAGCCTTCTATGTTTCTTCAATGATGTACAAAAGTGATAAAAGCCTAGGAGTAGAGTACAAAACACTAGGAAAAATTTATGATAATGTAAAAGTTGTTTTAAGACCTGCTGGAAAAGTAGTAACCGTCCAAAGAAATAAAGAGAATATTTGGCGACTATGATTTAATAGAGTTATTTGAATGTAAATCTGATTATTTTACGAGAAAGAACAAGGGTATTGATGAGCATGCCGTTCAAATTGAACGGCATGCTATTTTATTATGTTCATGATTTACATCCCTGTAACTATTTAATTATTTTAAAATAATTAAATATTAGAAATATAAGACCGAATAGTAGTTATATTGACGATTTATAAACTCTTTTTGACTTTATTAAAATATTAAAATATTATAGTAAAGGAATAAGGGAGGTAGTAACATGTCATCAATGAATAAACAGAAAATTGTGGATAGCGTACCTCAAAAAGGGTTCTTTGGACATCCGAAGGGATTATTCACTTTATTCTTCACGGAATTTTGGGAGCGCTTTTCCTATTATGGAATGCGCGCCATTCTCGTATTCTATATGTACTATGAGGTTTCAAAAGGCGGTCTGGGTCTAGAGCAAAACACAGCTTTAGCCATCATGTCGATTTATGGTTCACTTGTATATATGTCCGGAGTAATCGGAGGCTGGTTGGCAGATAGAATATTCGGAACGTCGAAAGCTGTCTTCTACGGTGGAATCTTCATCATGTTTGGTCATATCGCTTTATCATTTCCAGGTAGTTTAGCCATGTTCTTTGTTTCCATGGTATTGATCGTTGTCGGAACAGGATTATTAAAACCGAATGTTTCCACTGTTGTCGGTGAAATGTACAGCGAAGGTGACACGCGCCGTGATGCAGCTTTCAGTATATTCTATATGGGGATTAACCTTGGTGCATTCATAGCACCACTAATCGTTGGTAAACTTATGGAAACAAAAGGATTTCATTGGGGATTTGCGGTTGCGGCCATCGGTATGTTTTTAGGTCTTGTTGTATTCCTGATCACAAAGAAAAAGAATCTTGGGCTTGCTGGTACTTATGTTCCAAACCCGCTTGGACCAGTTGAGAAGAAGAAATATGGATTAATTGCAGGATTAGTTGTTGTTGGTCTTACTATCATTTTAGGTATTACAATTCCTGCAGGCTTATTTACATTAAACGTATTTATTAATTTAGTAGGTATCTTCGGGATTGTTGTTCCGACCATATACTTTATCGTAATGTACTATAGTCCGAAAACAACACAAACGGAACGTTCTAGAGTCATCGCTTATATTCCATTATTTATTGCAGCGGTTATGTTCTGGGCAATTCAAGAACAGGGTTCAACCATCCTTGCAGTTTACGCAGATAAGCGAACTGAACTGGAATTCATGGGAATTAGTATATCTCCAGCTTGGTTCCAATCGTTAAACCCGTTATTTATCATTCTATTAGCTCCAGTGTTTGCTTGGATGTGGATGAAACTTGGTCATCGTCAGCCATCAATCCCGAAGAAGTTTTCGTTCGGTCTATTGTTTGCTGGTTTATCATTCTTAGTGATACTACTGCCTGCCTACTTCGGTGGAGAAGATTCACTAGTAAGTCCATTATGGCTTGTACTTAGCTATTTGATTGTTGTACTTGGTGAACTATGCTTATCACCTGTAGGTCTTTCGGCCACAACCAAATTAGCTCCAAAAGCTTTCTCTGCTCAAACGATGAGTCTTTGGTTCTTAGCTTCAGCTGCCGCACAGGCGTTGAATGCACAACTTGTTCGTTTCTATACACCAGAAACAGAAACGCTGTACTTCGGGGCAATCGGTGGTATGGCAATCGTATTGAGTATTGCTCTATTCCTGCTTTCACCTAAAATTCAGGTATTGATGAAAGGTGTAAAATAATTGATTAACCCTCTGAATGTTTTCAGAGGGTTTTTATATACTTGAAGGGTAACTACCTGGAAGTTTAGGCTTCTGTTTTATTTTCGTTATTAGAATTCTAGCCCGTTTTGGTAGCTAAATTACACTTGTTTTCGACACCCGAAGTTACAGCTACGATAAAAGAGTATCAAATCGACCTTCAATTTGATAGGCAATTACACTTTTTGTACTCCAAAACTGAACTACTTATCTTTTGAGCGGGTTTTTTATATGAATAAAGGAGCGATTGGCTGTAAATGAATGATTTGACTATGATGGAGGTCCGAAGTTTTTCGTCTTAATTCTTGCTACTTAATGATCAATAATCAACAATTTTGAACCATTACATTTTTAATACATTCTTAAAGTAGTAGTTTAGTTTCGTGAAGCGAAGGTAATGGTGAAGGTGATAACGAACTTATGAAGGAGAACGTCAATGAATATATATTTAACCATTCTACTATTTATCTTAGCCGCCATTGCAACGTATTTTGTTGCAACACGCCTCGCTATGTACGGCGACGCCATTAGTGAAAAAACGAAAACATCTTCTGCTTTTATGGGAATAATTATTGGTGCTGCAATCTCTTTGCCTGAATTAACTTCGAGTGTAACCGCAATTGCTATTGATAGTCCAGATCTAGCTATTGGTAATTTGCTTGGGAGCAACTTATTTAACCTATTGGCTTTAGCTGTCCTCGACATGGTTTATCGTCGTGAACAGATTATGGGACAAACTGATCTAGGAAGTAAACTATATATTTATCTTGTGATTGTGATGACGCTTATAGTGGTTGCTGGATTATCGCTCACACTTCCAGCAAGTATTTTTCATATCGGATATAGCTCAGTTATCTTAGTGCTTGTATATTTTGTTGGTGTGAAATGGATAAATAAACAAACAGAAGAAAAAGTAAAAAGAAAAAGCCGAAGAAACGAAAAATACGGGGAATTTTCTTACCGAAGAGTTCTTACGATGTTCATTCTTTCTGCTGTTGGCATCATGATCGTAGGAACAGTTCTTACATTGACAGCCGATCGAATTGCAGAAAGCACGGGGCTTGGTGCATCTTTTGTAGGGTCTTTCCTTGTCGGGGCAAGTACCTCTTTACCTGATGCAGTAAGTGTTGCCACTGCGTTGAAACTACGAAACTATAGCATGGGGGTAAGTTCACTTCTCGGAAGTAACGCATTTAACATAATGCTACTTTCCTTTACGGATGCGATCTACTTTAAAACAAATATTTTTCAGCATGCGAGTCCATCAAATGTGATAACAACCGTTTCTTCTATTGTTGTCGTGCTCGTTATTTTGTATAGCATTACAAGAAAGAACAAACGGAGTACCCTTTTTTACATGTTGCCATCGATCTTAATCGTAGTGATCTATTTTATCGCTACATTCACCGTGTATACAATGAAGTAAGTTGTAGAGGAAATTCCTCTACAACTTTTTTTATGGCTTGCTATCTCATTTATGGCCGTAATGGAAACGCTCACCTAAAAAAGTCGGAAAATATTTGCAAGTTTTAAGTCAGAATACCCGTGGAAACCCCTGTCATAGATTAATTTTTGGAGGTTCAGGCAATGTCAAAAGGAAAAAGTATTCATGCATTAATTATTTTATTGTTTACCCAGTTCGTGTCAGGTGGGGTAACAAATACAAAGGGAATTGTGCTCGATAAAGTTGAAACAGATATCGGTCTCGATATGAGTCAATTTGGACTCGTTGTTTTAATTTTTCAACTGGGCTTTACGCTCGCTAGTTTAATCTTTGGTTATTTAACCGACAAAAAAGGATTAAGAATAATGGTGATCTTCGCCACAATTGTGATGGGACTCGGTTTTGCGGGTACAGGCTTTGCGCCAAACATCACTTTCTTTCTAGGTTTTTATATGTTAATCGGATTTGGTTTGGGTGCGCTGGGCGTTGCGTCTAACGCGATTGTACCCGCTGCTTATCCGGAGAAACAAAACCAAATGTTTAATTTGGCAATGGGTATTTATGGCCTTGGTATGATCATTTTCCCTCAAATTCTAAACTACATGTTCCAGTTTGCTTCATGGCGCTATTTCTATCTCGCGATTGCTATTCTGAACATACTTGTAATTTTCTATGTAACGTCCGTTAAATTCCCAGATGGAAAAGCGGAAAAAATCAATTTGAAAGCATTTATTCCTATGTTAAAAGATGCGCAGATGATCTTTTTAATGTTTTTCTTAATTTTCGAAGTATCTGCTGAAGTTTCATTCACAAACTTCTTTCCACCCTATTTAAAATCTCTTGAACTTGGAGGGATTTCAAATGAAGCAAAATCGGATATGGTTGCTACCATTCTTTCGCTATTCTCGGTTTTCTTTATGATTGGCCGACTAAGTGTCGCTTATCTTGCCAACAAAATCAACGAACGCTTAATTATGATTTCATTCTCATTAGGTTCAGTGATCATCGTTGCCATTAGCTTCTTTTTTGCAAATCAAGTTCCGTACTTGTTTGCAGGAGCGGGACTGTTCTTCTCAACATTATTCCCAACCGCAACCGCTTTTGGAACAACTATTTCAAAAAATCCAGGTACAGCACTAGGATTGATCTATGTGGCTTCTGGTATAGGTGGTGGTATCGCAGGGTATATCATCGGTATTGTTTCTGAAGCATTTGGTGCAAAAGGTGGATTCAGCCTTGTCATAGTTTTCCTTGGATTGATGTTTGTCGTATCACTATTCTTAAATTCAGGTAAGTCAAAGCAAACCGTTAATGAATAAGGTAACCATCAAAAAGCCGCCGGTAGATTACCGGCGGTACAATTATATTCATCTATTGGGCATAGAGGAATGACTTATTAAGCTACCTGTGGACGCTTGGATGTTTTCGAAACGGCAGCGTAAATACGAGGTGAAATAAGGGCAGCTACAACGGATAACAGGATATCTTTAGGTAGCGGGGCTAGCATCCATAACCAAGCCATACCGTAAGTAAATCCTTCAGGAGCGTCAGCCCAAAATTTATACGCATAATACATATAATTTGTACCAAGGACATAATTCAAGATAAATGCAGTGAAACTAGCAATCATAAACGTTATGACAGTTGGTCTAGATTTTGATTCAACAATTTTACCAGCAACATAGGCTACTAAAATATAAGATAGAATAAATCCAAATGTTGGTTTAAATAAAACGCCAGGACCACCTGTGAATTGAGCAAATACCGGAGCACCTGCAAGGCCAACTAGCGTGTAGACGATCATGGAAATGGATCCAAGCCGACTACCTAATAATAAACCTGCTAAAATCGCAAAAAACGTTTGTAAAGTAATGGGTACGCCACCTACTACGAGAAACTGAGCAATATTTGCGCCTACCGCCATTAATGCAGCAAACATTCCTGCATAAACTAAATCAATTGTTTTCATCTTCCTCATGACTGAACCTCGCTTTCATTATCACTATAAAGAATCGTAAAAGAAAAAGTTATTTGTGTCAACATATATTTTGATTAAGTTAACTTAAATTAAGCAAAGTTAACTTAATTCAACCGAATTTCAAAGTAATAGAAGTTTTAATTAGTAAATTCCAGCTTATTTAACACCGGAAAAGTAAGAAGAGTTAACTTAATCAGTTCGGGGAATTTATGAGAACGCTGTTTGCTTTGTTTGAATAGAGTAAGTAATTACCAATGGTTTATGAGTTGAATGCCTTCCTTAAGAACATAACGTTCCAGTGGAATATTAGAAAACGTACTACTTTATAAAAAATCTATGGTAAACTTAGAGCGAAAGTACGTTGAAAGGAGCCTCTATATGAACATGCTAAGAGGAACCATTCTGTCTGTTTTATTGCTTTGTTTCGTACTTGCCATAAGCACGGCCTTTGCAAATGGACAAGATCAGAACCTTGCTTATGAAACTGGAGAGGTTCAAGAAAAACTAATTCGATATGAGAAACCACAAGTAACAGCAGAAGTGGACCAGAAAACAGATGCGAGTGAAGATGATGAAGAATTAACAAATGAAGATGCAGAAGAGGCGACAAACGCGCCGGTAGAAAAACCTTATTATTATCTTATTGTTAATAAAACTCCTTATTTAGCCGATAAGTCTGATTGGGAGTCGGTTGAAGAAGGTCATATCGTTACACTCGGTTTTGAAGAAGGTAACGTGCATGTCGTGAAAACAATTGATGAAGAATAAACATTAAGGTACAATACGGTTCGATGTTTTTTTCTCTCCTGCCAATGTGCAGGATTTTTTAATACGTTAAGAATGAGTGGATGTCTAGCTTTACAAATGGGTGGGAATGCCTGCCTTTTGATAAGATAGTCAGAGATCATATGAACGAAACGAACGCAGTAAGAGGCTGTAAAAGACTACCCGACTATTAAAAACAACCAGATCTGGCAATGCTTTAAAAAACGGATTGGGTACAAAAAAGATAGAAACACCCGTTCTCATATGGTAGGCTAGTCTATACAGCAAGTTGAAAGGGGAAAAACATGGTAACAAAACAAAAGCAGGAATATAGTGATGATTCAATCCAGGTTCTAGAAGGACTGGAAGCGGTGAGAAAGCGCCCTGGAATGTATATCGGGAGCACTGACTCAAGAGGCTTGCATCATCTTGTTTATGAAATCGTAGATAATTCAGTTGATGAAGCTCTTGCTGGCCATGGAGATGAAATCAACGTTACCTTATATGAAGATAATAGTGTTAGCATCGAAGATAATGGTCGTGGGATGCCTGTTGGTATGCACAAACTAGGAAAACCAACTCCAGAAATCATCTTAACCATCCTCCATGCAGGTGGTAAATTTGGACAAGGTGGCTATAAAACGAGCGGTGGCTTACACGGTGTTGGGGCCTCGGTCGTTAATGCTCTTTCCGAATGGTTAGAAGTAACGATTCATCGAGATGGTTTTATCTTTAAACAGCGTTTCGAAAATGGCGGGAAACCAGCAACAACCCTTGAAAATATCGGTAAAACGCGCAAAACGGGAACGACGATTCATTTTAAACCGGATCCAATAATGTTTAGTACATTAAATTATAATTACGATACATTAAGTGAACGCCTGCGCGAAGCAGCCTTTTTATTAAAAGGGTTGAAAATTGAACTAGATGACAAGCGTCACGACCGCAAAGAGGTCTTCTATTATGAAACCGGTATCGAAGCGTTTATCGACTACTTAAATGAAGATAAAGAAACACTTCATCCAGTTGTCACGTTTACTGGAGAGAGTAACGGCATTGAACTGGATTTTTCATTTCAATACAACGACGGGTTTTCAGAAAATGTCCTTTCTTTTGTAAATAATGTCCGAACTAAAGATGGTGGGACACATGAGTCAGGTATGAAAACGGCCATTACACGTGTGATCAATGACTACGCAAAGAAAGTGAATCTTTTAAAAGAAAAGGACAAGAACCTTGAAGGAAATGACATCCGAGAAGGCTTTACAGCCATTGTCTCGGTCCGTATTCCAGAAGAATTGCTTCAATTTGAAGGTCAGACGAAAAGTAAACTAGGGACAAGTGAGGCGCGGTCAGCGATTGATGCGATTGTTTCAGGACAATTTTCATATTTTCTAGAAGAGAATCCATCCATTAGTGAGATGCTCATTAAAAAGTCAATTAAAGCCGCACAGGCACGTGAAGCAGCAAGGAAAGCACGTGAAGATGCACGATCGGGTAAGAAAGGGAAGCGCAAAGAAACCATTCTTAGCGGTAAACTTACCCCGGCCACTTCACGGAATCCGAAGAAAAATGAACTGTACCTTGTTGAGGGGGATTCTGCTGGTGGTTCTGCAAAGCAAGGACGCGATCGACGAACACAGGCAATTCTTCCACTACGAGGAAAAGTAATCAATACAGAAAAAGCGAAGTTGCAGGATATTTTTAAAAACGAAGAGATTAACACCATTATTCATGCGATTGGAGCGGGAGTTGGTCCTGACTTTGATATTGAAGATGCAAACTATGACAAAGTCATTATTATGACCGATGCTGATACTGACGGCGCTCATATTCAGGTGCTTCTATTAACGTTTTTCTACCGCTACATGAAACAACTTGTGGAGCATGGAAAAGTTTTTCTTGCGCTTCCGCCTCTTTACAAAGTTAGTAAAGGAAAAGGAAAGAAAGAAGTAGTAGAGTACGCATGGGATGAAGAAGGTATGAAAAAGGCGATGAAAAAGGTTGGGAAAGGCTACACGATTCAACGCTATAAGGGTCTTGGTGAGATGAACGCCGATCAATTATGGGAAACAACGATGAATCCTGAAAGCCGCACGTTAATTCGTGTGAAGATTGAAGATATTGCTCGTGCCGAACGACGTGTTTCTGTTCTTATGGGAGATAAAGTCGAACCGCGTAGACAATGGATTGAATCGAATGTGGCTTTCGGATTAAATGAAGATACAAATATCATCGAGAATGAAAACATTTCCATTATTGAAGAGGAGGCGTAACATTGGCTAACGCAGAGAAATTTCTAGATCTACCGCTTGAAGATGTCCTTGGTGACGCTTTTGGGCGATATAGTAAATACATTATTCAAGACCGTGCCCTGCCCGATGCAAGGGACGGTCTGAAGCCTGTACAACGCCGGATTCTTTATGCAATGCATCATGAAGGTAATACAGCAGAGAAACCGTTTCGGAAATCAGCGAAAACGGTTGGTAACGTTATCGGTAACTACCACCCACATGGAGATACATCTGTGTATGACGCTATGGTCCGAATGACTCAGGATTGGAAGGTACGTAACATTCTCGTGGAGATGCATGGGAATAACGGAAGTGTTGATGGAGATCCACCGGCTGCCATGCGTTATACAGAAGCACGTTTAGCAGCCATTTCATCTGAACTCCTTCGCGATATTGATAAAGATACGGTTGAATTTGCACCTAACTTTGACGATACACAAAACGAGCCGATCGTTTTACCTGCACGCTTTCCTAACTTGCTTGTCAATGGCTCAACTGGGATATCAGCAGGTTATGCAACAGATATCCCGCCGCATAACCTTGGTGAGGTCATTGATGCAGCCGTTATGCAAATGGAGAACCCTGACGTTACGCTACAAGAGCTAATGGGTGTTATTAAAGGACCCGATTTCCCAACAGGAGGAATCGCTCAGGGAACAGAAGGCATTCGGAAAGCATTTGAGACTGGAAAAGGCAAGTTTATTTTACGAGGTAAGGCAGAAATTGAAGAAGTACGTGGAGGACGTCAGCAAATTGTTGTGACAGAAATCCCGTATGAAATCAATAAAGCGAACCTTGTTAAGAAAATTGATGAACTTCGTGTTGATCGCAAAATTGAAGGCATTTCAGAAGTGCGTGACGAAACAGACCGTACGGGGCTTCGATTTGTAATTGAGTTAAAAAAAGACGCCGATGCAAGCGGCATTTTAAAATATTTATATAAAGCGACAGATCTTCAAATTACGTATAACTACAATATGGTAGCGATCTACAACAAGACACCGAAGCAAATGGGTTTAAAGCAAATCTTGAAGGCCTATATTGAGCATCAAAAGGAAGTCGTCATTCGACGATCTGAATATGATTTAAGACGTGCCAAAGACCGTCAACATGTTGTCGAAGGCTTAATTCGCGCGATTTCGATTTTGGATGAAGTGATTGCAACCATTCGTTCATCGAAAGATAAGCGTGACGCTAAAACCAACTTAATGGCGCAATATGACTTTACAGATGCTCAGGCTGAAGCGATTGTGAATTTACAGCTTTATCGTTTGACCAATACCGATATTACGACGCTTCAAAAGGAATCAGAAGAGCTAAGTCAGCTGATCAATAAGCTTGAAACGATTCTTGGTAGCGAGAAAAAGCTTGTCAATCTTATTAAAAAAGAGTTACTTGAAATTCGCAAGAAATATGTCGATGATCGCATGACCGTTTTAGAAGACGAAATTGAAGATATTAAAGTGAATCTTGAAGTGATGATTCCTTCTGAAGACGTGATTGTAACCGTCACAGAAGATGGTTATGTGAAGCGAACAAGTCCTCGTTCATATGCAGCATCGAACGGGAAAGACTTTGGAATGAAGGAAACCGATACGCTTCTTCGTCAATTTGATAGTAATACAACTCACACTATCTTGCTCTTTACGAACAAAGGAAGCTATCTTTATTTGCCTGTCCATGAACTACCTGAAATCAGATGGAAAGATCTTGGACAGCACGTCGCTAACATCGTATCAATTGAATCTGACGAGCGAATTATTGAAGCCATGGAAATAAAAGAGTTTAAAGAAGATCAATACTTAGTCTTTGTAACGAAACAGGGCATGATTAAGAAAACAGAGCTTTCTCAATACAAAGCACAGCGGTATTCTAAACCACTCATGGCGCTTAAGTTGAAAAAAGAAGATGAGTTGATAGACGTATACTCCACTAATGGAAGCAAAGAAGTTTTTCTTGCTACACACTTTGGATATGGACTACGATTTAAAGAAGAAGAAATTAGTCTAGTTGGTCAACGGGCGAGCGGTGTAAAAGGCATTAACTTAAAAGATGACGATTTCGTAGTGAGCGGGATTATTTATGAGCCAACTGCCAAGCACGACATATTCCTAGCCACACATCGAGGGGCTGTGAAGAAAATGCAGCTAAGTGAATTTGAAATAACAACGAGAGCAAAACGCGGTGTTGTGATGTTACGTGAATTGAAATCAAATCCTCACCGTGTCATTGGGGCTGCGGCAGTAACAAAACAAGATCTTATTATGGTTCGAACGAAAAAGGGAGAACCAATAGAGGTAGATCCAGCAACCTATCGACCAAATGATCGGTATAGCAACGGATCATTTGTCGTAAACGTGAGTGAAACGGGCGATGCAGTGGAAATTAAGAAAGTTCATAAGCCTATATAAAATCTAAAGAACCCGCCTAAAAAGCGGGTTCTTTTATATATGAGTAAGGAAATTTGTGATATACTAACTGGTATGCGAACATATGATTGCCACCCCTCTAAAATGGCACTTTCCAATTAAACAAACAAGAAAACACAGATGAAGGAGGAATGAAATGGAGGGGAAAACCCATGCGATTGGCGGTATTTGCTTAGGTGTTGCCGCGCAAAGCTACTACATAACAGACAAGCTCGATGCACCAGAGCTGATTGTTTTCTATGGAGCCTGTCTTTTTGGTGGTCTTCTGCCAGACATTTGTCATCCAGGGTCATGGACAGGTAGAAGAGCTAGAGCCTTATCGAAAGGAATCAGCCGTTTCTTTGGTCATCGAACGATTACACACAGTATCCTTTTTATCATTCTTATTTATTGGTTAACGTCAACGTTCACCTTTCAATATGATCATCTTATTCAAACTGGTCTTTTAGTAGGGATTGTAAGTCATATTGTGCTCGATGCCATGACAGTAAGAGGTATTCAATTGTTTTATCCTATTCCGCTACGCATTCGCTTCCCAGTTTATTTGAAAACCGCTTCGAAAGGAGAAGGTTTTATAACAAGTTGTCTCATTATCCTAACCATTATTATGCTATACAACCAGGTGATGATTTCATAAGGAATAGGTTGTTATGAGTACTGATGTAAGCCACATTACAGACCTGTTGAACATTTTCATGTATGTTTTATTTATGACACGGATACAACAGAGAGGATGGGGAGATGAAGCGTCAAAAGGCAGTATTAAAATGGGCATTAATCCTAATAACGATCGTGATCTTAATTTGGTTCAGCCGAACTTATCTGGATTTTAGAGTGGAAGACATAAGAGATTGGATCTTATCATTTGGTATACTTGCTCCAATTGTTTACATGGTTATTTACACGATACGCCCCTTAATCTTCTTCCCCGCTTCCGTTTTATCGATTGCGGGTGGACTTGCTTTTGGAGCAATGTTCGGTACAATTTACACCGTAATTGGAGCAACTGGAGGAGCGGTTTTATCATTTATCGTCGCTAGAAAACTAGGAAAGTCAATTGCCAATAAAGATTGGAAAGGGAAAGGACGAAAGCTACAAGATCAGCTTGAGCAAAACGGATTTTTCTATGTGCTGTTTTTTCGTTTCGTTCCGCTATTTAACTTTGATTTAATTAGTTATTCCGCTGGTTTATCTAAAATACGGTTTACTTCATTCTTTTTGGGTACGCTTATTGGGATTATCCCTGGCACATTTGCTTACAACTTTTTAGGAAGCAGTCTCGTATCAGGTGATCCAAAAATTATTACGCTCGCTGTTGGGGTCTTCATCTTACTATCGGTTATACCAATCTTAGTTCGCAACAGAGTGACGAAGAAAAACTCGTCATTAAGTAAATAAGAAAAAGGAGCAGGCTGTTGATACGACGCCTGCTCCTTTTTATGACTCAAATTCGTTATTTTTAGCCTGCTTTAAAATTTTCCTTGTTCGTCGACGGTCCAGAATAAGATAAATGATCGTAGATACGAGGAGCAGGCCGTGTGTAAAACTAAACTCGGCACCGTAATAATCACGGTTCCAATAAGAAACAACGCCAGGAATAACGGTATGACTGAGCGGATAAAAAATCGGTACAGCATCGCTGACATGCGTGAAAAAATCAACAATTACATGCAAGAACCATCCCCATACAAAACCAGAAAATGGCGTTAACTTAAACCCTCGATGAATGATCATCAATAGAATAAAGGCAAGTAACCAGATGACAATCGAATGGCCCAATTGGCGGAGTACAACAACTACAGGATGTTCAAATAAGCCATGGATAAAATAATGCACAGAGAGGTTGATTTCGGGATTGAAGATTTTTTGAATGCTACGTTCTATTAATAAGTATAAAAACATCACATAATAAATAATATCAGGTGCGATGCCACCGATGACAATGTATTTAATCGTTCGCCTGCTTTTCTTTCGGAAAAAGAAATAACTCCAAAAAGCATGGTGAAGTGTATTCATAAGGGTACTCCTCACTTTATTGGTCAGCTATTATCCGTTCTTTCAAAAGGGAAATAAAGATTACTTCTCATTTTATCATCACTGTAGCCAGCTGTCCTTTGTAAAAGTGTTTTAGCTATTATGCATAAGCAATAACTCTGACAGATAATAAAAGATTTGATAAAGTAGAGTTGGACTATTGAATAATTGGAGGCACATGATGAACGTATTTGACGAACGAATTAATCGATTTGATACCCATTCAGTAAAGTGGGATCATACAGAAGCCATTTTTGAAAAAGAAGACCTATTGCCTATGTGGGTAGCGGATATGGACTTCAGAGCTCCGCAACCTGTCATTGATGCTCTCACAACACGCATTCAGCATGGGATATTTGGTTACTCCATGCCAACTGAAAACACAAAATCTGCGATTCAAGGGTGGTTGAATAGACGACATAATTGGTCCATTCAACAGGATTGGATTGTATTTACACCAGGTGTCGTTCCGGCACTATCGGCAGCGGTTAATACGTATACGGAAAAGGGAGAGAAAGTGGTCATCCAATCTCCTGTGTACTATCCGTTTCGAGATATGGTAGAGAAGAGTGAGCGGGAAGTTGTCGATAATCCACTTGTAAGAAGAAACGGCAAATATGAGATGGATTTTCATGATCTTGAACTGAAGCTTGACGATCCTGAAGTGAAGATGCTACTTCTTTGTAATCCTCATAATCCAGTAGGAAGGGTTTGGAAAAAGGAGGAGCTTATGAAGCTTGCTGAGCTTTGTTACGCTCACAATGTATTAATCGTTTCGGATGATATTCACTTTGATCTTATTTTTAAGGGATATCAGCATACGTTAATTTCGTCTCTATCTAATGAAATTGCAGCTAATACGATTACATGTATCGCACCAAGCAAAACATTTAACCTAGCAGGTATGCAGCTTTCAACAATAATTATCCCTGATGAAGAAAAGCGGGAGAAATTTAACGCTTATATGGGGAAATTAGGTTTGTTTGCGCCTAGTCCATTTGGGATCACTGCCGTAGAAGCGGCTTATAACCATGGGGAAGAATGGCTTGATGAGCTTATGGACTACTTACAAGGAAATCTTTCGTACCTTACGACATTTATAAATGAGCGACTTCCGCAAATCGATGTGATTGAACCTGAGGGTACTTATCTTGTTTGGTTAGACTTTACTAAACTTGACATGTCTCATGAGGAACTTGAGCAGTTTGTGCAAGGGGAAGCAAGGCTCGCACTTGACGAAGGCTATATTTTTGGAGAAGGCGGGAAGGGGTTTGAACGTATTAATATTGCTTGCCCGCGATCAGTGTTACAAGAGGGATTAGAAAGATTGGAAAAAGCGATTAATTCAAAAAAATAGCGAAGTAAAGCGCCCTGGAAAATCCAGGGCGTTTAAAATATAGTTACATAAGAAAATTCCTTTTTTTTAAAGGGCGGAGAGGTAACTCAAGTACGGGTGTATATGTATAAGACTTATTCATTGAAAAAATATGAACGGATGGAACAATAAATGGTTCAAACTCGTCTAAGGTGTGTTCGGCATCTTGCTTTATATTAAAGAAATGATCGTCTGTCATTTGTTTGTTTTTTTGTACAATTGTTAAATGCGGGATAAAGTCCGTTACTTCATAGTGCTGTTTTTGTTCTTGAAGAGATGGTTTAATCGCATCTACAAACAACAAATGAAGAGTAATAATCTCTTTGCATAAGACCGTATTAAATAATACAGATGTGCCAAATGTAGCTGGTGCGCCTAGCTTTAATTCAAAAGCAGGAAATCTTCGACAAATCTGTTCAATTTTAGGAACCCAATCTTCCGTTGCTGTAAGACCGCTAGATGCTTTAACCGTTATATGAGGTGGAGAGGTTTCAGTATAATCCCATTTTTGCCGAAAAGATTGAATTTGGTTCATAACTTGTGGAGGAGGGAGGACGGCAATAAAAAACGGCATGAGCATATCTCCTTCGTATGATCAGTGGATAAATAACAGTAACGTAACAAGTAAAGATTCTATGAGGCTATAACACTAATTCGCTAAATAATGGTTTACCCCTTTAATCTGTAATCGTTATTTCGAAAATCAATCAATAGTACTATTAAAGACCAAAAAAATGAAAAGAAAATTATAAAAAAACTCCCATAATTGAGTGCATTCTTTTCAAATTTTGTTATGATAAAAGAGGTGAAGCAGAAGAGGTTTCACCTAAGTGATAGCTGGAAAAGGAAAGCGGGTGATTTGTATGAAAAAAGCATCAAAAGGACTTCTAACCATCCTACTTTTCTCTGTTCTCGCATTTGGTTACCTAAAATCAGCTGAAGTTTATATAGACTACAAAAATGATAAATATGCGCACACTGCAAGTGCCACAAGCATTGAAAGCAGCTTGCATCAAAAGATCGATGAACAGAATATTTACGAAATACAGGTACATAGAAGCGAACAGCAAAAAGAAGAGATTATTACGTCAAACGAAGATGAATCATACCTTGTCAATTGGGTTAACAATCTTGATGGATCTGATTTAACACAGTTAGCAAATCATCGTGTTCAGGTTGATGATGCAGACTTCATTATTTATTTAAAGACAGGAAAAGAAATTAGAATTAAGTTAGATGAAAACAATGTGGTCGTTTCAAGAAATGATAATGATAACAAAGTATTTAATTCGTATTTAATTAGTCATTTTGATTTAAGTGATGAAATATCACGTATTTTAGAAATCGGATAATTTTTTAATTCTGTCTCAATATCTTAAGTTTACTTAACGATTGAGACAGAATTATTTCTTATTTGATGACTTCCTATAATATATAATATGTAAACTAAAATAAAAATTAAGGAATAGGAGTACGTATTTGTACTCCTCTATTTTTCGTATGGATTGTTGTTATATTTAGCTGCGATTTCTTTTGCGATCTTGTAACTCATCAACTGATAACTTTTCCTGATCAAACGCTGCAAATTTGCGTTTTAAGTACAGTGATTTATCAGCATAAATCCAATCGCCGAATTGTTTAATTGATTTTCTACCGGTTATTAATACTCTTATATGTTTATCATTATCGGTCATATAGGGATTAAATCCGTACTTAAGTAGCAATGCTTGCAATGATTCCATAAATGCTAAGGATCCACCTACAAAGCTGACTGTGTAGCCTTTGTAGTTTATATGGCCATCACCGTCAAAATAACCTCTTATAAAATGATGAATGTATTGCTTTGGTATGTTCGGAAACGTAATATTGTAACTTTTATCTGAAGTGATATGAAATAACGTTTGAAGATCATTTTTCATAACTTTGCTGTGGAAAAGCAAACTGTACACTCCAGTGTGTTTATTTCGATACAATGGTTGATTTGAACCTATGATAATTTTGATTTCTTCCAATATATCGGGATTTTTTTGAGTAAAGGCAACTGATTGCGATTGAGATGCAATATATCCGTCAGCAATAAAAAAACCTAGTAAATAGGCCATGTCATTATTCCACTTCTTAAAGTAATCTTCATTAAATGTATACTTTCTTTTCCAACTTCCTATACGCCGTTTCTGAACTCCATTTTCTGTGAGTAGTTGCCGAATATATCTGCTGGAAACTCCCGCTAATTGTCCTATTTGAGTTGTACTATAACCACTCTCATAAAGCACGATGATTTCTTGGATCTCCAACTTTAATTTAGGCATACAATGACCTCCTTGTAGAAAATAGAATGAAATTATTTTCATTATACGAACAAATGTTCTGAAAGGCGATTTTGAGCACTTTTATCCAATAAATGATTTATTAGGTATAAAAAGCTCGTTTCAGAATGAACTTTTTGTTTTAGAATTTAGTTTAACTTGAATCAAAGGAACATCTTAAAAATCCGCTACCTCTCTTCTATTACATCGTTCCTATCCATTTTTATACTCTTGATGAACCATCTTTTTGTTCACTTTATTTAATGACTCTTCCAAAATTCTATGCTTTACACATACATAAACAAAACCAACCATAGGGCTGTAACTCCTTTGGTTGGTTTTGTTTGGTCATATGTCGATTAATTATAAGATGGAATAAAGCGTTGTATTTGCTATTGTAATTAATGTTATTAACAACGTGTTTAGGAAGGCTCCTACATAGACATTGCCGGTTTTTCGATAGAAGTATCGATTGAAGATGGAAGCGATCAACAGTGCTGGTACAAGAGCAATCATAATGATGGAAGATAGTGATTCTGAAGGATAACCAGCTGTTCCTGTGATAAACAACAATCCATAATGGTAACCCAGGTAAAGAATGAGACCACCTACAAAATGTAGTGCGGCGATTACGTATCCTTTTAGACCCTCGTATTTAGCGCTAGCTGTATTCATATTGACAGAGAGACCTACGATAAAGTAATAGATTAAGAAAAGTGGTGCATATTTTAAAGTTGCGATGACATGCTGGCTTTCAAATGTTTTAACAGCAAATGTCCATAGACGGAAATCTATTTTGAACACCGCATCAACAAGATAAAGTACCCCATACCCTATCACAATGGCTACGATTGCTGTTAGAAGTGAAGCAATCATTGTTTTTACGCTTACTTTTAGCCCGTAGTTTTCAATCGTTGCCCCTTCTGGTTTTTTCGAAACGAAGTGGTAACACACCATGATCATCAATGTGACGATTGCTACATTAATCGCCCAGTAAGCGATTGGGTTTACTGTTGGTGCAGCAAAGTACTCTGTTGTCATAAGGAAATCACTTTGTTTTCTTAAATAAATATATTGAATAACCCCAAATCCAAGCATAATGAACGAAATCGATTTAACACTACGCTCGGAATTTTTAATGAATGAGTAAATTAAGACAATAGCCGAAACGGCGATAACAACCATACTAAATTGTCTTAAAAGTCTCATTGCGTCAACATTCCCACTATATAATGCAGGGAAAAAGAGTGCTGGGAACAAACCAGCAAATATTACAATTAAGAAGCTTGTTAGTTTTGCGCCATTTGTTTTTGGTTCTGGTAGTGGTGATGGTACTTTTGTATAAATGCTGTTAAAGAAAGGTAATGTTGATAATAGTGAAATGACTGGACCAAAGAGCAAAAAGAAACCAATTAAGGCTACAAATGAAAACCATTCTTTGTACATCCATGTCTGACCGTCTTTACCAATCGTGACAATGTCACCATAATCAGCAAAAGCTTCATCATAAAAGTCTACTGCGTTTTCTGTAGATTGTTTTGAAAAATGATTCCATGGGTGGGTTTCATTTGGTTGGTAAATGATTCGTTTTCCATCATTCACTTCGTAAAATTTCCCGGCTTGAGGATTGTCTGGATTTCCTAAGAAGCCCGCACCTTCTTCTGTGCCTACATAATTTTTCTTTACGACAGATTTTCCAGCCGCTGTAGCTGCTGGATCAAAGAAGAACTCATCATATTGTGCAGCTATTTTACCTGATGTTCTTGGACCATAGGCATTGTTAATATCTTCAGCACCCATTTCAAGTGCCTGTACCCATTGATAATCAGAACCCATCGTAAGATCGCTATAAATTTTTCTAATGCCTGTTGTCTCAAAATCTTTCTCATCTAAAATAACCGCATTTGTTGTAGAGAATCCGCCCATTGAGTGGCCAGAAGCAGCGATGATACCGTTGCCATTTTCATCTTTTAAAACAAATTTTTGATCATACATATACTGCACGGCATCATAAATCGCATTTGGCCAAAATGAGAAAAACGGGACCGGTTTTTCCATTGTGTTTGTTGAGTGTCCGTGATCATATTGATCTAAAGCTAAAACAACATATCCTCTCTTAGACATTTCAATGGCTTGAGCATCTTGCATTTCCCCAGAGTTAAGGTATCCGTGTGTTGTGACGAGTGTTGGTCTTGGGGTTTGATCAGCACCATCAGGTTTGTACAATAGACCTGAAAGCTCTCCCCTCGGAGTATCAAAGTATATACGTGAAACATCCACCTCTCCACTTGAACTGTTAAATAGAAAAGCTGCATAACTACCAATCAAAATGAACGACAAAGCAACCACTAACCAAATGATCGTTTTCTTGTTTTCCATCTTATCCCCCTGTTGCTAAGTATTTTACAAGAATAATGTTACGTAACGATTAATCTCATTAAAGACTCGAACCCATTAACAGTAAAAATGATACATCTGCTTATCTTAGTTAACTCTGAATCACCTCCGTACTGGTTAGAATGTCGCATAGTATTACTTACAATATGCTTTAAGCGAAAAAAAAGAAGACACATTATATTTACTTTGAATGAACATTCAAAGAATGTAACGTATCTTCTTGATATCATGACCGACATTAACTTTATATAGAAGTATACCTTTTATTGAAAGCGCTGTCAAAAATGTGCAATATATATTTACAGTTATGTTTGATGTATTATCAAATGAAAAACCGATTGATACAGCTTGGAGAACAAGTGTTCCTGTATCCGTAAAAAGAACACTTTTAACTTCAAATGCACTTCTTTATACCTATATTGTCATCTTTGGTTGTTATATTTTGATGTTTTCTTTTTCGGTAATGAGCATTAAATACCATTCAGCATAAAAAAGCCACTCACCCTAGGTAAGTGGCTTCTCTTTACACTTCACTAATTCACCTGAATGGTTTTCTGAACAATCGTCAATTCCTCAATGTAATCTCTATCAGGTTCATATCCGATTCCTGGCTTCTCATGTACTTGAATGTAGCCGCTATTCATTTCAACTTCTGGTCTAATGATATCTCGCTTCCAATAATGAGACGATGGGGCTGTATCTCCAGGAAGTGAAAAGTTACTTAATGTTGTAATGGCAATGTTATGAGCACGTCCAATTCCGGCTTCAAGCATTCCTCCACACCACATCGGGATATTATGCTTCACGCAAAGATCATGAATTTTCTTTGATTCAGTTAGCCCACCGACACGCCCTACTTTAAGGTTAATGATTTGACAACTGCCGAGTTCAATCGCCTTTCTAGCATCTTCTAAACTATGAATGCTCTCATCTAAGCAAATTGGTGTTTTTAGTTGAGACTGTAGTTTCGCATGATCAATAATGTCATCATGTGCGAGCGGTTGCTCAATCATCATTAAGTCAAATTGATCGAGCTGCTTCAGATGGTCAATGTCCTGTAACGTATAGGCACAGTTTGCATCTGCCATCAGTGGAATGGATGGAAAATGGTGTCGTATTAGTTTGATGATCTCAACATCCCAACCAGGCATGATTTTTACTTTTATTCGCTTATACCCCTCTTTTACGTAATCTTCAATTTGCTTTAAAATGTTATCTGGTGACGATTGAATGCCTACGCTGACCCCGACTTCTATGGTCTTTTTCACCCCCCCAAGTGCTTTTGCAAGTGGCATGTGATTTACTTTCGCATAAAGATCCCATATCGCACCTTCAATTGCTGCTTTTGCATTGTAGTTGCCGCGAATTTTTTTGAAACGCTCTGATACTTCATCTGGATGATTCAATTCTTCACCGGAAAGAAGTGGAATCAAATGATCGATCATCATATGCCAATTGGTTTGAACAGTTTCTTCGTTATAAATAGGTTCCATAATGGCTACCGATTCTCCCCAACCTGAATGTCCAGACGTCGTGGTGGCTTCAACTAAAATAATATCTTTATCCCGCTCTGTACCAACGCTAGTCGTAAAAGGATGTAAGAGATCCATTTTTATGTGTCTTAAGATAATGTTGTTAATTTTCATTTGAATCACCTTTTTCTAAGAGGTATAAATATAGATTGATGTTGCCATCACTTTTTACTAAATCCGTAACACACCAACCCTGCTGAAGATAATGCGTAAACACGATTCCCGTTTGCTCCCTCCACGCTTTTGCAAGTGGTAGATTCACTTTTTTAATTTCTTGAAAATTCCCAGGCACAGGCACATACATTTTCTTAGCAGTGATGGATAGATCTATTTTGTCAGGATGGTGAAAACGAGTGTCACCGCCACCCGTGATCAGAGCATGAGGAAGGGTTTGTTCTAACTCCCGCACTCCCTTATGGTCCTTCGTATGCCACTCAACTAAAAAGCGATCAGTCGGTATTCCGGCGTTCAGGTTATCATTCATTAGGCCATACACGTTAGGAAGATACGATTTCACCACGGCCCCGAGCTTATTTAAATTCAGCGATCCATTCACCGTTTCTAATGGATCGTAAGTCCATGTTATGAAATCGTAGCCCATATTGGCGGCTGTTTTTCTTTGTTCCATCTTTAATTTCTCACCAATTCCTCTTTTACGAAAATCAGGATGAATTCCTAAACTTTGAGAAACGAGATAGACCTTCTTGCCATCAAATCCTGGAAAACTATATTGAAATGCGATGAGCTGATCTTCATAAAAGGCTCCTAAAATAAATCCGCCATTTTTCACAACTGCCATACTTTGATTGACTGGAACGGAGTCATCAAAGCTCCATACAATTGTTTCTAAACGTCTAACTTCTTCAAGTTCTTCCACTGAATGAAGGGTACGAATCATAAGTGGTTGTGTCTTCATTTTGCTACCTTCTTTCTAGCCAGTTCTGTTGATCAGCTTCTAAAAGTAATTGGATTAGAATCTTCGTTCCATCCATTAAGGCTTCTTTATTAAAATGCATGTTCGGATGATGCAATCCAGGGAGTAGGTTACAGCCGAGCCCAATCATAGTTGAAGCGACTGAAGGGTGTTTCAACGCATAGAAATGAAAATCTTCCGCTCCTGGTGACGTACATTCTGATATGACGTTTTCGCGCCCTAAAGTGGCGCTTATCGCGATAGTCGCAAGGTCAATTGCAAGTGCATGTTTCACAGCTGCAGGAGAAAATTCGGCAGCGGAGGAAGTGATATCTGTTTTCGTTAACTCCGCCACTTTCGTCATGACGTGATTCGTTTCTCCAATAAGTTGGGTCATCGTCTCGTTAGATCTTGCTCTTAAATCCAGTGTGAATCGCGCTTTCGATGGGATTGAATTGGAAGCTTCACCTCCATGAAGTTCAGTGATTTTCACCGAGTAAGCGTCTGGAACGTCTAAATGGATTTGTTTTAGAGCTTGAATCATAGCCGCGGCTGCTTCGAGCGGGTTATTTCCCTTTTCTGGCCGCGCGGCGTGAGAAGGTACACCTTCAATCCATCCCTTTATACTCGTTGTTGCTCCATGAGAAATAACAGGGGCTGCTTTTCCTAGAGGGATTTCAATCGACGGACGTAAGTGAACCCCTCCGAGAAAGACAACATCTTTTAGTGCCTGCTCCTCGATCATTTTCAATGCCCCTTCAGCCGTTTCTTCTGCTGGTTGAAAAATAAACCGAATGGTGTGCTTCATTGGTTGCTTGATAAGGGAAAGCGCAGCAAATAATACCATCGTACTATGCGCGTCATGTCCACATGAATGGTTCGGCTTCACAACGCCCTCCACTTCTTGAACTAACGCATCCATATCGCCACGAAGCGCAATGACCTCAGTGCTGTTACGATTAAACTCTGCAACGAAACCGAAATGTCCTTCAAATGTTTGAATATGATACCCTGCGTCTGATAGCTTTTCTTTTAAATAACGTGAAGTTTTCTCTTCTTGCCAGCTTGCTTCAGCTAGTTCATGTAGATCTTCATAAGTTTTTAATATGTCATCATGATGCGCATCTACAAATTCCACTAAGATGCTCCTTTCTATTAAAAGATTACGTGTGCGATACCAACAACGATCGGCAAGGTAATACATGTACGAATGAGAAAAATAATAATCAAATCGAAAATGCTAACCGGAAGCTTCGAACCAAGAAGCAATCCACCCATCTCTGACATGTAAATTAATTGCGTAACCGAAACACAAGCGATGATAAAGCGAGTTAATTCACTTTCAATGCCGCTACCAATTACAGCAGGTAGAAACATATCGGCAAATCCAACAACCATGGTTTGGGCTGCTTCTCCTGCTTCAGGAACGTTCATTAGCGTTAGAATAGGTTCAAAAGGCTTTCCTAAATAAGAAAAGAAAGGAGTAAATTCTGCCGTAATTAATGCGATCGTACCTATGGCCATGACAATCGGTAATACGCCTAACCACATATCTAAAACGTTTTGCGTTCCTTCTTTTACTACGCTCAACGGTCCCTTGTTCTTTTGAGCTTTTGAAACAGCTTGTTGAAATCCCCAATTCGCTGATGAAATATTTTTAGGAATTCCCGTTTCTTCCTTCAATTCTGTTTGCTCATACCCATTGTTTGATTTCCGAGACAATGGCGGTATGCGTGGCATAATAAGAGCTGCTACTAGACCAGCAATAATGATTGTTGCGTAGTAATGGAGAAAATATTGTTCTAAATTTAAATAAGTAATAATGACAATCGTAAATGTAATCGAAACAACTGAAAAAGTAGTCGCAATGACAGCTGCTTCTCGTTTTGTGTAATATCCTTCTTCATATTGTTTGGTTGTCAGAAGGACACCGATTGTCCCGTCACCTACCCATGAAGCAAGGCAATCAAGCGATGATCGACCTGGTAATGTGAAGAGCGGTCTCATGATTTTAATAAGCAGTGCTCCAAAAAACTCGAGTAATCCGAAATTTAAAAGAAGTGGCAGTAATAGACCCGCTAGTAAAAACGTTGAAAATAGTATTGGAATTAAATCATAGATTAAAAGTCCACCTGTGTTTTCAGAGTGAATCATTTCAGGTCCTAGCTTAAAAAGCGTCATTCCGGCAAATACTGTTCCGAGTAATCGAGCGATTAACCAGAAAGGACTTACGTGAAGTAAAGTATGTAAACCGGTTCTTTTCGTTATAAATGATGGATTCATTGTAATTGCAATAAACGAACCGATTGTAGAAGCACCCATAATGAAAACGGTTATGGCTGGAATAAGAGTACCGATGGAATCATTGATTAATCCTGCCAAAAACGCAACAGGGATGGTGATTCCTCCATCCTGCTTAATAGGGACAATAAACAATAGAATTCCAATCAAGGATGGGATTAAAAACGTTAAGATATCCTTTGTGTCATAAGAAGTAACATTGATGTTTTCTTTTGGTTTGGGCAATCCATTCATAAACATTCCACCTTTTCCTTATCGTGTTATTCGACAAACCAGCTTTGTTTACTGTAGAGCTGTTCTAACTTTTGTTGACGAAGACTAATACGATCACGGTCTTTGAAGTGTATTCCTTTTAGGATCATTTCTAAAAGACTAATTACTGAGGAAATAGAGTGGTGACCTGACTCCATCTTCTCCTCCGTTGTTAAGGTAAGTGTTGAAAGCGAGCCTATGGGAGATAATTGCCGATTCGTAATGGAGATGACAGGGATCTGTTGCTGTTGTGACCACGTAGCAAGGTCAACCGCTTCTCTTCGATAACGCGGGAATGAAAACAGAAAGACAACAGAATCTTGCGTGAGATCACAAAGATCTTCAGGTGAGAAACCACTTGAATTCGAAAGACTAATCCCCTCCCTTAATTGCTTCAGATTATAATGCAGCCAGTATGCCGCTCCGTACGAACTTCCAAAGCCAGCAATGTAAACAGATTTTGCTTTAATCAGACGATCAATCACCTTCCAGATCTCGTCTTTGTCTATTTGCGTTAACAATTGCTGTAGGACAGCCGTTTCTTCCTTCACAATATCGTTAAAAAGGGTGTGTTCAGTTACTTCCTGTACATCAGAAGAATTTCCTACTTGTTTGGTTCTAGTTTTTCCTAACCAATGAGTTCGTACGGATTCCTGCATTTCAGAATATCCTTTAAATCCAAGTGCATAGGAGAAGCGAATGACAGTCGTTTCACTGACTCCCACTTTCCTTCCCATTTGAAAAGCGGTTAGCAATGCTCCTTCCTCATGATTTTGGGTGAGCCACTCTGCAACTTTTTTTTGACCGGTAGATAGGGAAGGATAATGCTGTTTAATCATTTGATTAATGGAAAGCTGGTTCATAGCTGCTCCTTTCGTTCGTTTATGAAGTTAATACTTCTTTTCATTTATTATAATGAATGATTCCCTTCATTTCTAGTTCTTTTTCAATTATTCTGAAATTTAATCATCATTTTAGTTATGGATTTAACGAAAAAAACATCATCAAATGAATGATGATGTTCAGTAAAAACAATCAGTCTATTTTACGCTTCGTTCTTTTCCATTACTGCAAAATAATGTTCTTCAGGATCTGCAAAGTTAAAAACGCGTCCTGAAGGCATCGACACAATTTCCCCAACGGTTATTTTTTTACTCTTAAAACTTTCGTATAAACGATCTAAATCGTTCGTGTAAAACATAAGGGATGGTGTTCCGAGATTAAGCTCAGGCTCCATCTTCGCTATTAACGCTTTATCATGAAGGACAATGCTTGTCCCCCCTTCCAGAGTTGGTGCTATCTCGATCCATCTCATTCCCCCGCTATTGTTCTCCTCTGCAACATGATGAAATCCAACCTTTTCTGTCCAAAATGCTAGTGCCTCATCCTGATCATCAACGTATAGCATGATTTGACCGATTTGATTAATCATTTCAACACTCCTTTTTATTTATTACGATTGCATTCAATTTATTTATTCTACATAGAGACTCGCTGACCTTTTGCAAAATAAAAAGGAACGGTTTCCCGTCCCTTAGATAATCTATTTTGTTTCTGGATGATTTCGTCAAAAAATTCCATACTCTTTTGCTTCTTGAGCACGCATATAATAATCACGATCCGTATCGCAAGTCAATTTTAGAAAAAAGCGCTTCTTTAGTTAAAGAAAAGCACCCCCACTTGGGAGTGCTTCCCTTATCGCAAATCGTCTTTTATAGCATTTGTGAATTCTGCGATCGCATCATTATCGATTCCTTGAGCGGATGCCATTTGCTTCAAGGATTCAGGATCTTGATGTTGAGGCTGTTGAGAATGCGATTGTGCCTTTTGGGAAGAATTTTGCTGTGAATGTTGCTGCATGCCACCAAATCCGTTTTGCATACGGTTGGTAAGGGCATAGGCTGCCGCTCCACCAAGAGCACTTAATGCCATAACAGTAGCGGTTTTACCTTTTCCTTTCTGGGTGTTACGCTTTTTATAATTCACTTCATATCACTTCCTTAGATAAAAGTTAAAAGACGTGTTTCTAATCGTTAGCCACACTGATTAGTTTAATTCAACTTTCACCTAATATACTGGTTCGTTTTCCCAAGAGTATGCTAAACACCGATTTACCTTTTTAATTTGGTGAATTGTTGTTTTTTCCTCCTAATTCAAACGGTGAGTAGACCCCTTTATAATCAACGATCGTCACCATACCACGATCTGCATGATTATTATCATGACAGTGAAACAACCATTCTCCTTGATTATTTGCTTTAAAATAAATGGTATATGTTTCACCAGGTTTTACGTGAATTAAATCTTTCACGAATGGAGCATTCAGTTCCTCACCATTTTTTGAAGTAACCTGAAACCTATGTCCATGTAAGTGCATTGGGTGATTCATTCTTCCAGAGTTCGTTATTTCGACCTTTACGATATCTCCGCTTTCAACTTGAATGGGTGGCGTATTTGGAAATGTTTCATCGTTAATCTGAAATGCCATCCCTTCTCCCATATCCATCCCCATGCTTAAATCCATGTTATACGTTACATCGGGGTTAGCTGGTACTTTAGTAAATATCACATTTTCACTGCCAAAAGTTGTCCCATCTACAACAGATGTATTAGAACTGAGAGGTGTATTCATTGCTGCAGAAACGTCATCCTTCTTTGTAACGACTGGAATTTTCATATCCTCTGCATTTTCAATGGTATTTGATTGTCCAATGACCGCTGGTTCCCCATCCTGTTTTGTGAAAGCAACATCAATCCTTTCGCCAGGGGCAATTTCTAATACATTCGATGATTCTGTTTTATCAGATACTTCTTCACCATCTGTCTCAATTACTTCTATGGAGTCTTCAGGAAATACCAATCGATGAACTTGGTACCCTGCATTAATGAAACGTAGCCTGGCTGTTTCACCTTCTTTTAAGACTAAAGGCTCAATAGAAGAACCAGCTTTCCCATTGATTGTGAACGTATCGTACATTTGCTTCGTATCTGCTTCTCCATCTCCTGACATGCTTCCCATCATCATTCCGCCAATATTAGATAAGTTCTGTTTATCTTGATTCACTGCCCATTCATCGAGGATAAAAATTTCATCTTTATCATATTTCTTTTTCTTCTCTTCAACAACAAGTGCACCATAAAGACCTTTATCTACCTGTAATGAGCTATGCTGATGTGAGTGATACCAGTACGTTCCCGCATCTCCAGCAATAAATTCATATGTGAACGATTCTCCTGGTTGAACAGCATCCTGTGTAAGTCCAGGTACACCGTCCATTTCATTTGGTAATAATACACCATGCCAGTGAATAGTAACTGGTACATCTAATTCATTTTTTAATTGAATCTTTACGTAATCCCCTTCTGTTACACGTATTTCTTCTCCTGGAACTGTTCCATTATAAGTCCAGGCATCGACTTTCTTTTCCTTGCTAATTTTCCATTCTTTTTTTTCCGCAGTTAAATTGAATTTCTTTACTGGTCGATCATCCACTTCTTGAGCATTTACTTCTATTATGCTAGTTCCATCTTGATTTACACTTGCGGGAAGTGAATTGTCAGTTAGTAAAGGTGACTTAAAAACAAGCCATCCTCCTATCATCAATAAAATGGCAATCATAGAACTACCAATTATTTTTTTTCTCATTTTTTTCACCTCGACGTCTAGAGTGATATTGCACTTATGAAAAAACGTTTCAGCCTTTTCATTGCTCACTAATTTTCTTTTTTAAGCGGTCATATTCTTCTTCAGAAATTTCTCCCCTAGCTAGCCGTTCTTTTAATGTTTCGAGTGAATTTAAATCACTTGATTTCTTTTCAGGCTTCATCATCCATACGATGATTGCAATAATAGCTATAGCAATTAGGATTCCAAAAAATCCGAATCCCCAGAATCCATCGTTCATTCCGCCGCTCATCATAAAAATCGCCCCCTTATAACTTGATGCACACACTTATATACCCGCGTAGGTATTTTGGTAATCATGTTTACTCCTCATAATTTAATTTGTTGGTGCCGATTTAGTTCAGTGTAATATGATAACTAGTTAGAAGCGATCAAAACCGCTTCTAACCCAGCTATTTACGCTTTTAATAACTTTGCATTTATCGCTACAATAACCGTACTAAAAGACATGAGTACCGCACCAATTGCTGGACTTAGAACGATGCCGATTGGATATAAAACCCCTGCAGCGAGCGGGATGGCAATAATGTTATAGCCTGCTGCCCACCAGAGATTTTGAATCATTTTCTTATAGGTTACTTTTGATAATTCAATAATCGATACCACCTCTTCAGGATTACTTTTTACTAAAACCACATCGGCCGTTTCCATGGCGACATCTGTTCCTGCTCCAATCGCAATTCCAAGATCAGCATTTGCTAAAGCTGGAGCGTCATTCACTCCGTCTCCCGTCATCGCCACTTTTAATCCTTTTTGTTTGATTTTCTTTATCTGATCGGCTTTCTCGTGAGGAAGAACTTCTGCATAAATTTCAGTTAAATCAAGTTGTTTCGCAACCCATGTTGCTACCTGTTTATTATCACCTGTAAGCATCATAGATGAGACATTTAAGTTTTTTAATTGCTGTATGGCATTCTTTGCACTTTCTCGAATCCTATCAGCAAGTGCGATCATAGCCACTAATTCTCCATCGACTAAAACGAATACAACTGTTTTTCCCTGTTTGGCAAGATCCGCATAGCGGTCTTTTTGATAATCGATTTCTTCATCTTTCATATAACCTGGACTAACAACCATTACTTTTTTATTATCGACCCTTGCTTGTAATCCCTTACCGGTAATCGATTGAAAATCCTCAACGGACTTCAAGTTCACGTTTCTCTCTTTTGCATCCTCAACTATGCCGCGAGCTATCGGATGTTCTGATTCAGATTCAACGGAAGCAGCTAGAAGAATGATTTCATCTTCTTCTTTCTCAGTAATGATATCTGTTATTCCAAATTTCCCCTCTGTTAGTGTACCAGTCTTATCAAAGACGACCGCTTCTAACTTTCTTGCTTCCTCAAAGCTTGTTCGGTTGCGTATGAGCAGTCCTTTTTTCGCCGATAAGGCGGTTGATCTTGCGACGACAAGAGGTGCTGCAAGACCTAAAGCATGTGGACAGGCAATGACCATGACTGTCACCATACGTTCTAAAGCAAAAACAAAATCATACCCAAGTAAAACCCAAGTTAGTAATGTTATTATTCCTGTTACAAGCGCAAGGTAGAAAAGCCATTTAGCAGCACGATCTGAAAAATTCTGTGTTCTTGATTTCGATTCTTGAGCTTCTCTCACCATTGTGACAACTTGAGAAAGATAGCTATCTTCACCGGTTTTTTCAACTTTTACAGTCAAAGAACCTTCTCCGTTAATCGAGGCACCTATAACTTCATCATTTTTTTCTTTTTCCACTGGTACAGATTCACCCGTTAACATCGATTCGTCAATCGAAGATTGTCCCTTTACAATTGTTCCATCAACGGGGACTTTTTCTCCAGGTTTAATAAGCAAGTGGTCTCCTTCGTTTAATTCTGATGTAGGAACATCTTCAATAGAGCCGTCTTCGCTAACACGATGAGCCTCAGATGGCATCAGTTTTACTAGCTCTTCTAGTGCTTTTGATGCTCCCATCACTGATTTCATTTCGATCCAATGACCGAGAAGCATAATATCAATTAGAGTCGCTAGCTCCCAAAAGAAGTTTTTCCCAGATAAACCGAATACCGTCAATGAACTATAGACATATGCGACGATAATGGCAAGTGCAATAAGTGTCATCATTCCAGGGTTTTTATCTTTTAGTTCCCTCCATGCTCCTGTGAGGAAAGGCCACCCTCCATAAAAAAAGATAACAGTCGAAAGAGCAAATAAAATGTAGAGATCTCCCGTGAATCTTAAGTTTAGATTAACGAAATTTTGTAACATAGGTGACAAAACGAGTATAGGTAGTGTGATTAATAAAGAAAGATAAAACCTCTTTTTAAAATCTTCTACCATATGTGCGTGATGAGAACTGTGATCTTGCTTATGTTCGGAATGGTGATGTTCTTCATGCTTAGAATGGTCCATACTAGCCTCCTTCTTTTAGTATAAGATGGTAGATGTTATTCATCTTCACTTATTGTTCCCAAAAAATATCCAGATTTGATCGAGATAATGTGAAAGAAAAAATGACCACCAATTAGGCAGTCATAGTCGTGGGTAACCATTAATTATGGAGATTCATTTTTCCACTTGTAACCTACACCCCAGATGGTGATTAAATGGTTGGTGATTTGAAAGTCCGCATGTCTACACTTTTCACGCAAATTTCGAATATGTGAATCAATCGTGCGTCCTTCTGTGTTTGATTCAAATCCCCAAATCAACTGGATCAGATGTTCTCGGCTAAATACTTTTTCGGGATTTTTCAAGAATAGGCCAAGCAACTTAAATTCAATGGGAGTCATAGGAATAGGCACACTATAATATGATACGAGATGTTTGTCTGCATCCCAGGTTAGTCCTTTGAAGATCACTTGATTTTGATTAACTTGTTTTACGCGTCGAGCCAAAGCTTCCATTCTAGCAAGAAGAACACGTTCATCAAATGGTTTTGTGATGTAATCATCTGCGCCTAACTTGAATCCTTTAACAATATCTTCATTTTGCTCTCTTGCTGTTAACATGATAATCGGCACCTCTGATTGATTTCGGATTTCTTCACACGTCGCAAAGCCGTCCATGTCGGGCATCATTATATCTAACAAAACGAGATCTATTTTGTGTTCAGTTAATCTATGTAGTGCTTCTATGCCTGTATATGCTTCATAAATGGTGTACCCATTTGGTTTCAAATAAAGAGAGATTAGCTCTACCATCCGCTCTTCATCGTCTACAATCAGCACATTTTTCACGTGATTCACCTCCTAACAAAACAATGGTGATCGTTGTCCCTTTTCCTTTTTGACTTTCCGCCTTTATACTACCTCCATGCTTCTCGATAATTTCTTTAGCGATAGCAAGACCAAGTCCAGAACCTCCGTACTTTCTTGAACGTGACTTATCAACCCGATAGAGACGTTCAAAAATGAAAGGCAAATCCTTTTCAGGAATTCCTTCTCCCTCATCAATTACTCTAACAATCACGTCGCTTTGAAAAGATTGAACTTCGATGAGTACCGTTTTTCCTGACTCACTATAATGCAGAGCATTGTCCAAAAGGTTTAAAATCACTTGAGAAAACCTTGTAGAATCAATATCAAGATGGATTTTATTCTGACAGGACACGATAAGATTAATCCCCTTACCTTCAAAAGCAGGCCTTACTTTCTCCCTTACCTGATGAATCAACGAACACAATTCGACTTCCTCACGATCGATCACAAATCCTTGTTGGTCCATTTTAGCCATATCAAACAAATCTCGAACGAGAGAAGTTAAGTTCTCTGATTCTTCTTTAATAATTGAAAGATAAGTACTTCTCTCTGTAGAAGATAACTCTTCTCGTTGAGCGATGTCTGCATAACCACTCAAATAAGTTAACGGTGTTCTTAGTTCATGAGCAATATTCGCTAGAAAATCACTACGATCATTTTTTAATCGGAGCAAATCATCTGATAAGCTTTGAATCCCTTTCGCTAATTCACCTAATTCGTCGTTTCGATCCACTTTTAAGGAGACATTATGATCCCCTGTGCTCATTTGCTGCGTTGCTACTTTCATCTCAATCAATGGACGTGTAATCATCCTTGAAAGATAAATAATTGTAATAACGGTGAGGAAGAGTGCGAGACCACTAATGATCAAAAATTGGGTTGTTAAATGATCGCGTACTTCGCGAATACTCTTTGTATCGAGGATCATATAGACGTTTCCGACAAGCTCATCATTTACCACGATGGGAGAACCGGTCATAACATAAGGTTCATTGCCCCAATCGCCTTCCACTATATCTCCTGACACTGGAAGAGGAGATGATGAGGCAAGGGTTGTTCTGATCATAGACGTCACAGTATTCGAATGAACGAGAACGCTATTCCTTTCATCTGTAATAATTACTTGAGTTTCAGCTTCAGATTCCATTAGAGCAACGTGTTCCATTGTTTCACGATCGAAATGTTTTTCTAGGACATCTCTATGACTGTTTCCCCGCGCTAGAAGGGCATCAGTTTCAGCCATAATCCGCTCATTTAAAAAGCCGAAGTATAGCACCAGAAACAAAATCCCCTCAAGGAGTAAGATGCTTGTAAGAAAAAACAGACCTAATTTTGTTGCTAATTTACTTTTTCTCTTCAATCTCATTTCTCTCTCCTTGTCTTCAGCTATTCTACCAGCATTATATCGAGAAAGTGTGCAGCTTGTCTGCTTTGTTTCAAGATGAACAAATTGGTGATAAAAAAAGAAGCCTGCTTATGATTCAACAGACTTCTTAACTCATTCTACAATTATGCTGCTAATTTCTTACACTCTTCCGCACATTTAAAACATGACTCTGCACAATCCTGACAGTGTTTGTGATCGTGCTTTTTACACTCGTTTCCACATGCCTCACAAATGGTAGCACATGCTTGAGCAAGTTCAGAGGCAAATGGGGTTCCTCTTACAAGGGCTTGTTCAAGAAATCCACAGATATCCGCACATTCTCTGTCCAAACGAATACACTCAACCATCATTTTTACATCTTCTTCTTTTAAACAAGCGTCATAGCAGTGATTGCATGCAGTCATACATTCGTGGAGTGTTTGAATCATTGAACCGTACTTTTCATGTGACATGATTAAATTCCTCCTTAATAATGTAATACACTGTCATATTTTCCTATTTACTTGATAATAAACGTAAAAACGAAATAAAGTTGCTAAGATGTAAATTTCATTAATTCTGCACAAATTCTGGATAATTTGAGGGAATTGTTGAAAGTTTAAGTAGGAGACATGATGTCGCAATTAGTTTATTTTACCCTGATCGATTAAAGTGACCCAAGATTCCCCGCCATCTTTTGTTTGATAGAGACTACCATCAGATGTATGAAAAGAAATCTCATTTTCATTTTGTGGATTCACCGCGAGATAATCAATCGCCTTTTCTATTTTGTTCGGCATAGAAATGGGCGTTTCTTCTCTGTTCTTAAGGGACACAAGTTGGCTAGCTGCTCCCTGTTTGGCGAAGATGATACGGTCTTTAAGAAAGACCATTGAGGTGATAGAGCTGCCCTTTGTCATTGGTGTAAACGACTCTCCTTGATCTTCAGAAAGGTAAAGTCCCTTTGGCGAAGTTATGGCTACGACGTTAGCATCACTAGGGTGAGCGAAAATCCCATTAATTTGATCGGGAGTCCCCTTTAAGTTTACTTGATTCCAATCACTTGCATCCTCACTATAATAAACACCTATGTCCATTTCGCTGTTCTTCTGTTGATTTACGGCATAAATGCTGTGCGTTTCATAGCCTACCGCTAAATAGTGAAAATCAGATTCTCCTTGAAAACCTAGCTGCTCGAGCGTCTTTCCTCGATCAGTACTTTTGATTAATCCGAGCGGATTTGGTAAATCGGATGCTTCGCCAGGGTGTCCACTACTATAAAAACCATCAGACGCGGCCTGGAAGCCCATATAGTCATGGTTGTTTGCTTTAGCTTCATACCAGGTTCCATCAAGATAAATCAGCGGTCCTAGATGAGTCGCCACGAATAATTCATGTTGATTGCCAGGATACCCGATTCCATGAACATGGTTAATTTGCTTGCGTGAAGTCGGTTTATAAAAGTTTGATTCTGATAACGATGCCGTTTCTTTTTCTTTCTTTTGGGTTTCCTTTACCTCATTATTGCTTTCTACTGGTTTTGAGTTTTCTTCCTGACATCCTGCAATAATAAGAAGCAGCGCCCCAAAAATTATTATCCAATGTTTCTTCAAAACAATTCATCCTTTATGTGTTGTCTTATTCATTCGCCATTGCGCGACATCTATAAACTTTATTGCTCAATAGGAGATAATTCATCTTCCGTTACCCATTTATGATTGGTTACCTCTTCGCCTCCAGTTGTCGGCATATAGTCTATCATATAAACAGTAGTTTGGTTGGCTGAATCAATTGTTGCATTGGCTCCTTCCATCCCTTTCATATGGGAAGCATTAAGCGTTACTTCTGTACCGGGTGTTAAAGGCGCGTTATCAGGTTGATCAAGTTCCTCGTGGATCACCCATTTGTGATTCTCTACAAGTTCTCCACCATTCGTAGGCATATAGGAAACAACATATGAGGTAGTTTCAAAAGCTCCTGAGATCGTGGCTTCTGCACCTTTCATTCCTTTCATATGATCTGTTTCAATGATTGCTTTACTGCCTTCTGGATAAGCAGGATTTTCAGCCCTTTTTAACCCTTCAGGTACTTCTGAAGAGCCGGAGTGTTCCATCTCTTCCATGTGATTCTCGGAGTTTGCTGAAGTGTTAGAAGTCGATTGGTTGTTTTCGGACTCCTGATTTATGCCCTCGTTATTGTTTCCACATGCTGCAAGAATAAGTGATAGTGATAATCCTAATCCTAAAATAACTTTTTTTGTTTTCATATATACCCTCCTATGATTGGTTTCATTTACCATCAAAGACTACTTTATCTAGAAATTGTGCACTTATCGTGCAGATTGAATTTGTTCACAGTATGATCAAAAGTTGTCTATCTTAAATAAATCACAAAAAAACAGCCGCTCAATTGAGTGGCTGACTTCTCTTTATGCTTGCTCAGGTGGTTCACCAATAACGCGTACTTCACGTTCAAGCTCGACATCAAACTTTTCTTTTACTGTTCTTTGAACGTGATGAATCACATCCAAATAGTCTGTTGCAGTAGCATTATCGATATTTACAATAAATCCAGCATGCTTTTTAGAAACTTCGGCCCCACCGATTCGTGTACCTTGGAGTTCAGAGTCCTGAATTAATTTACCTGCAAATAGTCCAGGAGGACGTTTAAATACACTACCACAAGAAGGGTATTCTAGCGGCTGTTTTGTTTCGCGCTTCTCAGTTAGGTCATCCATGATCGCTTTGATTTCATTATAGTCGCCATCTTTTAGAGCGAAGGTTGCTTCTAAAACAAGCAAACCTTTTTCATCTACGTTACTGTGACGATAAGATAAATCAAGTTCATCAGCGGTTAATTTAATTAACTTTCCTTCTTTCGTTACAGCGAGCACACTTTCGAGACAATCAGCTATCTCTCCACCGTATGCTCCTGCGTTCATATAAACAGCTCCACCAACAGAACCTGGTATACCACATGCAAACTCGAGACCGCTAAGTTTGCCATCACGCGCAAATTCAGATGCATCAATAATTCGAGCGCCTGCTTGAGCAATCACTTTTTTGTCTTTTTTATTAATCGATTTTAAAGAAGATAGATTCAAGACAATACCGCGAATACCACCATCTTGAATGATTACATTCGAACCTTTCCCGAGTATCGTTAAAGGATATTTTTTTTGAAAAGCATATTCTACCGCAGCTCTTGCATCTTCAATTGTGTTAGGAAAAACAAGAACATCTGCACATCCACCCATCCTAGTATAGGTGTGGGCATTTAAAGGCTCATTTATTTTCAATTCCGCTTCTGGCAAAATCGAGCGGAGTTCATTTATTACATTTTGATTATCCATAGGCTACCTCGCTTATAAAACAAGTTCTTTTTGTTATGATTTCATTAGAGTTTCGTTGTGTCACATATTCAAACACATTTAAAATAATAACACAACTGATGTCTGAATATGATCATTTTGACAAAAGAAGCTACTATTTTCAAATGAATCTTACGCTAAGGATATAAAAAGCAAGATTTTTCATTGCGAAAAGCTGCTTTTATAACAAAAATCGGGCCGGGATCAATCGTAAAATGTATTGATGTTTTATTACATGCAGACATATCTGTATTGGTTCCATTTTCACTTTCTTTTTATCGTTATTGCCAATACGTTACTGGCCTATTCTTTTTGCAGTAAAAAACGGAGAGGTTTCCCGCTCCGTTTTGTCATCATCTATGCCTTCTGTCGATATGCCGTATTGTTTTTCTTTAACGATTCATCTGATCCAAACAGAAAATGTTTCTCCATATTTGGAGAGTAAATAGAATTCACAGCTTTTCTACCTACTGTTTCAGCGACTTCTCTCAACATACTTGGAGAAGCACCACAACATAGTCCAAAATAATTTACCCCGACACTTTTTGCTTCTTTTGCCCATTCTGCTAATTCATAACGGTTGCAATAAAGTGGATCGAGAGATGTTGGAAAGGTTGTCTCTGTAGGCAATGTACAGGCACAGCCGCCATCAGGTAAGTTAAAAAATGTTGGATGTTCTTCTGTGGTGCGATAAGGAATGGGGAGTGCGCCAACATATCCAGTAACAGACTGCCTAATCTTCTCGATGTATGGCTGCATTGTAGCGGGTCCTCGAAAACAGTTCATTCCTACAACTAGCGCTCCATGTTCTTCTAGCAACCGGCAAGCTTCCTCAACGGTATAGCCGTCTCTTAAAATGTTTTCACTCATAAGTCCAAGTGTAATAACTGCTGGAAGATCATGTTTTTGAATTTCTTCTAAGGCTATTTTCGCTTCTTCGTAATAATAAAATGTTTCCCCATTAATGAAATCAACGCCTTCTTCTTTACTCCATTTTACCATTTCAGCAAACATGGAACGAATTTGTTCTTTACTGTCTTCATCGTCAGGGTCAAATAGATTTGTGTTTGATATATTGCCTGCTACAAGTGCTTCTTCTTCAGGGTGTTCTTTTGCTACCTCTTTTGCAAGACGAATCGCTTGTCGATTGAGGGGCTCTAGCAACTCTTCTTTTCCAATAATTCTCATTTTCTCTCGGTGGCCATTATACGTAAAAGCTAGCACGACATCAGATCCTGCAAGCATATAATCTCGATAGGTTTGTTTAAGAGCTTCGGGATTATCTAGGGCAACTTCTGGCACGAATGATCCTGCTTGGAGATAACCACGTCGTTCTAATTCAAACAGATAACCTTCCCCGCAAATGACTGGGCCATCTTGCAGGCGTTGTTGAAGTGTTCTTTTCATGTGTAACAGCTCCTTATTCTCTGTAAAATAAAAAATCCCTCTTCTTAAAAAATAAGAAGAGGGATTACTAACAGAATCCTCCTCTTATCTTCCAGATGACATCATCTGTAGGATTTGGCACCAGCTTCAACTGAAGTTGAAAGGTTGCCGGGCATCATAGGGCCTATTCCCTCCGCCACTCTTGATAAGAGTATTGATTTAATTTTCGAACATGTTTGAAATTATAGACCTGGTATAATGAAATGTCAATGCTTTATCTGATAATTATGAAATGTCAGGATCATCGTCCTCTTTTTAATCGATAAATGCGATCTTCCCGTCCAAGCGGCTCAACAGACATGGAGCCCGATGCCACATAAGAATCGAGATACGTGCAAACTGCATAGTAAATTTTCGGTTTCTTTGTCGAGTAGCGTTTGTCTTGAACTTTTCCTTCTTTGATTAAGAGCTCGCAAATCATCAACGCACTCTCTGTACCTTGTTGAATATAGCCGTCTATCGCTTTCTGAGTTGGAAACGAAAGATCTCCCACAAAATAAGTTTCTTTCGGTTTCTCACTTGTTATTTCTTGTAAAGGTTCCTGCGCTTCTTCAGCGAACAAATCAAAAGAGCCTTGTAACTCATCTTGAGTTAGAGTTTCTTTAGGTTTCAAGTCTTCTTTTTTCTGTGTTGGGATATCTAAAGCCTCTAACGTATTACTACCTCTTTGTAACGCTTCTTTTTCTTCACGGTAACTTCTGATTAAACTATTTAACCGTTTTTCTTGTCGATCAAGTAACGGAAGTTGTAAGGAAAGTGGCTCTTCAATATCGGTTGGTAGCTTCAAACCTTCAGGGATGTCATATGTAGGAGAGCCGTTTTGCATTTTTAATAAGAGTTCATCTAACTCATAATCAATTTTTGTAAAACCTTGTACAACTTCTTTTACGATGGTACCTGGTAAGCCAGTGTGTTCTTCGAAATGATTAATACCAAAACGACGCACTTCACCTGTTTTTACATGTCGAACAATATATTGATAGCGTAATGCACGACCACATTCGCATTTTAGATCTTCTGAGACAGCGCCTGCATCCAGGTAATCGTCTAGTATCCAATCGTCAAGCAACATTCCAATTTCCTCATCAGTAGCTCCGTTTGGAATCATTCTTCCTTTACTTTGAGCAATCACATTCGCAAATGCTGTTTTTTTACCTCGTTTAAGAATATTCATAAGATATGATTGTTGGTCAAATGTAAGATCTTGTAGTATTTGATCTCTCTCAGAGTTCGTAAGGCTCTTTGTCATATAAATCCCTCTCTATGCAATAGTAACGCCATTATAACAGGTATTGCTGTTGTGATGACCCGATCAACTTAATTCTTATAAGAAGAAAAGCCAATCCTGAAAACGAATTGGCGATTTGTTAGGAAAATTTATTTTCTTTCAGGCATAAATGATAAAGATCCTCTGGCACCAACTACAACTCTTTTGGAAACAACTTTTCCGCCTTCATCGTATAAAAGATAGAGTTTTCCTTCTTTCACTTCTCCTTTTATATAAGAAGCTGATGGGTATAGGTCCTTTAAATCATCTATTTGATATACTTTTACCCGTTCTCTAGTTTGATCGAACACTTCAAGTGAAGTAATTTGTTTATTTTCTCTAAAAATATAAATATCGTTATATCCAGACTTTATGCTTGTATCTTCCCCCATTAACTCAAAAGGTAGGCTTTCACGTTGATAATCCGTGTATAGTCCAGATCCAATCCAGATGCATAGTAAACTAAAAACAATCATTAAACCTTTCATATTTTGTCTCCTTACTCACAAGTTGAACTCAAGCTAGCTTGTTTTCAGTGTATGCATTAAAAAATGGTTGGTGTGATTGCCTTTGTATATAAAAAGACGCCACCATTTATGGTGAGCGTCTTTTTATTCGTGCTATTTTCCTGCGTTTTCTAGTTTCTTCACTTGCTTACTACGAAGCTGACCGCAAGCTGCATCAATGTCTGTCCCGTTCTCATGACGGATCACGCAGTTAATGCCGTTCTTCTTAAGCGTATCATAGAACGCAAGAATCGATTCTTTTTCACTACGCTGATAAGAGTGATCATCAACCGGGTTGTATGGAATCAAGTTTACGTATGAAAGATGGCGCTTATCAGCTAGTAGATTGGCGAGTTGTTTCGCTTCTTCTACGTGATCATTAACATCTCTCAACATGATATACTCGAACGTAATTCTGCGGTTGGTTTTCTCAAGATAGTAATCAATTGCAGGCATTAGTTTTCCAAGTGGATAAGCTTTATTGATTTTCATAATCTTGGTTCGAAGCTCATCATTAGGCGCGTGAAGTGAGATCGCAAGGTTCACTTGTAAATCTTCATTGGCAAAATCGTAAATTTGCTTCGCAAGTCCACTTGTAGAAACCGTGATATGGCGAGCGCCAATGCAAAGACCTTTTTGAGAATTAACGATATGAAGGAAGTCCATCATATTATCGTAGTTATCAAATGGTTCCCCAATTCCCATAATAACAATGTGACTTACGCGTTCTTCATTAGCCTTTTCATCAAGGGCGTGCTGAACGTTCATAATTTGCTCAACAATTTCTCCACTTGTAAGGTCACGGCTCTTTTTAAGAAGTCCACTTGCACAGAAGGAACAACCGATATTACAACCTACTTGTGTCGTCACACAGACCGATTGACCGTAATGAAAACGCATGAGTACCGTTTCAATAACGTTTCCGTCTTGTAGTTTGAACAAGAACTTAATCGTACCGTCAGAAGATTCCTGCTTGATTTCTTGAGTTAATGTCTGGATAGCAAAATTCTCTTCCAATAGCTTAATACAGTCTTTATTTACGTTATTCATTTGAGAAAATTCTTTAACACGTTTTTTATAGAGCCAATCCCAAACTTGGGAGGCACGGAATTTTTTGTGACCACGTTCTAGCAACCATTCAGTTAGCTGATCAAACGTTAATCCGTATATTGATTCTTTCATTTATAACCCTCTTTTCAATTCTTAGCCATTCATTCTAATACTACTAGAAGTATAACCAAGTCGCAACCGCTTAGTCTAGAATAGTGACATCATTTGCAGGGATTGAGTGAAAAAGAAAACGACCTTCCCCATTAGGAAAAGTCATTTGTTCCTTAAAGTAGCGGAATAAAAACGAGAATAAGAAGATCGAAAAGAATATGCGATAGGAGTGGGACCCAAAAATTTTTTGTTTTTTCATATAGCCATCCCCACGCCATTCCGCCGCCTATTGCTGCTGCTACTAATAAATAGGCATCTGAGTAAAGATGGGCTGTCGCATATAAAATGGTTGCGATGAAAATGGTGTCTCCTTTTTTATACCGTTTCAATTGTTGCTGGATATACCCTCTCCAATATATCTCTTCTCCTGGGATGACGATTAGAATAAGACTAATAAAATGCCAGGCTTTAACTGGTTCCACAATATCGTAAAAGCGTTCCATGTCTTCAAATAATGAGGGATAAACCCACTTGATTCCTTCTATTCCAATATACGAAATCGCATAAAGCAAGATGGCACTAATCAGGATATAACACCAGTTGCTAATTGTTATTTTTCGAAACGAAAGCGTTCCTGTTTTCACACTTAGGAAAATTAAAATCGCAAGTGTGACAGTAAAAACAGGCCAAAACGTTTCTGGATAGTGAACAAAGCTTAAAAACAAGAGAATATGCGCTAATAAAAGTGTGCTAAGGATTATGATTTTCTGGTTCATGCGTTCGTCATCCTATCTTGTTGGCCATTTTTCTTCATCGTACCCTGAATGTACCGAACGCATGCCAAAATGAACAACCTGGATAGGTTACGATGTGCTAAAAAAGCTAGCAAAGTTCGCTAGCTTTTTTCTTACTTGCTTTGAGATTTACATTTTTCTTGAATGACTGTAAGAGCACTTTCTTTATCAGGCTGATCACTTTGGTGCCAGCGAATTTTTCTTCCAAATTCGTCCGCCTTCGCATATGCATAGATTTTACCTTCGTATTCCGCCACGCTAATTTCCCAATAATACGTCACTTCTGCCCCAGTAGGCTGGGTAACGTCAACAGGATAGAAAAAGTAATCGACTTTTTTTAACATAATATCAGCTCCTTCATTATTGATTCAAAGCTATTTTAACAGATTTTCTTTTCCTAGTTTGTTTTAAAGTGTGAGGTTTGTCACTTAATGTTTAGGTGATTTTAGATAAGCTATATGTGAAAGAGATCACATTAACCTCATAGAAAAGGTGAGAAAAATGAATGGACTCCAACTTTTTGCGGCATTAACGCCGATTCTTGCGGTATTTATCTTGCTTGTCCTACTACGCCTTCCGGCTACTACAGCTATGCCAGGAAGTTTACTACTTACTGCAATCGTAGCTTTTTTTATTTGGAAAATACCAGTTATACAAATTGTGGCAGCTTCTATGGAAGGGCTGATCATTGCTTTATCGATTATCTGGATTGTATTTGGAGCGATTCTGCTTTTAAATACGTTACGAAACAGTGGTGCGATTGATGCGATTCGAGCGGGATTTATGGGCATATCGATGGATCGTCGGGTTCAACTCATTATTATTGCCTGGTTGTTTGGTGCATTTATTGAAGGAGCAGCAGGGTTTGGTACCCCAGCTGCAATTGGTGCTCCGCTTCTAGTTGCTCTTGGATTCCCTCCCCTTTCCGCCGTTACGATGGCGCTTATTGCAGATAGTAGTCCTGTATCATTCGGAGCGGTAGGAACACCTATTATCGTTGGTGTAGATCAGGGGCTTAGACAGGGACCAGCCATTGCAGATCAAGTAGCAACTTCTATTGGTAGTCAGTCAATGGGAGAGTACCTTCAGGCCATTACTCAAAGTGCTGTCATGATTGATCTTTTTGTCGGCACGTTAATTCCTTTAATCTTAGTGATGATGTTAACGCGCTTTTTCGGTGAAAATCATTCTTGGAAAGAGGGGCTCTCTATATGGAAGTTCGCCTTATTTGCTGGATTTAGCTTTACCGTACCTGCTTTTATCGTAGCTACTTTACTAGGACCTGAATTCCCTTCTATTATTGGTGGGCTTGTTGGCCTTTCCATCGTGATTCCAGCTGCCAAAAGAGGCTTTCTTCTTCCTGATGAGCCCTGGGATTTCAACCGTGTAAACCAAACGAACTTGAAGCCTCACCATTCTCTTTCATTAGGTGTAGCCTGGATTCCTTATTTGCTCGTTGCGATTTTATTGGTGCTTACGAGGTTGGATTTCCTTCCTATAAAAGGATGGCTCCGTTCCGTTAAGATAGGCTGGCAAGACATTCTCGGAACGGAGATCAGTACTTCTTTTGAACCTTTGTACTTACCTGGAACTATTTTCATTGTTGTTATCGTCGTTACCATCTTTCTCCATAAAATGACACGAACAGCTGTGAAAAATACAATGATGGATTCCATAAAAACAATGGTTGGGACAGTCATTGCGCTTGGAACAGCGGTTCCTATGGTTCGGATTTTTATCAATTCTGGTATTAATGGTTCTAATCTCCTGAGCATGCCAATGGAGCTTGCGACACTTGTTGCGAACGCAGTTGGCGATGCCTGGCCACTTGTTGCCCCGTTTATTGGTGCACTCGGCTCATTCATTTCAGGAAGTGCGACATTTAGCAATATGATGTTCTCACTCTTTCAATTTAGCGTAGCGGATCAGCTTCAAATGAATGAACAACTTGTTCTTTCACTTCAAGTATTAGGTGCTAATGCAGGGAATATGATTTGTGTTTTAAACGTTGTGGCAGCTGCTTCAGTTGTCGGAATGGTCGGAAAAGAAGGAACGATTATTCGGATGACGATGGGGCCTATGTTGTTTTATGCGGTTGCCTCTGGCGCACTTGGATGGATTGCAATTATGGTGTTTTAACTGGATGCATTAAAAATAAACAAAAGCCGATGTTGCAGTGCATGCAACATCGGCTCATTTGTTTTTATCCAAGATTTTCAACGTCCCAGGTTCGTATGGAATAGAATCCATCGTCAATCTTCTCTTTTTCATTACGAAGCGTTTCGAGCAATTCTTCTGGAAACCGCTGCATGGAATCGTGATGGATCTCCATTCCATTGTAACCACTATAAACAGGTACAGTAACGATTTGTTTTTCAATCGTATCAAAACAATGTAAACAGAGGAACCCAACGCTTCTCATCCGATAAGTAAACATGATTCGATAACGAGACTCTTCCATCCTCTTCCCTCCTACTAATCGATTCTAGTAATTAGTATGTACAGATAATTCCTCTGACATACGTGTTGATGAGCGGATTATTTTCTATTACAAGACGCCCCTGATAGAATTGGGAATGGGTTTTTATAGAAGTAAGAAATCTATTAAAAAGAAAGAAGATGAACGTATGTCTAACCAAACGAAAAAACAATTAAAAGATATTTCATATTCTGTCCTAGATTTAGCGCCTGTTAAAGAAATTGGTGCGATTTCGGATGCTCTTCACAGATCACGAGATTTAGCTCAGCACGTAGAAAAATTAGGCTACAATCGTTTTTGGCTTGCAGAACATCACAATATGCCCTTTATCGCAAGTTCAGCTACGTCAGTCGTCATTGGACATGTGGCTGCAGGAACGTCCACTCTTCGCGTCGGTTCAGGAGGCGTTATGCTTCCGAATCATTCACCACTTGTTATTGCGGAACAATTTGGAACACTAGAATCCCTCTTCCCAGGCCGAATTGATCTAGGTCTCGGTCGTGCCCCTGGTACTGACCAGCGAACTGCATTCGCTTTAAGACGAGGACAAGGATCAATGGGGCAAGACTTCCCAGATCTACTCGGCGAACTACGATCTTACTTCGATCCTACATTAAGTCAGGGTACTTCTCCAGTTCGAGCCGTTCCTGGTGAAGGATTAAATATTCCAATTTGGCTTCTTGGATCAAGTTTATATAGTGCTCAGCTTGCTGGAGAACTAGGTCTCCCTTATTCATTCGCTAGTCATTTCTCACCAAAAAATACAATTAGTGCTTTAGAAACTTATCGAAGTCATTTTAAGCCTTCAAAAGTATTGGAAGAGCCTTACGCAATGGTAGGCGTGAATATAATTGTGGCAGATACTGATGAAGAGGCTAACTTCCTAGCTACAACGCTTCAGCAGCAGTTCCTTAACTTAATTCGCAATCACGAAGCACCAATGCAGCCGCCAGTTGAGAAATTGAATGCTAGTGAATATGAATTAGCAGCTCTTCATCAACAGCTCGCCACTTCCATTGTAGGTGGACCGGAAACCGTTGAAAAGAAAATGCAGGAGTTCCTTGATGAAACTCAAGCGGATGAAATGATGGTTATTTCATCAATCTATGATCACGAGAAAAGGAAGAAGTCTTACAAACTTCTTTCTGACATAACGAAGGGTTAAATTAAACCTAACAAGGGCCGGATTCAATGAATCCGGCCTTCTAATGGATGGAATAGTAATAATTAGCAGTTAACTGAAATTAATTGCACAAAACACGAACATAAATGTGTTATTAATCTAGTATTGTTAAGTTTTTCTTTACAACGATTTTGGTGTTGGTTTATAATACCATTCATAACCTTATGAACATCATCACTCATATAACCGCAAGAATATGGCTTGCAAGTTTCTACCGGTTCACCGTAAATGATCCGACTATGAGTGAGCAAACTTCTGTGCCAGAAATGCATCTTTCTACAGGCCCGAAGGATATTTTGCTCACTCTTTAGTGGGTAAGATGTTCTTCGGGTTTTTGTATTAAAGGAGGATTCAACATGGAAAATTTAAAAAAGAAAATTAAACAGGAGGGTATTGCACTATCTGATAGCGTTTTAAAGGTGGATACTTTTCTGAATCATCAGGTAGACCCTCAATTAATGAAAGAAATTGGAGAAGTGTTTGCAAATCGATTTGCTAATTTAGGGGTGACAAAAGTTGTAACATTGGAATCTTCAGGGATAGCCCCCGCAGTATTCACTGCCTTAACACTAAATGTCCCTTTGATTTTTGCTCGAAAGAAAAAGTCGCTTACTCTTAACGAAGATTTATTAACTGCGGATGTCTATTCTTATACAAAACAAGAGTCCAACACAATCTCTATTTCTAGTAAATTTCTATCTGAGCAGGATCATGTTCTCCTTATTGACGATTTTTTAGCGAATGGACAAGCTGCTGAAGGATTATTGGAAGTTGTTGCTAAAGCTGGAGCAACTACAGCAGGGATTGGAATTCTAATTGAAAAAGCATTTCAGGATGGCGGAAAACGATTACGAGAAAAGGGTTATCGAGTTGAGTCACTAGCCATGATATCCGAATTAGAAGCTGGCAAGGTAACGTTTACTGAAGAGGAGATTATGTATGAATCTATTTAAATACACTTCTCTAAGTATTCAACATGTTCTTGCCATGTATGCGGGTGCTGTTGTTGTTCCTCTAATTGTTGGAGGTGCACTTGGGCTAAGTGGAAGTGACCTAACTTATCTTGTTTCAATTGATATCTTTATGTGTGGAATAGCTACTATTTTACAAGTTTGGAAGAACCGTTTCTTTGGTATTGGCTTACCGGTGGTTCTTGGTTGTACGTTTACTGCAGTCGGACCAATGATTGCAATTGGTGGACAATACGGGATAACAGCTATCTATGGAGCTATTTTAGCAGCGGGAATATTTGTTATCCTGATTTCCCCTGTGTTTAGTAAATTAATCGCATTCTTCCCCCCAGTTGTAACCGGATCAGTCGTTACCGTTATTGGAATAACTCTTATTCCTGTTGCGATGGGAAATATGGCAGGTGGAGAAGGCGCTGGAGACTATGGTTCTTTGCAAAATATATCGCTTGCACTAGGGACGCTACTCTTCATTATTGTGTTAACAAGGCTATCAAATGGATTTGTTAGATCTATCGCCATATTAATCGGTCTTGTAGTAGGTACGATTGTAGCCAGTTTCATGGGTTTGGTTGATCTAGCTCCTGTTAAAGATGCTTCCTGGTTTCACCTTATTGAACCTCTTCATTTTGGTGTGCCAACCTTCGAACTTACAGCTATATTAACAATGATTCTTGTTGTTCTCGTAAGCCTCGTAGAATCTACAGGTGTTTACTTTGCTCTAAGTGACATTTGTGAACAGGAGATTTCAGAGGAAGATGTGAAAAAGGGATACCGTGCTGAAGGTGTTGCAATTGTTCTAGGGGCATTGTTTAATGCTTTCCCTTATACTACATACTCCCAAAATGTGGGTTTGATCCAGCTCTCAGGCATTAAGAAAAAACAGGTCATTTACCTCGTTGGTGGTATGTTAGTTGTTCTTGGTCTTGTTCCAAAAATTGGAGCCGTTACAACGATTATACCTGCACCGGTTCTTGGAGCAGCAATGCTTGTCATGTTTGGAATGGTGATGGCATATGGCATAAAAATGCTAACGCGAGTTGATTTTAACTCACAAGAAAACTTATTTATCATAGCCTGTTCAATTGGCATTGGTCTTGGTGTTACAGCTGCTCCTTCCGTGTTCGAACAGCTGCCAGCTAGCATTCAAATTCTTACTGACAATGGGATCGTCGCTGGAAGTGTAATGGCTATTCTGTTAAATCTCGTTTTTCATGCTTCATCTATAAGAAAACCTGAAAAAGAATCATTGATTGAATCAAAAGCTTCATAGTAGACAGAAGCACCTGCCATGTAAAGTGGCAGGTGCTTCTGATTATTTAATGGATTTATAAGGGTTATTATCAACGGCAATAGCGGTACTTTTAGAGCGATTCGTTGCAATGATATAAATCGCTGCAACTCCAATGAGTGTGGTGAGTATCGTTCCGATATTAAATATTCCCTTTTCAGAAGTCCACACAATTGAATAACCGAGTGCACCAGCCATCGTTGCATAATAAACAAATGGGATAAGCGTTTTTCGAATAACGTCCCCTTCCTTACCTACTAGTCCTACAACTGCAGAAGCAGCAACTACGTTATGAACGCAGATCATGTTCCCGGCTGCGCCTCCTACAGCTTGTAGAGCGACAATCCACGTTGCATCTACACCAATTTGAGCTCCTACATCATATTGGAATAAGGAAAACATCATGTTACTGACTGTATTGCTACCGGCAATAAATGCGCCAATACCGCCGATGAATGAAGCAAAAAGAGGCCAAAAATCTCCTGTTAGAGCTGCAACACCGTTAGCGAGTTCTAGCGGCATTTTATCAAATCCTGCCCCTCCACCACCGGAATTTAAGAATACTTGAACCATAGGAACAGTAAAGACGAGTGCAGTTGAAGCAGCGATCATCGTTTTACCAGAGTGTTTCCATGCTCGAACATAAGCAGTCGTATTCATTTGATGAATGACAAAAGTGATTAGTGAGACAAGTATAAAAATCGTGCCTGGTAAGTAAAGCGGCTGAAAGCTCGACGAAATCTGAGTACCGAAAATATTAGGTATTGAAACCGTCCAGGCTTGAAACCAATCGATTAATGGTAGCGCTTTCAATCTAGTTGCTACAAGAAGTAAACCAACTAGAACGTATGGTGTCCACGCGCGGACCATCGACATATGTCCACTTTTATGAGCAATATCTTTAATTTCAATGCTTCCTGACCAGGAAGGATCCCAGTTTTCTTTATCATCAAAATCCCATTGTTCATTTGCAGGTGGCATGAGAAATCCTTTTTTTGCAGCTGTAACTACAATAGCAAGTCCAACTAGCCCCCCTATCATTGATGGGAATTCTGGACCTAAGACATTTGCGACTATAACGTATGGAATCGTCATAGCGAAAGCAGCAAACAAAGCAAATTTCCAGACTTTAATCCCTTCCCGAAATGATTTGTTTTTACCAAAGAAACGAGTCATAAGTGCTACAACAAATAAAGGGATAAGTGTACCTACAATAGCATGAAGAATGGCGACCCGCCCTCCAACCATTGTTACAAGAGCAAGGAAATCGTTCGTGATGCTAGCATCAGCAGTAAGACCAGATTGAACACCGACAAGAATTGGCGTTCCAACTGCACCAAAAGAAACAGGTGTGCTTTGGATTACCATACCTGCAATAACGGCAGCCATAGCAGGAAATCCGAGACCGACAAGAAGCGGCACAGCGACTGCTGCCGGGGTGCCAAAACCAGCAGATCCTTCAATAAATGAGCCAAATAACCATGCGATGATGATGACTTGAATGCGACGGTCAGGTGAAATACCAATAAAGCCCTCTCGAATCGTTTTTATTCCACCACTTTCTTGTAGTGTATTCAAGAGTAGAATGGCTCCGAAGATGATATATAACAACGTAGCGGCAACAACTAACCCATTTACCGATGCTGCGGCAACAGTAGCGCCCGGAACTTTCCATACGAATAGAGCTAGTACAACCGCGACGATGTATGATACTGGCATCGCTTTACTTGCTGGCCATCGTAACCCTACAAGGAAAATTCCTACTGCAGCAATCGGGAGTAACGAAAGAATTGCTAATAATCCTGTACTCATTGCTCATCCTCCAATAGTTATATTTGTTGGTAATGAAACCTATTCTCGTTTCTTTCATCGATGCTGTCTATTCTCGTATAGTTGTATGTAACCTGTTTGAAGACAGTAAAATCTTAAGCTAGTATTAGCACGCTCAGGGGAACTCCCAGGATTATTTCTGGGAGACGTGAACACGTGAATCGGCATGCTTGAACGTATTCGTTAGAGAACCGATTTTTTCGATAAAACATTCAACGGTATCTTCGTCTTTTACAAAATGCGCTCCTGTAGGACTTCCTGTAAGGATCACGTCACCAGGATGTAATGTCATAACCGTTGAAAGATAAGCAATCATTTCTTTTATCGGAACAATCATCCACTCTGTTGGACTGTTTTGTTTCACTTCCCCGTTTACCTTCGCTGTTACGTGAATGTCATAAGGGTCTAATTCTGTTTCAATGATGGGTCCAAGCGGCGTAAATGTGTCGAAAGATTTTCCAAGCGTCCAGTGACCATTTTCATGGAAAAACTGAGGTGCTGTTACATCGTTTCCGACAGTGTAGCCAAAAACGTAGTCAAGTGCGTTTTCTTTGTCGATATTCTTAGTTTCTTTCCCAATTATTACCGCAAGTTCAGACTCGAATTTTATTTCGTGCAGTTGATCTGGAATGATAACCGGTTCACTAGGTCCAATCACCGAGGTTGCTGGCTTGAAGAAAAACACTGGCATTTCAGGGATTCGATTAGGGAGTGATTGTTTATTTTCGACGTAGTTCGCCCCGATTCCTATAATGTTCTTTGGTGCAATTGGAGCAAGTAGCTCAATGTCATCTAATGAGATTTTCTCACTTGTATAGGACCAATTCGTAAGTGGATTTCCTTCAATTACCGTGACATTATCCTTTTCGATTACACCAAATTGAATCTTATCCTTGTAATTAAATCTACCAAATTTCATATTAATAGCTCCTTTATGTTGATTTTGTAAGTGAAGTTTCATTGACCACCTTTTTAATATCCATACATCTGCTTGGAGTTGGGAAAAGCTTTCCTTGGTTCAATAAGTTATGGGGATTAAATACGTCTCTGATGGAGGTTTGAGCTTCAAGTTCTTCATCACTAAAAATAAATCGCATTTCTTCTTTTTTCTCTATTCCAACCCCATGCTCACCTGTAATGGATCCTCCTGCATCTGCACAGGCTTTCAGGCATGCAGTACCCGCCTGTAATGCTTTCTCTGTTTCTCCTTCAATTCTAGAATCAAACAGGATAAGCGGATGCAAATTGCCATCACCTGCATGGAAAATATTAGCTATTCGAAGGCTGTACGCCTTGCTTATATTCCTTATTTCTTTAAGGACTTCAGGAAGTTTACTTCTTGGAATAACACCGTCTTGAACAAGGTAATCTGGTGAAATGGCTCCCATCGCTCCAAATCCTGTCTTTCGATTTGCCCACCAGCGGCCGCGCTCCTCTTCATCACGTGCTACTTTGACGTCACGTACATGATGGTTCTCACAAACAGACAAGATTTGTTCAATTTGTTCAGCAATCCCTTCAGCGATCCCATCTACTTCTATTAATAAGAGAGCTTCAATATCAGGGGGGTGTCCAACGGGAAATGCCCCTGCTTCTACCCCTTCGATCGCGGTTTGGTCCATCATTTCGAGCGCAGCAGGTATAATACCTGCTGAAATAATGTCAGAAACAGCATGGCTTCCATCTTCCACTCGATCAAAATAAGCCAGAACAGTTTTCTTTGATTCCGGGTTTTTAAGAATTCGGACGGTGATTTTTGTGACAATCCCTAACGTGCCTTCTGACCCTGTTAGGATTCCAAGAATATCGTATCCGGGAGTATCAAGGACACCGTTAGGACTGATTTCAATCACTTCTCCATCTGGAAGCACAACCTCAAGACCGAGAATATGATTCGTAGTCACTCCGTATTTCAGACAGTGCGCCCCACCAGCATTTTCAGCTACATTTCCTCCAATTGTACAAACGTATTGACTAGAAGGATCTGGTGCATAGTAATACCCTTTATGAGAAATGGAGTTTGTTAGTTTTAAGTTCACAAATCCAGGCTGAACCACTGCCTTTCTGTTTTCATAATCGACACTTAAAAGATTCTTCATTTTCACAAGGCTGATGATAACTTCATTATTTAGTGGAATCGCTCCTCCACTTAATCCCGTTCCAGCACCGCGAGCGAGAAAAGGGATGTTATGACTAGCACAATATTTGACAGCAGCTGATACTTCCTCTGTGTTTTTAGGGAAAATCACAGCTTTAGGCATCGCTTTATGAATTGTAAATCCATCACAATCGTAGGATAATAGATCTTCTTTATGATGTAGAATGGATTTGGTTCCTACAATTTTCGAGAGAGCAAGAATGTCAGGGTCTATTGTTGCTTTCTTTCTTCTCGACAATAACACCATCTTTCACTCCTTTCCTTTCATCTTCTTGATAGGCCCAATCAAGTAACTGAACGGTGTGTACTACTTTTCCGCCACGGCCGTATTTCTGAACCCCCATTGCCATTTGAAGCATACATCCCGGATTCCCCATAGAAATCATCTCAACGTCGCTGGGTACATTCTCCATTTTACGTTCTAGAACAGCGGAAGCCATTTCGGGATTTGTAATATTATAGATTCCGGCACTGCCGCAACAGGTATCTGCATTTGGTTGTTCAACATAATCAACACCCGGAATATCTTTTAATAGCTGCCTTGGTTCATGACGAACGCCCTGACCATGTGCAAGGTGACAAGCATCGTGATAGGTAATCCGTTTGTTGATTGCACTTTGCGGTTTCTCATATCCTGTATCATAGAGATATTTTGAAATATCCTCCACCTTCTCAGAAAAAACTTCTGCTTTTGCTTTCCATTCTGGATCATGTCGGAAAAGCTCCGGGTACTCCTTCAATGCACATCCACATCCTGCTGCGTTAACCACGACTTTTTCTGCATCTTGAAATGCTTCAATGTTTTGTTTGGCAAGTTTCTTTCCGGTTTCTCGGTCACCTGCGTGGATGTGCAAAGCACCGCAACACGTCTGATTTTTAGGAAGAACAACATCATTTCCGTTATGCGTAAGTACGTTGATGGTTGATTGGTTAATATCACTAAACATCACGTCCATGATACATCCCTTCAACATTGCAACTTGTGCTTTCGAATTTCCTTTCGCAGGGATAATATCAACATTTTTATACTTTTGATGCGTTGATTGATGAATCTCCGGCATAACTGCTTCCATTTCTACAAGATGATCAGGCATAATACGAAGGACTCCAGTCGATCGAACCGCTTTTTGAATCCCGCTCTTTTGATAGAATTTTAATAACCCGCTAGCTGCTTGGAGACGACTTTGATGAGGGAATATACCTTTTAAGAAGAAGCTACTGACGGCTCGCTTTACTCCTTTTAAAGGCATTGCCTGTCTTACCTGACCACGTGCTTCTTCAATCAACCCACCGACATCAACATCTGCAGGGCATGCAGTTGTACAGGCACGACAATCCAGGCACTGAAATACGGGATCCATAAATTGTTCATTTACTTCAAGCTTTCCTTCAGCGACAGATTTAATAAGATGAACGCGTCCTCGTGGTGAATGTTGTTCCTGCCCTGTCTCTAAATATGTTGGACATGATTCAAGACACATACCACAATGTACACAGTCTGCCCACTTTTCCTCATCAGGATGGTCCTCCCACAGGTAATTACTTAAACTGTTAGATGAACAAGGGGGTGCGTTCTTCATTAGTTCTTTTTCTTTTAAACTCATACTATATCCCTCCTATAAAACGCTGTTCGTTCAGCGTGTTTTTGGGATCAATCTTCTGTTTTATTCCTCTCATTAAAGAGAAAGAACCTTTTTGTTGTCCCCAGACTTCCAACTGTTCCCGAAGTTCGAAAGGAAGATGTTTTACTATTCCGTACCCACCATGTTCCTCAGAAAATGCCTGGATGTTGTTAATCGATTGAACGACATTTTGAGGCTGCCCTGAGACGATAATTGTACTGAGACCATGTCCAACTCCTGAGTGTGCAAGAATCTGCACGTTACCTTCAAGATTCAATCGATTGCATTCCTGAAGTAGTGGGAATACTCCCATATTGGTTGTTCCGACTTTCATAACACCAGAAGTCGTATCATGAAAATCGTTTTGACTGTTTGGTGTTAGCTCATTAAATATTGTCCAGAAGTCTTCAGGCTGTTCTAAAACGTTCATCATGGCTTCTGTTGGTTTGTTTTCATCAATCCAATCTTCTTGAAAAAGGACTGCTTTTTTAACATCTTCAAGTGCGATTATTAAGTGATACTCATCTTTATGAAATAAACTCTTGGATAGCGTAGGGTTAATAAGTTCAAGAGAAACAGGTTCAATCGTAGAGTCCTGAATTTGTATAATGAATGATTTTAAATCATTAAGTGCATCCTCTTGCACACTTAACGTGACGATACTTGAATGTTTTGGAAGTGGACGTAACTTTAATGTGATTTCTGTAATGACTCCGAGAGTTCCCATCGCGCCAATAAACAATTTGTTCATATCGTAGCCAGCCACGTTTTTCACAACTTTTCCGCCTGTACGAATCATTTTGCCATCAGGATAAACAATACGCATGCCAATTACGTGATCACGTGCAGCCCCGTATTTCAAGCGTTTAGGTCCACTTTCATTAGCACTAACGACCCCACCAATAGTGGAAGCTGATGAGTGAGCTGGGTCTAATGGGACCATCTGATTGTGTTGCTTCAAAAATTGTTGAAGATTCTGCATGGTAGTACCAGGTTTTACTGTTACTGTCATATCTCCTGCTGTATGTTCAACAATACCGGTTAATTTCTTTAGAGAAAGAGTAAAGTCGTAATTAGGCTTTATCCCTCCGTATCCCAGTTTAGTTCCACCACTTACAATAGCGAGCTTCTTACCGTTTTTATTTGCTTCTTGTAAAATCATTGCAACTTCGTCTTCCGTCTCTGGATATAGTATATGAGGCGTAATATTGCCAAATCGGTTTGCCAATTCGGTCAATGGCCCTTCAATCAGCAGTTCGTCCAAATCCTTCCCTCCCTTCAAATTGTTTCAATAAATTCAGAGCGAATCGAAAATCCTTTTCTCATATGCTTTTTAACATAGGATAGGTGAAGTAACATGGCTTCGTTTGCACCTGAAACATCTTCACAAACGATCATATCCATTATTAATTCGTGCTGATGATGGATGTCATGAATCAGTTCAGGTTGTGAAGCAATTAAACTATGGAAATCTGCCATTGATTTAGCCATTGTGGATGAGATCGATTCAAGTAATTCTTGTAAAATGCTATTTCCTGAAGCCTTAGCGATTGCCATATGAAATTGACAATCATGATAGCCGCTGTCATCATATTGACATTCACTCATGTGGTTGAGCGTTTTTCTCATGGCTATCAGATCCTGTTCTTTTCGATTTACTGCAGCCAGCTTGACAATGCTCGTTTCTAAAATTTCTCTAACTTGAAAGAGAGATTCCAATTCCTTCTGATGGGGCATCAACATATGTTGAAAATAACGCTTGGGATTGAACCCTGTCACAAACGTTCCCTCACCCTGTCTTGTTTCTACTAATCCTCTCCCCTTTAGCGTTGTCAGCGCATCACGTACAGCTGAACGACCTACATCCAGGGAATCACAAAGCTCTCGCACAGAGGGGAGCTTATCACCCTCTTTGTAACTACCTTCTTTAATTAGTTTTACTATTTGTTCTTCAACTTTCTCAGATATTTTTTGAGAAGAAATACGCTTAAATTCCAAAATTATAACCACCTTTCAGAAGTCACATATCAGACAAGTTGAAACGAATTTTTGTATTTTTCAGTTAATTTTTTCGTAAAAGAGTGCAAAAGTAGCCGAAGGCCACTTTTGCAAGATAAGTTACTTATTGGCATATAACTTTGCTTTTGCTTCTTGTCGACGTTTATGCAAAATAGGTTCTGTATATCCGCTTGGCTGTTCCAATCCTTTAAAAACTAGGTCGCAAGCCGCTTGAAATGCAACAGAATCTTTATAATTTGCAGCCATGGCACGATATTCGGGGTCACTTGCATTTTGTTCGTCTACAACTTTGGCCATTCGTTTCATTGTTTCTAATACCTGTTCTTCTGTACAAATGCCATGATGGAGCCAATTCGCCATATGTTGACTTGAGATACGGAGGGTTGCGCGATCTTCCATAAGTTCAATGTTTCGAATGTCCGGAACTTTAGAACAACCTACACCATGCTCGACCCAGCGAACCACGTACCCAAGAATGCCCTGAGCATTATTATCAAGCTCTTCTTGAATTTCTTCTTTACTCCAGTTCTTATCTTCTATTGGTACTTGAAGAATGTCATCTTGATAGTTTGATGTGGTCTTTGCTAATTCACTCTGGATATTAGGAACATTGGCTTCATGGTAGTGAAGGGCATGAAGGGTAGCTGCAGTTGGTGAAGGTACCCAAGCTGTATTCGCTCCTGCTTGTAATTGACTTCCTTTCTGCGCTAACATGTCTGCCATCAAGTCTGGCATCGCCCACATGCCTTTCCCGATTTGTCCTACACCGGAAAAGCCTGTTTTTAATCCCTGTTGCACATTTGATTTCTCATAGCTTTGTAACCAAGTGGCGTTCTTCATTTCATTTTTACGGATAACAGGACCTGCTTCCATCGAAGTATGAATTTCATCGCCTGTACGATCTAGGAAACCAGTATTAATAAAGACAACACGTTCCTTCACCTCTCGAATACAGTTTTGAAGGTTAAGGGTTGTGCGACGTTCTTCATCCATAACGCCTATTTTCATTGTGTTTCGCTTTAATGCAAGTAGATCTTCTGTTCGATTAAATAATTCATTGGCAAAAGCTACTTCTTCTGAACCATGCATTTTAGGTTTTACGATATAAATTGAACCTTTAGATGAATTTTGATAGTTGCCATTCTTGAGAATGTCGTGCTTTGCGATAAGTCCTGTAATGACTGTATCCAGGATACCCTCTGGAATTTCGCTGTTTGATTGATCGAGTACGGCATTTGTTGTCATTAAGTGACCAACATTACGGGCAAACATGAGTGAGCGGCCACGAAGTGAGAATTCTTTACCATCTGGGGAGATATATTCACGATCAGGATTCAGTGTTCGTGATATCGTCTTCTTTCCTTTTGTAAAGGATGCAACAATGTCGCCTTTGATTAGTCCGAGAAAGTTCCGATATACAAGTACTTTATCCTCGGCATCTACTGCAGCAACTGAATCTTCAAAATCCATAATCGTTGTAATGGCAGATTCTACATATACATCTTTTATGCCTGCTGGATCCGTCTGACCAATTGGATTAGTGGGATCTATTTGAATTTCAAGGTGGATATCATTGTTTTTCAATAGAATGGAATCGGGATTATTTTCATTACCTTGATACCCGACGAATTGATCCCCATTTAATAAAACGCTTTCATTATTGTCCGGAAAGTGCACTTTGAGCATCCCTTGCTCTATCGAAAAACGCTTTATATCGGAATAGCTTCGTTCTTTTAATGGGACTGCTGAATCAAGAAAACGTTTTGCATATGCAATTACTTTTTGTCCACGAACTGGATTATAATTTCCGGCTTTGTCTGCTCCGTTTTCGTCGCTAATGGCGTCTGTTCCATATAATGCGTCATAAAGGCTTCCCCATCTTGCGTTCGCAGCGTTAATTGCGTAACGTCCATTGTTTACTGGGACAACTAGTTGTGGTCCAGCCTGAACAGCTATTTCATCGTCCACATTTGTAGTGGTTATCGTAAATTCATCCGTTTGCTTCTCAATATAATTTAATTTTGTTAAAAACGTTTTGTACTCCTCGAAACTGTACTTAGGATTTGCTTGATGCCATTCGTTGATTTTTTGTTGAAGTTCTTCACGAATTGAAAGTAGTCTTTTATTTTTAGGAGAGAGGTCTTTCACAATTTCACCGAATCCATTCCAGAATTGATCACTTGTAACGTCTGTACCTGGAATAACATCGGAATTAATAAAGTTATAGAGTTCAGTGGCTACTTGTAAAGAGCCGATCTTCGTATACTTTTCCATTGTATTTCCTCCTTGTAAAGATAACAGGACCTCGCGGTGGTACTGTCCTTTTGTTATGTATTATCTTATAATAAAAATAGTTATTAATATAATACATATTTGGCATATTGAGTATGCCCTAAGGTTATAATTCAGAATTTTGCATAAAATATCGCAGCAGTAGGAGTGATTAGGTTTGGAGATTCGTCATCTTGAGTATTTTTCAGAAGTGGCGAGACAGCTAAGTTTTACAAAAGCAGCATCGACACTTCATGTGTCACAACCATCGATTAGTAAAGCCATCAAGAATCTGGAAACAGAGCTTGGCATCCCCCTTTTCTATCGTTCGAAGCAATTAGAATTGACTGATGCTGGTAAGGCTGTTTTGGTCAATGCCCAGCATGTTCTTCGTGCTTTTCAAAATCTAACGGCAGAGCTCTCAGATATAACAGAATTAAAAAAGGGGGAAATCAAAATCGGGATCCCCCCTATCATCGGTGCAGCTTTTTTTTCAAAGATAATCAGCCAGTTTAAGGCACTCTATCCTACAGTAGAAATTCTACTTACTGAAGTAGGGTCCAAAATGATAAAACAAGGCGTTGATGACGGTTCTCTTGATATTGGATTGATCTGTAACACACCTTTAAAAAATAGTAGTTTTGAAGCAGTACAGGTTATCAAAGATCCACTCATGTTAATCGTTCATGATGAGCATCCTTTAGCAGTGTACTCTGAAATCCACCTTGCTGATCTCGAATATGAGCCCTTTATTTTGTATCGAGATGACTTCACTTTATATGATCGAATTCTAGAAGAATGCTCGAAGAATGAATTTTATCCTAACATCGTATGTCAAAGCTCGCAAAAGGATTTTATGATTGAAATGGTAGAAGCGAAACTGGGTATTGCACTTCTACCGAGTAAAATTGCCAATTCAATCCATAATGAGAGAATTAAAACGTTAAAGCTTAGACATTCTAATTTAAACTTAGAACTCGGATTGATTTGGAAACGAAATAAATATTTGCCTTTTGCTGTGAAAGAGTTTATTAATCTAGCTGAACCGGTTGTTGAGCTGAAATAATACACGGATTATTTCATTAGTAATCTGTGAGTCTGATCTTATGAAAATTTTTCTAGAAAATCCGATATCTCCAATAAGAAAGGCTGATGAATGGTTTTATTCATCAGCCTTTCATTTATTCTTCTATAATCTCCCAATCATGTTCAAAAGCGACGGAGTCTTTTAACGTTTGTGCTACAGGACATCCTCGTTCAAACACATTAAGCGCTCTTTCAGCTGCATCCCGCTTCTCAGAAGGAATAATTAACTTATAATGACAGCGAATTTTTGTGATTTTAAGAACGCCATCTGGCGCTTCAATGATTCCTTCAAACTTTCCTGATACCTTATTTGGATAAGTTGGTATGTGGCGCGCTTCCAGCGCACCGGATAATGTACCGGTTAGTCAGCCGCCAGCTGCTGCAACAATATGATCGAGGGTCGAGGGTTGTTCTACCTCCGGTGTGGCTTTGTAAAAATCTTTTACACCACCATGTACTCCATAGTGTATAGGTTCTTTGAAATCAGCGATATAAGCTCGTCGGCTTTTATCTTTATCTTGCTCAATCCGAATATTCGCAATTTCAATTGGGTTTGCCATCTTTAAAACTCCTTTCCTTTATTTAATAAGCTCCTCTAATTAGTTCATGAACTTCTTGCTCATAGAACGCTTTAAGCTTCTCCATCTCTTCTTTCGTAAAATCAGGAACTTCTACCGCTTTAAGATTCTGTTTCACCTGGTCACTATTTTTAAAGCCAGGAATAACACAAGAGACTTCCTTATGTTCAAGGATCCATTTTAAGGCTGCGGTTGTCATGCTCTCACGATCTCGAGCAATCCAATCGATTTCACTACTTAATTCAACGCCCTTTTCAAATTCAATCCCTGCAAAGGTTTCCCCAACATTAAAGGCTTCTCCGTTTCGATTAAAGTGACGATGGTCGTCTTTTTCAAACGTCGAGTTTTTCTTAAACTTCCCAGTTAATAACCCGCTTGCAAGCGGAACTCGAGTAAGAATTCCAACCCCTTGTTCATACGCTTTAGGAAAAAGCTCTTCTAGAGGCTTTTGTCTAAAAAGGTTAAAAATAACTTGCAATGTGCTTACACCTGGGTAGTCGAGACATAGCAGTCCTTCTTCTACGGTTTCAACACTAACACCGTAATAACGTATTTTTCCTTCTTCTTTTAACTTATCTAATACTTGAAATACAGCTCCATCTTTTAGTATTTCAATTGGCGGACAGTGGATTTGAAAAAGATCAATCTGATCTCGTTCCAATCGCTTTAAGCTCGCTTCACAGTAAGAACGCACACTTTCTTCAGAGTAAGTAGCTTGATCATAGATATCTCCTGCACGGCAAAATTTTGTTGCAATATGGATCTTATCTTCTTGTCCCTTTGTCGCTTTCGCTAAAAGTTCTTCACTATGACCGTCACCGTATACATCTGCTGTATCAAAGAAGTTAACCCCAGCATCGATCGCGTATTGAAGTGATTCGAGAGCTTGGGCGTCATTTGTCTTGCCCCACGCTCCGCCGATGGCCCATGTTCCAAAACTAACTTCACTTACCTTTAAGTCGGTTTGTCCTAACTGTCGATACTTCATGATTCCCCTCCATTAACAAAACTTGTCATTACATGGTAGTTTCCCTTTAGTTAACAGATTAAACCGGTTTCATAGATGGAGTTTTTGCTTCCTCATCGTAAATCAATTCTTTCAAATGAAGAAGCATCTCATCGACTGCCGATTTAGCCACGTCAACTTCACAAATCATATTAATGAAACTATGAACAAGTTTTTCATAATGAAGATGGGTAACGGTTACACCATTTTGTTTTAATTTATTCGCATAAGATTCTCCTTCACTTCTTAACGGATCATATTCCACAGTAATGATTAACGCTTGAGGAAGTTTTGCTGCAATCTCATCATCAACTTGTAATGGAGAAGCAAAAGGTTCCTTACCATCATTTGAGGATTTAAGATAATGGTGCCAAAACCATTTCATTTTCTCTGCTGTTAAATTAAATTGGTAATCTTCAAGATAAGAAGGAGAATCAAATGCATAATTTGTGACTGGATTAATTAAAAATTGATGATGAATCGCTACTTTTTGATGAAGGGCAATACAAGCGGCAGCAGCCAAATTCCCACCTGAAGATTCACCACCAATAGAAAGCTTGTTGATGTCTCCCCCAAACGATGAAATGTGCTCAACTGTCCAAAGCACGGCATCAATTGTATCCATCAGTGCAGCGGGATATTTGTGTTCAGGCGCAAGTCGATAGCCTACAGATACTACGATACATCTGCACTTCTCTGCTATGTATTGACAAAATGATTCACAGCTATCAAGTGATCCAAAAACCCACCCGCCACCATGCATGTAGATGAATACAGGAAGATTATGAAAACATTCTGGTTGATAAATACGAATAGGAATTTGATGGCTGCCGATTCTTCTTTCAACTGAGCATATTTGAGTTGAAGGGATAGGTGTAAAGTATGCGCGAGCTTCGTTATAGTAATAACGTGACATTTCTGGTGTTAGAGAATCGAGAGAAGGATGTTGCAATTCGTTCATTCTTGCAGCGATTCGCTTAAGTAGTTTTTCTGATTGTGGATCAAGTTTACGATGATCCATGTTTGATCGCCTCATTAAATACTTCCCACTCATGATCTGGGGAATTTAATAGATGAAATGAAGAAGTGATGTTGGAGTCACTTATGTTTTGATGAAAATCATTCCGATTCGCAATCACGAGTTTTGCTCTTTTTTCATTAATTTGAATCTCTTTTACCACATTTGCACCGAGTTTTTTTAGTATTGGAATGACGATCCTATTTCGATAATCAGGCTCTCCAATCATTCTATTTGCACCAAACTTTTCAAACAAAAACAATGTCATGGCTCTTATAATTGTTTCCCCATCTTCCTTGTTTAAGAGTCGTCTAGGTCCTATAAGCAAATGCATTCCCATATCTCTCGGTTCAATCGAATAATAATGTCTTATTGGATCTTGCCTCACATCGTATCCAATGACGTAACAAACAGGTTCATTATTTAGATAGCCCATAAAAACGCGCTTATGTCGTGACGAAATCGAGTTTTTAACCCAGACTTTAATTTCTTCAAGTGGCAAATTTAACTTCCAAAATGGATAAATGTGTTTCTGATGCATCCATTCGTGTAATATAGGAACATCTTCTTCATTCACCGGTCGAAAAGAAATGGTTCGATTGGATTCTTCGGTGATCGAGCATTCGAAAGCCATTCTACTTATCTCCTTAAAAGGACGGGAATTAACCCCGTCACTCTGTTATTTTGTTACTTCTTTATAATAAGAAAGTGCATTGTTTACTTTACCGAATTCTGATGCGTGGGGCCGATCATCTCCAGACGAATAACCTTCTTGGACCATGCGATTTCGATTGAGACATAGCTTCGTAAATGATGGTTGGAAGAAATCAAACAGCTTAAACCGCTCTTCTAAGTGAGGAAACCTAGCTTGATAAGAATGAATCGTTTCCGCGAGAATCTTCCAAAATTCATCTTCACGCATCATTTCGTTATGCTCTAGAATATTTGTTAAGTAGCGCAGATGACAAATAAACAATCCAGTGAAAATAAACTGCGTAAGACCCTCTGGTGGTTCACTGCGAAGAATCGCTCTCAATTCTGGAGACAACCCTCTTAACTCCTCGAAAGGTTGATCACTAATATTAACATCATCTACGAAATCTTTTACAGCGAGTCGGCAAGGTTTGTACTCTTTTAATACGAGAATAGTGTTTTGTCCATGTGGCGAGAAGACCGTGCCATACTGGTACAAATAATGCAGCAGTGGTTTCATCGTGACATCAAAAAATTGAGTTACCCATTCTTGTGTCGAAATCCCTGACTTTTCAATCATACTTTGAATATAGGCTTTACCGTCATGATCTTCATATAGCAATGCGGCTAATGTAATGGCTTGTTCTCCTTCTTCGAGGTATGTGTAGATGCTTTCACGAAAAATAACCCCAAGCATTTCTTTGTATTGATACGGAGCATGTTCAAGCCTTTGATAATAAGGATGGTCAACATTAATGCTTGCAATTTCACCTGGTAAAATAACGTTGCATTCCTCTTTTAAGAACGAGTCGTTTTCATAGATTCCTTTTATAAATTCGGTGATTTGCGGGGCAATGAGCGTTCGTTCTGTAGGTAAGCCCCGATAGACGAGCGTATTTAAAATGCTCATTGGCAACTTAACATGATACTTGTCTTGTTGAGATTGATTGACAAACGTCCGAATGGATTGCTGAGGAAGGTAAGAGTCACTAGATTCTTCGAGCGGTACAATCGTTTGATTCGCAATTTCTTCTGCAAAATTCTGAATCAAAACATTTTTCCACTGCCACTCATGAACTGGCATGAAGAAGAAGTTGGTAGGATCTAGCCTTTTGGATAGTAGTAGCTCATTGAAATTTCGAAGGTCATCATGACTAAGCTCAGAATTGATGAGCGCACCAAAAGTTAGGTCGTTAACGGATTGAAAAGAGCTTATTTCACGACTAACCCCGATCCAGGAAAGCCTTACTTCATTCTGATGTTCAGGGGCAAAATCCAAGTAATCATCGTAGCCAAATCCAATCCTACCTTTGTTATAGGTGATCCAAGGGTGACCAGTCATATAGCCTTCTAATCTAGCATAGTCTTCGTCAACTAAATCATCTGAGGAAACGCGCTTTGATAACAGATGAGCATCTGCAATAAGGGTTTGATTGATTTCTTTTATTAAGTGAGCTGTCGTTTCAGCCGACATGCCGATCAGCGGTTGAATATCAAGAAGAAAAGCGATCGCTCCTACATTCTCTTCTTTTCCGTCAGAAAAGAGACGAATCGATTTCCAATCAACGTCGAAGCTATCAAATAGACGATTTTCTGCACGGAACTGGTAGGTTTTCTTCACAGAAACACGTAGTTCAAAAAGGCTATGGTTTTCTTGTTCTTGAATGATTTCAGGTGTAATCATGTCCTCGTACATAAATTCTGAAAGCATTTTTCCGAGAAGTTTGTGATTCACTAGTTTCCAGGTTTCTTTCGTTAAAATATGATCTAAGTCTTTATCAAAATACATACGTTTCACCACTTTCTAATTAGTTGTTAATGCAGGTTTTTTGACCACTCCAAAAGATTGGAAGACATTTTTTGACTGAACGGGATACACTTCTTTCTTAGCGATTTGATTAATAATCACGGCGTTTCGATGAGCGCCAAGACCAAGGTCAGGTGCCCCGACCCCATGAGTGTGAAGTTCACCGTTTTGTACAAAAATCTCATTTCCACTGTTATGTTTCGTGCCCAAACGATAATCTTCTGTAATTTCAAAACGGTTTTTTGGGTCTTTAATTAATAGGGTTTCCGGCAAAAAGCTTGGCATGTTCTGTGTGTAACCAGTCCCAAGAATGATGACTTCAGATTCAAAATCAAACGATTCCTTTGTCACGGTATGACTTCCTTGTACGATGCATACGTCTCCAATTATCTCTAGATGGTTTATTTGGCTCATTGCTTGTAGATGCGCCGACTGTTGATTTCCGATCGATTGCTCATATAAAACATTATAAATTTCAGAAATCGTTTCCGCGCTAATACCTTTATAAAGCAATGCTTGATCTTTCAGTAGCCCATCTTTCATTTCTGGTGTAAGTCTGTAAAAGAAGTCCGTGTAATCTGGCGAAAAATATTCTAGACCAAGTTTTGAATATTCCATTGGGAAGAAGCCGTCTGATCTTGTATACCAGCTTAATTCATAATGGTGCTTGTCCTGCTCTTTGGCTAAGTCTAAAAAGATTTCAGCTGCACTCTGACCTGAGCCGACGACAGCAATCGATTTCCCTTGTACAGCTCGCTCTTTCTTCTCCATGTAATCTGATGAATGAAAAATCGTTTCACTGAGCATAGACTTGAATGGTTTAGGAACGGAAGGTACTGAACCTATCCCCATTACGAGATGTTTTGTAAGGAACGTTTCAATTTCTTGTGTTCTAACATGCTGAACTTGCACAAGATAAACGGATTCTCCTTTTCTTGATTGATGTAATGAAACATCCACCACCTCATAACCAAATCGGCATGAATCAAGTTGCTTCGATACCCACTGACAGTAGTGATTGTATTCTTTTCGAGGGATATGAAACTTTTCCAAAAAATAAAAATGATACATGCGATGATGAATTTGTAAGTAGTTTAGAAAGCTAAATTTGTTTTTTACGTCCGCCATGCTGACCAGGTCAGCGAAAAATGGCACTTGTAAAGTGGTTCCATCAATCAGCATTCCAGGATGCCAATCAAACTCTTCTTTCCGATCAAACAGAAGGACATCCACCTCATCAAGCTCGTCTGTTAGGGCAGCAAAACCCAGATTAAATGGTCCAATCCCTATTCCGATTGCATCATATACGTGTTCACTCATTCCCCCACTTCCTTTCAAACTGATCACGTTCACAAATCATTAATAACCCTGTTTTATCAGGAAGGTTAATCGGTTTTTGTGGTCGAAAGCCACATTTTTCAAACACATGAATCATTTTCTTGTTTTGAATATCTGGTTCAGCAATCACTCTTTTTGTCCTCTTTTCCTTTAGTTGTAAGGACACCATTTCTCGAAGAAGCGGAAGGGCGTATCCCTTACCAAGGAAGTCTGTTTCTCCAATTAAGAGATGAATTCCTTGGTCATAAGGTTTATTGTCATACATGCCTTCCATGATATCTCCTTCTACCCAGTAAGCTTCCCAGTAGCTGATCGGTTCGTTGTTTACAAAACCGAGATAAAGGGTTTGATGCTTGTCTTTTAATGCTTTCAGCAAATGACGTTTATAGGCTTCTAACGGTATATTTAATTGCCAGAATGGGGAAACATGTGCTTCGTTCATCCACCGATGAATCCTATGTACATCGCGTTCAAAGCTCACTTCAGAAAAGGTGATGGACTTATATTCTTGATCTACTTCAACGTGCTTATGAGCCATTTTCTACTGCAACCTCCTGAGCAATTGGATTATTGACCATTGTATAAACCGATTGTGTCTCCAGTGATCCCACCAGCTCATCCATGTCATAGAAACGAGTTAGTAAATTCGCTTTACACGGCAAAACTGGCTCTTCTAGTAAACTCTTCACAAGAGATGAAGGCCCCTCATACCGTAGAAGACGTTCTCTTAAGAGATCTATTAGGTGTTGTTCGCTAATCAACCCGTTCACTCCAAATGCATTGATTAAGCCAAATAAATGATTAAAAAAGAAATAATAGCGAAAACGTTCATTTGCTACTTCATCAGTACAAATCGTATCGCTTTTCTTATTTAAATCTGGAAGAAGTTTTGAGAGCTTATCAGCCATAGATTCGCTTAAGTAATAACCCTGATTGTCACGGTAATAGAAGCTTGATGGATAACCTTCCGATAATTTAATGACGGAATTCTGCTGATGGGCTTCAAGAGCAATACCGTAGTTGCGATAAAGCCATAGCATCGGATCAAGAGAGAGAGACAAATAGCGATCAAACCATTCTAAACTTACTTTTTCAATTGCACGTCCTTCTCTTCTCGCAATTGAATTGATCATAGAATGTAGACGAGCCTTCCCGCCATACGCATGATCCTGGCAAAGAGCAGCGACTAAGCTCGTGTTTTCGCTATTTTTATAGAAAGGATTCTCTCGTATGACAACTGCAAAACCATGTTCAAGATCCGGAATGGCGACATTCAAATAAGCAGGATCACGAATGATATCGAACTTTGGGTGACATCTCTTTAGTTCTTTTCCTAACGTTGTTTTCAGTAATCTAGAAACTTCAACGCCTCGATCAAGCTCTTTTTGTTGGTTAACTCGAAGTGAGTTTGTTATTTTAACAGGAACCGAAAATTTCAGCATATATTTAGACTGATGACTGTAAAGCGTTCTAAATGAAGAAGTAGCCGTATACATCTTCCCTACTGGCCCTAGATAATCAAGTTTGCCTTTTCGAATATAGTGAACCACATGTTTGTTTTTTAAGAGAACATTGACTTGAAGTGGGTGCACGGGAATAAGAGTCCATTTCTCAAATTGATGAAGCCATTCTTGATTAACGGTTTCATCCTCTTTTAATTCTTTTCTCATCAGTTCACTTGCGGATAGTGATAAACTAGAATCTTCTATGATGATTGATGGATGAACACTAAAATAGTGAAGTTGAAATTCACCATTCAATTCAGGTGAGTACAGATGATCTTCTTCTAGTGATAATCCTTGTTTGCTTTTGGGTGTTGGGTGTAGCAGATGCCCAAGTAAGAGAGACTGTTCTGCTTCAATGTAATCAAATGTTTCATCCGATAAGCGCTTTTTGTCCTTGTATCTTTCTTCAATATACGATTTCATGTGTTGACAGCTTAATATGATCCGCATAATCAATTCATCTTCTGCATCTAATCGATTCTGATCGATCAGGAGTTCTTTTACAATTAACGTGGTTAATGTAAGATAATCAAGCGAGTTAAATGACCCATTTCCTATGCGATAAACCAATGGGAATTGAAAGATATGTCGTCCAGTTAGAGACCAATAAGAGACTGGTATAATCAGCTCAATTCCCTGGTTATCTAGTAGACAGGAAATGAATTTCTGAGCTGATAAATCTCGTAAAGCTTCAGGTTTTTCTATTTCAGTAAATTGGCTAGTTTCGCGTAAATAGCAATTTAGGAAGCTCTGCATCGTAGCTTGTTCTGCATAGTTTTTGGCAAACTTCACGTGTGTTCCCTCCATTTCGATCCTAGCGTTTGAATTTCTTCTACAATCTCATAAATATGCTCCATTTTTGTTCTAGGATTAAGCATGGTGAATTTTAAATAGGTTCGTCCATTCACCGATGTTTTAGCAATGGCAGCTTTGCTTTCATAGAGCATTTCTTGCTGTATTTTTCGATTTAACTTGCACACATCTCCGGTTGAAGTCTGTGGTTCAAATCGAAAAATCACCGTGTTGAGTTCTGGGTTTTTGTTTTCAACTTTTATATTAGGTTGATGAGATAAGTAATTCGCTGTTTCTTGTGCCAGATAAAAAGTAGCGTCAATCATTTCAGAAAAGAGATTAATTCCAACGGTTTTCAACGAGAGGAAAAGTTTAAAAGCATCAAATCTTCTGGACGTAACAATTGATTTGTTGACTAGGTTTGGAATTCCTTCCCCTTCATCCTCAATTGGATTCAAGTAATCAGCGTGATGATTTAGAAAATGAAAGGACTGGCTGTTTTTCACAAGGAAAGCGCCACATGAGATTGGTTGGTAAAAAAGCTTATGAAAATCAACTGTAATGGAGTCCGCCTCTTTAATTCCTTCTAGCTTCCAATTGTGAGATTCAGAGAGTATAAGTGCTCCACCATATGCCGCATCGACATGGAACCATAATTCTTCCTGCTTTGCGATCGTGGCTAATTCAACTAAAGGGTCGATGCTCCCGAAATCAGTCGTGCCACACGTTCCGATTAGTGCAAAAGGTAAAAGGTCTTTTTCTTTTAAATCTATCAATTGTTTTTTTAAGTACATCGGCGACATCCGGTGGTGCTCATCAACTTTTACCTTTATTACAGCGTTCTCTCCTAGCCCTAGCTGGGCAGCTGTTTTTTGTACGGTAAAGTGTGCATCCTCAGAGCAAAGAATTCTTAATTTGTGAAATTGAGAGGGTAACCCATCACGCTTGACCTCACGTCCCCACTTGCGATAACAAAATTCATCCCTCGCTAACAAAAGTCCTGTATAATTCGATTGGGTTCCCCCACTTGTAAATGTGCCATCAGAAGTGGCTTTATAGCCAAATTTCTTTGTCAGCCACTTGATCATTTCCTGTTCTAAATACGTGGCAGCTGTGCTTTGATCCCATGAATCAAGAGACTGATTGAAAGAACTAATCACAAGCTCCGCCGCAATAGCTGATATGAGTGGAGGACAGTGCAAATGGGCGATGCTTTTTTCATGGGAGACTTGAAGACTATTTTTTAGTATCGGTTCTGCTATTTCTTGCAAAAGTTCGGTGAAATTTTGAGCTTCACTAGGAAACTTAAGCAGTGTTGCGATTTCCTCTTGAACCATCTCGGGTTGCTTCCCAATATATGGAGCGGATGATTCCTGAAAGGTCCGACTAATGATGGCGATCATTTCGGTCATTTGCTTTTGAAAAGAAGCTTGCCCCCTTTCCCCACTATGAAGAAAGAGTTCTTCAATTACTTCTGCCAGTTCTGCTTTAATTTCTTCGTTCGATATTGTCATTCGATAGACTCCACAGCAATTTTTACTGCTTCTTCAATGATTGAGAGGACATCTGACACTTGCTCATCCGTAATGATCAATGGAGGTAAAAGTCTTATGACACTGCCGTTTCTCCCTCCAACTTCTAAAATCAAACCTCGATTAAAACATTCTCTCTGAATACGACTTGCTAATGCAGGGTGAGATGGATAACTTCCTGAAGAAGATTGGACTTGTGTGGGGTCTACAATTTCTACCCCAATCATTAACCCTCTTCCTCTAACGTCACCAATTTCACCGAAATGGTGTTGCATATCTTTTAGTGCAACAATCATTCTTTCCCCCATTGCAGCGGCATGATCGTGAAGCTTATGCTCTTTGATAAATTTCAACGAAGCAGTTCCAGCAGCCATTGCCATTTGATTTCCTCGAAAAGTACCAATGTGCGCACCCGGATCCCACTTATCAAGATCTTGATCATATATCACAACGGAAAGAGGTAAACTTCCTCCGATTGCTTTTGAAAGCACAATAACGTCCGGTACAATCCCTGCATGTTCAAATGCGAACATTTTACCCGTTCGACCGATGCCTGTTTGAATTTCATCAATAATGAGAGGAATTCCTCTCTCACTCGTGATTCTTCTCATTTCTTGAAGCCATTCAATTGGAGCTGGAACTGAACCTCCTTCTCCCTGTACGACTTCAAGAATCATAGCAGCCGGAGGAAGAATGCCACTTTCTGGATCATCGAGTAGATTTTCGATATAAGTACTCGATATGCGATGGCCTTCTCCTTCTTTCATCCCATATGGACATCGGTACGAGTAGGGATATGGCATGAAATGAGTATCAGGAATTAATCCTTGTACCTTTTCTTTCGGTGCGTGATTTCCACTAATGGACATCGTGGCGTGAGTAGAACCATGATATCCTCCCTGAAATGTAAGGATGCTGCTTCTTCCAGTTGCTGTCTTAACTAATTTAAGAGCTGCTTCAATCGCATCTCCCCCAGTTGGACCACAAAACTGTATCTTAGCTCGTTCTGCGAATTGTGTTGGTAAAGTTGAAAAGACTTCATTCACAAATTCTTCTTTAATAGGCGTTGTTATATCTAATGTATGTAACGGCCGTTTATCCCGAAGAATTTTTTCCATTGCATCGATTGCAACTGGATGATTGTGTCCAAGTGCTAAAGTTCCTGCACCTGCCAAACAGTCATAGTATTTTTTTCCGTCTACATCTTTCACAAAAATTCCTTCTGCTTCTTCGATTGCAATCGGTATCCTTCTAGGATAAGATCGTGCATTCGATTCTCTTCTTTCTTGCTGCGTCAGTAGTGTATGGTTATTAGCTAAATTTTTAACAGTCATATAGAACCATCCTTTTTAAATGATAATCATTTTCAATGTGTTGCAAGTACCATTATAAATGAGAATGATTATCATATTCAATGATACTTGAGAACTATTATCATTTGTATAACTATTTCTATTTAGGTCTATCGAATGGTTAAATAACCAATAAAAGGGTTCTATAACTTAATTCTGGGTGTCAATTGATTCATGCAGCGAAAGGACATCATCTTCTTAAACTATTCTGGAATATAAGACCCTACATACAAACATTGTTTCTCATTATTGAATAAGATGAAGAAATGCAAGGGAGCGTGTTTAAAATTGGAGGTGTATGGTGATCTAATTATACTAACTGGGGCTTGGATTCAAGCTTTAGGAGCTGCTGTTGCTTCAATAGGCGATACGCTAGTTGCGATAGAAGAAAAAGGAACGGTTGCTGAGGAAGTAGGCGGTGATTTGTATGCGATTGGGAATGCGATCGAAGCAACTGGAAATGCGCTTCAAGCTGTTGGGCGAGAACTTTTACCAGGAAATACGGATGAAAAAAACTTAGGGATTCTTGGTTCCTGGTTTCAAGCAGCAGGGAATATTTCAAATGTATTGGGCGGAGCTCAAGCCATTAGTTTAGACGAAGAAGAAGGCTTGAATATTGATATTATAGGAGATGTTATTCAAACGATTGGTGCTGGTTTTGAAGCGCAGGGCTCAAGTCTAAGTCGCTCGGCTTATGCTAGAGTCATTACTACAGGTCAAACGATTCAAACATATGCGCTCACAATCGAGACAATTGGTCTTGTTTACATTAAAAAGAAACGAGTGCGGCTTGGAGAGCAAATATTGGCGCTAGGGAGTTATGCTCAAACTGCCGGTTCATTATTGGAAGCTATTGCTTATACGAAGGAATTTAATCTGAAATATTAAGTGAAATTCCATTATTAAGTTAGAATGAATTCCATTTGTTACACAAAGTAAATCACTAGAGGGCATCGCATTGCATGTTATACGAATTTTTTTATCATCTGGTAGTTCGTTAATTGAATTCCACGAATGTCCACGTTTTGCTTCGTTATCACTATAAATCCTTTTTCTTCAAAAAAAGGAAGAGCAGTAATGCTAGCATCAGTACGAATTTCACTTAATGAATACTCACACACAATGGCTTCAATTTTCCTTAGGAGTTGTGATGCTATTCCCATTCGCTGAAATTGACTATGCACATATAAACGATCAAGATAACCTTTTGTAGTCATATCGATAAATCCTACGATTTCTCCCTTTTTTTCCGCTACATAAGTAAAGTTTTTAGTGAATTCTTTGTGCCATTTGGACGATCTGATTTCCTTTGAGGTTGTATTTATCCAGGCGTCTATCTGCATGGACGAATAATCCTTTTTATTAATGCAATAAACTGTCTGTTGAAATAATTCAATAATTTCATTTAAGTCTTGATGATGATATTGTCTTATCTTCATATTTCTCCTCCTTTATTCTCTTTTCCTTAAATATCCTGTACCTAGAGACAATCAAATGAAAAAAAAGACGGCATCCCGTCTTTTCTAGTTAACTATATTCTCTACCATTATGGCCATCCCTTGTCCTCCTCCTACGCACAGTGTGGCAATGCCAAACCGCTCATCTCTTCGTTTCATTTCATACATCAGGGAGGTTAAAATGCGTGCTCCTGTTGCGCCAAGAGGGTGACCAAGTGCTATAGCTCCACCATTTACATTCACTTTATCTGGCTGAAGTCCAAGTTGACGGATAACAGCGAGCGCCTGAGCAGCAAATGCCTCGTTTAATTCGACTAAACCAATCTCATTTAATTTTTTTCCGGTTCGTTCGAGTAGTTTATTAACAGCAGGAACAGGTCCAACCCCCATTACTTCTGGTGAAACTCCTGAAGTGGACCAATCAACTACACGTGCAAGAGGCTGTAGATTTAGTTCATGAGCTTTCTCTTCTTTCATAACAAGCATCGCTACAGCTCCATCGTTTCTTCCACATGAATTTCCTGCAGTAACGGTACCCCCTTCCTTGAATACAGGTTTTAACATGGAAAGTTTTTCTATCGTTGTACCTGGCCGTGGATGTTCATCTTGTTTCACCAGGTTGGTTTGGCGTCTAGACTTTACTTCAACTGGAACGATTTCTTCAGCAAATGCCTCTTTCTCAATCGCTTCTGCCGCACGTCGCTGGCTCTCAGCGGCAAATGCATCCTGATCTTCTCGAGTAATTTGATATTTTTCCGCTACGTTTTCTGCAGTAATACCCATTCCTAAATGATTTCCGTATAATTCAACTGGCTGTTGACCAGCTTCCAAATTGGAGTCTACCAATGTTGTTTTATCTCCGCCAAAACGACTATTACGTAAATAAATAGGTGCGTTACTTAAACTCTCTGTTCCTCCTGCTATAAGGATTTCAGCCTGTCCGGAATGGATTTGTTGAACAGCTGAAGCAATTGCCTGCATTCCAGAAGCGCAAAGTCGATTAATTGTAAATGCGGGTGAAGTAGCAGGTACCCCTGCTCTTAAAGCAGCAACTCTGGCAACATTCGACGACTCTGTTGTTTGACGTACTTCACCAAGGATAACTTCATCAATAAGTTCGGGCGTAATCCCTGCTCTTGCGATGGTTTCTTTAATGGCAAGAGCTGCTAATTCACCTGAATTAAAATTTTTCAACACGCCTCCATAACGCCCTACTGGTGTCCTAACAGCTTCAACAATGACAATCTTTTCTGTCATACCTCTTCCTCCTTTAGCTGTACTCTTTTCGAAGTTGACTTGCAATGATGTTCTTTTGGATTTCAGAAGTTCCTTCGTAAATCCGTGTAATACGCGCGTCTCTAAAATAGCGCTCAATTGGATAATCGGAAATGTAACCAATTCCTCCATGAACCTGTAGCGCTTTGTCTGCCACTCTGTTGTAAACTTCTGATCCATATAACTTAAGCATGGCAGCTTCTTTGATCACTTTTTCACCTTGATCAACCATCCACGCGACGCGGTACGTAAACGATCTTAGGGCTTCAATCTCTACTCCCATTTCTGCCACCATGTGAGCGACGGCCTGATGTTCAATAATTGGTACTCCAAATTGAATGCGTTCTTGTACATATTCCATGCTTAAATCCAATAGTTTTTGAGATGACCCCAGATTACGCGCAGCGAGCCCAGCACGTCCATTTGCTAAAATTTTCAATGCATTCACGTATCCTTTTCCTACCTCACCCAGCACGTTTTCCTCAGGTACTTCACAATTATCAAAAATTAGCTCAGCGGAGTGAGATCCTTTTAACCCCATTTTTTCTTCAACCGCACCAACCTGAAAGCCTGGAAAGTCCTTTTCTACGATAAATGAAGTAATTCCCTTTGCACCTTTTGATGGATCTGTTGCTGCCATTACGGTAAAAACATCAGCTTCAGTGGCATTCGTAATGTAGTGCTTTGTTCCATTCAAAATATACTTATTTCCCTCTTTAACTGCTGTGGTTTTTAAATTAGAAGCATTCGATCCCGCAGAAGGTTCGGTTAAGGCGAATGCGCCAATTTTCTTTCCGCTTGCCATATCGGGTAAGTATTTTTGTTTTTGTTCTTCATTGCCGAGTTCAACGATCCCAACTGAGCCAATACCTGTATGAGCACCTATCAATGTAGTAAAACCATTATGTGTTTTACCTAACTCTTCATAAAGAGCGCATTTTCCAACCATGCCTATTCCTAAGCCACCATACTTTTCTGGAATACTTAAGCCGAAAAGTCCCATTTCTTTTGACAACTCAATGATCCGCTCTGGAATACGATCTTCGCGCTCTATCGTCATGGCAACCTTCTCGACTTCATTTTCAACAAAATTGCGGATGTTGGTTTTAAGAAACTGAATGTCCTGATCGAATTTAAAGTCCATTATTTTCTCTCCCTTTTAATCGTATGTATAAAATCCTCTTCCGCTTTTCCTCCCTAGTCTTCCGGCTTTAACGTATTTCGTTAAAATCGGGCATGGTCGATATTTTTCTCCGAGCGTTTCATACAGATATTGCATGTTACGTAGTCTTGTATCGAGACCAACTAGATCAGCGAGTTCTAGTGGACCCATTGGATGGTTTAGACCTAGTTTCATCGCTTTATCGATATCCTCTGGTGAACCAACACCCTCCATGACCATGTTCATCGCTTCATTGCCGATTAGACAATTCATTCGGCTGACAGCAAACCCAGGAAATTCATTAATTCGCACGCATTCTTTTTCAATCGATTTCCCAAAGGCCATTGCCTTGTTAATAGTTTCTTCCGATGTTTCCAAACCACAAATCACTTCGATCAGCTTCATCTTTGGAACGGGATTAAAAAAGTGAAGGGCAAGACATTGATCAGGTCTCTTTGTTTGGGCAGCGATTTCGGTAGGGCTCATGGTGGATGTGTTGGTAGCTAAGATAGCATGATCTGGTGCGTATTCATCGAGTTGTTTAAAGATACTTGTTTTGAGTTCCATTATTTCAAGAACTGCTTCGATGACTAGATCACGATCCCTGGCAGCTTCAGATAGTTCTGTTGTATAGTTAATTTCTCTAAATCGTTTATCAGCTAATTCTTTCGAAAGAAGCTCTTTACTTACGGACCGATCAAATTGCGTTTTTAGATAAGATTTGGACTTATCTAATGACGCCTCGCTAACATCCTGAAGAATGACCGATAGTCCTGCTGCTGCAGCAGAATAGGCAATGCCTCTCCCCATAGTTCCTGCACCAATCACTGCTATTTTTTGAATTGACACATGCAACACCTCTTTTCTTTAACGATCGTTATTGTTCTTTCGATTTAATCACTTTAAAAGTTCCACTTCCTTTTGCAAGAAGTTTTCCGTTCTCATCCATCACAATTCCTTCACCCATTTTCGTTCGCTTTCCTTCTCCATAGACGAACGCTTTTGCAATAATTTTCCCACTTGTGATTGGAGCAATATAGTTGATGGTCAAGTTAATCGTGATGACAGGACTGCCGATCATAGAACGCATTTTCAAACTAATAATATTGTCGATCATCGTTGCATATACACCACCATGCAGACTTCCATGTGTGTTTAATAGTTTTCTTTCTATTGGTAGCTCAAGGATGACTTCATCTTCAGTAATCGATCGTAATTCAAAGCCTAATAAATTGAAAAAGGGACTTGTTTCAAAATCAGTTCTAACATGATCATAAATAGTGTTTGTATTTGTCTCCATTTATTTACCTTGAAAAACGGGCTTTCTTTTCTCAAGAAAAGCTCTCGTTCCTTCGTTTTTGTCTTCTGAAGCAAAAAGAATCGCTTGTGACAGCTTCTCAATGAGTAAACCTGTTTTCATATCTGTATCTGCTCCCATATTCACGGCGAGTTTTGCCATCATAACGGCCATCGGACCTTTACTAATAATTTGTTGGGAGATTTCAACTGTTTTTTCTTTTAAGTTTGATATTTCAGCAGTTTCAGTGATTAGGCCAATCGCAGCGGCTTCTTCACTTGAAATCAACTTTCCTGTTAAAATCATTTCCAGTGCTTTCCCTCTACCGACAAGTCTTGTAAGCCTCTGAGTACCACCTGCTCCAGGAATAATGGAGAGATTGAGTTCGGGCAAGCCAAATTTGGCATGAGTCGCTGCAACTCTTATGTCACATGCCATGGCAAGCTCGCATCCACCACCCAGCGCATAACCGTTTACCATTGCTATGGTTGGTTTCGTATAGCCTTCGATATAATCATAGACTTCCTGCATGCTTCCTGATTTGAATGCATCATACATGGTTTTCTTTTCAAGTTGTGAAATATCTGCACCTGCTGCAAATGATTTTTCTCCTTCACCTGTGATGATGACACACTTCACTTCGTCCATTTCTTCAAGTTTCTCCAGAGTTTGTTTTAATTCAATCAATGTTTCTTTATTCAAAGCGTTCCTTACGTCAGGACGTGAAATTTTCACATAGGCTAGCTGATCTTCTTGAATGAAAACGATATTCTCCATATTCAAACGACTCCCATCATTTAAGTTTGATAGCTATAAAAGCCTTTGCCTGTCTTTCTCCCAAGTTCCCCTTTGTTTACTTTTTCTTCCACGATTTGTGCTGGTCGATCGGCTTCATTTCCGGACTCTTCAAATCGCTGTTGCCGTACATAATAATTCACATCGATACCAGTGAGGTCCATTAGTGCAAAAGGTCCGATGGGATGATTTAATGCTTTTGTGCAAACGAGATCGATCTCTTCGTGTGTTGCATAGCCATTCTCAAGTAAGTAAACTGCTTCGTCCATTAGTTTTCCAAGAATTCTGTTTGCAACAAAACCAGAAATTTCTTTTTGCAATAGAACCGGCGTTTTGTGAATGGATTTTACAAATTCGAAAGCGGTATCTGCTGTTTGGTTAGACGTATGAGGTCCTTTTACAACCTCTACTAAATCCATGACGAGCGCAGGATTGAAGAAATGGATGTTGCATACAGCTTCAGGACGGTCCGTTGCGTCTGCTATTTTTGAACTTACGATTGTCGAGCTATTTGTCGCAAGGATGCAATGATTTGGGCAGATTTGATCGAGCTTAGCAAACAGTTCTCTTTTGACTTCTAGCTTCTCAATGATTGCTTCGATAACAAGGTCAACTTCTTTGAAATCGTTTAGAGAAGTACTAAAGTGAATCAAGTGAAAAGCTTCTTCCACCTGTCCTTCTGTCAATTTTCCTTTCTTAATTCTGCGTTCCATATGGCCAACTAGTGACTTTCTGGCTTTATCAAGACTACTTTCTTCTATATCGTTTAAAACAACTGGATAGCCAGCAAGAGCGCAAACCATCGCAATCTGAGCCCCCATGGTTCCAGATCCAATCACACCAACTCTATTAACACGTTCATTTTTCATTATTGTTACCTCCTTATTTCTATCGTTTCTTCATTAATCAAAAGCCTTTTGAGTAACTTTCCTACTGTATTCCTGGGCAATGAGTCTCTTATCTCAATTTGCTTTGGAACTTTGTATTTTGTTAAATGCTCGTAACAATAGGCAACGAGCTCTCCTTCTGAAATGGAACTATCTTTAACAACAACGAATGCTTTCACTCTTTCGCCGCTGTATTCATGAGGGACCCCAATAACAGCGGCTTCTTTCACAGAAGGATGTTCATACAGGACGCTCTCGATTTCCTGAGGATAAACATTAAATCCTCCTGTAATAATCATTTCCTTTTTTCGTCCAACGATATAGAAGTAACCATCCTTATCCATCGTTGCAAGATCACCAGTGAGTAGCCATCCGTTTTTTAAGCTCTTACTCGTTTCCTCTGGTTTATTCCAGTAACCTTTCATTACTTGAGGTCCTTTGATGGCGAGCTCTCCAACACTTTTAGGAGGAAGTTCATTTCCATCTCCATCAACGATTTGACAATCTGTTCCTGGGAAAGGGATACCGATACTACCAATCTTTCTTTCACCGAATGGTGGATTTCGATGTGTAGAAGGGGATGTTTCTGACATGCCAAAACCCTCTCCTATGACTGCGCCTGTTATTTCTTCAAAACGATTAATCACTTCAATCGGAAGTGGAGCAGACCCGCTAGAACAAAATTTAAAGCAATTGAGTCCGTATTCTTTTACATCTGGGTGATTAACAAAAGCGTTGTACATCGTTGGTACACCTGGGAAAAATGTAGGCTGGTCTTCCCTAATGATTCGTAACACGTCGTTTACATCGAACTTAGGTACGATAATATTGGTAGCACCTATATAAATACTTAAATTCATTCCGCTTGTCATGGCGTAAACATGATAAAGAGGGGTTGCCGTTAACGTGACTTCCTCCCCCAGCTTCATCTCATTTCCATACATTAAATGACTCTGGATCACATTAGAAACAAGGTTATAATGTGTTAGCATAGCGCCTTTCATTTTTCCTGTAGTACCACCTGTAAACTGGATGACGGCAATATCATCTTTTGCTTGAATTGGTACGGCTTCATGATCCGATGTGCTGTTTTCAATAAGCTGTTCAATGAAGTGAACATTTGTTGGTAAAATGGAAGAGTTCTGATCTGTAAGAAATAGCTGATCATAAGAGTAGGATTTCATCACAATTTCAAGTTTTTCCAAGTACTTGCTCTCTGTCACGAGATAAGAAAGACCTACCTCGTGTGATATCTCTTCAATTTCCCTAGGCATATACATCGGATTCATCTGTACCACAGTAGCTCCTAACTTCTGAGCTGCATAATAGGCATAGACATACATAGGCTGATTCGGTAACATCAAGCCGATTCGTTCTCCTTTTTTTATGCCCCTTTCATGCCAGGATGAGGCGAGCCGATTCACTTTCTCCTGCAAGTCTATATACGAGATATGTTGATCTTGAAAACGAAGTGCAATTTTTTGTCCGTATTTTTTCACGCTATCTTGAAGCAATTGGTACACAGAACATTCCGGTAGTGATGGGGAATTGTTCATGACTTCTGGGTAAAATCGGTACCATGGTCGATCGATCAGTTTATCCACTGCCATTCCCACCTTTGAGAATTTCTTTTCCTTTTTTATTGAATGATCCCTTCTTCTTCATAATATTTCTTTGCTCCTGGATGAAGTGTTTCTGGATCGATCCCATCCAAAGCCGTTTCCAACGTGAAGTTCTTTGCTCTTTGTGGAATTTGTTCCTTGAAAGGATCCTGGTTTTCCCAAAATACTTTCGTCAAGTTATAAACGTAATCTTCTGGTAGGTCTGAGCGTACGCTAAACATCGCAACAAGAGTGTAAGTTGGAATCTCTTCTTCTAGACCTTTATACGTACCTCCTGGAAGCCTATCATAAGAAATCCCCAATCCTTTTTCGTTAATTCCCTTAAGCTTTTCTTCGTCAATTGGAATAACCTTAATTGGTTTTGTTACCTCTATCTCTTGAAGAGACGTCACCTGAGGAGCACCACCACCTACAAAAACATCGACAATGCCATCTTTTAACATAGAGGCACCATCTGAATAATTGCCATATGAAATCTTACCACCTGCATCCTCAATAGAACCTTCGTCAATTCCATATTCCTCCATCATCCTCCAGAAGGCCACTGGGCCTCCACCGCCCTTAGGACCTAGGAAGATGTGTTGATCAACGATATCTTCCACCTTATTGATCTCTTCATTATCTGCAAGAGTTGCGATTGTCTGATAAACCGGGTAGAGAGAAGTAAGTCCTGCTACCTGATCTAATTGTTCATCAAAGCTCCCGGTCCCTTTAACTGCGTCAGCAAAATCAGAAGTGTAATGAATACCATACTGGATATCACCAATTTGAAGTGATTTTAGGTTCGAAGTACTTCCGCCTTCAATCTGTGAAACATTAAGTCCAGAAAAGTGATCCATATATAGTTCTGACAATGCAGTCGTAATCGGATACCACCCAGAACCCATAGGTCCAGAACCAACTTTTAAAAACTTATCAGGTGCTTCGAGTCCTTCTCCATCACTAGAAGCACTATTTCCACAAGCTGTCATTACGATTAGTGTAAGCGCTATCAATAGACTAATTAATGATTTACGCATTAAAATCCTCCTTTTATCCACTTATTTCTTGTGGTGAGCTTTTACCGACACGATGAGCACGTTGCCAGATGAACGTGAACACGACAAGAATAAGCCCTATTAGGTCTCCGATTAAGCCAGGCATGACAAGTAATATAGCACTGATAAATAAAATCGTTCTTTTCAATGGCGTGACATGTCCAAACCAATATCCTTCCACTGCACCTGCAAAAAGTACACAGCTAACTGCAGCAGAAAGCAATGCAGTAATGATGGCAGGAATATCACCGCCTTGAAGTAACAATTCGGGGTTATATACAAAGACAAATGGGACAAAAAATCCGCCAAGAGCAATACGAATCGCGTAAAATGCGGTTGATGATGGATTAGATCCAGCAATTCCTGCCGTCGTATAAGCTGTTATTGCAACTGGAGGAGTAAGTCCTGACATTACGCCGAAATAAAAGACAAACATATGGGCAGCCACAACGTTAACATTCATCTCCACTAGCGCAGGAACCCCTAAAACGGCAAGGATGACGTAGGCTGAAACGGTTGGCATTCCCATACCAAGGATGATTGAAGCAATGGCTAACATGATGAGAAGAAGAAATAAATGACCTCCCGCAGTATCAATCATAAATCTCGAGAACGTAAGACCAAGCCCAGTTAGCGATACAGCACCAACAATAATACCAGCAGTCGCACAGGCAGAAATAACGGCTAAAGCGCTTCTAGCACCACTTTCGAGTGAAGCGAGAATATCCAATAAATTCATTCTCGTCATTCTTCTAATCCAGCTTAAGAGAATCGTAGCTATGATTCCATAAAAGCCAGCTTTCATTGGACTAAATCCATCAATCATTAAGTAAATAATCATAAGAATTGGAAGAAATAGATAGCCCTGAGTTAGAAGTACCATTTTGGGATCGGGAAGTTGTTCTTTCGGAATGCCTTCCATGTGCAAACGTTTCGCATGGTAATACACGATGAATCCTGCAATTAAAAAGTAAATAATTGCGGGAATTAATGCATATAATGCGAGCGTTATATAAGGGATACCCGTTGTTTCAGCCATGATGAAGACGGATGCTCCCATAATGGGTGGCATAATTTGTCCACCTTGCGAAGCTACTGCTTCAACCGCTGCAGCAAATCGTTTACTATACCCGAGTTTCTTCATTAGAGGAATCGTGAAAGAGCCTGTTACAGCTGCATTGGCCGCCCCATTTCCAGTAATTGTTGCAACCATTGCACTTGCTCCAACTGCAGATAATGCGGGTCCTCCTGCTCGATGACCAAGTGCGCCGAAAGCAAAGTTGGTAAAAAATTGCCCTCCTCCAGAACGCATTAAAAACGCTCCGAAAATCACAAATAAAATTAAGACGGTTGAACTGATATAGATAGGAGCACTGAAAATTCCAAGTGTGCCATTAAACATCTGATCCACCATTTTTCCATACCTTACTCCAGGGTGAGCTAGCGCACCAGGAAAATAGGGACCCAAAAAGATGTAGCCCATGAAAAACAACCCAATACATGACATAAGAAAGCCGTTTGTCCTGCGTGTTGCTTCAAGCACTAATCCTATGAAAATACTACCGAGAATGATATCTGTCATGTTTGGGTTCCCTTGCCTACTTTGAATGGCGTCCCCGTGAAGAAGGATAAAACCAGTCTCTACTATTGTTGCTAAAACAAATAGCAAATCAATAAATCCAAATTTCTTTCCTTTTCGAAATGGGAAGATAAGAAAGATTAACAGAAGTGCCCAGACCACGTGGATACTTCTCTGCTGCCAGGAGGATAGCGTTCCAAAACCAGCCGTATAAATGTGAAAAAGTGATAAACCAATAGCTAAAACAGATGCTACAAGAATTAGAATTCTTGCTGGATTCCAATTGGCTTTTCTCGTTGACCATATCTCTTCGATATAGGCTGGTTTATCTTTAATAGTTGTATCGATTTTCTGAACGGAATTTTCAGAATAACGTTGACTCAAACAATCCAGCTCCTTTCTTCGCTGTATCCGTCGTTCGAGTAAATCGAAAGTTAATTCTCATCTAGTATGTGTCTTGAAATAATCATGCGCTGAACTTCGCTTGTTCCTTCATAAATTTTAGTAATTCGTGCATCTCTGTAAAAGCGTTCCACTGGATAATCAGAAACGTAGCCCATCCCGCCATGAATCTGTACAGCTTTATCAGCAACTCGGTTGAATACTTCCGAAGCATAGAGTTTTGCCATTGAAGCTTCTTTAATCACTTTCTTACCTTCATCAACTTTCTTAGCTGCCATGGTCGTTAGTGCCCTAGCTGCTTCTGTTTCAGTTGCCATATCAGCAAGCATCCACTGAATCGCTTGATTGGAAGCAATAGGCTTTCCAAATTGTATACGTTCTTTCGCATAACTTGCAGACATCTCGATTAATTTATCACACGAACCTACTGCACGAGCAGCAAGACCTATCCGCCCTTCACCGAGAATTTTGAGTGCTGATATGTATCCCATTCCGACTTCACCGATTACATTTTCTTCTGGGACTTCACAATCTTCAAAAATGATCTGGCATGTATAGGAACCTTTTAACCCCATCTTTTTATCGCGTTTTCCAACAAGTAGTCCCGGGAAATTCTTTTCTACTAGAAATGCGGTAATGCCACCTTTAGCTCCCTTTGATTTATCAGTAGAGGCAATGACAGTAAAGACATCTGCAACAGGACCATTAGTAATAAAATGCTTCATACCATTAATAATCCATTTATTCCCTTGTTTCACTGCATTGGTTGATAAGTTCGTCGCGTCTGATCCGGCTCCAGGTTCAGATAAAGCAAATGCGGCAATTTTGTTTCCAGCAGCCATATCAGGTAAGTACTTTTGTTTAAGAGATTCAGAAGCTAATTTCACCAACCCCGTACTTCCAATCCCTGTATGAGCACTAATTAATGAAACATATCCATTGTGCGTTCGTCCAAGCTGTTCTAATACGACAGCTTTTCCTTCTGTATTTAATCCGATTCCCCCATATTCCTCTGGGATGCTCATTCCAAATAGGCCAAGTTCTTTTGCTTTTTCGATCAAGTGCTCTGGAATCGTATCTTCTTCTTCAATTTGCTGAGCATATGGTTCAATCTCATTCTCAACAAAGTTTCGAATCATCGCTTTCATCTGTTGTAATTCACTTGTAATCGTTGCAGTCATTATAGGTTCCCCCTTACTTTTGTTACTTTAATTTGATTGCAAGTTTTATGCCATTTTTTAAAAAAGCTCAAAAACAGCTTATTTACGAGGTTTATATTCATTTTGGAAATAAAAATGGTTAAAAAAAATCAAAAAAGCGATACAAAAATGAATTACTAATTCATTTTTGTATCGCTTTTAATACTTTCTAGTAAGCAAGCTCTGTTAGTAGTGATGTATAAACTATTTACGCTATGTCTATGTTAGATTTTATTGTTATATTGACTATTTTAAGCATCAAAAAACGTAAGTGAATCAAAATCAACACATTTCATTAACATATAGCTATCGATAAAAAGAATCGCTATTATCGTATGACCATGCACTGATTCATAAATGAATCAGCCATAAACCTGAAACGATTTAAGTAAATGGTTTTTAGCGAAAAGCTTCTTTCTTTAAAGTTGCTAAATGGTTATAAAGTGATTGAATAACTGGGATAGAAATGCCTCGCTTCGTCGCTTCTTTCAAAAAATATCCACATATCGATTCAATCTCGAGTTGTTTTCCGTTTAGTCGATCTTGGAGCATGCTTGTATAATGATTATCTGCTTTTCTTGCCCCAACGAATATTTGATTGATCAGCTCATCCTGAAAATAGAACCCTTTATGACTCGCTATTTGCATCCCTTCCACTAAAGCTCTCTCAGCTATTTCACGTAGTTCTTGTTGGTTGATGATTTGTCCTACTGTGACACCTGCGTAGGCAGAAAGAGGATTAAACGTTACATTCCACAACAGTTTCTTCCATTTAGCCTGCATTATATTTGATGATGTCTTCGATTGAATTCCTGCTTCATTAAACAAATGAGTGAGAGACTTTGCTTCCTCTATATTTCCAGAATTTAATGACCCAATCGTTAATCTAGGTTTACCTGACACCTCGATGATACCTGGTTCTGTCATTCTAGATGTTAAATAGACTGCAGCTGTATATAGGCGAGTAGGATCGAAATATTTCAGTGCAATATCTTCATTACTAACTCCGTTTTGCATAAGAAGAACCGGCGTACTAGAAGATATATTATGGCTCAACTGTTTAGCCATAATGAGTGTATCGTTTGATTTGACACTTAGTATGATGAGGTCGACATCGCTAAATGTATCTAGTGAATGTGTAAATGCCTTATAAATAATTTCTTCATTTACAGGGTTTTTGATTTTCAAACCTCGTTCTTGCATCCTGAGCAAGTTAGTCCCTCGGGATAAAAAAACAACCTCATGATTTGCAAGTGCTAGTATACCGCCAATATAACCACCCACTGCTCCTGTTCCAGCAATTCCGATTTTCATAGCTTTTCACTCCTTTCCCTTAAATATTGCAAGTTTGATGCCAATAAAAAAGCTCGCCAGAGGCGAGTAATGGCAATTATAATCTATGATTGACCAATTTTATATTTCTTTAATTTTCTTACAATTGTTGGTTGACTGGTATTTAAAACTCGAGAAATCTCATATGTGCTTTTGTATTTTGAATAGGCATTTTCTAAAACTTTACGCTCTGTTATTTCAACTGCTTCTTTAAGGCTGTGAATTTGAGGATCTGCTCTTTCCTTTTTATAATCGGCAGGAAGGTGATCATGAGATATGGCTCGCTTAGAAGTGGTTAATACCATTCGTTCAATTAAATTAGCCATTTCTCTTACATTCCCTTTCCAATCCAATTCATATAGAGAGTTTTTAAGGTCTGCATTTAAATGCTTATCAAGGTTATATTTTAAATTCGTTCGATTTAGAAAGAACTGGATTAGTGGTAGAATATCATCTCTTCTCTCTCTTAATGGAGGAATGGAGAGTGGAATGACATTGAGGCGATAAAATAAATCCTCTCTAAATTCCTGCTCTGTTACCATTTGGAGGAGGTTGCGATTGGTTGCAGCTATAATCCTTACATCGACCTTTTTCAGTTTTGTGGCACCAACGCGTTGAATGGTATTATCCTGAATGACCTGAAGTAATTTCACTTGCGTCTTCAGTGGGAGTTCACCTACTTCATCAAGAAAAAGAACCCCCTCGTCAGCCATTTCAAACATTCCCGGCTTACCATTGCGATTCGCGCCAGTAAATGCGCCGCCTTCATAACCGAAGAGCTCTGATTCAATCAGCTCTTGTGGTATAGCACCGCAATTTACTTTAATAAAGTCTCCGGTTGAAGCTCTCTTGCTTTTTGAATAGATAAATCGAGCAAGAACGTCTTTTCCTACACCCGTTTCACCTAATATAAGAACAGTTGCATCAAAATTCGAAATTCTAGTGGCAGTTTCATAAAGTTCTTTCATCGGTTCACTCTCAATAATGATTCCTGAGTTTGAATATCCTTTTAATAGTTCGAGTTCTTTTTCATATTCAGCATTCTTCTTTTGCACACTATTCAACTCGGATATAAGTCTGTTTAATTCAGAAAGATCCCGTATGTTTGTGATCACCTTTTCAATATCACCCTTATTGTTAAAGATTGGGCTACCGGTGATTAACGTTTCTTTTCCTTCGAAATTATTCTGTACAACTGATACAGTTCGGCGTTGTTTCAGTACTTTTTTCGTTACGGAATCTTTTAATATACCTCTATTGACTAGACGATCAACATTTTTTCCAATGTAATATTCCTTAGGGATGCCAGTTAGTCGTTCAATCGCTGTATTGGTTTTCAATGTAATCCCTTTGTTATCGGTAATATAAATTCCGTCATAGGAATTATCTATAATTGAATCCAATTCCCTGTTTAGTTTTTCAAGTTCTGTTACCTGTTTTTCCAGATCAGAGAAATGAGTGTTTTCTTTCCCGATGTAATAGACGTACTGATCCTTCTGCTCTGTAATGAACAACATTTCTTTGTTCTTATACCGGGTTATAGTAAATGTTTCGTGTTCTTCTATGATATCAAAAATCTCTTCAACTGGTTCTTCTTCAGCGTCTTTTATGATGGAACGAAAAGCGTCATTTGTGGAAAAAATAATTCCTTTTTTTGAAATGAAAGCAGGAAAAGACAGTTGGAAAATAGTTGATAAGTCCAAAGCGGTCACCTCAAAAATGATCAGATAATGGAAGACTGTTCTTTATCAATCGCAAATATTTTACCTGGATTCATAATGCCGTTCGGATCAAGTGTGTGTTTAACTGCTAACATGACATCCAAAGCAGCTCCATGTTCCTTTTGCTGATATTGCGCTTTCCCTGTACCTACTCCATGTTCTCCTGTACATGTGCCTCCTCGCTCGAGCGCATAGTGAACAAGGTGTTGATTTAGTTTTGTTGCTTTCTCAAGCTCAATCGGGTCATCAGGATTGATCATGACAATGGCATGGTAGTTTCCATCTCCCACATGACCGAGAAGGGCACCATCTAATCCGTAAGTTTCGATCGCTTTCCTTGCGTCTGTTATCGCACCGGTAAGCTCTGAAATGGGGACGCAGACGTCAGTTACCATCATTTTTTTACCTGGAGATCCATGACTGAACGAGTATGCCAGGTTGTGTCGAGCCTCCCATAAAAGAGCGCGTTTCTTCGTATCATGTTCGAAAATAAACTCTTCACACTCATTATCTTCTGCAATGCTTTTAGCAAACGCCACATCTTGATTCAGTCCAGCTTCATTTCCGTGAAACTCGATAAATAATGTTGGCTTTTCTATGTAGTTCGTTTCATTTGTTTTGTTAACTTGCTGAACGGAACGCGCATCAACCAGTTCAATTCTTGCGACTGGTATCGCAGCATGGAGGATATTGGTAACAGTTGAAACCGCTTGCTCAATGGTTGGAAAAACGATCCTGCCTGCAAGGGTGGCTTCAGGAATACCGTAGACGTTGAGAGTCAGTTCTGTAAATGTTCCGAGTGTCCCTTCTGAGCCAACGAAAAGCCCATTTAGATGATAGCCAGATGATGATTTTGCTGTGTTACTTCCAGTATGTATAACCCTACCATCTGCAAGGACAACTTCCATATCACGAACTTGATCTCTCATGACCCCATACCGAACAGATGTGGTCCCACTAGCATTAGTTGATGCCATTCCACCTAGTGTGGCATCTGCACCTGGATCAACGGTGAAAAATAAGCCGTGCTTTTTTAATTCTTTATTTAATTGGGAACGTGTGACACCTGGCTGCACCCGTACGAGGAAATCCTCTGGTCTTATTTCAAGAACCTTGTTCATCAGTTGAAAATCGATCGAGATTCCACCTTGATAAGGAATCACATGACCTTCTAGGCTTGAACCTAACCCAAATGGAACAACCGGTATTCGATTTTCGTTTGCTACCTTTAAAACTTTACTAACTTCTTCAGTCGTTTTTGGAAAAACGACCACGTCTGGATCATGTGGCGTATGATAAGATTCGTCTTTACTATGCTGCTCTAACACAGTGGCATTTACGCTAATTTGGTCATCATCAAGAAAGGTGGCTAGCAAAGATACGATATTCATGTGACAGTCCTCCATTCATATGTAAAATTAAAACTTTTCTGATAACATCATCACTTTACCACTATTCCATAAAAAGCGTCAATCAACGTTCAGGTATTCAAAAGAAAAAACCTGGACTGAACCAGGCTTTCTCCATGTGTTATTCTTTTTGTTCGTTATCTTCATTATTAGGACGTTCTGTTCTTTCTTCTTCCAATTCTTCTTCATATGCTGAGGCTACTTCGCTTTTAAAAGCGTCATCCTCCATTCCTGAATTGGTGCTCTTATCTTCTTCTGTAGGATCAGCTTTTTTATCAAAAGAATTGTAATGTCCTCTTGAGACAAAACTCTCAAGCATGGCTTTTAAATCCATTCCAGTTGATTCTTTTAGACTTGCCTGAAGACCTGTCATTGTTTTTGTTACATTGTCTGTAATCTGGGTGGAACCTTTACCGCCACCCATATCAATCACTTTCATCTCAGAAATTTGAGACAGTGGTTGAGCAATTTCATGCGCATATTTCGGCAACATGTCGACAAGCATTTCAATAATCGCAGCATCGCCATATTTCTCCATTGCCTGAGCCATTAGTTCTTTCGCTTCCGCTTCAGCACGACCACGTTCTCGAATCACTTCTGCTTCAGCCAATCCTTTTTGCTTTTCAATTTCAGCTTTCGTTTCTCCATCGATGCGATCGCGTTCCGCTTCCGCTTCGGCTTTTGCTCGAATATCATAGGCATTCGAATCGGCCTGCGTTTTTCTTCGTTTTTGTTCTTCAAGTTCTAATTCGACCTGACGCTGTCGTTCAATGAATTGAACCTGCATTTCTTCTTCTTTTACTTTCTGATTAAGTCTTGCTTGCTCAAGGTTATAGGACTGCTCAGAACGTGCTCTTCCTTGTTCGATTTCAGCTTTGTACTCCGCTTCCTTCACATCTTTGTCTTTTTGAGAACGGGCGATCTCAATCTGACGTCTTATTTCATCTTCTTCTGCTTCTTGGTCCGTTTTCGCTTTGTGCATCCGGGTTTCACGTCTGGCGTTAGCCTCTGCAATATCGGCATCTTTTCTAGCTTCTGCAATACGTGGACGTCCTAGAGCTTCTAAATATCCGTTCTCTTCGTCATCATCCTTTAATTCTTTTAGAGCAAAAGAAGTAATTTCAAATCCTAGATTCTTGAGATCTTCTTCAGCAATATTCTTCACTTTTTTATTGACCGAATTAAAATCTTTGTAGATTTCATCGACTGTAAGCGATGAAATGATGGCGCGAAGATGTCCTTCAAGAACCTCTTTTAATTCACGCTCTTTCTCTTTTTGTGGTTTGCCTAGAAATTTCTCTGCATAATTCGCAACAATTTCAAGTCTGCTGCCTATGCTAATTTCTGCGACACTTGTTGCACGAATTGGAACGCCTTCTGATGTATATGCTTTTGGTGAAGCAATTTCTAGTTGAAATGAGGTAAGGTCGATCGGCGTACTTGTTTGAAACAACTTTAATCGAATACCGCCACCACGTACGATCTTCATACTACGACCATTGTCATCGACGAAAATGCGATTATCTTTCTCTGCATCTCCTAGTTTTGGTCCTGTGATTATCAGTGCCTGATTAGAGGAGGCGGTTTTATAACGCCTTTTGAAAATGAAAAATCCGATACCGCATGCCAAGAGTAATAAAAACAAAATAATACCGGAAATTATTAATCCGATAAATTCCATCATCTGTTCATCATCCTTTCCGATTAGTGGTAAGTATGTATCTTCCTCTCTTTTCTTCTACGATTTGGAATAAAATAAGTTTCGTGATTAATTGAATTTAATAAAGAACAAAAAAGAAACGAACCTAAAAAGGTTCGTTTGTGTCCGCTTATTTGATTAAAACCTTTTTAAAACGGCTGAGCCTTTGACAACTGCTTCGTTTTTCTGATTTAGTGCAGCTACATCAAAATAATAGCGGTCGTTCTGGATCGATACGAGAGAAGCTTTTAGTGTAAGCACATCATTTAAGAAAACCATTCCTTTGAAGGCAACAGAATAATCTTCAAGAAAGACCTCTTCATAGTATGGCGTGAACAATTTCGCTAAGTTACCCATTGTCCACATCCCATGTGCAATAATACCCGGAAGTCCTGCTTTAGTAGCTTCTTCATCAATCGTATGAATTGGATTGAAATCGCCCGATGCGCCTGCATATTTGATCAAATCTAACCTAGAGACTGGGGGGAGCGTGATTTCCAAGGGTGTTCCGACACTAAATTCTTCTACTATGTTCAAGAACTCATCCCCTCTCTTACAGCTTCAGTAATAATCACTACTTGCTCTTCAGTAAAAATAAGTTTTCCTCCTGGCTCTTCTCCATACCGCTTTAATAAAAGAAATCCGAGTAAACCACTCTTTCCATTGCGCTCATAGTAATTTTCAAGCGAAGTGGAACACATAACTGTTTCCCCTACCAAAAGCGGACGCTTATAGTGAAAAGATTGCTTTCCATGAATCAATCCGACATTAGGCAAGTCGAAGCCTTGAATTTCACCATAATCAAACACTCGGGGATATGTAGGTGGTGCAATGTTTGCTCCATACCTTGAGCGTTTCCCAACTAACTCATCAAGATAAAGAGGTGATTCATCCCCAATCGATTTTGAGAACGCTTTCAAAGAACCGCGTTCCACGATATTCTTTACAGGAGTTGATCGTGTACCAATAAGTGATTCAAACATAAACACCCTCCTATGCGTATTGACCTACCTTCACATGTCCTTTCAAGAGGTTTCGAGCAATGATCAAGCGTTGAATTTCGTCTGTTCCATCATAGATCCTCCAAAGACGAGCTTCACGATACCAGCGTTCGATTGGTAACTCCTTTGTATATCCCATTCCTCCATGAATTTGCAAGACACGGTCTACAACGCGGTTTCCCATATTTGAACCATAGAGTTTAGCCATGGAAGCGAGCTGGCGATTGTCTTTCCCTTCATCGAGCGTATAAGCAGCGTTTAAAACGAGCCATTTAGCAGCTTCAATCTCCACAGCAGAATCGGCGATTTGCCATTGAATGGCCTGGCGTTCTGCAATTGGTTTACCAAACGTTTCTCTTTCATTCGCGTAGTCAATCGCCATTTTAAGTAACCGTTCACCAGCTCCGACAGCTGTTGCACCAACAATCCAACGCGCAAAACCAATCCATTCAAGACCGAGGTTGTAACCGCCATCCACTTCACCTAAAATATTCTCATTTGGTACCCTTATATTATCAAACACTAATCCTGCTGGTCCCCATTCTCCCATTGTGTGAATGTATTCAGACTTCCAACCCATCTCGCGGTCTGCGATAAAGCAAGTAACTCCGTCTCTACCTGTTGCGGCATGCTTTTCTTTATCTGTAATCGCAATCACCATAACAAAATCAGCTTCATTTCCACCAGTAATAAACGTTTTCTCACCGTTAAGAACCCATTCATCCCCATCACGTACGGCTGTCATTTTAATATTACGTGTATCAGAACCAGCACCAGGCTCTGTCATCGCAAAACAAGATTTCTTTTCACCATTAATCGTTGGTAAAAGATACTTTTCTTTCTGTTCTTCATTTGCGTAATAAAGGATATTATCAGCGGATCCACCGAAGCGGAACGGGACAAACGTTTTAGAAACCTCCATCATCACAATCGCAAGCATCATTTGACCAAGGTTAGCCCCACCATACTCTTCTGGTGTATTAATGCCCCAAAAGCCTGCTTTTTTTGCTTTTTGCTGAAGCTCTTCCATTTTTTCGGCAGAAATCCCTGGCTTTCCTGCTCGTTCATTACGAAGCACATCATTTTCTAATGGAATTAATTCGTTCTCTACAAATTTCCGAATTGTTTTTTGCACCATCACTTGTTCGTCAGTTAATCGTAAATCCATAAGTAATCTCTCCTTGTAACTCGATTTTGATAAACCACACACTTACTGACCGGTTAGTATCTTGATTCGACAAAATGAATCCACTTCCTTCTTCTTCATGTAATTTCTAAATATTTATCTAGAAAAGGGAAAAGAGCCACAAATGTGACCCTTTTCTTTGTTATCATTATTTTCCGATAAACATTTGCGTCCAATAATGCCCATCTTGTGCAAGTCCTACTCCGATGTGAGTAAAACTGCTGTTCATAATGTTTTTTCGATGACCTTCACTCTTCATCCAGGCATCAACAACTGCTTCGGGAGTTTGTTGTCCCTGAGCAATATTTTCACCAGCAGTGTTAAAGTCAACTCCGAAATCCCTCATCATGTCAAAAGGTGAACCATAAGTGGGACTCGTATGGGAAAAGTAATTTTTTTGCTGCATGTCACGTGATTTTTCCTGAGCAACATCACTTAATGATGGCATGGCTTTTAGTGGAGATAGTCCTTGCTTTTTTCGTTCATCGTTTGTTAAGTCGATAACCTGTTGAATCTCTTTTGTAATTTCACCTGATGGCTCTGAAGTAGGTGATTTTTCTTTATTGGCTTCTTCCTGCTCAGGAGCAGCATATTCATTTGGCTGAGCTTGACCAGTATTTTGATCTGGTCTCATCTTTTGTTGACGCTGTTGTTCCTCTTTGCCGCCAATGCCATATTGTTCTGGGAAACCTTCTGGTAAATATTCTCGCGGATCTACATTTGGAAGAACTTCATTGAATTCAAATTGCCCATCTTGAACCATTTCACCATGGGGGAATTTTGCGCTTGGTGTCTCTGTACTATAGGAGTTAGGATCAATTGTAAGTTGACCACTGTTTATCCGTTGAATTCCCTCTGTAGGCGCGCTTGTTTTATTTATATTTAACGCTTCTTCATCGTTGTTATTTGCGTTACATGCTCCCAGAAGCAGTAATCCTGGCAATAATAAAGGTATGATCTTTTTGTACATGCGTTGCCCTCCTTTAGATGATTTTGTTACTATCTTAGTTTTTCTAAAGGAGGAAAAAGTATTTGTGGTAAATAGCGAGAATCGCGCACGTTCTTTACAATAAATACCCCTCTACATGTAGAGGGGTACTTGGATATCAGCCTGTATTTCGAAGGCCAGCCGCAATGCCGTTAATGGTTAACAGAATTTCTTTCAATAGCTCATCGTCCTCGCTACCTTGAGATCGATACGTTGAAATTAATTCAACTTGAAGTGAACTTAATGGATCAACGTAAGGGTTGCGTAAACGGATGGAGTCTTTAATATTTGGCGTACCATCAAGAAGCTCTTCTTGTCCTGTAATGGTTAAGATAACATCCTTCGTACGATGATATTCATCGACAATCTTACCAAATATCCGATTTGCGAGCTGTTCGTCATCAATCAGAGACATGTACTTCTCAGCGGTTGCGAGGTCAGCTTTCATTAGACCCATTTGTAAGTTATCAATAAGTGAAGCGAAAAATGGCCAGTTTTGATACATTTCTTTTAAATTCTTTAAGCCTTCCTCTGTTGTAGCGAGTTTCGTTAAACCAGTGCCTGAAGCATACCATGCTGGCATCAATTGACGGCTTTGAGTCCAGGCAAATACCCAAGGAATTGCACGTAAATCATCAAAGTGATCAGTTCCTTTTCTACTCATAGGGCGTGAACCAATGTTTAGTGCGCCAAGTTCTGGGAGTGGCGTTCCTTGTTTAAAGTAAGCAAGGAATCCGTCATCCTCAAATACAAGGGACTGATAAGACTTAAGTGAAACTGCTGACATTTCTTCCATCATTTTATGCCATTTTTCTTGACGCTGATCTGTTTCAATTCCTGAAACAGCAGAAGTTAGTAAAGTCGTAGTTGCTTGTTCCAAACTTCGATAAGCGATATCGTAAAGCAAATAGCGAGAAGAAAGCACTTCACCTTGCTCTGTAATTTTGACCCCAGCTGTATATGTTTCTGGTGGTTGTGACAAAAGACTTCTGCGAAGTGGGCCACCACCTCGGCCAAGTGCACCTCCACGCCCATGGAAGAATTTAAGACGAAGGTTTTTTTCAGATGCAATGCTGCTAATTTCTTGCTGGGCCTGATAAAGCTTCCAGTTAGCTGTAAGTGTACCTCCATCCTTACTTCCATCTGAATATCCAAGCATAATTTCCTGACGGTTTTCGAGCTTGGCTAAGTGGTTTTTATAGACCGGGAGTTCAAAAAGCCTCTTCATAATGGAAGGTCCTGCTTTAAGGTCATCGATGGTTTCAAGTAAAGGCGCAATATTTAAATCACTTTCTACACTTCCATCTGCATGCAATCGGTAAATGTTTGCTTCTTTCGCAAGAACGAGTACCTCAAGAAGATCACTTGCCGAACGGGTCATACTAATTAAGTAAACAGAAATTGATTTTGTACCGAACTCTTGATGAGCTTTTTTAATCATTGTAAAAATATCAATGATTTTCCGTGTTTTTTCGGAGTAGTCCTCATAAGTCGATAGAACAGGACGCGGATCTTCCAAAATACTAGTAAGTAAGCGAACTTTTTGTTCTTCTTCTAATGCTGCATAATCACTTGCCATGTTAACTCGATTTAAAATTTCTGCGATTGCTCCCTCATGTTCACCACTATGATTCCGAACATCTAACGTAGCGAGGTGAAATCCGAAAAGAGATGCCTGTCGGATGAGTTTATTTAATTGCGAAAAGTGAGCCCCTTCTGGGAAATGTTGACGCAAACTATTGCTTATAAGCTTCAAATCAGCAATAAACTGTTCTGTATTTTTGTATCCGTTCACACGGTTTACCCGACTTAGCTTTTCTAATACATAGGCTAATTTCACCCGATAAGCCTCATGAGGCACGCCCCATTCTTTTGTGTTTGGAAGTTGACGTTTATCTTCCTCAATGGATTCCATCAACTCGCTACAGATGGAAATACGGTTTGTAGATTGACTTAGCTGTCTCATTAAGTCTTTTACAGAATCTTTGTATTTAGAAATGACAACTTCTCGCTGCCGTTCAAGCGTGTTCCATGTAACCTCTGGCGTAACAAATGGATTGCCATCTCGATCTCCACCGATCCACGAGCCAAATTTTAGAATATTCGGCACTTCCCATTTCGCATCTGGATAATGTTCTTTTAAACACTCTTCAAGTTCTTGATGGATTTGTGGTAGTACTTCGAATAGCGTTTCTTCAAAATAGAAAAGGCCCATATTTACCTCGTCCATAACGGAAGGTTTTTTATGGCGTAATTCATCAGTTTGCCAAAGGATGGTAATTTCGTTAAGTAGATCCGCTTTTAATGCTTTTTGTTCTCGCTTTGTTAATAGCGGATTATCCAATTGTTGTAATGATTTCGCAATACGTTTATGAATTTCTAGGACAGAGCGTCTTGTTGCTTCAGTTGGATGCGCAGTTAAAATCAGTTCGAGTGACAGAGAGGATAACGTATCTTCAATCAGCTCACCTGGTACATTGTTCTTTTTAAGTAAAGAGATTGCGTGCGGAATGGATCCAGGCTGTGACTGTTCTTCTTCCAACATTTGATAGTCTCTGCGTCTTCGAATACGATGATTTTGTTCTGCGATATTTACAAGGTGAAAATAAAGAGCAAATGCACGAATCACTTGCTTTCTCATAGGTGGTTGAAGCGTCTGAATGGTTTCCTTCAGCTGCTGGGAAGTTTCGAGATCTGCAGCTGTTCTGAGGGATTTCGTCTTCTCACGAATCGATTCAACCATATCAAGTAGTTCTTTGCCGCCATGCTGCACTAAAACGTCACCAAGAAGGCTTCCTAGCATGTTAATGTCACGCCTTAGGGCAACGTGGTGACTTTGTTGCGTTGAATGTGCCGTATCAATTGTCATGTCCGATCAACCTTTCTAATAAAAACTTAATACCAAATATTAAAAATATTTCAATAAACTTATTATAAACAAGAAATTTTATTCTTGTCATCTTTTATGCCACCTGATTTCTTTGCAAAATAAGCTATTTGTACTGAAAAGACAACGATGTAAACGCATTCAAATGTTTTTTTATTTTTTTGTATTTTCATAAAAAAATCCGCAAAACTATGCGGATTTTTATTTCTTTTTGGGTTACTTATTTAGATTGAAAATTTGTGTTTAAAGCGCTCGATTTTCTTATTTTCTCCAACCATTAAGATAACATCTCCTTTTTGGAACGCGACTTCTGCATAGCGACTCAAAATAGGTGATTCTTTCCGCAAGATAAGGGAGACGTTCAACTCATATTTTCTAGAAAAATCGAGTTCGAGAAGCGTTTTTCCGATCAGTTCTTCTGGGACCTCGACTTCAATAGCCGATACGTTTTTTGTGATTTCGATATACTCGAGCACATTTGGCATCATAATTTGTTTTGCTACTTTCATCCCTGCTTCTTCTTCAGGATAAATGACCTGATCTGCTCCTAAGTTAGATAGAATTTCACCTATTTCGCGACTAACTGCTTTTGTAATAATTTTTTTTGCCTTCCGATCACGAAGTCTGTTCGTAATTAAAATCGCTGAATACGCGTCCGTACCAATCGCGACAAATACGGCGTCATATTGCTCAACATTAAGATCATCCATCACGCGGTTTTCACGTAAATCTCCGACAATGGAGTGAGTTGTATAATCATCAATATCTTCTAATGGTCCTTCATCTTTATCACACACGACCACATCACATTTTTGCTCATATAGCTCACGGATGATGCCTTTTGCAAACCTTCCTGCACCGATTACTAAAAATTGTTTTCGCATCGTTCCTCACTCCTTCTATCCAACAGCCAGGTCTTCTTTGATGTAACGTGTTCTCGATTTTTCAATTTTAAATACAGCGTAAATGAAGCTAAATACGCCAATGCGCCCAATAATCATAAGCATGCATAATAATAGCTTTGATATCCCTGTAAGTTCTCCAGTGATGCCCATAGATAATCCGGTATTCGTTAATGCCGAAATGACTTCAAAAGCCACTAAAAGGATTTCCTGAGATTCAAAATAGGAAAGTACAATGGTCGAAAACCCAAATAAAAAGATGAAGCTTAAAAAGATAAGAAAGGATTTATTAATGGAATCCTGAGAAATGGTTTTTTTAAATAAAGTAGTGTATTCTTCGGACTTTGCGACAGATACCATCTTTGCGAGAAGTACTGCAAAAGTAGTTAAGCGCAGTCCTCCTCCTGTACTAGAAGAAGATCCACCTATAAACATCAAACTCATTAAAATAAGGACAGTCGTGATATCAAGCGTTGAAATGTCGACAGTGGTTAATCCCCCGTTTCGCGAGGTAGCTGAAAGGAAAACCACATTTACGAACTTATCCCATACAGATAAATGATTAAATACACCGTTGTACTCTAAAAAGAAATACACTATAATCCCAATGATAAAAAGTGAACTATGAAGTCTAATATTGACTTTTGTAAATAAACTCTTCTTTTTACGAAAGCCTAATATGTATTCGACGATGGTGGGAAATCCAAGGCTACCAAGGAAAATCATTGTAGCTGACGTTAAAAGCAATAGCCAATTATGCTGATAAGAAATTAAGCTATCTCCAAACAAATCGAATCCTGCATTCGTAAAGCTTGCAACACTGTGAAAAACGGTAACAAACACAGCTTCTTTTACGGAGTTATATTGTTCACTAATCGCATTGAACATGAGACTAAATCCAACAGCTTCCACTGTTAACGCAATCATTAATACCGACAAACTTAACGAACGAATGGTTTTTAGTTGCGATTGATTTTGGTCTTTAGAAATTAAAAGCATGCTGGACATCGTTAGCTTCTTTCCCATCATAAGAAAAAGATAGCTGACTAGAACCAATATGCCAATGCCTCCTAACTGCATTTCAATAATCAATAATGCCTGTCCAATTCGAGTGAAGTCTGTTGAAATATTTACTGAAGATAAACCCGTTACGCTAAGAGCACTTGTTGAGATAAAAAGCGAATCAACCGCTTGTAGCGACCCATAATGGGAAAAAGGGAGCAAATAAAGAAGTGCAAATAAGACGATGGTTCCTACATACGTGATAAAAATATAACGAAATGATTGAATCGTTGATTTTGTTTTTAACATAGCACCTCTCCACACGTTGATCTGTAGACTTATTCACTATATCATAAACGGTTTTGCTTCGTATCCATAAGAAAACCACTTAAGATCCCCCTAAGTGGTTCTTACTTTTTTTCGATCAGTGTAATCCAATAGGCCAAGTGCTGACACGTGTAAATCCATCTTGATGTATTGATAAACGGGATGATCAAGAGGCACACCTTGTTTGAATAAAGCGCCTTGGACATTGCTTAGAAGCGCTTTGAAAAGGTGTTTTGATCGGTCATCATTCTTCAGATCTTGACTTGTTACTTCTTCCGTTATTCTCAAAAACACAGATAGCCACGTTGTTAGTTGCCGAATGACTTCATCTGGATTGTTAGACTGACCATAGTGCCCAAAGTAAATAAGACTAGGGTGAAAAGACTTGATTTTATCAGCAGATGCTAGCATGTCATCTGGATCAAACTGATTTGGTGAAGTTGAGGGTAAATATAGTTCAATATCGAGTTGTGGGTAATAAACCCCTACTGTATCTCCCACAAACATGCCGTTCGTTTTGGAGTCATGTATGGAAAAATGATGCTTGGCATGTCCTGGTGTGTCGATAAATGTTAACGTGCGCTTCTTTCCAATCTTCAGTTCATCGTAATCCTTCATAATGACTAAGCGGTCTTCTGGTATCGGTAGAATCGGCTCAAACAGCTCCTTAAACTGTTCGCCATAAACAGCTTTGGCGCCCTGAATTAAGCGAGTTGGATTTTCTAAATGTCGTGCTCCTTTTGAATGAACGAGAATACGCGCATTCGGACATTTTTTTAGCAGGAGGCCTGCCCCGCCTGCGTGATCAAGATGAATGTGAGTCACAATGATATGACGCACTTCATTCAGGTCGATATGTAATTTTTCTAACCCGCTAATTAGGTGTGAAATCGAAGGACTTGCACTAGTTTCAATAACGGTTAGTTCTTCTTCATGCAGGACATAACAACCTGTTCGCTGTTCGAGAGACAGGTCGTACAGATCGATAAGAGATAAGTCTTCTGCTATACGTTTAGGAAGTTTCATCGTTCATTCCCTCCATTAAATAAGTTGCATTTCATACTGAAAGACTTCTTGATGCTAATCGAATATCCTTTTAAATATGCATGATGGAGATAAAGAAACCTTTACTTGTTAATCAAGGTGACTTGTTGAGTGATAAAGTTCATTTAACCACTCGTCTCCTTTTCTTCTTAAAACCGTTAAAGATGTGTTCACAATATGCTTTTCATGATTTAGTTCAGGTAATGTGCTTTTAAAGAAATGTCGAAGAAACGATCCATGACTTACGATAAGAATGTTTTGACCTGGATATTGGTGGTATAAGTCATCTAATGCTTCATGTGCTCTTGCCACAACGAGTTCTTCCTTTTCGATGCCGAGATCTAACTCACGCCATTTCTCTCCCCATTTTTCTATTCGTTCTTGCTCCGTTGTGCCTTCAATTTGTCCTCCGCCAGCTTCCCGCAGCCTTGGATCCGTTTTAACATCAATATGAAGAAACCTCCCGATAATTTCAGCTGTTTCTTTTGCACGTGATAGATCACTTGAAACGATTATATCCCACTCCTCATTTAAGAGTGACTCACCTAGCTTAGCTGCATCACGGCGACCTTGTTCATCAAGGTGAATATCCGAGCTACCTTGAGCCCGCTTTTCTTTATTCCATGATGTACTCCCGTGGCGAATAAAACCTATCCTCATGTCTTTTCCCTCTCTCTTTAACTATTCTGAGTGAATTGTTTGTTTGATAAGGCGCGTAATATCTTTCACTCTATTTTCTCCACACATTACTCTGTCAAGCAAGCTACATAGCGCTACAAGATCAGCAAGCTTCGCGAGCTTTTTCCATTGCTTCGGTAGTGAAATTCCTTTATTCTTTAACCCCTTATATAAACCTTGTTCAAATGAGTCGATATGATTGAATTCGTACCGAAGCAAGTTCCCTATGTCAAAATAAATACTCCCTGATAATGCAAATTCCCAATCCAGAATGGCACTTACTTCCGTTCCTGTCATTAAGATGTTCAATCCATTAAAATCACCATGAGCAAGTCCAGCTCCACTCTGATCTTCTTTAAGTAAAAGCGCATTTTCCTTTGCAAATTCGATGATCTTCTCAGGCATATGTTCCGGTAACCATTTAGAAGCATGATGGTTGAAAAACGATTCGATTGTCGTAATGAATGACTGTGGAGTTAACCGGAATTCTTCCCTGACGACAAGGTTCGGGTCTAGAAATCCATATGTAGTAAAACGCTTTTCGCGAATACAGGCAAGCTGCTCACCTATTGATTTCCCCATTTCTCCTATTTCAGGTGCTGAAGAAATCGTCAGCTGATCTCGAAGTAACTCACCTTCCATCCATTCTAACAGCCCAATGTTATACCCATTCCATTTAGTTAAGTGGAGAAAATAGGGTTTTCGGACACGAGTCGGAAGAATGCTATGAATTTCTTTTTCACGGTATAAACTCTCAGCATTTCTTGCTACTCTTATGACGATTGGCTTTTCATTTGCAATGTCGACTTTCAGGTTTGTGTGACTTAAGCCCCCTGAAAGGTAAGTCGTTGATGTAATATTCCAATGTGGATGATAGCTTTTCACTATGGAGGTAATGGCTTCATCTGGAAGATGAATGATCGCTTGGTGTCTTTCCCAATTTGTTTTCATTCTATCCCTCCTGTATCTATCATACCAACTCCTATTGAAAAAAGCTCTTTCTCATTAGAGAAAGAACTTTTGATTTAATTCCAGTTAATTGGTAATGGCAAAACTTCTTGAACTTGCTTTTCATATGTGGTTACTTGTTCTTCTGTCATCCATATCCGGACGGAACCATGATCCCCACTGCTTCGAATTAATCGACCGATTCCCTGTCGCAAACGGAGTAACATATAAGGGAGATCCACTTCATTTACCGGATTTTCTGAATGACTTCTTTTTGCCTGAAATACCGGGTCGTTTGGTGGAAATGGCAAGGATGAAATAAGCACCTGCGTAAGCGATTCACCAGGTACATCAAGTCCTTCCCACAGATGATACGAACATAGGACGGTAGAATGTTCTCGCTGGAAAGCTTTTACCGTTTCACTGATTTCACGATCGCCTTCATAAATGATTGTAAAATCCCAGCTTTCTTGATCGGCATAGCTGCGGAATCGGTTCATTTCTTCAAGCGATGAAAATAACAATAACGAATGGCCTTTGTTCAGATTGAGCGCATGACCCATTTCTTCCCATTTTTCTTTTTCAGACTGAGAAACGGTTCCATTCATTTTCATTTGTGTCTCATAATCAAATGGAGAATTCACAGAAAATGAGGCGTACTTTTGAATACCAAGACTGCTAGCTGTATAAGAGAAATCCCCTGCCTGAGATAACGTTGCAGACGAAAAGACAAAAGGGATTTTTTGTGAAAACACTTCTTTTCTTAGAATGTCTTCTACAAGTCTTGGCATAATCACAAGCGACGTTTGTGTCTCTGTTTCCTCAAGCCAGTGAATCCCTTCTCCATCCTGTAGTAACGTTCTTAATCCATAAGCAAAAAATTCAAGATATTCTTCCATAATCTTGACGTGATAATCTTCCATCACATAAAGCTCAGAATCAAAAACAAGCTGTTCTAATAGGGCATCTACCTTTTCAGCAATGGCTTTTGCGATTTCAATCATTGCTTCTGTTCGTGGTACATCCTTACGAACGGAACCTTCTACGGCTATTGCTGAGTCACTAAGATGAGCAAACCAGTTATCATGAAGCTCAAGAATCTCTTCGACAAGGGTGAGAGATTCTTCTCGTACATCCTGGTCCATGTATCCTGTTAGAATACTTGAGAGAGTCTCAGAGTGAAAGCGATACGTTAGTCCTTTTTGTGCTGAGAATTCAAGGAGGTGTCCTTCATCAAAAACAACTGTACTTGCTTCAGGAAGCAATGGAAGTTGCCCTTCACGTTTACGCGATTCTTTCGTCCAAATATGTTCCATATAAAAATCATGAGAACAAATGATTAAATCACTAGCATGTCGATAGTATTCACGATTCAATGTTTGGCCACATCGATGTCGCCAATCACAAGTTGAACACTGTTGCAATGGATCCCAGGCGATTTTTTCCCATTTATCATTTGGTACCCATGGGTATTCTTTTCGGTCACCATATCGATGGAATGATTTCATCGAGGCAGCAGGTTCATAGACAAACTCAGGAATTTCATCGTGAACGCTCAGAATATCCTCATCATCTGTTCGATGTGAAAGGTAATCGAGTTTTTTTACACAAACATACTGTTCTCTTGCTTTAGCGAGGCGAACATCTACGGTTAACCCAAGAGCTTTCTCAAGCTTTTCAATGTCTCCGCCTTCTTTTACGAGTTGTTCAATAAGCGTTTCATCCGCACAGGAAATAATGGCAGGTTTCCGTGTATACCGTGCATAGCAAATCGCATATAGCAAATAAACAAACGTTTTTCCTGTTCCTACGCCTGCTTCGGCAAAAACAACGCTCTTATTCTTAAAGGCTTGTTCAATTTGAAAAGCCATGAAGATCTGTTCATCGCGAAGCTCGTAACCATGTTCAGGTAAAATGTCATAAAATACATCGCCTACATAGTCTCCAAGCTTCTCGTAAAAAGAATCTTCCTTTGTAATTTCGAAAGGTAGTGATTGAGTCATGTACGGTCTCCTCTTCTAGCGTGATCCGTCCTTTTATTTTCTAATCTATTGGTACTGTTCAAATGCTGACAGTTCGTAACGTGTGTTATAAAAACAAAAGAAACCAAACTCTATCATAACAGATTTATTCGTATTAGTGAAAAAACATCTATTTTTGCTTTATGGCTTCACTTAGAAGCTGATAAGAAGTCAACCTTTCCTCACGATTAGGCGTGATCGTCGTAATCATGAGTTCATCTGGTTCATATTCTTCTTCAAGAGTCATTAATTTCTGCTGTACAGCCTCAAATGTTCCGCTAATGAGCTTCGTTTTATATTTAGGAAGAGAAATACGTTTGGCCTCTTCAACGGATATGAGAGCTTTTTCACCTTTTGTACGAGCTTCATTAACAACATGGGTCCAATGGGCAAGTTCATCTGCTCGTGCGGTGGTTTCACTACATATAACGGAAATCGCTAAAATCGTATAAGGCCTCTCGCCAACAAAGTTGGTTCGATACGTGTTGAGAAGTTCCCTTCCATCATGGTCGCTCATAAAATAACCAAAAGCATAGGACATGTTATTTTCTGCAGCAAGTAATGCGCTTTTCTTCCCTGTCCCAAGTAACCAGGGTTCAGGACCTTGGTTCGGAACGGGTTTTGCTTGAACGTTATGAAACAGATGGTCTTTCGGAAAATCATGATGAAGAAAGCGAAGTAATTCTTCCACTTTTTCTGGCATCTTTCGAACTTCTTCAAGAAATCGTGGCGATAGAGCCGTTGTTGCCTCGGCAGATCCACCTGGTGCTCTTCCTAAACCAAGATCAATACGACCTGGAAATAGCGTCGCAAGCGTATGGAACACTTCAGCGACTTTATATGGTTGATAGTGCGGAAGGAGAATCGCTCCAGCACCTAGTCGGATTTCCTCTGTGTGCGCGCCAATATAGCTTAGGAGCACTTCTGGTACAGGACAAGCTACATGTTCTAAATCGTGATGTTCTGTGACCCAGTATCGGGTATAGCCAAGACGATCTGCGAGAACAGCTAATTCTTTTGAGGATTGTAGAGCATCCCCTTCCGTTTCTCCATAAAAAATGGGCGATTGGTCAAGTATACTTAGTTTCATTGCACACCTCTTTTTAATACAATCTCTTCCTATCATATAGAAAGAAGCGTCGAATTTATACTCGAAAGCCCTGACGAAGAAAAACGCCCATTATAGGCGTTTTAGATAAGCAGGTTAAAGAGGTCCTGATCTTTATTAATTTCAATATAAGAAAACCCTTTTCGATTTAAACGCTCAATCAAAGGTTCATAATCTTCTTTATGCTTAAGTTCGATGCCTGCTAAGACTGGTCCTCGATCTCGGTTGTTCTTTTTTGTATATTCGAAGCGGGTAATATCGTCAGTTGGTCCTAGCACATCCGCCATAAATTCTTTTAAGGCGCCAGCCCGCTGCGGAAAATGGACAATGAAGTAGTGTTTTAACCCTTCATAAATCAAAGAGCGTTCCTGAATTTCCTGCATCCGGTTAATATCGTTATTTCCCCCACTAATGACACAAACAACGTTTTTTCCTTTAATTTGATCTTTATAGAAATCGAGTGAAGCGATCGATAAAGCCCCTGCAGGTTCAGCTACAATCGCATTCTGATTGTATAGTTCCAAAATAGTTGTGCAAATTTTCCCTTCTGGCACAAGAACAACATCATCAAGAAGATGCTTGCAAATGTCCAGGGTCAGTTTGCCAACTTGTTTCACCGCTGCACCGTCTACAAATTTATCAATAAAGTCAAGGGGTACGACGCTGTCATGTTCAATCGAACGTTTCATTCCCGCAGCGCCTTCGGGTTCAATTCCAACGATTTTCGTATCGGGGCTAATGCTTTTAATATACGATCCGACACCAGAAGCTAGTCCACCTCCGCCAATGCCAAGCATCACGTAGTCAACTTCATCAATGTCATTCATAATTTCCAGGCCAACGGTTCCCTGACCTGCAATCGTTCGATAATCATCAAATGGGTGAATAAATGTTTTGTCTTGTTTGTTACAAAACTCTTTAGCTGTATGGAACGAATCATCAAACGTATCTCCTGTTAAAATCACTTCAACGTATGATCCTCCAAACAGTTCAACTTGTGATATCTTTTGTCTTGGCGTGGTAGCGGGCATAAAGATATGACCCTGAATGCCGAGCGTTTTACATGAGAAAGCAACACCTTGCGCATGGTTTCCTGCACTAGCGCATACGATCCCGTTTTCCTTTTCTTCCATAGTTAAGCTTTGAATAAGGTTATATGCCCCTCTAATTTTAAAAGAACGGACGTTTTGCAAATCTTCCCTTTTCAAATAAACGTTGCAGTTATAGCGATCGGAGAGTATTTCATTCCGCTGTAGCGGTGTATGAACAACGACTTCTTTTAAAACTTGGTTTGCGATAATGATATCTTCCACCTGGACTTTGCTGATTGTTTTACTCATTCTCGCACTCCTTCAGATTAAATTGAATTGTTTAACTTTTTAAAAATCATTTTAACACAATTTAATGCTGTTGTACGTTATTGTTCTAAAAGAATTGAATTTCTTTTGAATCCAAAAGCATGCTACAATTTTAAGAGATCAGCTATCAAACGAGGAGGATACATAAATGAAAAAGTGGGCTTTTGTGTCAGATTTTGATGGAACGATTTCAAAAAAGGATTTCTACTGGCTTGTGATTGACACTTACTATCCTGAAGGGAAACCATTGTATAAGAAATGGAAAGCAGGTGAAATGCAGGATATTGATTTTCTTAGCCAGGTATTTCAATCGATTGATCAGCATGAAGAGCAAATTATTCAAGACATTCTCTCACTACCTATTGATGAGCATGTTCCCTCTTTCATACGAACGGTTCAGGAAAGCGGTGGGGATTTCTATATACTAAGTGCCGGCACCGATTATTACATCCATCACATTCTCGAGCATTATGGCATTAAAGACGTACCGGTATTCTCAAATAAAGGATATTATGAAGATAAAAATGTCCATTTGTCGATTGACGAAAATCATAAACATTATTCAAGACGTTACGGCATTGATAAATCGAAAGTCATTGCAGAACTAAAGGAAACCTATGATGTTGTTTATTTTGCTGGTGACAGCGAACCCGATTCGCATCCTGCGAAAGTTGCCGATCTGACTTTTGCTAAAGATGCCCTTCAAGATTTATTAAAGGAAAATAATGTGCCTTATGTTGCGGTTGATTCGTTTTTGCAGATTGAAGAATTTTTGCGTGAGAAAGGTACAGTTTAAGCATGCATGCATTAACGAATATTCCGATTCCTTCTATTTTGGAGATTCGTTCAGGTATCCGTCATCAGCTAGATTCTATTCTTCATAAACACGGGTTTCATCATGCTCTGTTATTGTTTGATGCGTTTACTTACGATGCATATGCCGAGTCCTTTCTGAAGTCGATACACGTGACCATCAATGTTCAAAAAATGGAACCCGGTCAAACGATTCAGGATCTCATTGCATTTGCTTTTACCCTTGATTCCTATGATGTTGTCGTTGCTATGGGGGGCGGTCAGATTATTGACTACGGAAAGTATATTGCATTTTCTAGAAAACTCCCCTTTATCAGCATGCCAACATCTGCTTCCAATGATGGTTTTGCTAGCAGCAATTGTTCTCTTATCGTTAATCAAAAAAAGACGACCGTTCCTGCCCAGGTGCCTTTTGGCATTATTGCGGATCTTGAAGTGATACAACAGGCTCCTTCGCATTTCTTACTTGCAGGTGTAGGAGATTTGATGAGTAACATTACGGCTCTTTACGATTGGGAATTTGAAGAAAAGCATGGAAAAGGCCACGTCAATGCCTTCGCATCGATGCTAAGTAAAAAAGCAGTAAATAGTTTCATTCGCACGCCGATGACTGACCTTCAAAATCCAATCTTTATTAAAGAGCTTGTAAGTTCCTTAACTATGGGCGGTGTAGCCACGGTGATTAGTGGAAATAGTGCTCCAATTAGTGGATCCGAGCACTTGATTTCACATGCTCTCGACAAACAATTGCAAAAACCTTATATGCACGGGATTCAAGTAGGTCTCGCTACGTACATCATGGCAAACGTTCAAAACCACCGAGCTTTACGAATGAAGAAAGTGTTTGAACGAACGGGTTTCTTCCATTATGTAAAAGAAGAAAAAATTCCAAAATCTGCTCTGGCAGAGGCGATATTATCTGCTCCCGCTGTAAAACAAAATCGCTACACATACCTTCATGATCCTATCTTCCAACAAAAAGCGCTCTCTTTCTTAGAAACTGATAACGTGTTAAAGGAAATATTAATATAAAAAATGCCCTTAAGAGGGCATTTTATTATATGTGTTTACATAATGATATTATATGATACTAAAGCTCTGTTCGAATATCCCAAAGTTCAGGAAAAAAGCGATGATCCAGTACTTTCTTCAAGTACCCAACTCCGGATGAGCCTCCGGTCCCCTGTTTAAACCCGATAATTCTCTCCACAGTTTTCATATGACGGAAACGCCATTGTTGGAGCCAATCTTCAATATCAACAAGCTTCTCAGCTAGTTCATACAGGTCCCAATACGTTTCTACATCTCGATATACGGTCAGCCATGCCTGCATTACTGAGTCATTCTTTCTGTATGTTTCGGTCACATCGCGATCAAGAACGTCCTTATCAATAGGTAATCCCGCCCTCGATAGAGCTTTAATCGCTACATCATAAATACCGGGTTCTTGATAAGCGCCTTTTAGTTTTTCATGAAGCTCTTTATCTTTCTCATAAATCTTTAACACGTGAGGTGTTTTATAGCCTAATGCAAACTCGATCATACGGTATTGATAAGACTGAAAACCAGAAGCCTGGCCGAGTGAATCGCGGAACTGCATGTATTCCGACGGGGTTAACGTTGAGAGAACGTCCCAAGCCTGAATGATTTGGGTCTGTGTTTTCGAAACACGCGCAAGCATTTTAAAAGCAGTTGATAATTCATCTTTTTCGATTGCTTCAATTGCCCCTCTTAGTTCATGCAAGATTAATTTCATCCATAATTCGCTTACCTGGTGAATGATGATAAAAAGCATCTCATCATGATGGTCGGATAACCGGTTCTGTCCCGACAGTATTTTATCAAGGCTTAAGTATTCCCCGTATGTCATATTGTTTTTAAAATCAGTATGTATGGATGCTTCTGTAGGATCCTGATGATCTTTTTTTACCAATGACATAACCTCCTTTAATATTGTAAGCGAAACCATAACACTATGCTTCATGTTTCTTCATTAATATAGTGATCCTTACTATTCTTCTGATATGAAAGAGCTTGCTCCCCCCTCCTCTCCAAAAAGTATAACATGTTCCGATTTTGAAGTAGTTTACAAACTAAAGTTAAACAGTGATTCATCCATTTGCTCCTGCTCAATTCCGATGTATCTTAAGGTAATCGAGGGTGCTGAATGGCCGAAGATCTTTTGAAGCATTGCTACATCTTTCGTCTGTTTATAGTAAAAGTAACCAAACGTCTTTCGCATTGTATGCGTTCCTATTTCAGAAAGTCCTGCTTCTGATGCAGCCTGGTTGAGAATTTTATAAGCCTGACCTCGTTGAATAGGTAAATCAGTTTTGTTTGAAGGAAACAAAAAATCTCCTTCTTCCATATCAAACGTATATGACTCGATTAATTCCTTAAGTGCATAGTTGATCGGAAACCGTTTTGGTTTTCCTGTCTTTTTTTCTTTTATGATAATATGCGTTTGGTTTCGAACATCACCAACTCGTAATGGGAGTAAATCACTAATGCGTAACCCAGTATTAATTCCCATGTTAAACAAAAACCAATCTCTGGAATTTCGCTTTCGCAGGTTTAGTTTTACTAATTTTATCTTCTGAGGATCTCGAATCGGCTGAACCGTGTTCATGAAGGCAACCTTCTTTCTGCATTCAATATGTATCATTCATGATAAATAATTGTTTGATATGTATCATTATACCTTTCACGGCTCACATTGAAAAGAGAAAACCCCCTAAAATTAAGCTTTCTTTCATTTTCATAATGATACACAATATATGTTTTGTATCATTGTGTGAGAATAGAAGCATTTAGTTTTGTTTACGTGCATATTGTGTCATTCGTTCGAAATGACCATTAAAAGTAAAAATCTGGTTGTCGCTATTTGTTTTTGTCAATGATTTTGTATAAAAAAGGAGTAAGGTATCTTCCATCATTCGCTCTCGATTCAGAATTGGATAAGAGTTGTCATACATGATAAGGCGATTGTTTCTATTCAAAGGAGGAAATAGTTGCGAAGAGTTTTCTTTTCTATAGAGGTTCTTGGTGTCCTGTCTGTGTGAGTGATCTTGAAAATCTTGAAGAAAGCGCTGGCTTTTTCGAAGGTAAAAATGTTCACTATCACCGTAAAGATGATCTTTATGAAAATCATGGTGCTCATGGTGAGCCAGCGTACTTTTTAATTGACGAGGAAGGCTAACTACTCTATCAGCAAAGACAGACAAGTCCTTTTGGTCGTCCAACAGTTACAGAGTTTCGTAAAATTGTTCAGTATATTGGTAAGACATATAGAGCTTAATAGAATGCAGGCCAATTCGGTCTGCTTTTTCTCTTGACTTAGATTATCTTTTGCGATATTTCTTTAATAAATATTATTAAAATTATTAATTTAATACGGTAATTGAAATTTACTATCTCCGTTTTTTCTCAGATCATCGTTAAACTGATTTTATTTATTCGAATGTGCATCATTAGGAATAAAACGTTTGGATTGTCTCTCCCCTATCTATCCTTAATAATTTAAGCTTAATTGACTCATACATTAATCGTACTTAATTATTAATAAAAAACCACAAGCATCATTCTGCCTGTGGTTGCTAATTAGCGTACTGCTTCTTTTTGGTTAAGATTTTCTGGGTTTAAATCTATCAACTCATCTGTCACAAAAATCCCATTTTTTTGAATGAGTTGATCATCAAAGTACAGTTCACCCCCACCAAACTCCTTCCGTAATATCAAAACCATATCCCAGTGAATCATTGAGCGGTTTCCATTGTCGGCATTATCATAAGCTTGTCCAGGCGTAAAATGGATACTACCATTTATTTTCTCATCAAATAAGGTATTCCCTACTGGATGATTAATTAGTGGATTCAATCCGATAGCAAATTCCCCAATATAGCGTGCTCCTTCGTCAAGATTTAGGATTTCGTTCAGTTTATCTGTTTGGTCAGCTTCCGCATGGACAATCTTACCTTTCTCCAACGTTAATTTTACTTTGTGAAAGGTAATCCCTTGATAAGAACAAGGTGTATTAAATGAAATAATGCCATTTACACTCTCTCTTACGGGTGATGTAAACACTTCTCCATCAGGAATGTTTTTCTTTCCGTGGCTAGCGATAGTTGGGATATTTAAAATAGAAAATGAGAGATCCGTACCAGGTGCAATGATCTTTACTTTATCAGTCTTTTCCATTAAATCAAAAAGCGGCTGTTGCTTTTCCGCCATTCGTTTATAATCAAGACTACACACTTCAAACAAATAATCCTGATAAGTAAGTGTCCCCATTTTTGCTTTTTGTGCTGCTGCTGGCGTTGGATAATCAAGAACTACCCACTTTCTTTCATTCACCATTTTATGATCGATCTCTTTGAACACTTCTCCATACAGTTTCATGGCATCAGATGCAAGTTCTGACAATGTCGCATCATTCTCTTCAGCTCGAATATGAATATACGATTGAACATCTTCTAATTGCCTCGCATACCATTCTTTTTGAATCTCTGCTTGCTCTTTTGTTGCAAATTCAGCCAAGTGAACATCTATTTCATCATCACGTAATTCAACAAATGGCACCCCGTCCGCTGCATAAATCTCCTTAATGATTTCACGTATTAACGGTTTGGCAATTTGATGACCCGTCACCATCACGCGTTCACCGTTCTTAACTTCAATGGAGTGATGGACTAGCGTCTTAGCTAACTGGCTTAATCGTTCGTCGCGCATTTATCTTCTTCCTTTCTATGTGGACTAAATTTAAGTTTCATTTTCTTTTTCTGGGAACGGCTAGAGTACGAGCTACACGAACTCAAGACGGAAATAGTCTACACCCAACGATTCTTGAAAGCATTTGTTACGAAAGTTTCCTTCTCGGCGTATTCTCTAATAACATCTTTTATTTCATCAGGTTGATAATGAAAGTTTCGATTGTTTGCTAGCTCTCGATACCCAGAACCTCTTAGCAAGTAATCTGATGAAGCTACACGATACCACCGCTCGGGTTCAAAAGCTTCATCGTTAATTGTAATCATCTTTATTTGATTTTGATTATGTTGAATTTTTGCACCAGAAATATGAAGCCGACCTACATACTTCCCTCGAAAACCAGGTCCTTTTCCATCAGCCATACAAACCGAGCTATTTAATGAACTTTCAAGAGCTGCGTAAAGGTCTTTTCCTTGAATTTCAAAATAAGTAGGATTTAGTGGAGATGGACAAATTTCAATTAGTTTTTTATTGGAAACATAGCCGATGAGACCGCCATTTGCAATTCCACTATTTATTAGCCCAAGATCGCAATCAAAACGATCTTTCAACCCGTCTGCGATTAAATTGGTCATCGGGTTCTCTTCTAGTACGTCATGCCACAATGGTTTGCTAACGGGATAAAGCGGTTTACTTAGGTGAGCGATCGCTTCTTCCCTACTTACTTGTAATATATTTTGAATTTCTACATCTTCAACCGCTTTAGCTGTTGATATGGTAGAAGAAGCTAATAGTTCTACGCCTTCATTTGATACATCAACTTCAATAATTCCAATATGCTCACCATACATACCTGCTGAATTTAGTATCGTATTATTCACTATTTTTGCTTCCTCATAAAGGACGTGGTCATGTGCGGATAAAATCAAATCAATTTCATCGATGGCTTCTGCTAATTCGATATCTGCTTGTGTACCAACATGGTTTAAAACAATACAAACATCATAGTTTCCATGTTGCTTCTTGATTTCTGTTCTGATCGCTTCTACATATTCTAAAATTTGAAAGCCCATTAAATCATTGAACTCTTGTAAATCTGGAGAAGCACCCGTAATTAAAATGCGAAGTTCATTTTTAATCAGAATCGTACTAGGATATACTCCTTTGAACGTTTCACCGTTAGTTTTAAGAAGATTGCAACTAATGAACGGTACCGTGCTCTGAACCGCCATATGCTCTAATGTATCATTTCCATTAAATAGTTCATTATTTCCTATCGTAATGGCGTCGTAACCGGTCGATTCCAACATCTTCACGGCCCCAATCCCTCGTGTTCCCTGAAGCTCGATACTTTTAAAATCAGCAAAGTCCCCACCATCTAACACTAGCGTGTGTTCTTCTGCATAATCCCGAATAAGTGATGTTGCTTTAGCGAAGTTGTTAAAGTGACTGTGAATATCGTTCGTATGTATGACTGAAAGCTTCATGATTGTCCCCCAGTATGCAAATTTAGTGCCATCTTACTATTTCGAAACTGACATACAAAATCCTGCTATTCTCTAATTATATTAAAATAAAGTTTCCATTTTAAAGAAGGAATTGGATAGAAAGCAAAGAAGATTCAATTAACTACATTCATAAAGGAGTCGTTCCAATGGCTAATATCGGCAATGAAATTCAGTTTGGTATTTATAAGCAGATGCATTCACCTGATCCAGAGCGTTTACCAACAAGATATGAAGATTGGGAAGCACGAGCACGGAAAATTCTTGACGATGGACCTTATCATTATGTAGCTGGAGGATCTGGTGCAGAAGATACGAAAAATGCGAACCGCGAAGCATTTAAGAGATGGAATATCGTCCCTCGCGTCTTTCGTCATGTTGAACACCGAAACTTAAAAGTAGGCCTGTACGGTCAGATGCTCCCTGCTCCATTGTTAGTTGCCCCAATTGGTGTGCAATCCATTATCCATCAAGAAGGCGAACTTGCTTCAGCCAAAGCCGCTGCTTCAATGGGAATCCCCTACATTGCAAGCTCTGCATCAAGTCATTCTATGGAAGAAATTGCTGAAATAATGGGAGACGCACCTAAGTGGTTTCAACTTTACTGGAGTCGAGATCCAGAGATCGCTAAAAGTTTTGTTCAACGAGCGGAACTCGCTGGATACTCAGCAATCGTCGTAACGCTTGACACTCCTATGATGGCATGGCGTGAATTGGATCTAGAGAATGTGTACTTGCCTTTTCTGATTGGAGAAGGAATTGGTAACTATTTAACGGATCCTGCTTTTCGCGCTGGACTCCATGTACCTCCTGAAGAAGATGCTATGGGGGCAATTATGCATTGGACTCATGTATTTGGAAATACCGGACTAACTTGGGAGGATTTAGCAGAGCTAAGAAAGTATACGTCTTTGCCCATCATTTTAAAAGGCATCCTTCATCCCGATGATGCCAAACTAGCTTTAAAATATGGAGCAGATGGGATTATTGTCTCAAACCATGGTGGGCGCCAGGTGGATGGTGCAATCTCAGCACTCGATGCTCTACCGGCTATTGTGGAAGCTGTAGAAAATCAAGTTCCTGTTTTAATGGATAGTGGAATTAGAAGAGGTGCTGATGTATTTAAAGCCATTGCACTTGGAGCCAAAGCCGTTCTCGTAGGACGACCATGTATGTACGGACTAGCTGTAGCTGGGCAAGCAGGCGTGAAGCATGTACTTTCTAACCTTCTTGCTGATTTTGATTTAACGATGGCGTTGTCAGGGTGTCGAGATCTAAATGAAGTGAACAAGGAGATGCTCATTCCGAGTAGTCGATAAGAAAGAAATGAGCTCGGGTTACGAGCTCATTTTCCTATTTCCATTGAACAGCTTCATGGTGTCTTTGTACCGCAGCACTTCTTTTTAAATAAATAACGTAAATCACCATTGAAATGATAACGGAAATACCTGCTGTTAAATAAATATCAGCATAGCCAAATGTGGATGCGATCAAACCGAAAAACATTGCCCCTAGGCCTACACCTAAATCAAAAAATGAGAAAAAGGTAGCATTCGCCATTCCTTTTCGGTGAAGCGGTGCTTCATTTACTGCCCATGCTTGAAGAGCTGGCTGCACAGACCCAAACCCAATCCCAAATAATACAGCTGCAAGAATAAGCATAAATTGATTCGCCAATAACGTAAGATCAATCATTGCCGCTAAAATTAAAAAGGCGCCTGGAAGAAAAATAGCTTTATGGCCCCTCCGATCATAGATTCGTCCTGCGAAAGCACGTACAAGCATAAGCGATACAGCAAACACGACAAAGTACCATTCAATTCCATCAATACCTAACTGTTCAGCATACAATGGTAGAAAGGTAGCGATTCCTCCAAAGACCATTGTAATGAAGAAAAGTAATATCGAAGGCATTAATGCTGTCTTCTCAAAGATGTCCCATTTCTTTTTTTCAATAGGTGTTTTGTTCGCAGGTTTATAACGAATAATCGAAGCGATGATGAATGAAAGCAAACCTGCAGAGGCTGCAATCAAAAACATTGTTTTAAAACCTGAAAGAGCGATTAGGAATAAACCAAGAGCTGGACCAAAAGCCATAGCTAAATTTCCTGCAAGGCCAAAATACCCCATTCCTTCTCCCCTTCGCTTTTGTGGAATTAAATCCGTTGCGATTGTGCCTACCGCCGTTGTCGACATACCCCATCCGAGTCCCTGGACTACCCTCATTAGGAATAACAGAACAAGACTGCCAGTGAACGCATAAGATCCAACCGATATGACAAAAACCAATAATCCAATTAAGAAAATGATTCTTCTTCCAAGTGATTCCAGTACGTGCCCGCTCCATGGTCGAATAAGTAAAGCGGATAAGGTAAAGATACCGACCACAAAACCAATTAGCTGATCACTGCCGCCAAGTTCATTCACAAACAAAGGTAGTGTAGGTAAGGTCATCTGGAATCCTGCAAAAATAAAAAAGTTTGCCATGCAAATAAAAATAAAATCACGCGTCCAGATCTTCTCTTTCTGAAGATCTTGCTTTTTGGCCATAATGATTCCTTCTTTCTATGACTTTTATTCTCTTCAATCTTACAGCATGATCACCCTTTTTAAGAGTTTCCTGCTCAGACAAGAAAAGCGAAGACAAGCGGTCAGAAACGAAGGGATTGGAACTCTTGAACCAAACACGCTTTTTGTGTTTTGTGAAAGAGTGAAATCCAGGCGTTTCTGCGAGTCATAGCTAGACAAGAAAAGCGAAGACAAGCGGTCAGAAACGAAGGGATTGGAACTCTTGAACCAAACACACTTTTTGTGTTTTGTGAAAGAGTGAAATCCAGGCGTTTCTGCGAGTCATAGCTAGACAAGAAAAGCGAAGACGAGCGGTTAGAAACGAAGGAATTGGAACTCTTGAACAGAAAAAAGCAGTGCCCTTTCACGGGGACACTGTCTTTTAGTATTTACTTGCTATATTTAGATGCAGGTTCATAAAATTCAAGCCATTCACCATCTGGTCCTGCGAAGAAAAGATACTTTGCTCCGTTAGGCAATGTGTTGATACCTTCATCAATAAACGTTACACCAAGATCATGAAGACGGGTGCGTTCTTGTTCAATATTTTTTACTGTAAAGGCGATATGGTGAACTTTACCTTCCGTAGGTAAATCTGAATCATAACCTTCAATTAACTCCACTAAAATTTCACCATTAAAACCAAGAAAAGCTAGTTTTTTATCGCCATCAGGATGATCAAATTCATCAAGTAGTTCGAGTCCAATCATTCCTTGATAAAACCCCTTCGATGCTTCAATGTTTCGCACTTGTACACCAATATGTTCAAGTTTTTGAATCGCCATAAGTCACCCGCTTTCATTCAATTCGTTCGTCTCTATAACTTTAACACAGTAACGCAAATGAAGAAAAGCAAATGCATTCTCTTTTAAGCGTCTGATGGGAGGATTTGATTTACGATCTCACCAGTAACAAGTGCTGATTCCAATCTTACTGAAACCGCAGGTGGAAGGACATTTTTCATTCCTTCAAATGGCACGCCAAGATAAAATATTTTTCGATCAATAGCTACAAAGGGAAAGGGAACATCATACGCCACATGAACCGCCAATGGAATCGCTTGAACGACCGTTTGAGAGAGGATGATTGTTTTGCCTGGTGAGGATTTCAACGTTTTTATCCACTCTTTTGTTAGCGATGTGCCGGTTGGAATAGAAATGATGATTTCGTTTGCTTTCTGAATATCATGAAATACGTCTTCAGTGTTTAAAGCATGACTCCATTTTAAATGAGCATGATGATGTGTAATCCACTTTCCTATTTGAGTAGGTCCAATTCTTTCGTTTTTCTGTAACTGGTGCTCCACTAATTGCCTGAGCGTTTTTGATGGAGCCATCCGCTTTTTGAAATAATCAACATTGCTAACATGTATGAATTTCCCTTTTGTACGGGTCATAGCTACGTTGATTAAACGCTCGCTATTATTTCCTGTAAGTAGCATTCCAGGACGGAATTCTGGATCACTATCTACTGTATCAAACACCATCATATCTCGTTCGCTTCCCTGAAATCGATGAACAGTTGCAGATAGAATATCTGCTTGGTCAGTCTGTGAAAGAAGATCCTCTATCAATAATCCCATGAGTTTCGATTGAGCACGGTAAGGTGTTACATAGCCAATCGAGGTCATTCCTGATTGCAATGATTCGTAAATTGCTTGAAAAGATAAAAAGAGTTGCCATACGTTCATCCGAGATTTTGACGAGTGGCCAGTGAAACAATAAGCACCTGTATGACTTGTATCAATGAGAGCGGAAGCCCTCCCTTTGAAAGGAAGTTTTTCAGTGATGACTTCTCTTAACGCTGCAGTATTGGGATAATCCTTAACAAGAGAATGATAAATCGTTTTGTTTGTAAAAGCGGAAATAACAGGGTGCATACGCCTCTGTTCATTTAAAAGAAACAATTGCGGATGAAGATTACCCGATTGAACTGTTTCAATAATGCCTGCACGATGGAAGACATCTTCTTTTAACCACTTCGAAACGAGCGGATGCCGGGATGATGCTATAGGGGGAAGCTGTTTAAAATCACCACATATCACAACCCGTTTTCCAAGCGAGGCAGCAAACGCTGCCTGGGGCACGTAAGCCATACTAGCTTCATCAATAATGACAACATCAACTCTTTTTCGGTAAATCGTTTCATCAATCGCTGCTTTTGTTAAAGTAGTTCCTATTATCGTAGCGTTTTTAACGAATTCCATTTCTTTACGCCGAATCTTTTCGAGAACATTCCCTAATTTAGACTCTAACTTTAGCAGCTGAGTTGAATCACGATTGCTAAAGGAATTTGATAAATCGTCTTTTAAATTCTTCCGTTCCTCCACTATACTCTCTTTCTCTTCAGCAAGATCTGGATGTTGTGCCCTCAGTAACTGATCTGTATATAGCGGCAAAATAGATGGAACGTCACGTTGCAGGCCATAGCGCATAATTTTACCTTCTTCAAACTTCTCCCTTTTTTCAGCAAAAAGAGCTATTTCTCTCATTAAAACATCAACAGCTTGATTACTATGCGATAAAATTAGAACGCTATTTCCTTTAAAAAAGTGGTTTGCGGCGGCTCTTGCCAGGTTATGCGTTTTACCAGTTCCTGGTGGCCCCCATACATAAGTTACTGGATTATATTTTGACCTAAGAATCAACTCGTGAAGATGGCTCTTAATTTTTTCTTCAGGGTGTTTAACCGTTTTAGGTGGATTCATTAATTTCCTAACCCGCGCTAACCTTCTTTTACTTTTCTTTATTTCTTCCAGGCGTTCGTGCAGCTCATCAAGCAATTCCCACGGATCATGGTAAAGATCGGCTTCTCTAATTTGATCGCCAAAATCACCCTCAAGGGAGAGAATGACATTTTTCCCTTCTGAAGATAACATTCTTCCATCGCGTTTTATATGTTTCATTTCAATTCGAATTTTTGATCCAGATGGAATCTGAATAAGCGAACGTGCATCAAAATAGTATCGAAAATCATCCCCTGATAATAATCGACCGTTAACAATTTTTATTGGCCTACTTCCAAACTTTTTTAAATGGGCTATTTCCGCACGAAGCGCTAATTGCCATTCTTCTATCATTTCTTTCATTATCTATCGCTTCCTTTTAACCATTCGTTCTTTCACAATTTCTATACTATATCATGCTCACCAATAACTCTCTACTGAACGCTTATGTTTTATGATGAGAATGGACGTGATCGAGAAAGACTTCAAGAACTTTCGTTTGAAAGGGAGAGCGCATTAATATAGAAAACGTTCGCGTGTATCTAAAATTGGGCAATTCAAGAATCTTTAATGTTCCGATTTTCAATTCTTTTCGAATCGTCCATTTTGAAAGGATACCTATGCCAATTCCAGCTTCGACGGACTCTTTAATGAGTTGCGTACTTCCAAATGCCATTTTTTGAGAAGGTACAATCGATAGAAGCTCCCACATTTTTTCAGTCGCTTCTCTCGTTCCAGAACCTTCTTCACGGACAATCCACATTTCATTTTCAAGTGTGCTCCCATGATCGACATTCTTATGTGAAGGGGCTGCTACTATGACCATTTCATCCTGTGTGAAACTATCTACTTTCATGTCTCTTGCTGGATAGTCTCCCTCAATAATACCAACATCTAGCTGATGGGAATAAACAAGATCTCCAATTTCTCTTGAATTTCCAATGGTGACAGCTGGTGTAATTAAAGGATACTTTTTTCGTATTGAAGCAATAACATGTGGCAAAACATATTCACCATAAGTGTAACTTGCACCGATTGTCAGTTTACCACTTGCTCTGTTCGTCAAGTCATCCAATAAATAGTTCATTTTTGAATATAAATTTAATAACTCTATTGCATGATGATAAACAATTTCACCAGCTTTGTTCATTTCTACCGATCGGTTGTTTCTCTCTAGTAACTTAGTACCAAGGCTCTCTTCTAAGCTTTTAATATATTGACTAACGGCAGGCTGTGTCATGTGTAGTTCTTCAGCTGCTCTGGAGAAATTTCGCTTATCGACGACTGTAACAAACACTTTTAATTGCTGATCCACTTCTTCACCTCTTATTATAAGTTAATACTTATTATAACCATTCAATATAATTATTTCACTTATAATACTTCGTAAAGTAAACTATAGAAGGAGAAACGGAGGAAAGAATATGATCAACACGTTAAGACATCAGCAAACACTACCGGACCCCATACGCTGGATTCTTGGCATTGCCTTTACGTTTTTTATTGCGTTATTAGGTTATTTTCTAGCCATGGTCCCAGGGTTTAAGCTTACTGGACAACTAGCCTCGGCGATTTTAATTGCGATCGCATACCGACAAGTGGCTGGCTATCCGGAGTGGCTTAGAAAAGGCATCACATTTTCATCAAAAAAACTACTTAGGTTTGCGATCATTTTATATGGAATTAAATTGAATGTAAGTATGATTCTTCAAGATGGACTACCTATTCTATTACTAGGTGCAGTTGTTATTGCATTTGCTCTATTATCATCTGTTTGGCTTTCTAAAGTAATGAATGCTAATAAGTCTATTACGCTGCTTCTTGGCGCAGGTACAGGGATTTGCGGAGCTGCTGCAATTGCAGCTGTTGCACCGATCGTTGAAGCGAAAGAAGAAGATACAGCAATCGGCGTTGGTATTATTGCTTTGTTTGGAACGATTTTTTCCATTGGGTATACGATTCTTCGCCCATTCCTACCACTAACATCAAGTGAATATGGAGTATGGTCTGGAATTTCTCTCCATGAAGTCGCTCACGTTGCTCTAGCTGCAGCACCAGGGGGAGAAACTGCATTAGCAATGGGCTTACTTGCCAAGCTTGGAAGGGTTTTTCTCCTTGTCCCAGTATGTTTTTTGTTCATGTATCTTATGAAACGCAAAAACAAGGGTACGCAACAAAAAGTAGCATTTCCTTGGTTTTTAGTTGGCTTTGTGATCATGAGTCTAGCTGGAACATTCCTTCTCGGGCCCATTATCCCCTTCTCTGATTCAGCCATGAATGTTGTGACAGAGATTACAACGTGGTGTTTAACCGCTGCTATGGTAGGGCTCGGATTAAGCGTTAGTTTAAAAGATTTAAAAAATAAAGCCCTGAAGCCAATGGCGATTATCACAATTGTATCCATCACGCTCTCTCTTGTAACTTTCTTTATCGTTAAATGGTTTTACTAGGCTTCTGAATGGTCATCCTCTTTGGATGACCATTTTTTTCGTAAATAATCCACGTAGCGAAAAGCGGTTCGAACGATTAAAGCATGAAGAAGAATGCCAACAATCGTTAGGAGAATGATCACCATTTTACCAATAAAAGAGGTTGGTTCAACGGAAAATCGTCCAACAAATATAATTGAACCTAATGACCATATCGCAGCATCCTGAAAAGAATCGACAACTGGCTCATAGAAATAAAACGGGAATGTTGAAACAATTACAAAGGCAAAACTTGTGTAAAACCATGTTTGAGGTGACATTCCCATGGCTTTCCCTAGAATGGGGTTACTAAATCGTTTTGCAATTGTTTTAATCCGCCATAATCGATAAAGTCTGGCAAGCTTTGCTCCTTGAAAAATGGAGTCAAGAGGGATCAGTGCAACCAAATCAAAAGGATGACGTTTAATGTAGTCCCATCGGCTTTTTGATAAATATAGAAACACAATATAATCAATAAAGAAGACAATCCATGTACCAATCAAGATCTCCTGTTGTATGGGAGACTTATACCAGATTGTTGATACAGATAAAATCACACATATAAATAAAAGATACTGATAGAGACGTTTAAGCATGACATCCCCCTTTCTATCATCGGTATTACACCGTTAGCACTTCTTTTTATTTAGGCTGCATGTCTCTTTCTATGTATATCTGAAATAATCGCAATTCGCTCAAGACTTTGTCTCTCTTTATTCAAATCTAATCCATACCTATTATAACAGTCATCATGTAAACTGACGTAAAATCATATGTTTCTCATAATCTACATTAAAAAAGGCTGCAATTGCAGCCATATTACAATACGTCACCCGCTAAGATAAGCATAATTTCATCTTCAATTTTCTCCATTTCTTCTTCATCAAGAAAGTTATTTATAATAACTGAAAAAACAAGAGGTTTTTGCCTTTTAATATAACCGGACAATGAGGTAACCCCTATTAGTGAACCAGTTTTCGCGAAGATTACGTTTTCAGCAGAAGTTTTTCTTAACCGCTCACGTAGTGTACCCCCTACGAACCGCTCTTGAGCTCCTGCTACTGGGAGCGAATCAAAGAACGATGAAAACCATTTCTTGCTTTGTAATGTATATAAAAGCTTCGAAAGTTCGTTTGGTTGAATAAGGTTCATTTGCGAGATGCCGGATCCGTCTCGTAAACACATGTTATTAGGATTTAATCCTTCACTTCTCAAAAAAGTCTTAACGACTTCTAAACCTGCTTCAAAGCTTCCTTTTCCCAAGTGAACCCTCCCCATTTCTTTTAAAAGTACTTCGGCGTGTCCATTATTACTTAGTTTCATGAACGGTATGAGTAATTCTGAAAGCGGCATTGATTTCTTGGATAGAAGCGTCTGTGCATGGCTAGGTGTAGACGCAATCTCATTGTTTCCAGATAGAGCGATATGATGTGTTAGCAGCGAATCGGAAAAAAGGTCCAGAGCATAAGCTCCAGGATTCCAAACGGCGACCCAATTCGTTTCCGGATCACCAAACTGTGAAATAGTACCTGAAATAGTGATCGTGTTTGACCCATGATCCCGTTTAATAACAAGTTCCCCTTCTTTTTCAGAAGATACGGTCGTTGCCAAATTCACAATGTTAACATAATTAGTTTTAGGATGAAGCACGACTTCTGGTGCGCTCCCGATTTCCCCTCCCGAAACAGTCACCATAATAGTACCTGCATCGTAATCGGTATTTGGAGAAACGGTAAGCGCTGAAATTTGCGCTCCATAATATTCGTGCTCATCGCTCCAAATCATATCTTCAGAAAGATGCTGATCATCAAACCACGATTCATCTGCTACTACATTTCCTTCGATCCGTTTCACACCAATTGATTTAAGCTGACTAACAAATTGATCAAAGTCTTCTCTTAGAAGGGTAGGGTCTCCCTTTCCTCTTAAATAAAGATTGCCGATTAAAGTTCCGTCGTGTATTTCGCCATCTGTACAAACCTCAGTTGTAAAACGGTAATCAGAGCCAAGCATTTCGAGAGCAGCAGCTCCAGTTATGAGCTTCATATTTGAAGCAGGAGTTAGTCTGGTATCTCCATTATGATTAAAAAGTAAATTCCCAGTTTTTGCAGACCGAACGCTGACCCCAGCAATTGCTCCTTTGAGTCGATGATCGCTTAATATTCTATGTAAAGATGATGACCATTTTCCTTTTTGATGTAACGTGCCTTTCCCTTGTTTACAGCCCATACTTAAGATAAGAATACTAGATAACATCGTTCCATAACCGATCGTTTTTTTTGATAACATAAGACCTACATCCTTTCCAATTAAAATAGAGCCGAAGCGATTATTCTTTCGCGCGGCTCTAAGCTATAATGCATTTATGAAGAGACTATCATGAAAGGAAATCATTTATTCTCCTTCAACTCCTGTTCTTTTTGGCTATTCCTATTATAGATACCTTGTTCTTTTAATGCTTGCTCCTTACGCTCCATTTCCCATGGATAAGTTAACAACAAGCTTCCACTTAAAGAAACGGTTCGACGTTCTCTCACTTTTCTCCCCTCCTTTCGTTTCTTAGTGATCTATTTCGCTATTCGAATAGTTTTTTCCTTTTTTTCTGACTAATTTAAATCTAATGAACTAGATTGCTGGCATATTGAAAGATGAGGTAGTAAAAAACGTCTAATTGGAGGGTTTCATTTTTTCTCAAAAAAAATCTCCCCTTAGGAAGATTCATAATGACTGATTGCATTCTCCGCAAGCATTGATATAACAGCATCATCCATAGGTGGATTGTGTAAACCCGCTCTTACGTCGCGATAATGTCGCTGCATTGGATTGTCTTTAAAAAGCGCTCTAGCTCCAACAATTCTCATTGCCTGATCTACCACATTAGCTGCACTATTTGTCGCAACATGTTTAACAGCAGCTAGTTCAGGTCCCATTTCTGACCTTTTATCAGGTTCAGAAACCCACCTTAAAGCAACAGAATACATCATTTCTCGTGCTCGCATCAATTCTAGTTCCATTTCGCCGATTTTCCGCTGCACTTCGGGTACCTCTTTAATGGGACCGGGTAGACTATTCGGAGAATACGTAGATGCAAAAGCAATTGCTTCATTTCGAGCAGCTATTGCAACTCCTAAATAACATGCAGGAATGTGAAGAAGCCACGCTTTTGGTAACTTACTCTTAGGGGATTCAGGACCTTCCACTAAAGCATCCTTCGGTAGGACAACATCGTTTAGTACCAGATCATCACTTCGTGTCCCTCTCATCGAGATCGTATCCCATTTTTCTTCAATCTTGACACCTGAAAGGTTCATATCAATAAGGAAAAAACCTTTTTCACCTGTACCTCCAATTTGAGCGGAAACAAGCGCGTATTGGAGTCCGGGTGCCATTGAAGTAAATGACTTTCGTCCGTTAACAATCCATTGTCCATCTTTTTCTGTTGCCTTCGTTTGTGGCATTCCACCACGGGTCGGACTTCCTGTCGCAGGCTCTGAAGCGGCACGATTAAACAAAGCATTTTCTTTCATAATAAGACGACTAAGTCGTTCATAAACGTCATCTGTCCACGTTTGCTCGTCTCTCATTTCGAGCATAAGCCCAAGGTGCCAACCAATTGAGAGCGCGGTAGCAGCATCTCCTGTTGCAATACGCTCTTGAAGCATAACAAATTCATATAAATCAATTGCTTTTCCACCAAACTTTGCTGGAACAGTTAAGGCAACATATCCGGAGTTCTTTAATTCTTCGAAATTTTCAAAAGGAAAACGACCTTCCTTGTCGATTTCATCGGCCCTCTCAGAAAACGAATCTGCGAGCGTATTCGCCATCTTCAGTAATTTCTTCTGCCGATCATTTTTCATATAAGAATGATATAAGTGATTCATTATAAGATTCCAGCCCTTCCAATTGATGTATACTATCTATCGTACACTACAAGAGGAATTAATCTCCAGTAAATCGATCGGGAAAAGCATATAGGATTATTTTCGAAGCAATTGATAACTGACTGATGTCGGAACCTCGATTATTAAAAGTCGCGTCTTTTCTTTAGCTTGAAAGATCATTTCAGCACTTTCTGCACCATCAATAACAAAAAAATCTTTCGCTTCATAAACATGCTCATTTAGTTCACCAACACCATCTAAAACAAGAACACTTAGCGAGCGTCCTTTAGTTAAGGATTGTTGAAACATGATTTCGTCCTCAATCAAAACATCCCACATAAGTGCATCTGTTTCGAATGAAACAGGGGAATCATCTCCTAGAATTTCTTTTATTTTTACTCCATCCTTAAAGATTGTTTGAAACTCTTCGTGTTCAAACTGTTGGTAAGTTGGTTTGCGTCGCAGCGCTTCTCTTAAATGAGGCTCAAACCAAATTTGAAAGCCTTGCATATCTGGACCAACGAAACCTTCCTCATGAGAAACACCCGATCCTGTCTGCATCACTTGAAGGCCACCAGCTCCCACAACACTTCTAGTTCCTAGTGAGTCTCCGTGCTCTGCTTTTCCACTGATCACATACGTAATGATTTCAAATCCTTGATGTGGATGGAGAGGGATATACCCTTCGTGCTCTGCTTTAGCCCATGCCCAATAAAACAAAGGACCAACTCGTTTTACCTCTGAACCTTCTCCTGGAAAGCCAATTGGCTTTTGTTCTGTGATTTTACCACCATCAAATTCTCCTACGCCCTGCTGATTTACACGAAAACGTTGTATACGCAATTGACTCATCTCTCCTTTTAATTATCTCGAATTCGAGATAATTTTATCTCCTTTCCGTAACATTGTCAAATTTAATGAAAATGCTACCTCATCCATTTATACAAGATATCCTTATAGTAAAATTCAGGGGAAATCACAAGCGTCATTTCTTTTGCATCTCGATCGACAGGATAAATGAGCACAAGCCGAAATGAACCTTTGCTTTTCATCATGAATTTGTTCCAACCGTCTTGTTCAATGATTACAAAGTCGGCAGGTTCTACTTGCGAACCATTTACTTTTAGCTTTGAATAATAAGGCTTGAAATCGAGGCCAGCTTCTTGATCATTTTTCGCATAAAGTTCAAATCCAATGTACTCTTGTGTATTATCTAATTCTTTTAACATGGCTTCTTCAGGCAATTCATCCAACACATTAACTTCTAATCGAAAAAGCTCCTCCCCATCCATATCTTCTTCGACATATGGTTCACCAAGTTCATAGTACTCACGATCTGCCTGAGTCTTCGCGATAGGTGGTACAGAATTCACCGCTTCTGTACTCGATTCTCGAATCATGGTATACCACACACCTGAGAAAAAAGTAACGATCAATACTGATAGTACAAATCCATACAGCCATTTCCTCATTTTCTTCTCTCCCTTCACATTACAGACGTAACAAAAAAGGAATGGTTGCATACAAAAAGCCGGCACATGGCCGGCTTCGTCTTAAAAATCGAAGTTGTCAGGATCAGGACCCATTCGTTCATTCTGATTTAACTCATCAAGCGCGCGAATGTTATCTTGTGTTAATTCAAAATCAAAAACATCAAAGTTTTGTTTAATACGCTCGGGATTTGACGACTTAGGAATTGTCACTACTTCATGTTCAAGATCCCAGCGAATGATTACTTGAGCAGTAGATTTACCGTGCTGCTCTGCAATTTCTTTCACAACTTTATGATCTAATAGTTTTCCCTGAGCAAGTGGTGACCATGCTTCTAGTTGAATAGAATGCTGTTTACAATACTCACGAAGCTCTTTTTGATTTAGAAGTGGATGGAATTCTACCTGGTTTACCATCGGTTTAATTTCTGCATCTTTCATTAAATCTTCAAGATGATTCGGATGGAAATTGCTTACACCAATGGCACGAATTCGACCATCTTTGTAGAGCTTCTCCATCGCTTTCCACGTCTCTTTATATTTGCCCTCTACAGGCCAATGAATTAAATAAAGGTCTAACGTATCAATCCCAAGCTTTGAAACCGTGTCTTCAAATGCTTGAAGGGTGGAATCATAGCCCTGATCATCATTCCATACTTTTGATGTAATGAAAAGTTCTTCACGTGGTGTACTGCTTTCTTTAATAGCAGCACCAACACCTTCTTCATTTTTGTATGCAGCAGCAGTATCGATCGCTTTATATCCTGCAACAATTGCGGCATTGACTGCTGTTTTTACTTCATCGTTATTCTCCATTTTCCAAACACCAAGACCAAGCGTTGGCATTTCTACGTCGTTATGCAATGTTGTAGTTGTCCATTGTTTAACCATTTGAAATCTCCTCCATTATTCTTATACTCACAAGAGGACATTTCCCATTCTTATCATAATCTAATCATTTTTTTACAGTTTTAAATCTCGGAGGATTCGTTTGAAGATTCATTATATCTTTTCATTCAAGTGAAAAAACAATAATCAATAAAAAAAACCATCCAAAAGGATGGCTAGAATTTAGTCGGTTTCTGTTTTAATCTAGATTTTTTATTCGAGTGTGCAATAGGAGAAGTTTGTACTTTTTCTCTCTCTGCTTTCGCATCCTGTTCGAATGCCTGCATGCCTTTTCCAAACAAAAGACTCATGATTTATCCCTCCTTATGTGTAACGTTAAGTCCACCATTTCCGATTTTATTTCTACTAAAACTTCATTCTTCAAATTTCTTCAAAAAAATTTCATTGTTGTGAAAGTACGTTTGCCGTTTCACTACAATGAGATTGAACAGCTGTTAATCCATCTAATGATTGCTGTATTCGATCTCGATTTTGATCCTTCTCTACTGTTGATAACGCTTGTTGTAAACAACGACTCGCTTCTTCTAGAGCTTGACAACTCTCCTGAACATATCCTCTAGCGTTTTTCTCCATATTTATCACCCCTTTGTCATTAGTTTCTGATTAATTCCGAATTTCATACAAAAAAAACCAGCCCTTCACTGCTAGGCTGGTTTTAGTTCTAACGATTGTCAACTTGATTTTTAAGTTCTTCTAATTCTTGAAGCAATTTCATTACCATATCGTCACTCCGTTTTAACTCTTGATTTAAGAGTGTGATGGTATCTTCCTCCCACGTAAAAGGATCACCATTCTCGGGCGTAATCGGAAGGTTTTCATAACGGTCTCCCGTTTCAATTCCGGGTTCAAACGCTATCATTACTTCACAACCTGGGTCACCGAGTGCAATTCTTTTCCGGAGATTTACTTCACCATACTTAAAATGCCTTGCTGCGATTCCCCCAAACACACTTGATGTCATGGTACAAAGATGTGGTGCGTTCATTACTTGATCTCCAAATGGACAGCGATTCGCTTTCACAATCACATAGGTAGGAGTAACTTCTGATATATAGAACTCTCCTCCAATGGAATTCTTTATATCAACGATCACCCTGGCATAGTCATCAGGCGTCCATTCAAGAAGACGATAGTGAGACTCTAGCCACTCTCCCGTTCTAATTCCAAGCTGTTTGATGTATTCTTCTGCAGCAGCTCCAATTGCTCTATGATGAATGCTCGCGTACTGAGTAAGCAACTTTGCAAGAAAATTGTTGGATGTTAGTGATTGGGATTGATTCATGGGACCATCACACTCATCACCGTTCCTTTCTATTTTCTTTTATCATAAAATGTTTAGCTATAAATAGAAAGTTTAACTACTCTTTTACTTCAAATTGTTGAAAGATATTTCCTTCAAGGATCGGGTAAAACTCTTTTCCTAAAAGCTCATTAATAATAATTTTATTTCGATTAACGGCAAGCCCTAAATTTGTTGATCCTACTCCATGCGTATGTTGCATGCCGCTGTGTACAAAGATATTCGCATTCGCTTCTTTCTTTAATCGAAGACGGTAATCCTTTGTTACATGGTAGCGTCCCTTTTCATCCCACTCAATTAAATGCTTAAGGTCTTCAAGGCAGTGAGGAATTAATGGACGATAGCCAGTGCCCGCCACAACAACTTCACTTTCAATAAGAAACTTTTTATCCTTTTGCCATTGAAGACATTCTAATTCATAACCAGTACCGTCTTCTTTTTCTTTAATCCCGTTTACTTCGATTAACGGCATTAATGTGACATCCATCTTTTCGCCACCTACAGATTGTTCATATAACAGGTTATATATGTCAGTAATAGTATGAGGACTAATTCCTTTGTAGAGAAGCTGTTGACCACTAAAAATGTCATCTTTTTGAGCCTGAGGTAGGTCATAGAAATAATCGACATACTCGGGTGAAAAATGCTCAAGGCTTAATCTGGTTTCCTCCATTGGGAAAAAACCCTGTGAGCGTGTTATCCAATTGAGTGAATACCCATGCTCTTTTCGGTCTTTCAAAAGTTCCCTGAAAATTTCTGCAGAACTCTGACCTGACCCAATAACAGTGATACTTTTTGCCTTAGAACAGCGATCAGTATGCTGAAGGAATGTTGATGAATGAAATACATCTTCTTCTTTCATCCCCTGAAGCGATGAAGGTAAAGAAGGAACGGTCCCAACACCAAGTATCATATTTTTAGCAAAGTACGTATTCACTTCTCCTGTTTCAAGGTTTTTAACAACCACTTCATAATGTTCAACAGGATCTCCTACAGGTGCAATGCTCGTTACTTTTGTACCAAATCGGCAGCTTTCCAACTGACCTGCTGCCCATTGGCAATAGTGGTTATATTCATTTCGAGGCATTTCAAGTCGCTGCAAGAAATAGAAGTTATATAAGCGGTTCTGATGTTTCAAATAATTTAAATAACTATATGGATTTGTTGGGTCCGCCATTGTGACCAAATCCGCCATGAAAGGTACCTGTAATCTGGTTCCTTCAATTAACATACCTGGATGCCAATCAAATTCAAGTTTCTGATCGAAAAATAGGGCATCCACTTCATTTATTGGATCCAACAATGCAGCTAATCCTAAATTAAATGGTCCAATTCCTACACCGATTAAGTCATAAATATTCTCTCTCATCCAAACCTATCCTTTCTAATCTTCATCTTCTCTCTTTCTTTCTTTCCTTCTTAAGTATATCAGAAATTAACTTTTCAGGTTTTTCAGTCAAAAAAAAGACAGCCAAAGCTGCCTTTTAAGAGTGCTGTGACCGTCTATATTGATACTGCTTCCATTGAAAACGAACAAAACAACCGATACAGAAGCCTAGAATAGCGATAAACGAAGCTAAAGCTACTAGGACTGCAGCCGTGATTGCTAACCATTCAATGGAAAACATGTGAGCTATAAAAGAAATTGTAAGAAGCGATACTGCTATTTTTTGATTGAAATTTTGTTGCTCGGCATCTTCAGGAATATATTGATTAAGTGGTTTCTTTAAGAATTGTTTTCCCAGTTTCAGCACTGGATTAAAATGAAGTAACAAACCCATCAATCCAGCAATGAGTGGGATCAGGAGGAAAAGCCAATGTGAAAAGAATACAAAACCTGTAGCAAATATAAAAATAAACGATTGATTTAATCGAACTAGTGGCCTGGGGATAGATGAAGGCATTCTAAAACCAACCTTTCTTATAGGAATATAACTATATCCTAGCATACCCTTTTCTAAATAGCTTGTATAGTTTTTTGCATATAAAAACCCACAAAAATGTGGGTTTAAAGATCTGAGTCAATGGGTGCAAGATGCTCCATTTCTACGTTTTCAAGAAATGGATCCACTAAAGACGTAAATTTTTCAAATCGAACGGATGACATGAAGCCTTCCGTATGTGAGGTAAGTGTTTCCCATTCAATGAAAATGACGTATTTACGTTCTGTTTCAATTGATTTCAACAAGCGATAATTCATGTATCGATCGGTTTCTGCAATGTAACGTACAGCTTCTTTAAATGTCGCTTCAAATTTTGATTCAAGACCTTCATGAATGGTGAAATAAGCTTTTTCAATAACCAAGTTTCTCCCTCGCTTAATAAGGTTTTGATTGATAAAAATAGTTCGGTGTTACAATTTTGTTTTTGTAAGGTTTATGGAAGATATGAGTCGTAGCTGGCGACACAGGTGGAATTAGCCAAGTCCAATTTCCAGTAACTTCTCGCTCGGCCTTCTCTTCATTTTGCTCAAATTTTTGAAATTGTTTTGCAGCTGTATGATGATCGACAATACTTACCCCTTTATTTTGATAGGAATAAAGGACAGCCCTATTTAGTTCAACTAATGCGCGATCTTTCCATAGCGTTGCATTTGAACTTGTATCAAGGTCTAAGAGTTTAGCTACATCCGGCAAAAGATTGTACCGGTCAGTATCAGCTAAATTTCTTGCCCCTATTTCTGTGCCCATATACCAGCCATTAAATGGCGCGGCATCGTAACTAATACCTCCAATTTCTAATCGCATATCTGAAATGATGGGCACGCCATACCATTGTGCATGTAATGGCGTGAAATCGTAGTCCGGGTGTTGAATCACGACTTGAAGTACGTCTTCATTCGGAATTTCAACGAAACTTGGTAAAGCTCCATCTATTGAGAAAACTAGCGGAAGTATATCATATTGTGTTCCTTTTCCTTCCCATCCAAGTTTCATGACTTCCTTAGTAAAAGCGACCGAATCAGGATCCCCAATGGTACCTTTATCGGTTTCATAACCTGCATAGCGAATAAGCTGATGGTTCCAAATCCGAACTTTACCGGGCTGAAAAATAGTAATCGTTGGCTTTATTTTGCCTCCGTTTGTTGCTGTTCGAATGTGGTGCAGAAGTGCACCCGCTACTTCTTTAGGTTTTGAAGCATACCGCGCATCTAACACAGTCATCGTATTCCAGAACAGGCGACCAATACACTTATTGCTGTTTCTCCAGGCCATTTTTGCTCCTTGAGAAAGTTCGTCATATGTATGTGTATAGGCACCTGTTGCTTTAACTTCATGCATAATTTCCTTTTTACGATCTTCTATGCGTGACGGATCGATCGTTAGTTCAGCATAAGCTTGATGAATAAAATCAAATGCTTTTTCAATTAATTGCTCATTACCCATTGTCTCAACCTCCAATAGCCTGAGACGGTTTTAAAACCTAATCTTAAGCTCCTGATGAATAAATTAACCTCTATTGATACATGTGTCATTATAGCACAATCTCCAAGTAGAGAAAGAATATGTCCATTTCATCGATAGAGGTAAAAAGATTTGGTATGTAATTGTTTACAGATATAAAAAATTCATGTAGGATATACAAATCAATTCATACTAAATACATCGGAATGAGGTGCATTATACATGGCAATGGAACAACCTGTTCACTCTTCAAAAACAAATTTACAGTTACCTTTCTTAAAAGCTCCTCAAAAGCCCGTTTTAACAGGGGGCTTTTTAGTCATTGGTCTACTCGCATTAATATTATTGGTCGATCAAGGAATTCAGCAATTTGTCTTATTTGGTTTAGGATTACTACTTGGTTATTGTTTATTACATGCAAGATTTGGTTTCACTTCTGCTTTCAGACAATTATTAAGTGTAGGAAATGGAACAGCCATTCAGTCGCATATGCTGATGCTTGCGGTAGCTAGCACGCTGTTTGCGCCGATTCTCTCTAACGGCTTTGGATTATTTGGAACAACTCCAACGGGATATGTATTTCCTGTAGGAACAAGCGTAGTAGTTGGTTCATTCTTATTTGGAATTGGGATGCAGCTAGGCGGCGGATGCGCTTCAGGTACGCTCTATACAGTAGGGTGGGGAAAAACTGAAATGCTACTTACTCTTTTCGGTTTTATCGTCGGATCTGTCATCGGTGCATGGCACTTTGATTTCTGGGTAAATCAAATGCCTTCTTTTCAAGCGATCTCCTTAGCTGAAGATACTGGATTAGGATACTTTGGTGCCTGGATTGTGCAACTTGCATTGTTTGGGATTATTTTTTTCGCTGTAAAATTCATCGCTAACAAACGACAGCCACCAAAAATGAAGCCTCTTCCTACAACATCAGGATGGAAGCGAATTTTTCGTGGCTCATGGCCGATTTGGATTGCAGCAATTGCATTAGCAGTTTTAAATGCCCTCACATTGATATCGCGCGGAAATCCATGGGGAATTACATCCGCTTTTGCTTTATGGGGATCAAAAATCGCTTTGTTTCTTGGAATTGATGTAACACAATGGGGATATTGGTCAGGCGCAAAAGGTGAAGCACTCCAGCAATCGATTCTTACTGATTCAACAAGCGTCATGAACTTTGGTGTTATTCTTGGTGCATTTGTGGCAGCTGGCGCTGGCGGCGCCTTTATCATGAGAAAAGTGCCATTTAAGTTAGCAGCCGCATCGATCATTGGAGGACTGCTTATGGGATACGGTGCTAGACTAGCCTTTGGATGTAATATAGGTGCCTATTTTGGCGGAATTGCTTCCTTTAGTCTCCACGGCTGGGTTTGGATGGTCGTCGCTCTGGCTGGATCCTATCTTGCTCTTTATTTAAGACCGATTTTCGGATTGAAGAACCCTAGCAAAAATGATCAATTTTGTTAAAGTACGTAAGGGATATTGGATATAATCCAATGTCCCTTTTTGCGCTAACAAAATAAAAAACCAGATCAATTTTGATCTGGTTTCATACACTCATTCTACTTCTTCAAAATACTCTTTATAAAACCCACCGATTTTACCACTATTGTCTAAAACGAATAAAAATTCTTCTGTTTCATTTTTCACTTCATAAGTGTGGCCTTCAGTTAAAACACGGTTAACCATGTACTTCTTTGCATCAGTATGTATGCACTTCACCTTTTTAATCGTCGATGTCTCTTTCCATGTTTGATGAATCAAATCTTTCACCCCTTTCAACTTTCTTTCTATTTTACATGACAGGAGCGATAAGATAAAGGATCCACCTTCTCCTTTCAAAAATGTAGAAAAAGAACCTGAATCAGTAGATTCAGGTTCTTTCGTTTTATCCTTCTAGAAGAAGCTGTTCTGGGTCTTCTAGAAGTTCTTTAATTTTAGCAAGGAAGCTAACTGCTTCTCCACCGTCAACAATACGGTGATCATAGGATAGTGCAATGTACATCATCGGACGGTTTTCCATTCGTTCCTGATCAATTGCCATAGGGCGCCACTGGATCTTGTGCATACCTAGTATACCAACTTGAGGTGCATTTAGAATCGGTGTTGAAAGCATCGATCCAAAGATTCCTCCGTTAGTAATCGTAAATGATCCACCTTGTAGTTCATCAAGTTTGAGTTTATTGTCTCGTGCTTTCTTTGCAAGATTACCAATTTCTTGTTCTATTCCTGCAAAAGATAGCTTGTCTGCATCACGAACGACTGGTACTACTAAACCTTCTTCTGCTCCAACCGCGATACCGATATCATAAAATTTCTTCAATACAATATCAGTATCCTGAATTTCAGCGTTTAGACGTGGATATTTCTTAAGTGCGCCAACAACAGCTTTCGTAAAGAAGGACATAAAGCCAAGCTTCACATCATTATCTTCAAGGAATTTATCTTTGCGACGTTTCCGAAGTTCCATAATTGCCGTCATGTCTACTTCGTTAAAAGTTGTTAGCATTGCTGCAGTATGCTGAACTTCAACAAGACGTTTCGCAATAGTTTGACGACGACGAGACATCTTAACTCTCTCAACCGGTTTACCGTCATTCGCTTCAGGAGATGGCTTTTGTTGCTTAGGTGCCTCTTGTTTCTTTTCCTTAGGAGCTTCTTTTTGGTTCGCTTTGTCTGCATGAGCCTTCACATCGTCTGGACGAACGCGACCTAATGGATCACGCGTTTCAACATTATTCAAATCAACGCCTAGTTCACGTGCAAGCTTTCTTGCAGAAGGTGAAGCTACTGTACGTCCATTCTCAGATTTTTCGTCTTCTGAAGATTCTGTTGCATGCGCCTTAGATTCTTCGTTTGACTTTGCTTCTTCAGGTGCTTCTTTCTCTTCTTTCTTTGCTTCTTCTTTTCCAGAAGAGTCTTGATCTGACGACTTAGAAGAACTACCTTCTCCGTTGCCAAGATAAGCAATAATCTCTCCGACTTCAACATTATCGCCAGGCTCTTTCAAAAGTTCTTCAATGACGCCATCGTTTTCTGCACTCACTTCAATGTTAACTTTATCTGTTTCAAGCTCAACAAGGTTGTCACCTTTTTCAACTTTGTCGCCTACTTTGATTAACCATTGAGAAATGGTACCTTCTGTAATGGATTCTGCTAGTTCTGGTACTTTAACTTCAATCACGACGATTACCTCCTTGATGGGAAACAGTTTTAGATGGTTCTAGTACTTCTTGAATGATTCGTTCTTGATCTTTTTTATGCACATTCGGTTCCCCGCCAGCAGGACTTGAACGATCCGGACGTCCTACATAGCTTACTGAAACGCCTTCTGGTGCCGTTTCCCTTAAACGAGGAGAAATGTAATTCCAAGATCCCATATTTTTCGGTTCTTCTTGCAGCCAGATAATTTCTTTGACATTTGAATAGCGGTCAAATATGTTTTTCACTTCTTCTTCAGGGAATGGATATAGCTGTTCTACTCTAAGAACGTGGAGCCAATCGTACTTCTCATCAGAAGACTCTATTTCAGTTGCAAGGTCTACAGCTACTTTACCAGTACATAAAACAATACGCTCTACTTTATCTTTCTTTTCACCAAGTCCTGCTTGCTCAACAACACTCAAGAATTGGCCTTGACTAAATTCAAAGCCAGGAGATGATGTGCGCTGATTACGAAGAAGGCTCTTTGGCGTCATGATAACAAGTGGACGCACTTCCTGTTTCTCTAGAATAGCCGCTTGTCTTCTTAAAATGTGGAAGTACTGAGCAGCACTCGTTAAATTAGCAACTGTCCAGTTATTTTCAGCAGCTAATGTCAAGAAGCGTTCAACTCGGCCACTGGAATGTTCAGGACCTTGACCTTCGTAACCATGCGGTAGTAAAAGAACCATTCCTGATTTTTGTCCCCATTTAGCTCGACCGGCCGAAACGAATTGATCAAAAATGACCTGGGCGGCATTCGCAAAGTCACCATACTGCGCTTCCCAAATAACGAGCGTTTCTGGTGCAAATACGTTATATCCGTATTCAAACCCAACCACTGATGCTTCAGAAAGTGGACTATTGTGAATCGCAAAAGATGATTCAGCTTCTGGTAATTCATGTAGTGGGCAAAAAGTTACGCCTGTTTCTTTATCATGAAGTACGAGATGACGCTGAGCAAATGTTCCACGCTGAGAGTCCTGCCCTGTAATACGAATTGGCGTTCCGTCGCTAAGTATTGAAGCAAATGCCAACGTTTCACCTAGCGCCCAGTCTACTTTACCGCCTTCTTCTAACATATCAAGTCGGCGTTTTAGAATGCGCTCAAGCTTAGGATAGACATTAAATCCATCTGGACGGGTTAACAGCTTGTTGTTAATATCTTTTAGCGTTTCTAGTGAAACAGCTGTATCTATAGAAGGGAGTCCCTTCACAATTTCTTTTGGTGGTTGAAGCTCTTGTACTTCGCCATCGCCGTCTCCACCTTTAGCGATCTTGTCGTATTCGGTCTGAAGCTCAGAAAGTACTTCTTCATCTAACTTTTCGCCCTGACCGTCTTCAATCACGCTTTGCTCTGTTAAATACTTTGCATAGCTCGCTCGAACAGTAGGATGATTCTTAATTTTTTCATATAAATGTGGCTGAGTAACTGCTGGATCATCCATTTCATTATGACCGAAACGACGATAGCCAATTAAATCAATAAGGAAATCTTTATTAAACTTCATTCGATATTCATACGCAAGATGCATCGCTGCAAGACAAGCTTCCGGATCATCGGCGTTCACGTGAACAATCGGAATTTCGTATCCTTTTGCGAGATCACTTGCATACTTTGTGGATCTTGAATCCGTGCTTTCCGTTGTAAAGCCTAGCTGATTATTGGCGATGATATGAATTGTGCCACCCGTATGATATCCCTTTAGCTGACTTAAGTTTAGCGTTTCTGCTACCACACCTTCGCCTGGAAAAGCAGCGTCACCATGGATTAATATTGCAAAAGATTTAGTGAAATCTTGCTTCGGTTCACCTTTTTCATTACGCGTTTCTTGTGCAGCGCGAGCATAACCTTCTACAACCGGATCAACAAACTCAAGGTGACTTGGATTATTGGCTAGTGTAATAGTTGCACTTGCTGTTTCCGAATCCTCGATTTGTCTGTCAGCACCCATGTGATATTTGACATCGCCTGTCCAACCATAGTTAATACCCATTGAACCTTCAGAAGGAACGAGTTCCTTGTTTGGTGCATGGTGGAATTCCGCAAAAATCTTTTCGTAAGGCTTATTTAAAACGTGTGTAAGAACATTTAAGCGACCACGGTGAGCCATTCCAATCATAACGTTCTTAGCACCATCACTTGCACCACATTTAATCACATCATCTAGCATTGGCACCATAGCATCAACGCCCTCAATAGAGAACCGCTTTTGGCCAACAAATGTTTTATGAAGGAATTTTTCAAAGCCTTCTACTTCTGTTAGCCTTCTTAGAAGTGCGATACGATCGTCATTCGTAAGCGTACGGCTTACAGAATCGTTCTCAACCATCTCATCTAACCATTTACGTTCATCTTCCGCATGAACATGAGTAAACTCATAAGACATGGACTTTGTATAAAGATCCTGAAGTTTTTGAATTGCTTGTAATCCATTGGTGACATCTCTTGGTGCATTCTCCCAAATAACCTGAGCAGGAATCGCTTTCAAGTCTTCATCGGAAAGCCCGTAATTTTGAGGTGTCATGAAATCTTGATCAGATTTTTCATTTGTTAGCGGATTAATTGCTGCTGCCAAATGCCCATATGTACGAATGTTGTCGGCTAATTTAACAGCAGAAATAACCTTTTTGAGGTTGGCGGGCTGACTAGTAGATTCAATGACTTCCTGTGATGAAGGTGGGGGTCCCCACTGATCAAATTTTTGGCGCATCTCAGGATCAACTGACTCAGGATCCTCTTGATATTTCTCGTATAATTCAATGGCATAGCCAAGGTTTGGTCCATAAAATTCTTGCCATGGATGTTCCACTCTGGACTGTTTGGTATTCAAAGCATGCTACCTCCCTGCTGGGTTTAATCTCAAATCGTGCATTGAACGGTTTCTAACTTCGTTAAAGTTTGGTTTCTTACTAGTTCTTTACACTCTTTTCACTTTTTGAAACATTCTTTTAAAAAAACGCTTTCATTGATATTTTAGCATAGTATTAGATTGCTCACAAAACTTTCAAGCAAATTTTCGAAAAAAATTTCAACAACATTGAATTTTCACTGAAAAATATTTCGAATATTAACACAGTGCAATACTAAATTACCACAAAGTGTTAACATAGTGAATAGGCAATAGCGATTTTCTAACAGAGAATATTAAAACTAATTTCTCCATGTAAAAAAGACGACCAAATTCGATCGTCTTTGTTTGATGCACGCTTCTTTTTTCAATCAAGGAGTTAGGATTAATTTCCCTTTCGTTTGGCGTCCTTGAAGCATACGATGAACATCAGCTGCCTTTTCTAACTCAAAAACCCCACCAATCGTCAATTTAAGTTCTCCACTCTGCATATAGTTTAGGAGTTCTTCTAGACTCTTCTGATAAAGTGATGGCTTACGCATCATCTGTGGTAGGAAAAAGCCAACAACTGTCTGATTTTTCTCCATTAAGGAAGATGGATAAAAGCGGCTTTGTTCTCCACTTGCTACCCCATATATGACGAGTCGTCCGAAAGGTGCAAGGCAATTCAACGATTTTCTGAAAACGTCTCCTCCTGCCATTTCAAGAATAACATCTACTCCCTTACCTTCCGTAGCTTCTAAAACTTCTTGTTCCCAGCCTTCTTTCGTATAATCGATCGTAATATCTGCTCCCATATCAGCTGCAAGCTTTCTTTTCTCTTCACTGCTTGCTGTACCAATGATTGTTTTAGCTCCCCATAGTCTGGCGAGCTGTACGGCAATTGTTCCAACGCCGCCTGCTGCAGCATGAATCAAAACCGTTTCTCCATTTTCAAAACGTCCCATTGTCTTAAGTGTGTGATAAGCACTTAATCCCTGTAGAGGTAGAGCTACTGCATACTGAGGATCAACGCCATCTGGAATCGCAATGAGTCCTCTTTCATCAGCTAACGTATATTCTGCATAACCTGTTGCATTTTTTGTACCTAATAATGTGACCACCGAAGAACCTGGTTTTACTGAAGTCACTTTTTCTCCAACTGCTTTTACAACACCAGCCACTTCAGAACCTGGCACATACGGTAGAGGTGTTTCCACAACATATTGGCCTTCTCTTCTTGCGGTATCTGCGTAATTAACCCCGATTGCCTGAATCTCAATAAGTACTTCGTGTCCTTTTGGCTCAGGTACATCCAAGTCGATTAGTTTTAACACTTCCGGACCACCAAACTCTGTTAATTGAATCGCTTTCATTTTTATCCCCCTTTATAAACTAACCAGTCGGTATGTAGCACCTTTACTATAAACCAATTATTTTAATTATTCAATCTTTTTATAACGAGTCCATAGGAAAAAGTGCGCTTGAAGCGCACCTTTATAAATCGGATATTCCTTCTACAATGGTATCAACAAGTAAATCGATGTCTTTTTCTTCGATCATTAATGGAGGGGCCATCGTAAGCACATTATTATAACCTGCTACGGTGTCACCATTTTTCCCAATGATTACTCCCTTCGATTTGCAATAACCGATCACTTTATTTAGTTCCCCCACGGCAAGCGGTTTTTTTGTCCTTTTGTCTTCAACAAGCTCAATTCCAATCAACAACCCTTTCCCGCGGATATCCCCGACATTGGAATGAGAAGATAACTGCTCTATTAATTGACGCTTCAGCTTTTCTCCTAATTCTTGCGACCGGTCGAAAAGCTTTTCCCGTTCCATTATTTCTAGATTTTTTAGAGCAAGTGCGCATGATGCAGGATTACCTCCGAATGTATTTATGTGACGAAAGTGATCATATGAATCTTTCCCTTTAAATGCGTCATAAATTTCTTCTTTCACCGCTGTAGCTGATAAAGGAAGGTACCCACTCGTTAGCCCCTTTGCCATTGTTACAATGTCAGGTTTAACACCGTAATTCATAAAACCAAATGCTTTCCCTGTTCTTCCAAAACCACAAATCACTTCATCACAGATTAAAAGAGCCCCGTGCTTTTCGCACACTTCTTTTACGGATTTCATGTAATCTTTTTGAGGCATGAGAATTCCTCCACCAGTGATGATGGGTTCCATGATCATTGCTGCTACAGTCTGACTCAGTTCCCAGGTCATCAGATCGTCAACTGCTTTGACGGAAGCAAGTTGAACCCGATCGTCTTCTACGTCACGGTACGTATCTGGTGGTTGCACATGTAAAAAGCCCTGGCCAAGCGGTTCATACTTATACTTCCGCTGTGCCTGACCGGTTGCAGCTAATGACCCCATCGTATTTCCGTGATATGCTCGATAGCGTGAAACAATTTTATGTCTACTTCCTTCCCCTTTTTGCTCATGATATTGCCTGGCGATCTTAAATGCAGTTTCATTTGCTTCAGAACCACTGTTTGAAAAGAAGATGACATATCCTCCACCAAGCATTTCATTTAACTTTTCCGCTAATTTAATCGCCGGAGCATGTGTATGTGTTAAGGGATAATAAGATAGTTCTTTAAGCTGATCGAAAGCTGCCTGAGCGAGTTCTTCTCGACCATATCCAACATTCACACACCAAAGACCCGCCATAGCATCAAGAAATTGATTCCCATCGTAATCAGATAACCACGCGCCTTTTGCTTTTTCAATTACCATTGTCGATTTCGGATCATATGGCCGCATCGCATGCCAAACATATTTCTCGTCTTTTCCCGCAAGATTCTCGTGAGCAGTTTGCATACTTTTCACTCCCCTCTAGTAGTCAAAGCGAGTTGTAATCATTTTTCTTCTTGTATAAAAATTGACACCATCTTTTCCATTTGCATGCAGATCCCCATAAAAAGAATCTTTCCATCCTGAAAAAGGGAAAAAAGCCATAGGCGCTGGTACACCAACATTAACACCAAGCATCCCCGCATCTGCTTCTTCACGGAATTGCCTAATTACACCTGCATCTTTCGTATAAATCGTCGCACCATTTCCATATCGTGATTTACTAAGAATGCCGAGAGCGGCATCGATCGAATCTGCATGTAGCAAGCTTAGAACAGGTGCGAATATTTCTTCTTTCGCAATCGTCATATCAGGCGTTACTTCATCAAATATTGTTGGTCCAAGAAAGTTCCCTTCTTCGTGAGCATCCATTTCCCTACGACCATCACGAATTAACGCTGCCCCTTCTTCTAATCCTTTATCAATATAACCTAGCACTTTTTCTCGATGAGATTTTCGGATAACAGGGGTTAGTAGAACTTCTTCATCTAAACCATTTCCCATTTTTAAATCATCTGCTTTTTCTTTAAGTGCAGATATAAATGACTCACCGTCTCCAACAATCACAACGGCACTACAAGCCATACACCGCTGTCCAGCACTACCAAATGTTGAGCTTATGACTTGTTGTACAGCTTTCTCAATATCAGCATCTGGCATAACAATATGATGATTTTTGGCTCCAGAAAGGGCCTGCACTCTTTTACCACGAGAGGCAGCTTCTTCATAGACATATTTAGCAACCGGTTGGGATCCGACAAATGAAATTGCTTTTATGTCATCATGTTCTAATAAGCCATTTACAACGTCATGTGCACCGTGCACGATATTAAATACGCCTTTTGGTAATCCTGCTTCTGTTAATAATTCAGCCATACGATTAGCTAGAATTGGCGTTCGTTCAGAAGGCTTTAAGACAAACGTATTGCCACACGCGATCGCAAGTGGAAACATCCAATGTGGCACCATCATTGGGAAGTTAAAAGGTGTAATCCCTCCGACTACTCCTACTGGATAACGGAACATTTCTGAATCAATATTTTCTGCAATCGTCGACAGATTGTCTCCCATCATTAAAGAAGGGGCACCTGTTGCAAACTCTACACACTCAATACCTCGAAGCACTTCTCCATGAGCTTCTTTAAAGCTTTTACCATTTTCTTTTACAACTAGTTCTGCTAGATCATCATGGTGTTTCACTAAAAGGGAGTGATACTTGAAAAGGACGCGTGCCCTTTTCGGAACAGGTACTTTACTCCATGTTTGAAAGGCAGCTGATGCAGCACTAACCGCAAGATCCACGTCCTCTTTTGAAGACAGTGGCACAAATGCTAGGTTTTCATCCGTTGCAGGATTTGGTACCTCAAGGGTATCTTTACTTTTGGCGCTCACCCATTCTCCGTTAACAAAGTTTTTTAATAAAGTCGTTCCCTTTTTTACAACCGTCATTACATGCCCTCCTTTAATCTTTCCTATTTTCATTGTAGGGGATGTAATGGCTTTCATTCATTAGACAAAACGTAACATGGATATGCTACGTTTTGTACACGTTGCACATTTAACCCTGCTGTTTTAAATAACTGTATGCATGAATAGCGAATTCGATTGCTAAACGTTTCGGAGAACACATGAAATCTGGACCAAGTAATTCCTCTAGTTTTTCTAAACGATGATAGAGTGTTTGTCTCACTACATAGAGTTGTTCAGCAGTTTCCTTTTTTGAACCATTACAACACATATAGACTTTCAACGTGTTTAAAAGATTACTATTGTTCTTTACATCATATTCAATAACCGGATCTAAATAATCATACATAAATTCATTTAGCTCTTTTCCTTTTGCCAGTTGGAAGATCATACGGTAGATATGAAAGTCGTTGTAATAGGTAACGAGTGAAGAGTTTGTCGATATCTTGTCATTCATCGTGATGGTTTCAAGCGACGAATCATAGCTTCTGTGCATGTCTTTTAATAATCGGACATGTTTCCCAACCCCGATTTTTTCAACTTCTGGTACGGTTTCTTTCTGTAAAATATCACTTTCTAGAAAACGTTTAAAAGCTTCACGCAATCGTTCTTCCACATTTTCTTCTGTCCGACGATTTAGTACGATAATGATCAGCTTATTCCGAGTTGTTAATGATAATATAAAAAAACCTTCTTGCTCAAACATTGAACGCATAAGGAGCATAAAATACGTCATTTGAGAGGATGTGTATAAATCATGTGGCTTTTTAAATTTGCATGTACATACATGAAGTCCACGTGGAATGAGCGTTTCGTCTACGTCAACGAGATAGGACAAAATTCGCTCTTCCGTGTGCTTGCCTTCAAGCCAGTCATATAACCACTCTGTCTCTAATACTCGCTTCTTTTCTTCAATATATAGCTCTCTAAGAAGATATTGAGCAATTGCGGTTGCGCTCCGATCAAGTAGTAACATGTCATAATCTGAGACGGACGCATGCTGTGCTGGTACAAGGCTAAGGTTTGCAAAATGATAATCCATTGCACGAACGGGTTGAAGTACGAGCCCTTTCCCGTTAGGTTGGATTTTCAGAAAGTGCAAGAAAGTTTCTCGTTTTTCTTCTGTCGCTTCTGGCACAAAAATAGGCGCTGCTTCTTTTGGATTAAAAATGACCTGCATACCTGTTTTTAAAGACAATAGCGATAAAATCTTCGTTAAACATCCAGGAAGAAGAAGGAGACGGTTGAGTTCTTGTGAAAATTGTTCGAGATCTGAAATCATTTGATAATGATGGGCAATTAAAAGGGAGTGAAGATCTTGTGTGATATCTACAAAGCGAACTTCTTTTGTAAATACAATGATGGGGAAATGGTGTTGATTAGCAAGTTCGATAATTTCTAAGGGGATATGATCCATATATGTACCAATTTCAATACAAAGACCTGCAGCATGACTTTGTATCAATTGTTTTACGATCGAACGAAAAACCTGCACATTATCTTTCCATACAAAGCCAGTCGATAGAATTAATTCTTCTCCATGTAAAAGCTGTTTCACACTCGTTACTTCCATCACGTGCACCCATTTAATCCGTCGAGTTAAGCCCTCTTTACCAGCTATGACAGTAGCATGTTGAAAATGATCTCTTTCTAACACTTCATGGACTGTTAAACTGGTCATTCGCAGCATCCGATCACTTCCTCTTCTGAAGATTATATGATTAATCTAACCATGAAGTTTTGTAATGATGGGGAATTGTGGAAGATTATCTTTCAGTCATCATTTATGATAGCGCTTACATCTTGTGAGAATAACTTTACTATATCCTCAAAATCATTTCTACTTATTCTCTATATTGTGACATAATTAGTCATATTGCCAGATTTTATTTATTTTATATTAGTACGGTATATGAAATTTAAATAATAAATAAAAAAACACCGGGCAATTATTGCCCGGATTCTACTTCCCATTCATATTCATCTAATAGTTCCATGAGATAATAATACTGTTTTTTACTTCGAAAGTCCGTCTCTTTCCAATTGGATCGAATCCATGAAGTTAATTCCGCTGCTGAATTAAATATTTCTCCGCTCGTATCCGCTTTTCTTATCATATAGCGACCGTTTTCCTCATCGATCGTCACTTCACATGGATAGGCGCTATCTTTTGAATACAAGTTGTACTCCATCTCTTCCCTCCTCCTTAAGTAACGGATTGAATCTGTTTTAATAGAAGAGCTGAGAAATATTTTCTCCCATTTGCTGTCTGAATATGAAGAATTTCATTGGAAATTTCACCTGACTTTACGTCCTTTAGAACAAACTCAATGAAGGCTCCACTTAAATTTTCCGTAATTCCATTAATGCGATAGCCACGATCAATAAAATAGTCGATCTTCTCGCGTTCAATTAAGTAATGCTGATGTTCTTTCATCACCTTACCTCCTTTCATCAAGTCCACTACCGACTTCTTGCACAGCTTGGGATTCACTGCTACTTCCGATGATCCAATCACGCCCAACTGTAATGCCGAGATATTTCTCATCACTTGGATCAAGCATTTCTGCTTGTTTGTATTTTTTGAACCACCAGTACTTTGCTAATACGTAATAAGTGCCGGCGCCTACAAGAAAACCGACTAAAAACGAGTAGTTAGAAAGAAAATAAGCAGCTAATCCCCCAATGAACCAGGCGATAAAACCAGCAGCATTAACACCGTTCATATAGCGATACTGGCCATCTTTCTCATACAAGTCTGGCACATTTACGCGTCTTTTTCGTAAAAGATAATAGTCCGCAAAAAGAATACCAACGATAGCGGATAAGATCCCACCCACGATCAATAGAATAGGGATAAGTATATTAAATAGACTCCAAGGCTGAACAACCGATCCAACAATCCCGGCAATGAATACCCCAGCCCAAAACGGGACTCTTGGGCCTCCAACATTTGAAAAAATCGTTGCGGCTGGCACAAGATTTGCAGAAACATTTGTTGACCACTGTGCAAGTACAATCATTAATAGAAGGACACCTAGTACCAAACCTGTCGCGGCTTCTTGTAACGCAACTACTGGATCGTAATTTGATACAGCAATGTAAGACACACCACCGATTACGACCATGAAGGTCTGGGTAATCGGTAACGCAACCATACTTCCGACAAGTGTTCCTTTATTTCTTTTTACCCAGCTTCGTTCAAATTTAGGGGCTTTTATGAAGCGAGAGATCGATGGAATGTCAGCTGAAATCGTTGCCCAAAATCCCATATTACTAAAGATGACAACGAGAAAAGCTGTTACTGCAGCCCCACCTGTTACAGGACTTTCAATCCAAGCCCACACTTCTCTGCCTTGAGAAATGGCTTGTTCTGAAAGAGAAGCGTACATCCAAACCGAAATAATGATAATAACAGGGGCGGCAAGATCTGCGAATCGTTCTACAGCTTTAATGCCAAGCGCTGTATTAACAAGCTGAACAGTAGCAAATATAAGGAAACAGACGAACCAGTTATCAAATCCAAATAGAACGTTTAAAATCGCATTCATCGCGGTTGCGCCAAAGTAAGTGTTAATTCCAAACCAGAATGATGCTGCAAGTCCTCTAACGATTGAGGGTATATGGGTTCCAATCGTTCCAAAAGGCGCTCTCATATAAACGGGAAAAGATAACCCATGTTCAATGCCAATATCACCAATTACGGTAATAAACAATCCAATACCAATGGTTCCGATAATCGTTGCCACGACTACCCATGATAGCGATAAGGATTGAACCCCGGCTCCACCGATAGCAAACGCTGCAAGCACAACAGCCATCCCAACCCACATCATGGCAAACCCGCCGGTTCCGATCTTTTTATCCTTATGAGCAATTGGCAAAAGATCCGGTGATTTTAAATAGCTTTCCTCTTTTTTCATTCAGCTATCTCCTTTTTCAGTCTCTTACTGGATCATCATCGGCTTGTCTGTCATATTTGTCGTCTTGCCATACTTTGCTCGTTTGAGATACTGTCCTGAACCCGGTGTTCCAACAAACTGTTTGTTTTTGATAACAAACTCTCCTCTTACTAGTACTGTTTCAGGTTCACCAGTCACTTCCATCCCTTCGAACGCATTGTAGTCAACTGCCATATGGTGAGTGTCGGCAGAAATTTTTCGTTTTGTTTCTGGATTAAAAATGACTAAATCGGCATCAGCTCCAATCGAAATGGTTCCTTTCTTTGGAAATAGCCCAAATAGCTTAGCTGATTTTGTAGAAGTAATATCAACAAATTTGTTTAACGAAATCCTACCTTTTCGAACACCTTCTGAAAAAAGAATGCTAAATCGATCTTCAATCATTGGTCCGCCATTCGGTATTTTTGTAAAATCATCTCTTCCCAAATCTTTTTGACCACTAAAGTCAAAAGAGCACTGATCCGAGCCAATTGTTTCTAGCTGTCCCGTTCTAAGTGCATTCCAGAGCGCATCCTGATTCCATTTTTCTCTCAGAGGTGGACTCCATACATATTTTGCGCCTTCGAAGTTAGGTTTCTCTAAGTACGATTGGTCTAAAACAAGATATTGCGGACACGTTTCTCCATGTATGTCATAGCCTTTCTTTCTTGCTTCCGCAATCTTATCCGCCGCTTCCTTACAACTTACGTGAACGACATATAATTGAGAAGAGGCGAGTCCTGTTAATTGTGCAGCACGCCCAGTGGCCTCTCCTTCAACTTCCGGTGGCCTTGTAAGAGCATGATAAATCGGCTCTGTCTGTCCTTTGGCTAACGCTTCTTTCGTTAAATATTCGATAACATCTCCATTTTCGGCGTGAACCATAACTAGCGCTCCATGTTCTTTCGCAGCTAATAGCGTACGATAAAGAGTTTCATCGTCAGCTTGAAAGACGTTTTTATAGGCCATAAATACTTTAAAAGATGTAATTCCTTCTTGATTGATCACAGCAGGTAATTGATCTAATACCTCATCATTAATTTCACTAATCATTAAATGAAAGCTATAATCAATAACCGATTTATCTTTTGATTTGTCGTGCCACGTTTTAATTGCGTGAGAAAGTGGTTTTCCTTTTTCAGTGAGACAAAAATCAATGACCGAGGTTGTTCCACCAAACGCTGCCGCTATCGTTCCAGTCTCAAAATCGTCTTTTGTTACTGTGCCTCCAAATGGCATTTCAAGATGTGTATGGGGGTCAATACCGCCTGGAAAAACATAGCGATCCGTAGCATCAACAACTTCAGCACCCTCCACTTCAATGCTTTTTCCGATAGAAGATATCACGCCATCTGATATAAGAATATCTGCCTGATACGTTTCACTTGCCGTTACAATTGTTCCATTGCGAATGATTTTTTTCATAAAAACCCTCCTATTTATTTTGTAACTTTATGATCTTTAAGCGAAGTAATGAGCGATTGGCGTTCATTCCAGGTCATCGGTGGCAAGTCACTTTTTAGCTCAACCATATCAATTGCACCATCAACTGGACAGACGATTGAACATAAATTACAGCCAACACAATCTTCTTCTCTTACTTGAAGAATGGCATGTCCTTTTGGATCTTTTAACATATCAATACATTGATGAGAAGTGTCTTCGCAGGCAATGTGACATTTATTGCAATTAATGCAAACGTCATTATTAATCCGCGCGACAACTTTGTAATTGAGGTCGAGGTTTCCCCAGTCTGAAAAGGTAGGAACAGATTTTCCAATAATATCTTGAACTGAAAGAATGCCTCTTTCATCAAGATATGTAGACAAACCGTCGATCAGATCTTCGACAATGCGAAAACCGTGGTGCATCGCTGCAGTACAAATCTGGACATTGCTTGCGCCCATCAACATAAATTCAATCACATTCTGCCAGTTTGACACCCCGCCCATTCCAGATATCGGGACATTAATACGACTATTTCTTGCACATTCACTAACCATGTTTAATGCGATCGGCTTCACGGCAGGTCCACAATAGCCACCGTGGGCTCCTTTTCCTCCAACATGCGGAATCGGTCGCCACGTATCAATATCCACTCCAGCAAGGCTATTAATCGTATTAATCATGCTTACTGCATCTGCTCCACCCCTAACGGCAGCCTCAGCAGTAGCGGTAATATCCGTAATATTAGGTGTTAACTTTACAATAACTGGTGTTTCAGCCGCTTCTTTTGCCCAATACGTTTGTTTTTCTACAAGTTCAGGCACTTGCCCAGACGCAGAACCCATTCCTCGTTCAGCCATTCCATGAGGACAACCAAAGTTAAGTTCAAGACCATCTACACCTGCAGCCTCCGTCTTTTTAACAATCTCATGCCATGCTTCTTGATTAGGTTCAACCATCAACGAAGCAACAACGGCGTGATTCGGAAATTTTTTCTTCGTTTCATAGATTTCCTTCAAATTCACTTCCAGCGGTCGGTCCGTGATGAGCTCAATATTATTAAACCCAGCTACTCGCTGCCCGTTAAAGTGAACGGCTGCGTATCTTGAAGAAACATTTAGAATTGGATCCCCTAACGTTTTCCAAACAGCTCCTCCCCATCCTGCTTCAAACGCACGCTGCACTTGATAGCCTGAGTTGGTAGGTGGTGCAGATGCGAGCCAAAATGGGTTCGGTGAAGTAATCCCCGCAAGATTCGTTCTAAGATCTGCCATCAAAATTCCCCTTTCTCCCGTTACGCTGAGTACGTTTCTTTTAAACTTTCATGCATATGATAAGCAGCCGTTTTCCCCTGTTGGGCCGCGGAAACAACCATGGCTTCTCCCTGACCTTTTCCAAAGATTACATCGCCACAAGCATAGATTTTTGGATTGGAAGTTTCCATCGTATCTGGGTTAATTAAGATAACCCCGTCGTTGTGCGCAATACCAAGATCTTCAATAAAAGAAAGATGACGCTTTTGACCGATCGCCTTTACGATCGCATCGCATTCAATCATAAATTCAGAGTTCGGAATAGGTTCTGTTCTCCTTCTCCCATCTTCATCCGCTTCTGAAAGCTTCATTTTTACGCATTTCATCCCAGTAACTTGTCCTGATTTATTTGTAGCGATTTCGACCGGCTGTGTTAACCAGCGAAACTCAACGCCATCTTGTTTAGCAAACTCATATTCAAAATCATAGGCGGTCATTTCTTGTTCGGATCGACGATAAAGAATTTTCACATTTTCTGCTCCAAGCCGAACAGAGCAAGTAGCACCATCGATTGCAGTATTACCTGCGCCAATCACAACCACTTTCTTATCTTTTAAGTGAGTTGGAAATGGTGCGTCTTTTGTCATTTTTACAAGTTCAATCGCATCATAGACGCCTTCCGCTTGCTCACCTGGAATTTGAAGATCAGGGACGTTTGCCATTCCAATTGCCAAAATCACGCGATCATTCGTTGCAAGAAGCTCATGAAATGGAATATCTACGCCAACCTTTACACCCGTTTTAATCGTAACGCCCAAGTTTTCGATTTGTTCAACTTCCCATAAAGATATGGCCTTCGGTAAGCGAAATGAGACGATCCCATACGTATCGAGCCCTCCTGCTTGCTTTTCAGCTTCATAAACCGTCACACTATACCCAAGCAGAGCAAGCTCGCGAGCGGCAGATAATCCCGCTGGCCCTCCACCCACAATGGCGACGCTCTTACCGTTCGGTTGACCTTCTTTAAATAGGACCTGATCATTTTTTATTGCCCAATCCGTGGCGTACCTTTGAAGATTTCCGATTAAAATCGGTTTCGTCGAATGGTTAAGTACGCAAGCACCTTCACATAGTTCTTCAGTTGGACAAACTCTGGCACAACTTGCTCCTACTGGATTGGCTGTCATAATTGTTTTAGCGGAACCTTTCATATTACCTGACGCTATTTTCTTAATAAAAGTAGGAATATCAATGCCAGTTGGACAAGCCTTTATGCACGGTGCATCGTAACAATAAAGACACCTTTGCGATTCTTGAAACGCTTCCTGGTTCGTGAGCGGTGGTGTAACTTCGTTAAAACGTTTCTGAAGCTCCTTTTGCATCATTGATTCGCTAGTACTCATATGGGTCCCCCCTATAATCAAAATGAGCTCTGTACTGCAAGAGCTTTAACTGAAAAAGCAGGTGGCCAAGCCACACCTGCTCACTAAGGCAATAACGACGTCATTTCTCCGTAAGTTTCTGGGCGTCGATCACGATAAAATTGCCATGTATCTCGAACTTCTCGAATCATCTTTTTATTCACTTCACCGATAATAACTTCATCTTCATCACGCGAGCCCATCGCAACAAAGTTGCCACGTGGGTCTACCAAATACGACTGGCCATAAAATTCCCCCATATTCCATGGCGCTTCAGTCCCAACGCGATTAATCGCTCCTAAATAGTAGCCGTTCGCAACCGCATGGGCTGGCTGCTCAAGCTTCCATAAATATTCAGAAAGTCCAGCTACTGTAGCTGAAGGGTTAAAAACAATCTCTGCTCCGTTTAACCCAAGTAAGCGCGCTCCTTCAGGAAAATGACGATCATAACAAATGTATACGCCAATTTTACCAAAAGCCGTATCAAACACCGGATATCCGAGGTTTCCTGGTTTAAAATAATACTTTTCCCAGAAGCCGTGTCCGTTGTCCCCAACCGCGACGTGAGGAATATGTTGTTTCCGATATTTTCCAAGATAGGAACCGTCCGCATCAAGGACAGCTGCTGTGTTGTAATAAGTAGAGATACCTTCACGTTCATATATAGGTAATACGATCACGATTCCAAGTTCACGAGCAAGTGCTTGAAACCTTACCGTTGTCGGTCCCTCTGGAATTTCCTCTGCAGCGTCGTACCACTTCGTATTCTGCTCTGCACAAAAATACGGTCCATAGAAAATCTCTTGTAAACAAACAATTTGAGCCCCCTTTTCACTTGCTTCTCTTACAAGCTGAATATGTTTTTCAATCGCTTTTTGCTTATGCAATTCAACCGGTTCGTTGCCATCAACCTCATTTTTTGCCTGAATCAACCCAATTTTTACTGAATCTGACATATGTATACCCTCCCATTCGAGTAATTAACTGAATTTTCTTTCTAATAAAAGTGTAGAAGATTCATTTCTTTGATACACTATACAAAGTGTAAAATGAAATCCACAAAAAACTAGCATACTGTCGCAAGTAGGAAAGCTAGAACGATTAAAATTAAAAACAGCTTAAGAAAAGTGCGCCTTACCATGCACTTATTGCTTAAGCTGTTTTTGGTTAAAAGTCGGCTGGATTCTAGTTATTTTCTTGACTCTTGGACAACTTTAAATACTTACTTCCAATTGCTACTTTCCGCTCCATCTAAAAAATCGAGATGCTAGTAGAATTGAGACTACTGAAATGCCTAGCAAAATTCCTACTTCGACTCCATAAGAGGAAATGGAAGCTTCGTTCCACGTTCCACGAAGCAAATTAATGACATAATAAAGCGGAAGTAGTTTCGCAACGTACTGAAGTGCCTCTGGCATAAATGCAATTGGAAAGGTGGCCCCTGATAAAAAAAGCATGACGTTTAAAAAGAGGGAACTGATAGCTGCAGCTGCCTGGGTATTTTTAGCTAGTGAGGTTAAGAATAGAGCAAATGGAAAGAAAGCTAGAATACTAATAACTAAAGCCAATAGTGTGCTTACGATGTATTCGGGTAATGAAAGGCCATACATCCACATCCCAAAAACCATTAGTAACACGGCAGAAAAAAAGAAAATAACAGTTCCCTGTACAGTATGCGCTACAAGAATTTTCCATGGTTGAAGAGGGGTTGATTGATACCTTCGCAAAACGCCTGTTTCACGGTATCCAGCAAGAACCGTACCTAAAGTAAAAAAAGAAGTTGTTACAATATTTACTCCAATCCAAGAAGGAACAAATTGCTCAGCAAATGTAAGTCCATTCATTTCATTTCCAACGAACATGGAACCGAACAGCCAGATCATGACAACTGGAAAAAGAAAGGTCCAAAATACACTTAAACGATCTCGAAAGAACATTTTCGTTTCTAGAATCGCTAATTGTACGACAGCGTTCATTGAACGACCTCCTCTTCGAGATAGTGTACAAATAAGTCGTCCAAAGTACCTTTCTCGAAATAGAAGTTCGAAAGCACAATTTCTCGTTCATGACAGATACGAAAAATATGATAAGCTGTTTCTTGCTGGTTTTTACAAAACACGTGAAAAAGACCCTCACTTTCTTCGGCTCTTTTCACACCAGGTATTGTTTCTATCTCCTCAAGTGTTAATTGATGACTTTCGAAAGTGATATTTTTTGAAATACTCCTACTTAATAGCTGCTGTGGCGTATCAAGCGCTTTTAATTCCCCATTGTAAATCATAGCGACACGGTCGCATAATTTTTCTGCTTCTTCCATGTAATGGGTAGTAATCACAATTGTACAGCCTTGTTTTCTTAATCGTTCAATCAACGACCACATTTCCCTACGTGCATGAGGATCTAGGCCCATACTTGGCTCATCAAGAAATAAGATTTCAGGTTGATGAAGCGTAGCCAGTGCCAGCGTGACCCGTTGCTTCCAACCTCCGGAAAGATCTTCAAAATGTACGTTTAACTTCTCGTGCAATCCGAGTAATTCAATCAAATGATCCTTTTGACTCGGCCTATCATAAAATGATGAAAACAACTGAAGCGCTTCCTTTACTTTCATTTTCTTTTGAATCGAAGTAGATTGAAATTGTACACCAATGCGCTTATTTAATTCGCGTAATTGTTTCGTAGGAACATAGCCTAACACATCAATCGTACCGCTGTTAGGTTTTAATATTCCTTCAAGCATTTCAAGCGTCGTTGTTTTCCCTGCACCATTAGGACCAATAATACCGAAGATTTCACCTTTTTTTACGGTGAAAGATAAATTCTTCACTGCAAACACAGAACCATATTTTTTAGATACACCCTCTACGATAATGACATGCTCCATGAAATCCCCCTCTCAAGCGATGCATGATTGCGATATGTAAGGTATATGAGTGATTAATGCCTTTCTTGCAGAAGATTACAGATAGCCTTCTCCCTAATTCCTTTTCCATTATATAACAACGAAATTAAAGAATGGGCAATTTCAACGTTTTTCACTCTACAAAAATCGCTTTCTTTGTTCCTTTGTTGGGATCATACAGCTTTCTTTTTTTCCGAACCATTTATAACGACGTTTGGCTATTTCGTCATAGAGCCGATCTCTAATTGAACGTGGGAATAAGCGAAATACTAGCAATAGCTTAAAACATCCGTCAAGTTGTTGAATGATTGAAAGAGCCGCTTCTGATTTAACAAGCGCCTTCCCTTCTTTTATAACAATCACACTATCTGGGACTTCTGTTAGACCAGCTTTCTTAAGAACAATCTGTGCCGATTCTGATTGAAGAGATGCAAAAGAGAAAACGGCTTTCTTATCGTATTTAAACATAAACTTCACTAATCCATTGCATAAATTGCAAACCCCATCAAAAAGTATAATATTTGTATCCACGTCTACTCGACTTTTCATGTATTAACACCTCGTTTGTATGTTCACTATTTCACATATTAAGTGTAGCATAACTTTCTAATTGATGAGGCAGAATGTGCTATAATTTCCCTGTTCAGTATTTTACATAGCAAGGATGTTGCACCATGTATCCAACTAATTCCCTCAAGGAAAAAATCAAACTATTAATTGTGATTTTGTACCCGATTTTAATTACGCAAGTTGGTCTTTATTCAATGAACTTTGTAGACACACTCATGAGCGGAAGAGCTGGGGCGAATGATCTAGCCGGAGTTGCGATTGGGTCGAGTCTTTGGGTACCTGTCTTTACGGGCTTAAGCGGTATTTTACTTGCCATAACGCCAATCGTATCGCATTATATTGGCGCCAAACAGGAAGATCGTGTTTCTTTTTCAGTCCTGCAGGGCATTTACCTTTCCATTGCTTTATCACTTAGTATTTTAGTAGTTGGAAGTTTTATTTTGGATCCAATTTTAAATACGATGGATCTTCAGGACAACGTAGCTCAAATTGCAAAAGAGTATTTAATCGGACTTTCATTTGGGATTGTCCCACTGTTTATTTACTCCGTGCTTAGAAGTTTCTTTGATGCACTTGGACAGACAAGGACAACGATGCTTGTTACTCTTACATCACTTCCAATCAATGTGTTTTTCAATTACGTTCTCATTTTCGGTAAATGGGGATTCCCTAAATTAGGTGGTGTTGGTGCTGGTTATGCATCAGCGATCACTTATTGGTTTATTCTTCTAATTGCATTACTGGTCGTGATAAAAGTAAGACCGTTTAGCGCATACGGTGTCTTCAAACGTTTTTATCCAGTCTCATTTTCAACTTGGAAAGAACAGTTGAAAATTGGCGTCCCTATTGGTTTTTCCATCTTTTTTGAAGTAAGTATTTTCGCCGCCGTTACGCTATTAATGAGCACGTATTCAACCGAAACGATTGCTGCTCATCAGGCGGCTATTAACTTCGCCTCTCTTCTATATATGATTCCACTTAGTATTTCAATGGCTTTAACGATCGCCATCGGATTTGAAGTTGGCGCAAGAAGATTACAAGATGCGAAGCACTACAGTTACATGGGAATAGCTTTTGCAGTTGGTATGGCTTTGTTTTCAGCTCTTTGTTTATATCTTTTCAATGATGCTGTTGCAAGCTGGTATACGAGTAATCAGAACGTATTCGATTTGATTAAAGTATTCTTAATCTACGCAATCTTTTTCCAGCTTTCAGATGCTGTTGCTGCTCCAATTCAGGGAGCACTCCGAGGATATAAGGATGTGAATGTGACACTCGTTATGAGCTTAATTTCTTATTGGGTGATTGGTCTTCCTTCAGGTTTTATACTTGCGAAATATACAGCGTTTGGTCCATATGGGTACTGGGTCGGCCTTAGTACTGGACTATTTGTTGCAGCCATTACGTTATTTTTGAGACTACGATATGTGCAACAATCGACAAGAACGGCCTACGAATAAAAGCGGATCCCAGTGGGATCCGCTTTTTAGTCTATTAGTTATACATTGCCTGTGCTTTTGCTTGTAGCTCAGTGTTTTCAAGGTACTCATCATACGTCGCTTCTTTATCGATGATCCCTTTAGGTGTCACTTCAATGACTCTGTTTGCGATCGTTTGAATGAACTGGTGGTCATGAGATGTAAAGATCATTGCCCCTTTGAAGTTCATAAGACCATTGTTGAGTGCTGTAATTGATTCAAGATCCAGGTGGTTTGTTGGATCGTCAAGTACAAGAACGTTTGCACCACTTAGCATCATTTTCGAAAGCATACAACGTACCTTTTCTCCACCAGAAAGGACGCTTGCTTTCTTCAACACTTCTTCTCCTGAGAAAAGCATTCTTCCTAGGAAACCGCGAAGGAAGCTTTCACTCTGATCTTCTGGAGAGTATTGACGAAGCCAGTTAACAAGGTTTGTATCGACGCCTTCAAAGTATTCCGAGTTATCTTTAGGGAAATAAGCTTGAGAAGTCGTTACGCCCCACTTGAACGTACCGCTATCTGCTTCCATTTCACCCATCAAGATTTTAATGAGCGCTGTATTCGCAATTTCATTACGACCTACAAGTGCCACTTTATCATCTTTATTGAGCATAAAGCTCACGTTATCAAGAACTTTTACACCATCAATCGTTTTTGTTAAACCTTCGACGTGAAGAACATCGTTTCCAATGTCACGGTTTGGTGTGAAGGCTACGTAAGGATACTTTCTTGACGATGGCTTAATATCATCAAGCGTAATCTTATCAAGAAGTTTTTTACGAGATGTCGCTTGTTTGGACTTCGACGCGTTCGCGCTAAAACGCTGAATAAACGCTTGAAGTTCTTTCACTTTCTCTTCCTTCTTCTTGTTCGCATCTTCTTTCATCGTACGAGCAAGCTGGCTTGATTCATACCAGAAATCGTAGTTACCTACATACACTTGAATTTTACCGTAATCAAGGTCAGCCATGTGCGTACATACTTTGTTTAAGAAGTGACGGTCATGGGATACAACGATAACGGTGTTTTCAAAGTTAATAAGAAACTCTTCTAGCCATTGAATCGCAGAAAGATCCAAGTTGTTCGTAGGCTCATCCAGAAGAAGAATATCTGGGGAACCAAATAGTGCCTGTGCAAGTAGAACTTTTACTTTCTCAGAACCGGTAAGATCTGCGAGCTTCTTGTAATGAAGATCTTCTGAAATTCCAAGACCTTTCAGCAATACGGCTGCATCAGACTCAGCTTCCCACCCGTTTAGGTCAGCAAATTCACCTTCAAGTTCAGCAGCTTTCATACCATCTTCATCAGAGAAGTCCTCTTTCATGTAGATCGCATTCTTTTCCTGCATAACTTCATGAAGACGAGCGTGACCCATAATAACGGTGTTTAGCACTTCATACTCTTCGTATTCAAAATGGTTCTGCTTTAGGACCGCTAGTCGTTCACCAGGTCCCATGTGAACATCGCCTGTTTGCGGTTCAATTTCACCTGATAAAATCTTAAGAAACGTTGACTTACCTGCGCCATTCGCACCAATTAGCCCATAACAGTTTCCTGGAGTAAATTTAATATTAACATCTTCAAAAAGCTTACGATCACCATATCGTAAGCCGACATCTGTAACTGTAATCATTTAGGTCGTATTCCTCCATCTATCATATTATAGTGCAAATTATATCACGTTCTGTTCGGAATAGATATGAACGCTTCAGAACTTATTCATCAAATGGGTAGATCCAGAAGGATTCTTGCTTAATGAACGACATCATTTCGGAGTTAGGATCCATAGAGCCGTCTTCAAGTCTCGCCACCATAGCCTCCGTTTGGGAACGGTGAGCTTCAATTGTTTTAATCTTCGTTTCTAACACATCCGTTACATCAAATGTTTTATCTGGCTTACCAAGTACTGCTTCGCGATCCGGAGTAATTGGCAATGCATAAACCGTTGGACGGTCTTCTTTCGGCATACGTTTTAACGTCTCTATGACAGCAGCCGAACAGGCATCATGATCGGGATGGATACCGTATTCTGGATAAAATGTAATGATTAACGACGGCTTCAATTCATCAACGAGCTTCGCTATCGTTGAAACTAGCAGTTCAGGATCTTCAAATTCGAGCGTTTTATCACGGAAGCCAAGCATGCGAAGGTCCTTTACCCCCATTGCATTGCAAGCATCCTGCAATTCTTTCTTACGTACTTCTGGAAGGGTTTCTCTTGTTGCAAAGAATGGGTTTCCCATATTACGTCCCATTTCTCCTAGCGTTGCACATGCATAAGTGACAGGCACGCCATCATTTACAAATTTCGTTATTAGCCCTGCAGTTCCGAAAGCTTCATCATCCGGGTGCGGGAAAACAACTAGGACTTGTTTCTCCATCATCGTTACCTCCTTAGTCGAATGGTGTATAGCTTAGTTGTACGGCTACAGCTAAACGGCCGCTCGAATCATGACCCGCCATTAATAGGCGACCATCGTCCAACTGATAATCCGTTAAGCCTTCCGCATACATCCAGCCGTCATTTAATTTAAACCCAACGCGAAATGGACCGCTACCAGCCATTTTTACATTGGTGAATTTAATTGAGCCGTTTCTTATGTAAGCTCCAACCGCAAGCTTTTCTTTATCTTGAGCAGCATAGGCTCCACTCGTCGTTTCTAAGTGAAAATACAGCTCTTTGTTTTCAAATGTTTCAAGAATTTCTTGTACTTTTTCTATTTGAATAGGCTTCATTTCTTATGCCCCCTTCTTTCTTAGGCCTACTTGCTAGAACTAGTATAGCTCATCTATTCCGCTCGGTAAAATGATTGACGTTGACATCCGAACGACTTTCATTAGACAGAGACTGTTTTTTTCCGTTATAGTTAACTTTTGAATAGATGTGAATTTGAAACTCGGAGGTATGACAGATGCAATTATATGAAACGTTTGATATTCCAGATAAAATACAGAATCGTATTGAAGACCGACGCGATGCAAATACAAACCCGGACCACTACCTAATTGGTTCAAAAGGATACACAGCACCGGACATGTCAATTGTAAAAGATGCCGTAACAGCTCTAATTCTAGGGAAGAATGTTTTGCTAAAAGGACCAACAGGAGCTGGTAAAACAAAACTAGCCGAATTAATTAGCTATTTCTTTAACCAACCTATGTACTCAATTAACTGTTCCGTTGATTTAGATGCTGAAGCGCTTCTAGGGTACAAAACGCTAAGTTATGACGAACAAAACAATGCGCATATTACATTTGTTCCTGGGCCAGTGGAAAATGCGATGAAAAACGGTGAACTTCTCTATATTGATGAAATAAATACAGCGAAAGCAGAAACACTTCCTATTCTAAATGGTGTTCTTGACTATCGACGCATGGTGCTCAACCCTTTCACTGGAGAAACGGTTCGTGCAAAAGAGAACTTTGGTGTTATTGCTGCGATTAATGAAGGATATATTGGAACAGCACCGTTAAATGAGGCATTAAAAAATCGCTTTATCGTAATAGAAGTGCCTTACTTACAAGGGGAAGCTTTAAAAGAAATGTTAAGTGAACAGTCGCTTCTAGACGACTCAGATCAGCTTGATCAGTTTGTGACACTATCTGCTGACCTTCAATCAAAAGTAAGAGATGGCCAGATTTCAGAAGAAGCCGCCTCTCCTCGTTCACTCCTAGATGCGTGTGACTTAACAACCTATATGGAAGCGAGACGTGCGATTAAACGTGCGATTACAGATAAGCTTGAAGATGAGCGTGAAAAAGCGGCAGTGGAAAACATCGCAGAAACGATTTTTGGACGTTATCAGGAGAAAGCATAAATGAAGTTTCTAAACTTTGCCGAGAATCAGACTGATCCTTTTCTTCATCTAAGTTTATCTGATCTCGCTGAAACACTGAGTCACATAGAGAGTGAAGTTCAGTTTGCTTTCCATTCTTATTACAGACCAGCTGAAAATTTGATTACGGTCAGTCATTATTGGAATGATATTTTTGATGGCACACAATTTGATGGCATGAAAAGTGATATCTACCTTCGTGCACTTGGTAATGTTCATTATACAAATTTCAATGAAGTAGATCGTTATCTCTCTATTCTTAAAAACCAATCACATCCTCTTTTTCGTAAACAGTTGTTTGCGTTATTAGAAGATGTCAGACTTGAGAAGATTTGTATGAATGTCCGTCCTGGAATGAGTGCTGCTTTTGATACAAGACGAACGCTATTTCAAAAGCGTTTCCGAGGTCGTCTTGACGTTCATAATCGTCAGCATCAGCTGCTTGATGCTTTGTTTTGCGCGATCTACCTTCAAGCGATCGGTAAACCAGTTGCTCTTGGAAATGACCTGGCAGAATATAAGCCCTATTTGCGCCATTTAATTATGGAGATTTCTAAAGCGAGTTCAACAAAAGACGTCGTTACGCTCGCAAACGCTTTTTGTAAGGAGCTCAATGATGATCATTTCGATATGACAACAGAATATTTAACGATGTATGGGTCATCTGCAAATCCCTCGGTAGTAGCAGAGGATGAAGAAGCTCGTCAGTTGAAAAGTGACGATACAATGGAAACGACGGATAAAGAAGATAAAGAAACGTATGATGAAGAAATGAATACGTGGCATGAAGAACAGGAACAAGAAGGCTCCAATTTCCTTCAATTTGACCTGGAAGAAGGGGCAAAATCCGATCTGATCGGTGAAGGAGAACGAAAAGAAGAATCCGGTGATCAAGCCTTTGTCAGTGTGCAAGGTGCTTCAAAGCAATCAGAAGGCAGTCAATTTGATGAAGAGGCCATTCTTGAAAGCCATGATACAAAAGCTGTCGCAGGAGCGCAGGATCCCCTAGGGGAAGCGAATCGAAACGTGAAGGAAGTGATTCGTCAAGCTGACAAACCTACTTCTGAAGAGCGATCGAATTATCGAACTGCGAAAGCTGAAATTCAATATGCTGAAAAGTCACTTCGCTCTGCGATCCAAAAAACGATCGAGCAAAAACAAATTGCCCCAAGAAGTGATCTTCATTTTGGTCGATTGAATCGCAAGCTGCTTAGATTATTAACAGACGAAAATCCTCGTCTCTTTTATAAAAAGAATGCGCCTAGTAAAGAGCTAGATGTCACCTTCTCGTTACTTGTCGATTGTTCGGCATCAATGTACGATAAAATGGAAGAAACACGCCTTGGGATTACACTTTTCCACGAGACGTTAAAAGGACTCAACATTAAACACTCGATCACTGGCTTCTATGAAGATGCTTTCGATGCAGATGACGAGGAACAGCCAAATACCCTTTTCAAAATCGTCGACTATAATCGCTCGACTCAACCCAATGAAGGTGCAAAAATAATGCAATTGGAGCCTGAAGAAGACAATCGGGATGGTTATGCGATTCGAAAAGCTGCTGAAGAATTAGCTGAACGAAATGAAAAACATAAAATCTTGCTCGTCTTTACAGACGGAGAGCCTTCTGCTTACGATTATAGTGAAAATGGCATCATCGATACACATGAAGCCGTTATTCAGACACGAAAAAAAGGCTATGAAGTAATCGGTGTCTTTTTATCAAATGGAGAACCACAAGAAAAAGAAAAAAATACGATGCGAAATATATACGGGACACAAAGTCTTGTCATTCCTTCCGCAAATGAAATACCCGCGTATTTAACACCATTGTTAAAGCGGTTATTGCTACGATATGTATAATAAGAGAACGGTCCCCATCTTATCCTATAAGATGGGGACCGTTTTTCATTCACAGTTAAAGACTTATGACTAAATAGTCGACACCTTGACCTAACTATTATTCGAGTGTAAGTGATCGAATGATGTCCCCTATAATGCCTTCATCTTGATGTACACCTAAATCTGTATTTGTCATAATAATTACTCCATTTTCTAATTTTGGGTAGAGTGCCATCATACATTGAAAACCAACTCCCCATCCAAGAGAAAAAACTTTGAAACGTCTACCTGAGCGTTCTAGAAATACACCTAATCCCGTCCACTCTCTATCACCATACGAACTCATTATCTCCATGGCACTACTTGCTGATAGTCCTATTCTGCTTTCATTTTTCATAGACTTCAAGAGATCCACCATAATTAAAGATAAATCTGTGGGGGTGGTCCAAAGACCAGATGCAGCTGCATATGGATAAATCGTATCGTTTTCTTTAACTATTTCACCCGTTTTATGATGCCCAGAAGCAATTTCTCCACTAAAGGCTGTTAACCTGGTGAAATCTGTGGTGCTACGAGTCATGTTTAATGGTTTAAAAATGAAGTCGTTCATAACTTCATTAAAATTCATACCCGTCACATCTTCTACTACTTGTTCAATGGTGCAAAATCCAGCATCAGAATACTGAAAGTCACTGCCAGGTTTGTATTTTACCTGAATAGGTTCTTTACAATAGACTGTTCTTCCTTTAAGAAGTTCGACCATGGATGGAGGATCCGTATCAATTTGATCAAGCTGACCAAAACTACCAATAGGGTCTATTATTCCTGATTGATGACTAAGTAAGTAACGAAGTGTCACCTTGTGATTCATAAATAATTTGTTTGGAAGCTTCCAGGAAGTTAGAAATTCATTTACATCTCTATCTAAATCAAGATTTCCTTTTTCCACTAAAGTCATTACAAGTACTGACGTAAGAAACTTACTAACAGAACACGCATTAAAAAGAGAAGAAGTGTCTACTCTCTTAGTTGAATCTGCTTCTAATAAACCGAAACATTCGGTACGACTTATTTTGCAGTTGTTAACAACCGCTAAACTTATACCAATTACGTTATGAGTTGCCATGCGTTCCTGTATGAAAAAAGTCCCCTGGTTCATCTTATCCTCCGTTCAAGTTAACCTCACAATAGCGCTTACATTACATTTAAACTGAAATTGATAGAAGAGGTTTACTAAGTCCAAATCATTATTACACCTTAAGTGAGCAGCGAAAGCCTCTGGCAGCATAATAAGATTCTGCACCATTGTGATAAACAAACACACGACCGTAGCGACGATCACAAAAAAGAGCACCCCCGAGTTCTCTCACATCAGCGGGAGTTTGCACCCAACTCGACGTTTTTACATCGAAATTACCAAGCGTTTGCAATTCGCAATACTGCTTTTCAGTTAATAGCTCAGCACCCATGGATGTTACCATGTCCATAGCGTTATTCTCAGGCTTAAATTTTTTTCTGGACTCTAAAGCTTTTCGATCGTAACAAACACTTCTGCGGCCCTTAGGACTCTCGGTCGAACAATCATAGAAAATGTATTCGTCACTTTCTTTAAGATAACCTACAACATCTGGCTCTCCTTGCGTCATTTCCATTTCATTTAAAGTCCATAGTTTATCTGGATTTTCCTCAAGTTTTGATCGTACACCTGCCCATTCAAGATCAGTATGACGCTGCATATGTTTTTCAAAGCGCTCTTTTAATTTGCGAAGTAATTCTTCCTTATGTTCAGGTAGCAAGTTTTTTCTCTCAGTACTCTTATTTCTATTCGACATACCCATTACCTCCTAATTGACGTTATCCACTTTTAATTGACGATAAATTTCAGTTAATTCCTTAAGAGACATCCTAACTAATCCGCTTGTAGATGGTGCAACATAGTCGCGAACACCCTCCACTTGATTAATCGGCTGAAATCCCCAATCAACCTTTTTTATACCAGATAATTTCTGATATACTCCTTTCCCGACATAGCAGTTTACTAATGGCATATACATTGCGATTTTTTTTAAAAGATGTTTTCTTCCTTGGATATAATCTTCAATAGTTAAGTCACTCGCTCCTCTTGTTGGACGATCAACAATATTCGTTAATCCATATCCATATTCTAAAAGTCTATGATCTTCTTCTGGTGAGAGCTTCCGGTCAGTCAGTCCCGCCTCATTTAATACAGCAAAAAAACGATTTGTAGGATTCGCATAGTGATGGCCAACTTTTTCTGATTGAAGCCCAGGATTGAAACCGATAAATAGGATTTTTAAATCATAATCTAAGTGATCTGGTAACAAATTGCTTCACTCCTTACATTCAAGGATTCCGTAATGAAATTTGGATGTTTTTCGAATTTGCTGTTGAAAGCCAAACTTTTGAAACTGTGAACTTTTCCACGAATCTTTTAAAACAACTTTTTTACGAGCAATTCGTTTTGCTTCTTTTATCATTTCCTCAGATAGCGCATCGTATAGGGCTATCTTTTTCATTTCTAGTACCCCATCAGATTCTAGTATGGTATCTTCAAACATTGGGTCAAAATAAACCACATCTACTGAATTATCAGGTAAATTCGGTAAAATCGCTTCATACCTGTTCCCTATCACGGCTACTCTCCTCATAGCATTATCGATCTTTGCCTCGCCACTTTGCCAATTTTTTAGTCCCTCTTGAAGTATAAGAGCATGGTCTGACCCTTCGATTGCTTGAACACTTCCAGCTTCTCCTACAACAAGGCTCGCAACAATGCTGTCAGCTCCCAGACCCGCAGTACAGTCTAACAAACTCATACCTTTATTAAGTCCGCTCGCCTGAATGAACGCATCGCTGCGTCCACGTAAGAGAGCTTTAGTACGAAACATGGCTGAATTCGGATGGAAGAAAACAGGCTTTTCTGCATGATCTTTATATAGAAAAAGGCGATCAAATCCAACAACTATAAGTGGTTCATCACATAGATTCATAAGTTGGCTAATCGATCGTTTTTCCCTTGGTATGTATGTGCCTTTGTGTAAGCGGCTCAGTCTTTTCGCTTCTCTCACTAGCGCTTCAGTTGGTCTACCTGCAGTTGTAAAAATCATTCTTCTAAACTCCTTCTAATTCCTTCTTAATTAGTATACCATGTGCCTTCAAAAGCAAAATAATTGAGGAATAGGCTATTCAAAAATACTATTCTAAAAAACTATTAAAACAATATATAAATGTCTTAAAAAGCTATTTAAAAAACAAGCACAATCTAAATATGCAATGATAAATAACCTTTTGTAAATATATTTTATTATAAAAGGAAACATAACTTCTAAACAATTTCCTTTCTAGCTGTTATACTAATAACACTATTTAATAAGAGGTGTAACCATGCAGGTAATGTGGCAATCGTATAAAAATTCTTCTTTTGTATTAAAAATGACCCTTGGCTTTCTATTAGGTATAGTAACAGGTATTCTTTTTGGATCAAGTATTGAAATTATTAAACCACTTGGCACCATTTTGATCAACTTGCTTAACCTTGTCGCAATTCCAGTCATATTCTTAACAGTAGTGCTCGCAATTAATCAAATGAATCCGAAACACCTTAGTAGGCTTGGCGGCAAGCTGCTCGTGTATTACGGATTAACGACAGCCGCCGCTGTATTAATAGGGGTCACAATCGCTTTATGGATTAACCCCGGTTCTGGCTTAACCCTTCCAGATGCTAAAGTAGAAAAGCCAGATACACCAGGGTTTTCTGATGTACTTCTTAACATTGTGCCTAGTAACCTTTTTGAAACTTTTTCTTCTGGCCAGCTAATGGGCATTCTCTTTCTCGCTGTGATCATCGGATTAACGATGGGAAAAATGCGTTATTCCGACAAAAAAGATCTGCGGGAATCAGGTGAAAGGCTCCATCGTCTATTCTCATCTACAAATGACTTGTTCTTCTTGCTATTACAGGGAATTTTGCTTTATGCTCCAATTGGTATTTTTGCGATCAGCGCAACATCGTTCGGTAATCAAGGCTTTCAAACCTTCCAGTCACTCATCGCTTTTACAGGGGTGTTTTACTTAGGTGTTCTATTGTTGTGGGCACTGATTTATACTTCTTTTCTAAAATACTCAAAGTTGAGTATTCGACACTTCTTCTCTCAAACGAAGGATGCTTATCTTACAGCCTTTTTCACATCAAGTAGTATCGCTTCTCTTCCGATAGCCATTGACTCTGCAAAAAAAGCTGGTATTTCAGAGCGAATTGTGAACTTTTCTTTACCGATTGGAGCCGTGTTTAACTCTGATGGAGGGGCATTAAGAATGGGAGCCTCGATTGTATTTGCTGCAAATGTAACAGGGTTAAACTTCTCGATTATGGATTATGTGATCATCGTTGCGATTGGCACTCTTTTATCTATAGGAACAGCGGGCATTCCAGCTGCTGGCTTAGTGACACTATCAGCTGTTTTAACGATGTTTAATTTACCATTAGAAATCGTCGCTCTCATCGCAGGTGTTGACGTACTAATCGGTATGGCTGGCACAGCTTCAAACGTACTAGGAGACATTATCGGAGCTGCCGTAATCGATCGCGATGAAAAGAAAAGTACTTAAACTGGTATACCAAAAAAGCAAGCAACAAAGTTATGCGACTTTGATGCTTGCTTTTTTATTATTGAGGATACGATAAAGCATTCGTTCCGCTATTTAAAATGCTTATGAAACCAATCTGCCGCTGTTTCAGCTTCAGACCTTGTTAATTGATGTCCAGCACTTTCCCAATGGACCTCTACATCCGCCCCAGCATGAGAGAGCATTTCATAAAGTTCTTTCGTTTCCTCAGGAGAGCAAATTGCATCATTCTCTCCTGCGCCTATGAAGATAGGCTTTCCAGAAAGATTAGGTAGCTTCAGATTTCGCAGTGGCACCATCGGGTGATGAAGAATAGCGCCTCTAAGTGCGTTTCGGTCATGGAAAAGCAAACTTCCGGCTATGTTAGCACCATTTGAATAGCCTATGGCAATAACATGATTACGATCGAAGTTATAATTTTTTGCGGATTCATCAATGAAAGCATTTAACTCATGCGTTCTCTCAATTAAATCTGCCTCATCAAAAACGCCCTCTGCTAATCGTTTAAAAAACCGCGGCATCCCATTTTCTGAAACATTTCCTCTCACACTTAGAATCGAGTGCTCTGGCGCAATAAGCTCAGCTAGAGGAACCAAATCTTCTTCTGTTCCCCCCGTCCCATGAAGTAAGAGTAATACGGGAAGATCCTTTTTTCCTTGTTTGAAAATGTGTTTCACTATTTGTCACCCTCAAGCACTCTTGCATTTGCAGGCTCTAAAACACGTTCAATCTCAGGACGCTTTTCCTCAAGCCATGGTGGTAGAAGAAGCTTTTTCCCCATTTCATCAGGGTCTTCATCTTTTGCAAATCCTGGAGGATCTGTTGCAATTTCGAAAAGTATTCCGCCTTCTTCTCTAAAGTAGATGGCATTAAAATATTGACGATCAACGACTGGTGTAGGACCATACTCTTTTTCATCGAGTAAATTTCTCCATTCCTCATGATCATTGAAGTCATTTGCACGGAATGCAATATGGTGGACTGTCCCTGACCCCATTCTTCCAGAAACCATTGGTGTTTTCTTAACATCGATCGTATTACCAATAGAAGCACTTGATTTGAACCGAACGAAATCCTCTTCTTCCGCAACACGGATAAAACCGAGAACTTCTTCAAGAACCGTCATAGTTGAATCTGGTTTTCCTGTTAATAGCGTTGCACCAGCAAATCCTTTGATTGCATGTTTCGTACTAACACCGCCAAAACTCCAAGTATTAGGTTCACCTTCTTCTCGTTCAACCAGCTCTAGATGCAAGCCATGAGGATCATCAAAAGCAAGAACCTTCTCACCAAAGCGAGTCATCTCACCGTTTTCTACATTTAACTTGTCCAGGCGTTTTTTCCAGAATGATAGGCTACCTGTTGGAACTACGAAGCTTGTTACGCCTACTTGGCCAGAACCAATTTCACCATCATGAGCGTTCGACCAGGGGAAGAACGTCATAATTGTACCTGGTGCTCCTTCTTCGTTTCCGAAATAAAGGTGATACGTTCCTGGGTCATCAAAATTCACTGTTTTTTTAACGAGGCGTAGCCCCAAAACCCCGCTATAAAAGTCGACATTTTCCTGAGGGTTTCCTACGATTGCTGTAATATGGTGTATTCCTGTTGTGTGCTTCATAAGTTATAAGTCTCCTTTTCATTGTTACATCCATTTTAGAAGGTTCCCGCATTGTAATTATCTTAATCATCTAATTTGAAAATGATAAATACCTTTAATTCGAGATATTTGATTTAAGTGTATTTGATTCCAGACATTCTGTCAAATACTTCGCTTTTTTGCGTATAGGACAACCCCTGTAAGTGACATTCTATTTGTAAAGGAGTGATGTGATGCTTAGCGTATTTGAGGCCCTATCGTTAATGGTCAGCTTTTCCGCTCTTGTGCTCGCCATCATCCACACGAAAGATCGTTCTTCGTAACAAACCGAAAAGCACTCCGCTGGAGTGCTTTTCTTGTTATTAAGGCATAACCGTTTTGTTCATTAAATAGCGATCCGTCTCACGAGCTACTCCGCGTCCTTCATTGATTGCCCATACGATAAGGCTCTGTCCTCTACGAACATCACCCGCTGCAAACACACCGTCTACATTTGTACGATAATCTTCAAATTCTGCCTTCGCTCGTTTACGGTTATCTTGATCGACTTCAAAATGCTCAAGAACACCTTCCTCAGGTCCAGTGAAGCCAATTGCAATTAAGACAAGTTCAACTGGCCAAACTTGTTCTGTTCCAGGGAGTTCTTTCATGAACACATTCCCTCTTTTATCAACATGTTTTTCGATCGTAACCGTGTGTAGCTCTTTTACTTGACCATTCTCATCACCAACGAATTTTTTCGTCATGATGGAATATTGACGAGGGTCTTCACCGTACTCTGCTTGAGCCTCTTCATAAGCATAATCAAGAGTAAAAACTTTCGGGAATTCTGGCCAAGGGTTATCGATCATTCGATCAGCTGTTAGCTGCGGATGTTTACCAAATTGATGGACACTTTTGCATCCGTGTCGAAGTGCTGTAGCAACACAGTCCGCCCCTGTATCTCCACCACCAATTACAATAACATTTTTTCCTTCTGCTGAAACATACTTCTTATCTTGAAGCTCAGAATCTAACAAACTCTTTGTATTTTGCTTTAAGTAATCCATTGCATAATGGATTCCTCCAAGCTTACGTCCTTCAATTGGAAGGTCACGGTGCTTTTGAGCTCCCGTACAAAGAATCACCGCGTCATGTTCATCACGAAGCTCAGCTTGTGTCACATCTTTACCGATTTCTGTATTCGTAACAAAGGTTACGCCTTCATCAGCAAGAAGTTTTACACGGCGCTCTACCAACTCTTTATCTAGCTTCATGTTAGGAATGCCGTACATCAATAAACCGCCAATACGATCATCACGTTCATATACTGTAACGGAGTGTCCTGCTTTATTCAGCTGATCAGCGGCAGCTAAGCCTGCGGGACCTGATCCTACGATGGCAATCTTTTTCCCCGTACGATTTTTAGGAGGCTGAGGTGTCATCCATCCTTCTGCAAAACCGCGGTCAATAATTTCTTTTTCAATGCTTTTAATCGCAACTGCATCGTCAGGAATCGCTGCTACGCAGGCACCTTCGCATGGGGCCGGACATACTCGACCAGTGAATTCTGGAAAGTTATTCGTTTTAAGCAGCCGATCTAGCGCGTCTTTCCATTTCCCTTGATAAACAAGATGATTCCATTCTGGAATAAGATTATAGAGCGGACAACCTGATGCACTGCCATTTAATTCTATTCCTGAGTGGCAGAAGGGCGTGCCGCAATCCATGCAGCGTGCCCCCTGCGTTTTCAAGTTTTCTTCAGATTGAGGGAGTTGGTATTCTCCCCAATCTTTCAGTCGTGTTGATAGATCTCTTTCACGTGCTTTTTCTCTAGGATAGTCTAAAAATCCTGTTGGCTTACCCAATCGAATACCTCCCCTTATACCGGCTCCAGATCACTTTTACGTGGCTTTACTTCACCGTTCTTTGCCTGTTGGAACACTTCATATGCTGCGTCATCGTCTTTATAGCCTTGTTCTTTAAGCTCTTCTAATGATTCTGTAATTCTCTTAAATTCTTTAGGAATTATCTTCACGATCTTCCCTACAACTTCATTCCAGTTTTGAATAAAACGAATGGCTTTTGGACTATCAGTAAAGTAAGCATGCTGTTGAATCATATGCTTTACTTCAAGAATCTCTTCATAGTTGCTCAATGTTTCAACATGGACCATTTCAGCATTAACATTGCGTTTAAATGCTTCTTGATCATCTGATAGAACATAGGCAATTCCTCCAGACATACCGGCTGCAAAGTTCTTTCCAGTCTCACCAAGCACAACGACACGGCCACCCGTCATGTATTCACATCCATTGTCGCCAATTCCTTCTACAACCGCTTTTGCACCACTGTTTCTTACACAGAAACGTTCTCCTGCAAGCCCACTGATATATGCTTCACCTGAAGTTGCTCCATAAAAAGCAACGTTTCCAACGATTGTATTTTCGTCTCTAGCAAACCCTGCTTTAGCGGATGGATGAATAATGAGCTTACCGCCTGATAATCCTTTTCCAACATAGTCGTTTGCATCGCCTTCTAACTGCATTGTCACCCCGTTAGGTACGAATGCTCCGAAACTTTGACCAGCAGACCCTTTAAAATGCAGGCGAATCATGTCTTCTGGAAGTCCATCAGCACCATAACGCTTAGTAATCTCATGTCCTAATAGCGCACCAGCAACGCGGTTTGTATTGCGAATAACGTAAGAGCCTTCAAAAGGTTTTTGCTCCTCAAGCGCTCCAAGTGCTGCAGGTATGATTGAGGTATTATCAAGCGCAGCATCTAGTTTATGATCCTGCTTCCGCTGGTTGAATCTACCGACTTCATCGGATACATGCGGCTGATAAAGAAGCGGTTTAAGATCAAGATATCTTGCTTTCCAATGGTCTTTTGTACGACGACTTACTTTCAGTACATCGGTACGACCAATCATTTCTTCAATTGTTCTAAAGCCAAGTTCAGCCATGATTTCTCGAACTTCTTGAGCAATAAACTGCATATAATTAACCACATGATCTGGGTTACCCATAAATTTCTTGCGAAGTTCAGGATTTTGAGTTGCTACACCAACTGGACATGTATCCAAATGACAAGCTCTCATTAAAATACATCCAAGAACAACAAGCGGTGCAGTTGAAAACCCAAATTCTTCAGCACCAAGAATCGCTGCCATCACAACATCACGACCGGTCATCATTTTTCCATCCGCTTCAAGAACCACGCGATCACGAAGATCATTCAATACGAGCGTTTGATGCGTTTCAGCTAAGCCAAGTTCCCATGGAAGACCCGCGTGTTTAATACTCGTTCTTGGCGATGCTCCTGTTCCACCCTCATATCCGCTAATGAGAATCACATCTGCCAGCCCTTTCGCAACTCCTGCAGCAATCGTACCAACGCCTGCTTTTGAAACGAGCTTTACGTTGATTCGTGCAGATGGATTTGCATTTTTCAAATCATGGATAAGTTGGGCAAGATCCTCAATTGAATAAATATCATGGTGCGGTGGTGGTGAAATCAATCCGACTCCTGGCGTAGAGCCACGAACTTCGGCAATCCAAGGATATACTTTCTTACCAGGTAACTGACCACCCTCGCCCGGCTTAGCGCCTTGAGCCATTTTAATTTGAATTTCATCTGCATTGCTTAAGTAATAGCTTGATACGCCAAAGCGACCAGAAGCGACCTGTTTAATCGCACTTCGACGAAGATCCCCATTTTCATCTGGCGTAAAACGAGAAGGATCTTCTCCACCTTCACCGCTATTGCTTCGTCCTCCAATGCGGTTCATCGCAATTGCGAGAGCTTCGTGAGCCTCACCACTTAGAGCGCCGTAGCTCATTGCGCCCGTCTTAAATCGGCGTGTAATGGATTCAACGCTTTCAACCTCATCAATTGAAATGGCTTCTTTCGATCCAAAATCAATCGCCTGTCTAAGATAAGTTAAATTCTCTTCAAGCGCCATACCAGAGAATTTTTTATATAATTCATAACTATTACTTCTAGCAGCGTGTTGTAGCGTATGAATTGTTTTCGGATTGAAAGAGTGATGCTCTCCTCCATTCCTCCACTGAAGTTCGCTTCCTGTTTCAAGCGTTAAATCACTATATTCAGAATCATGATAAGCAAAATGATGTCTCATCAACGTCTCTGTCGCAATAATATCGATTGGAATGCCGTCAATTTGCGAAGCGGTACCAGCAAAATAACGATCGATCACTTCGTTGCTTACACCGATTGCTTCGAAGATTTGAGCACCACGATAGCTTTGGATCGTTGAAATACCCATTTTTGACATTACTTTAACGATACCAGTTGTGGCAGCCTCAATGTAGTTCTCAATCGCCTCATCGAACGTAAATCCTTCAATGGTGCCGTCCAAAATCATCTGGTTAATTGAATCGTAAGCGGCATAAGGATAAATAGCGTCAGCCCCATATCCAGTTAGCATGGCAAACTGATGAACATCCCTAGCCTCACCCGTTTCAACAATTAAACTAACTTTCGTACGCGTTTCTCTCTTAATTAAGTGATGATGAAGACCACTTAAAGCAAGTAATGATGGAATTGCTGCTTTATCACGGTTAATTCCTAAATCTGAAAGAACAAGGATGCTTTTACCGTTTTTAATGGCACGATCAGCTTTTCGGAACAGTGCTAGTAAAGCATGTTCCATTTCCGTTTCACCACGAGCTGCATCAAACAGCAAACTTAATGTTTCTGGATGAAAGTCCTCTTCATCCAATGCTTTAATCGCTTCAAAACGACTATCGGTAAGAATCGGTGTTTCAAGTCGAATTCTTCTAGCACTTCCTGGATCCGTTTCAAGCAAGTTGCCCTCTGGTCCAAGCAACGTCATTGTTGAAGTAACCGATTCTTCACGAATGGAATCGATCGGTGGATTCGTAACTTGAGCAAACAGTTGCTTAAAGTAGTTAAACAATAGCTGCGGTCGCTCAGAAAGAACAGCAAGAGGGACATCGTTCCCCATTGATCCAATTGGATCTTTCTTCTCTGTTACCATTGGTGCAATATTCTTCGTTAACTCTTCATATGTGTAACCGAAGGCTCTTTGCGTTTTAATGAGCTCTTTCTGATCAATTTCTCTCGTTTTACTTGCTTCAGGAGACAAGCTCATTAAATTTTCATCTAACCATTTACGGTACGGTTTGTCTGTTGCGATTTGTGTTTTAATCTCTTCATCATACACAAGTCGTTTTTCTTCAAGATCTAATAGAAGCATTTTGCCAGGGCTTAAGCGGCCTTTTTCCACTATTTTCTCTTCATCAATTTCAATGACACCAACTTCGGATGAAAGAATAAACGTATCGTCGTTTGTGATCACGTATCGGGCAGGTCGCAATCCATTTCGATCAAGCATCGCTCCGATTTGACGCCCGTTCGTAAACGCGATCGCTGTCGGTCCGTCCCATGGTTCCATTAATGTACTATGGTATTCATAAAAGGCTTTTTTAGGATCAAGCATCGTTGCATCACGATCCCACGGTTCTGGTATCATCATCATTGCCGCATGGGGTAGCGAACGACCTGAAAGATTTAAAAATTCAAGACAGTTATCTAATGATGAAGAATCACTCCCGTTTGGTCGTACGATTGGAGCAATTTCTTTCATGTCGTCTCCAAAGACATCTGACTGAATAGCACCTTCTCTTGCTCTCATCCAGTTTACATTCCCTCGAAGCGTATTAATCTCTCCATTATGAATGAGGTAACGGTTTGGATGCGCCCGATCCCAACTTGGAAAAGTATTTGTACTGAAACGTGAATGCACCATTGAAAAAGCAGATTTAAAACTTGGATCTTTTAAATCCAAATAAAATTGATCAAGCTGTTCTGGTGTAAGCATCCCTTTATAAACAATCGTATCTTTCGAGAAACTAGCTGCGTAATACTTTGTCTTTGATAGCTGTGAATCTTGAGATACTTGCTTCTCTGCTTTTTTACGAATGACGTACAATTTACGTTCAAATTCTTCAGCAGAAATATCGCTTTTCTTAATAAAGACCTGTCGAATGACAGGCTGAGCAATACATGCAGCTTCTCCAATTGTTGTTTCATCTACAGGAACGGTTCTCCAGCCAATAAACTCTTGGCCTGCTTCCTCGATTGCTTTTTCAACAATTTGTTTTGCGCGCTGTCTCAGCTGATTATCAACGGGTAGGAACATCATTCCGACACCGTACTCCCCTTTATTCGGGAGGTTAAACCCAGAGTGCTTTTGGAAAAATTCGTGTGGAATCTGTAGCATAATGCCGGCACCGTCACCCGTGTCAGGATCGCTTCCCTGCCCTCCGCGATGATCTAGCTGGCGTAGCATATAGACTCCTTTTTCAATAATGTCATGCGCTGGTACATTATTTATATTGGCAATCAGTCCGATGCCACAAGCGTCATGCTCATGAATTGGATCATATAATCCCTGTTTCTCTGGAAAGTTTGTTCTATCCATATTCCCACTCCTCGCTCTTATCCCAATTCATTATGGTTTCTCGCTTTAACGCCATAACGTCGAAATTGTTTAAATATTCTACACTCATTGTACATTGCTTTAACCAATGCTTCCAATATATAATTTAGATATAATTAATCTATTATTGATATGAATCAAAAGGGAGATTGCTTTTTTATGGAACTTAGGCAGTTATATTATTTTATGGAAGTTGCAAAAAGAGAACATGTTACAGCAGCAGCTACTTCTCTTCACGTTGCTCAATCAGCTGTAAGTCGACAAATTGCCAATCTTGAATCGGAACTTGGCGTACAATTATTTATTCGGGAAGGGAGAAACGTAAAATTAACTCAAGTTGGACAAATATTTATGGATCACGCCGAGACGGCCATTTCAGAAATTGAACGTGCGAGACAAGCCGTCTACGAATTTCTAAATCCAGACACCGGAACAATCCGCATCGGCTTTCCGAACAGTTTAGCCGCCAAAACGCTACCTACTGTTATATCAGCATTTCGTAAAGAGCATCCAAGCGTTGGATTTCAATTAAGGCAAGGATCTGTGCAAGATCTAACGGACGCTGTCAGCAAAGGAGAAATCGATATTGCGTTCGTATCTCCAGTACCAAAAGATCGAACAGATGTTGAAGGCCACATTTTTTTCACTGAAAAACTACTCGCTCTTTTACCAATCTCACACGAGTTAGCAGATTATCCAATGTTGAGACTAGGACAATTGAAGAATGAACCCTTTGTTCTATTTCGTTCAGGATATGCGCTTCATCATCTAGTTACATCAGCATGTCAGCAGGTTGGTTTTAAACCTCGAATTGCATTTGAAGGGGAAGACATTGATACGATTAAGGGGCTTGTAGCAGCAGGATTAGGTGTAAGTCTCTTACCTGAAATAACACTTTCAGAACAGTTACCTGGTGAAACAGTAAAAATTGAATTATCAGAGCCAAACGTGACAAGGACTGTGGGCGTCATTATTCCTCAAGGAAGAGAACTAGCCCCTTCAGAAAGAAAGTTTTTCGAATTTCTTAAACACTTCTATGAAGTTCTTAACAGGTTTGGGCAATAAAAAAAGCCAGATCGAGCATACGTGTTCAGATCTGGCTTTTTGCAAGCTATTTTAATGAAGGAAAAAATCTAGCGAACCTACCATTTCCTATGAATTATGAACGTTGGAAGACTTGGGAGGCATCTTCAGAAAGACTCCGAGTATAAGACCAATCAAGAAAATAACGGAGGCAGCAAGGTACATATGTTGATAGCCGGATAAAATCACATCTCTGATCGCTTCAGACATTTTGCTTCCGCTAAATGTTGCTCTTGACATAGCGATAAAACCAGCAAGAATAACAGGGCCAAGTGAAGTACCTACCGATCTAAACAAACTTACGAGAGATAGAGCTGATCCTGCTTCATGATCAGGTGTTAACTCAAGAATAATATAATTTAAGGGTGTTCCCATAGTGAATCCTATCCCTATACCAGATAGAATCATCCCAAGAGATAGTGTGATCCATCCATCTGCTATATAAACAAAAGAAAGTGAACCAAGAAGACTTAATGAAAAGCCAAGTAATACAACTTGTTTTGCACCCCACTTGTCGAGAAGTACTCCACCTATAGGAGCAGCAAAACCAGATGCTACTGCCAGAATTGTCATAACGTACCCACCTTGACCTCTGGACAGCAGTAATATGATTTCTGAGAATGAAGGAACAAAAATCATACTAATTATGCCAATACCTGTAATCATTGAAATGAGTAAAGCTAACACGATATTGCGGTCTTTAAAGTAACTTAATTTAAGAATCGGGTCTTTTGCAGCTTTTTCCACTCGAATAAGTGGATAAATAAAAACAACACTAATTAGTAAAAGCGGCCAAACCATGAGCGATTGGATCGACTGCGCAAATTCATTTGTATCAAGATTCGTTAATCCAAGTAGAAGACTTATGATAACAAAAGATAATACACCAGCTCCGCCCCAATCAAGTGAAGGTTTTTTTGTCTCTTTTCGATCATCGGGAAGTTTTAAGCCCATTATGATGATAATAAGTGCAATAGGGACGTTAATGAAGAATATCCATCTCCAACTAAACTGAGCAACGAAAAAACCTCCTACATTTGGTCCAAGAATCGTCGCTATTCCAAACATAGCTCCAACAAAACCGAGTGCCATGCCCCGTTTCTCCTTTGGAAAGCTGCTTCCGATTACGGCATTTGCAATAGGGATAATGCCACCACCACCGAGAGCTTGAACCGCTCGACCAACAAGGAGAAAGGAAAGTGACTGACTAAATCCAGCGATTACAGAACCAATGGCAAATAACGTAATACCAGTTAGGAAAATTCGCTTTCTCCCAAATAAATCAGCAAGTTTCCCTACAATTGGCATGCTTACTGCATAGACAAGCGTATAAATCGTTACTACCCAAACCGTCCATTTTAAGTCAATTCCTAGATCTTCTATAAGAGTGGTTAACGCAGGAGATACGATGCCTGAATCAAGAGCACCTAGAAAAACACCTAGCAAAAATGTAATCAGTATAAACCGAAGTTTTTTATCCAACCAAAACATCCCCCTTGTGTTCATATGTGTATTATCACATATGAACACAAGGGGGATCAACTACTTGATTATTATTAATTAGAAGGCCAAAGCATTTCATTTAGATCATGATAATTTGTCACATAAAAATCGGCTCCTGGAGAGTCATTTTGAAAGAGACATGTTTTCATTCCAACTTCTTTTGCAGGAAGAATATCCAGCAGACGATCCCCTACTGCAAGGTCCAAATGGTATTGATCGTTCAAATGATGGTACGAAGCAGGATCGGGCTTTCGTGGAAAACCATCGTCACCTGCTACGAGATCAGCAAAATAATGTTCCATATCAAAATGCTTTAAAATAGCAATTACTTCAGCACGTGGTTTATGTGTCATGATCACATTTAACTCGGCTTTTTCCAGAATCGTTTTTAATCCTCTAAATGGTGGTTTGTCGTCAGGTGAAAGGGCATTATCTTTTTTGCGAAATGCTGTAATCTGCTCCTCAGTTAATTGAAACACTTCTGTTGCATGATGAAAGGAAACTTTCAACTCTCTTAATATCTCATCTTCCGATATCTCAGAGGAGACTAACTGTTTCATCACTTTTGTAAACGCTGGGTATGTATCAAATAATGTCCCATCAAAATCCCAAAGTATTCTCACCTTTCACTCACTCTCCTCATTAGTAAAGAAAAGCCGCTCGTACACGAGCGGCTACTTTAATTAAAATTGTGTTTTTTCTTCAAGAAAGCTTTTCAGTTCTGAAATCGGCATTCTTTTTTGTTCCATCGTATCACGATCACGGATCGTTACTTGCTGATCTTCTACAGAATCAAAATCAAACGTAATCGCGTATGGTGTACCAATTTCATCATGGCGACGGTAACGTTTACCAATTGAACCAGCTTCGTCATAATCAACCATAAAGTATTTAGATAGCTCAGCATGAACGGCACGCGCTTCTTCAGAAAGTTTTTTAGAAAGTGGGAAGACGGCTGCTTTAAATGGCGCAATCGCCGGATGGAAGTGCATCACACTTCTTGAAGTGCCATCTTCAAGCTCTTGTTCTTCATATGCTTCAATCAAAAAGGCAAGCGTCACACGATCTGCACCGAGTGAAGGCTCGATACAATATGGTACATACTTTTCACCCGTTTGCTGATCATGATAAGTAAAATCTTCATTTGAGTGTTCCATATGCTGCTTCAGATCGTAATCTGTTCTTGAAGCAACACCCCATAGCTCACCCCAGCCAAACGGGAATTTATACTCAATATCAGTTGTTGCATTACTATAATGTGAAAGCTCATCTTCCGCATGCTCACGTAATCGAATGCTATCCTCACTTACCCCAAGATTCAGCAACCAGTTTTTGCAATACTCTTTCCAATAGTCATGCCATTCTAGTTCATCACCAGGTTTACAGAAAAATTCAAGCTCCATTTGTTCAAATTCGCGAGTCCGGAACGTAAAGTTACCAGGTGTGATTTCGTTTCGGAAGCTCTTTCCTATTTGCGCAATACCAAAAGGTACTTTTTTACGCATCGAACGTTGTACATTTTTAAAGTTAACAAAAATCCCCTGCGCCGTTTCCGGTCGAAGGTAAATTTCATTTGTGCTTGATTTCGTTACACCCTGATGTGTTTTAAACATTAAATCAAACTGTCGTATTTCTGTAAAGTCTTCACTACCACATTCGGGACATGTAATGTTGTTGTTTTTAATAAGTCGTTCCATTTCTTCAAATGAAAGGCCGTCAGCAATCATTTCATCTTCTTCTGTTGATAGAGCGTCTTCAATTAACTTGTCAGCACGGTGTCTTGTTTTACAACTTTTGCAATCAATTAAAGGATCATTAAAGTTACCTAGGTGACCAGAAGCTTCCCAAGTTTTTGGGTTCATCAATATGGCAGCATCTAGGCCACTATTGTATGGCGATTCTTGAACAAATTTCTTCCACCATGCTCCTTTAATATTGTTTTTTAATTCTACGCCAAGCGGACCATAGTCCCACGTATTTGCGAGTCCTCCGTAAATATCAGACCCTGGAAAAATAAATCCTCTGTGCTTTGATACAGATACGATCTGTTCCATAGAAATTGTCATGTTATTCTCTCCTTTTTTCAATCAATATAAAAAGCTCTCGCTCCATGGACAATAAATGTCCAGGGACGAGAGCTTATGCACCCGCGGTTCCACCCTAGTTGATGCATATCATGCATCCACTTTCAGAACGTAAACTCCAGACCGCCGTTTCATCAGACCTTATTCGGGCTCGCACCATCCCCGAATCGCTTCAATGAGGTTTATCTGATTACTATTTGTCCTTCATAGTTAGTATGGTTATGTATGAGATTGATATGACATATGATACAAAAAATGTTCACCTAAAGTCAAGGATTAAGCCAGAAAAAAACGACCTTACTGGTCGCTCATCATTTATGTACATTCGTGGATGTTGGTTTTTTATCTTGTCTTAGAAATGACCTTACCTCTTCCTTTTGTAACCCAAGCTCCCGGGCAGCCCTCATTAGAATAACCCATTCTTGATCAAGTACTTTCTTAGGCTTAATCTCTGCCATGGTCATTCTTTTCTCCTCCTTATCGGGTTTCCAGGAGGACCAGCCGTCATCGTTGGTGACCCAACATTAGACCTGTGTCTTTGCGTCCCATTCTTTAGAATGGTTTGCCCTTATCTGGAGAATTAAGAAATGACATGCACCGACTATTTTCCTAGAAAACCTACATATTTTTAAAGAATTTACAAATTTACAATAGAAGTTTGCCGGTATATGTTACTAATATACCAGCTACGTAGAAAAAATTCAAAATATTTTTAAAATAATGTCGTAATCATATCATTCAACATGCATGAATCATATGATACTCCTATCAACAAATTGAATCTCTCCATCTAAATCGAGTAGCTTCTCATTTTTGCAGGTGATTGAAAAATAACTAAAAATACCCTAAAGGAAGAGTTTCATGAGACGACATCAAATCGGGACTGCTTGGAGTGGAAAACATGTTGTACTTCTCCACTGTTCACCATTCTCCAATCAAACAACTGCACTCTACAAAAGTCTTTACGCACCAACTGAGCCCCTCCATCCTTCATGTACCGAAACGCTATCGATTTATCTTAGCATCGGCTACTCAATTGCTTTCGTTCATTCACTTAACGATGGCTCAGTTGAATATGTACTTACAAAATAAGAGAAGGTTGCATATGCAACCTTCTCTTATTATTAAAACTGACTTAGATATTCTTTCACTTGATCGGGATTTTTTGTATTTGCACTATGCAAGTGACCAATTTTCTTCCCATCTTTATAAACGAGTAAGCTAGGAATACCCATTACATTATTTTCTTCTGTAATTTCAGGAAACTGTTCAATGTCAATTTGAGCCCAGGACTTATCTTGATTAACATTAATGATGTCATCAATAAAAAAATCAAGACGTTTGCAATCAGGACACCAGTTTGCTTCGTATTTTAGTATGGATACCTCTTTATCGTTAATGAAAGACTGATAAGAATCAGCCGTTTCTATTTTTTTCACATCCATCGCTCCTTCTATCTTTATCTTCAGTGACAATTATATCGAAATAATCTTCTAATGTCTGTAAGGAAGATTACGATATTTCAGCATTAAGAACTTAAAGCTTCAAGAGGTCGAATCCTATCATATCTAGAAACTCAGTAAATCAGGCTAAAATCCCCCCTGTTATTCCACGTCATCTGCAAGACGAATGCCTGTAAATTGCCAGCGTTTTTCAGGACCAAAGAAATTACGATATGTCGGACGGATATGTGTTTGCGAAGTAACGCATGATCCTCCTCGTAAAATCATTTGGCTACTCATGAATTTGGCATTATATTCACCTAATGCACCCTCAAGAGGTTTATTACCTGGATATGGCATATAAGGACTTTTCGTCCATTCCCATACATCTCCATAAGCTTTTTTAATGTTACCTTCTTCTTCTTTCACTGATGCAACCGGATGATAGTGACCATCCTCTACAAAATTACCAGCGATCGGCTGATCCCTTACTGCAACTTCCCATTCTGATTCTGAAGGTAGGCGCTTTCCTACAAAACTTGCATAGGCTTCGGCTTCGTAATAGCTAACGTGGGTAACGGGCTCTTCTTTATTAATCGGCACTAGTCCATGAAGTGTAAACACATACCACTCACCATCTTTTTCGATCCAATGCAATGGCGCTTTCCAATTTTCATTCTTCACAGTTGCCCAACCATCAGACAGCCAGTAGGCAGCCTGGTCATAGCCTCCAGCATTTATAAATTCCATGTATTCTCCGTTCGTCACAGTTCTTGTCGCTAACTTAAATGGTTCAAGCCATACCTTATGTACTGGTCGTTCATTGTCAAAAGAAAAGCCGTCATCTTCATCCATACCCGTTTCAATAAGTCCACCCTCGAATGACACCCATTCTAACGGTGTCGCTTTTGCTGTAGGTTCGTCATCAAGTGGACGGTATACAGGGTACAACGGATTAACGGAGAAATTATATTTAATATCTGTCATTAAAAGTTCTTGGTGTTGCTGTTCATGATTTAGTCCAATTTCAACGAGATCTGCAACTTGATGAAGATGTCCTTCATCGAGTTGTTGAATTAAGTTCACTATTTCTTCATTGATATCCGAACGATAGCTTCTTACTTTATCTATACTTGGTCTACTTAATAATCCCCTTGAATGACGCGGAAAGTAACTTCCAACACTTTCATAGTACGAGTTAAATAAATAGTCAAATTCTTTATGAAAAGACTCATAATTTTCTTTATACTGTTTTAAAATAAACGTTTCAAAAAACCAAGTCGTGTGGGCCATATGCCATTTGGGAGGACTTACATCGGGAATTGATTGGATAGTGAAATCCTCCGTCTCAAGCGGTTCCACTAATGTATTTGTCATTGCGCGTGTAGCCTCAAAGGAATGAAGCAATTGTTCTCGTAATTCGCTTAACTGAATCGAATGTTGTACCATATGTTCCTCCCTAGTAATTTCTATAATTTATTAACACAAAAATTTACCCTTGCTTCCAATTAATTAAACATTTATAAAGTAATTCCTGTTTTCATAAGTACATTTGAAATTTCTTTATGTCCATGCGTGTTCGGGTGGATACAATCTGAAGCTAACAATTGCTTTTCTCTCCCTTTAAAAACGGGAAAGACATTAGCCACTCTCACCAACTCTCCAGTGGAACATTTGTCAATATGACGGTTGAACTGCTTTACCCAGTAATCTGAAAAAGGAATAGTAGGAATAGGATTATACAAGTTAACAATTCGTATCATCGCTTTTCCATCTGACTGCTTAAGAGCATAAGACAAATAGGACACAATCCAGCTCATATTTTGGCAGCAAACCTTTAAAGCATCATCCAACACAGTATCTTTTTCCGTTATCGCGTAAGATTCAGCCGCATCGATAAGGTCATTTCCACCAGCTGTTAAAGTTACGATTTCCGTTTGTCCCAGGTCGATCTTCGAGCAAGCAAGCCATTTTTTCACTTCCGACGTCGTCGCTCCATTTTCAGCAAAAACACTTACATTCACCTTTTTTCTTATGGAACATTGTAATTCATTTTTATAAAAATCTACAAAAGTTGGAGAAAACAACAAGGTCCCCGTTCCTAATGTAATAGAGTCACCGATTGCTGTGTAACCTATTGCAGGATGACAAGCTAACATTGTATCACCTCGTTTATTAGATGCTCTACAATATTCACCTCATCCACCACAGGTGACTAGCATTCCATTTACATATTGTCTAGAGAAATAGACCGATCTCCTTCTACTAAAAAAGGCACATTAAGTTCACCAGCGAATTTAATCAGCTCTTCCTATGGAAGAAAGCGGCGAATAAAGAGGATGTTTCATATTAAAATCACAAGAAAAGACGCTACCTAAAGTTAGCGTCTTTTCTTGCCCCTCAATCTAATTCGCTGTTTTCCCATCCGAGTCTTTTTGATTATCCTTCTTACCTTCTAATTTATCCCACTTAATCGGTCTATTGAGATTCAATTTTTTTTTCAAGTTCAATAAGCAGTTGAAATGACCAACATACCATTTATCGAACTTCACCATATGAATGGTTTCCCAGTCTCTCATCTCCTTCGTACATCCATCACAATGTATTTCCATTGGAAGGCACTTCCTGTCTAAAGTAGTTTTCTTTATTTATATTCAAAAGGATGAAAATGTGATTGGTCATCTGTACGAAAAAACGCATCCATTGGATGCGTTTCTCTTCTTTATTTAAGATTTTCTGGATTTAATACTTGAAGTGCTTCTGGAACAAATTTACCATCTTTGCGAATTAACTCATCATCAAACCAAATTTCACCGCCACCATATTCAGGGCGTTGAATTAAAACAAGATCCCAGTGAACAGATGAATCATTGCCGTTTGGCGCTTCATCGTATGCTTGTCCTGGTGTGAAATGGAAAGAACCATCTATTTTTTCATCAAATAGAATATCTTTCATTGGCTCACGAATGAACGGGTTGACACCAATCGCAAATTCGCCGATATACCGAGCTCCTTCATCCGTATCGAGAATTTGATTTAGCCTCTCTGTATCATTTGCTTCAGCATCGATCACTTTCCCGTTTTCGAACGTAAGCTGGACATTCTCAAATACAAAACCATTGTAAGGAGAAGGTGTATTATACGTAATGACACCATTTACACTATCCTTAACTGGTGCAGTAAAAACTTCCCCATCAGGTATATTAAGTTCACCAGCACATTTTACAGCCGGAATATCTTTGATGGAGAAACTTAGGTTTGTGTCAGGAGAAACAATTCGAACCTCATCGGCTTTGTTCATACGATCCACAAGTGAATCCATCGCTTCACTCATCTTTGCATAATCCATCGTGCAAACATTGAAATAGAAGTTCTCAAATGCTTCCGTACTCATGCCAGAAAGCTGTGCCATGGATTCATTTGGATACCTCATAACAACCCATTTTGTATGCTTCACACGTTGATTACTGTGAACTTTTGTTTTGTAAATTTGATTATACAAAGCCATTTTCGCTTCTGGTACGTCTGAAAGCTCATTAATATTCTCAGAACCACGTATCCCAATGTAAGCATTCATTTTCTTCATCTGATTTAAATCAATCTCAGCCCACTCCGTGATTTGTTCTTCAGTCGCATTCATCAACAGTTCCCGAAGAACTTGATTATCTCTCAAGTTAACATGAGGGAACCCCCCTGCTTTATGTACCTCTTTCACAATGCTGCGTACAAGAGTATTGTCTACATCAAATGCTTCGATTAACACATGTTCACCTTGCTGAACCTTGGTTGAGTATTGGACTAATTTCTCAGCAAACTCTATAATACGAGAATCAAACATATTCTCCCTCTTTTCTTCATATTAATAATGCTCTGCCTTCCTATTATACGCCCTACATTCAACTTTCTTCAAACATTAGAAAACCGGGCATATGCCCGGTTCTCATTATTTAATATCTTGATCATATTCCATATAAATCACGTGAGTCTTAAGGTATTCATTAAGACCGTGTTTTCCATCCGCACCGCCAATACCAGATTGGCCCATTCCGGCGTGGAAACCTTGAACGGCTTCAAAGTTCTCGCGGTTCACATACGTTTCACCATAGCGAAGAACATTTGAAGCTTTCATGACTTCATGCATGTTATCACTAAAGATTGATGAAGAAAGACCGTAATAAGTGTCGTTAGCCATTTCTAGCACTTTATCAAAATCACTATAAACAACAATTGGTAAAACTGGACCGAAAATTTCTTCTTGAATGACATTCATATCTTGTGATACATCTGTCAAAACAGTTGGTTCAAAGAAAAAGCCTTTATCTCGGTCTACACGCTTCCCACCTGTTTTTACAACTGCACCAGCTTTAACGGCATTGTTCACCATTTCTTCAACAGAGTCGATTTGCTGTTTATTCGCTAGTGGACCAATGTCACATCCATCTTCTTTTAATGAATCCCCAACTTTTGTATTCTTGAACGTTTCTGTTATCTTTGAAATGAATTCTTCAGCTACGTCTTCATGAACATAAACACGCTCTGCATTCGTACAAGCCTGACCGTTGTTCGTAATTCGTGAAGTCGTGATCTTTTCAACAGCAAGATCAACGTTAGCATGTTTTGTCACGATTGCTGGCGCTTTACCACCTAGCTCCAAGTTCACTTTAGTAATGTTTTTAGCCGCTGCTTCCATCACTTTTGAACCTGCTGGATAGCTTCCTGTTAAACTAATCATCTGTACGTCTGGTGAAGAAGCAAGTGGTGTTCCAATATCGGAACCTTTACCAGTAACTAAGCTAAATACTCCTTTTGGAACGCCAATTTCATGGATGATACTTGCTAGCTCACATGCTGTATTTGGCGTATATTGACTTGGTTTAATAATAATTGGACAGCCAGTGACAAATGCTGGTGCTACCTTTCGAGCAAAGATAAACATTGGGAAGTTCCATGGAACGATACCGCCAACAATTCCAATTGGTTTTTTCAGAACAAGAATATTTTCATTTGGTCGATCACTTGGTAGTACTTCTCCTTCGTACCTTCTTGCCCAGCCTGCCATATAGCGGAAATAATCAATCGTTAAGTCTACTTCAGCCTTTGAAGCATCTACTGTTTTACCATTTTCTTCAGTTAACATGTTAATAAACGTCTCTTTTTTCTCTTCTACTTTATCGGCAATCTTATATAAGTATTCCGCTCGTTCAATGGAAGGTTTCTTTTCCCAATCTCTTTGGGAGGCTTTAGCGGCTTCTATTGCACGTTGCACGTCCTTCTCATCACTTTTTGGAATTCTTGAAATCACTTCTTCTGTCGCTGGATTGATCACGTCGAGCATTTCTTCTGAATGACTGTTAGTAAATTCACCGTTAATGTATAATTGATAGCTTTTCACTTGAAAGACCTCCTACATAGTGTTGGTGAACTGTTCCCAAGTTTGCCATATGATTAAACATATGATCACACATTCAAACTGTTTCGTTCGCTAATACCCTCTTTTCAAGCCAACCTTCTAGTTCTTTATGATGCCTTTTCATCTCTTCATATCCTTGATTGTATAAAGTCGTGAGACGAAGCTGTGACTTTTCTATCCGTGCTACTTCAAGAGGTGAGGAAGGTTGAATGATAAAATAATTCTCCCGATTTGCTTCTATATGATCAAGTGTTTGATTGTAATGAATATATCGCTTTGTAATGGCTTGTGCGAGCGCAGGGTTTTTTCGATAAAGACGTTGAATCATCCATGATAACTTTGATTTCTGCTTTCGATATCCTTCATTACGGGTCAAAACGACTACATGACTTTTATTCCCATCTGCTTCGGATTTTTGAACTGGAATCGGATCTGTAATTCCACCATCGAGATGAAAACGATGATTAATCTGAACAGGCGGAGCCATAAATGGCAGTGAACTTGAAGCTCTTAAAATGGAAAGAATTTGTTCACCATCATCTTTTTTATTAAAATAATAAGGTTTCCCGGTAGTAATATCCGTTGTACCAATGACAAATTGCTCCGTCGCATTTTGAAATGCATTAAAGTCAAAAGGTACGTGCATGGAAGGAATCTCATCAAAGATTAAATCCATACCAAAAAGTTGTTTTTTACGAATTAAATTTTTGTAAGAGATATACTCCGGATGATTGACATAATCAATAAGTACTGTGCGGTTCCTTCCATTTTGCCTTGAAAGGTATGAAGCTGCATTACAAGCACCAGCAGATACGCCAATCACGTAAGGAAAATACAAATCGTGCTCCATCATATACTCTAAAACGCCTGCCGTGTAAACGCCTCTCATCCCTCCGCCTTCTAATACAAGGCCTACTGAATCCATATTAAAATCCCCTTTTTAATCATCTACCACTAAGTTTACTGGACTTGGAAATGAAGCTCAAGAAAGCAAGCTTCGTAAAAACAAAAAGCTCCCTGCATGTGCAGGAAGCTCGGATTATTCTTCACGTTCTTCATTACGGATTGTTTTATGTCCTGTTGATGCTTCATGAGGGAACTTTGTTTGATCTGCTGTTTTCGGTCTTTCGCGTTCCATCCCTTTTTTCTTATGATCAAATGCCTTTCCTCGGCCCATCTTACCCCTCCTTTCATCTCTTTCTATTCTCCCACTTACAGAAAAAAAGTATCCGAAAAAAAATTGAATAGGCATGTATAGAACGAAATGAAAGTGGCCATGATAATTAGTGAAGAGGGAAGAACAAAAGTGCATAAGGAAAACGGAAGCTTTTAAGGAGATGGTCGCGTTGAACTACTCTGTTGGTAAAACAAGGCTCTAACAACTTTCATTAGAAAGAGGTGTCTCCAAAAGACAACTACCGTTCTACCCCATCGCTTGTTTAGCAAACGCTAATAACTTCCTTCTTCATGAGGGTCTTATCCTATCGGATAGGGCCCTTTATGCGTTTTCTTTTACATTTAAATGATCATGGGCTAAGCGAATCTGAATTGCGATTTGTTCTGGCGAAGTTCCTCCATAGCTTTTTCTTGCATTCATCACATTAGCAGGCTTAAGCACTTCAAAAACATCTTCTTCAAATAATGGCGTAAATGATTTAAATTCTTCCATTGTAAGATCAAGTAAAAATTTCTTTCTCTCGATACCGTAAAGAACAATCTTTCCAATGACTTCATGTGACTCACGGAACGTCATTCCTTTGTTCACAAGGTAATCGGCAATATCGGTGGCATTAGAATAATCTTCATTAACCGCTTGCTTCATGTTTTCTGTCTTTACAGTCATTGTTTCAATCATAGGCGCCAAAAGTTGAAGTGCACCATCAAGCGTCTTAGCTGTATCAAACATGCCTTCCTTGTCTTCCTGCATGTCTTTGTTATAAGCAAGCGGTAGTCCCTTCAATACAGTTAACAAGCTAAACAAATTGCCATAAACTCGACCTGTTTTCGCACGAAGAAGTTCAGGAACATCGGGATTCTTTTTCTGGGGCATAATACTCGATCCCGTACAGAAAGAATCGTCTAGTTCGATAAATTGAAATTCCTGACTGCTCCAGATCACCATTTCTTCCGACAAACGGGACATGTGCATCATAAGCATGGAAGCATTTGAAAGAAACTCGACAATAAAATCACGATCACTAACTGCGTCCATGCTATTCGGATAAACGGCGTCAAAACCTAAAAGTTCTGCCGTGCGATGGCGATCAATCGGAAAGGTTGTTCCAGCTAGTGCGCCTGCACCAAGCGGTAACATACTCGTTCTCTTTAAGCTGTCTTGAAATCTTTCCTTATCACGTTCAAACATCCAGAAATACGCTAGCATATGATGGGCAAATGATACAGGTTGAGCACGCTGCAAATGTGTATAACCTGGTAAAACAGTTTCAACATGAGATTCAGCCTGGCTTAGAATCGCCTGCTGAACCTCTTCGATATGTGAAATAAAATGGTTAACCTTTTTTATAAGGTACATATGCATATCCGTTGCAACCTGGTCATTACGACTTCTACCGGTATGCAGCTTTCCTCCAACAGGTCCTATTTCATCAATGAGTGCTTTTTCAATGTTCATATGAATGTCTTCTTGAGATACATCGTATTCAAACGTTCCATTCTGAATGTTCTCAAGAACAACATGTAAGCCTCGCTTGATTTCTTCCATGTCAGAGGAACTAATCACACCGCATTCACTAAGCATCTGAACATGGGCCAGACTGCCTTCGATATCTTCTTCTGCTAGTTCTTTATCATACTGGATCGAAGCTGTATATTCTTCTACAAGCTTATTCGTTTCTTTCGTAAAGCGTCCACCCCATAGCTTAGACACACTAACATCTCCTTATTGAGTTACTTTTTGTTTCTTATGAACTTCCGCATTCACTTTTGTAGGTAATCCCCATAGTTTAATGAATCCAACTGCAGCGTCATGATCAAAGAGGTCACCTTTAAGATATGTTGCAAGTTGTTCGTTATAGAGAGAGTTCTCTGACTTACGTCCAACTACTGTGTTTGACCCTTTGTGTAGTTTAAGACGAATCTTACCACTTACTACTTTCTGGGTTTCGTTAATGAACCCTTCAAGCGCCTGACGAAGTGGTGAGTACCAGAGTCCGTCATAAATTAATTTTGACAGCTGCTGATCAATCGTCGTTTTGAACTGTGATACTTCACGCGTATGAGTTAAAAATTCCAATTCTTTGTGAGCGTTAATTAAAATGAGTGCTCCTGGGTTTTCATATACTTCTCTGGATTTAATTCCAACAAGACGGTTTTCGATATGATCGATACGTCCTATGCCATGAACCCCACCAATTTCATTTAACTTTTCAATTAAGTCAACGAGCCCCATTTGTTGACCATTCAAAGCAGTTGGGCGACCTTCTTCAAAATCGATCTCAATGTATTCAGGTTCATCTGGTGTTAGGTGAATTGGTGCTGTCCAATCAAATGCGGCTTCTGGAGCTTCTTGCCACGGATCTTCAAGTACACCCGCTTCACATGCACGTCCCCAAATGTTGGCATCAATTGAAAATGGATTATCAAGTTTAACTGGAACCGGAATCCCTTTTTCTTGTGCGTAAGCAATCTGTTCATCACGCGTCATTCCCCATTCACGAACAGGAGCGATCACTTTCAAGTCCGGATTCAACGCTTGAATCGATACTTCAAAGCGAACCTGATCATTTCCTTTTCCTGTACATCCATGTGCCACTGCCGTAGCTCCTTCACGTTCAGCCGCTTCAACGAGAAGCTTTGAAATGAGGGGACGTGACAGTGCTGAGGATAGCGGGTATTTCCCTTCGTATAATGCATTTGCTTTTAGTGCTGGTAAAAGATAGTTCTCAGCAAGAAGTTCTTTCGCTTCAATCATATAAGCTTTTGAGGCACCCACATTCAGTGCCTTTTCCTTGATCGTTTCTAGATCTTTCCCTTCACCCACGTCAAGTCCAAGAGCAATAACCTCGTATCCATATTTTTCTTCTAACCATTTTATCGAAATGGAGGTATCAAGACCTCCGGAATAAGCAAGAATGATTTTCTCTTTTGCCATTTCATCCACTCCCTATCTTTGTATTAATATCTATGATAACGTATATTTATTCAAATTGCACGAAAAAAATTTAACTTTTTAATAAAAGTTTTAAAAGTGCTTTTTGAGCGTGGAGACGATTCTCTGCTTCCTGGTATACAACTGAATGAGAACCATCGATAATTTCCGCTGTAACCTCTTCTCCTCTATGCGCTGGAAGGCAATGCATAAAGATGTAGTTTTCATCAGCATTTATGCATAACTCCTCATTCACCTGATAAGGTTCGAAAACGCCCTCGCGTTCAGCTTGCTCGTCTTCTTGCCCCATACTCGCCCAAACATCGGTAATAAGAACATCCGCATCCTTAGCAGCTGCAAGGGGATCAGCAGTTACCTCAATGACCGAACCATTTGCTTTTGCTACTTCGTTCGCTGTCGCTACGATCGCTTCATCTGGTTCATACCCTGGTGGACAGGCGATAGTGAAATTCATGCCCACTTTCGCTGCCCCTTCAATAAGTGAATGAGCCACATTGTTTCCATCTCCAAAATAAGCTGCTTTCAATCCACTTAAATGACCTTTATGCTCGATAATCGTTAGTAAATCAGCAAGAATTTGTGCTGGATGATGTGTATCTGTTAAGCCGTTAATAACAGGAACGGATGAAGCTTTCGCAAAACGTTCAATCGTCTCATGACCAAATGTTCGAATCATTACTCCGTCAAGGTACCCTGCTAGCACATTAGCGGTGTCTTCAACCGTCTCACCTCTTCCAAGCTGGATGTCTTTCGAACTAAGAAACAAAGCATGCCCGCCAAGCTGAAGCATCGCTACTTCAAATGACACACGCGTTCTTGTTGATGACTTTTCGAAGATCATCCCAAGCACTTTTCCCTTTAATTCTTCATGAGGAATCCCTTCCTTTTGAAGCTTTTTCAACTGTTCAGCTTCTTGCAGCAGATAATGAATCTCCTCACTGCTCAGTTCAGCGATCGTTAGAAAATCTTTCCCCTTCATTCCTTCTGCGATTTCATTTTCCGTTTTTACCGACTGCATCATTCAATCATCCTTCCTGCCCGATTGGGGTTACTTTCATTTGGTGCCAATGCGCTAGACTGTTAACTTCAAGTGTTTTTGATCCTTCTAAGACCAATAACTGAAGCGTGTCAATATGCGTAAAACAAGGAATTTTATACCTTGTGGCGAGTGCGCGCATTTGAAATCCAGAACGTTCTTTTTCTCTGCCAATTGTCGGAATCGAAACCACTGCGCTTAGCTCTTCTTTCATTAGCGCCTCAACTTCATCTAAATCTTTTTTAATCTCGATTGAGTGGATGCCTTTTTCATTTAACAATTTGGCTGTTCCAGAAGTTGCGTATATTGTGACACCTTTTTCTTTAAGCTTCATTAGTACATCACAAGCAGCTTCTTTATGTTCTTCACTAATCGAACATAGTATTGAAGAAGGTAGCTTATTCGGATTCCACGTTGGTACAATCGCTTTTCTTAATGCTTCTTCCGATGTTTTTGCCATAGCAAGGACTTCTCCTGTAGATTTCATCTCTGGTCCAAGAACATGGTCAACGTTTTTTAACTTTCCATTTGAAAAGATAGGGAACTTCACCGTGTAATAAGGTTTTTCTTCTAATAATCCCGTTGCTTCTAATGAGTTACTTTGCAATTGAGCTTTAATCGCCCATTCAACCATTGGGATGTTCGTTACTTTACTGATAACAGGAACCGTTCTCGAAGATCTTGGATTAATTTCAAGAACATGAATAATACCTTGATCGATAACAAATTGAATATTCATTAACCCTCGACATTCGAGCGCTTTAGATAGCTTTTCAGAATACATCGTAATCGTTTCTTTCTGCTCTTCTGTAATGGATACAGGTGGATAAATCGCTGTGCTATCTCCAGAATGAACGCCCGCTCGTTCAAGGTGCTCCATAATGCCAGGAATGGCGATTGATTCTCCATCGCAAATCACATCGACTTCACATTCAATTCCTTCCACAAAGCGGTCGAGAAGGAATGGCCACATTTTCTTTGGACTGCTCTCTAATTTTTGCGTATACCGTTTCAGTTCATCCATATGACGGAAGATAAACATGTTTTGTCCGCCTATCACATAGGAAGGTCTTACAATGATCGGGAATCCTAACTCTGCGGCAAGCTCCTCCATTTCATCTGGCTGGTAAGCCATTTTCCCTTCAATATAAGGAATCGAAAGAGAATCCAACAATTGATAAAATTGATCTCGGTCCTCTACTTTATTAATGTTCTCAACAGGTGTACCGAGGATTGGAACTCCGCGCTCGTGCAACTCTTCCGCTAAATTAACAGCCGTTTGACCACCAAATTGTACGGCCACTCCTATAATATGGTCCTTCTCGATAACCGCAAGGACATCTTCAAGTGAGAGCGGCTCAAAGTAAAGACGATCTGCAACGCTATAATCTGTACTAACCGTTTCAGGGTTATTATTCATAACAATCGCACGATAGCCTAACTTCTTCACTGCCTGTGTCGCGTGAACGGAGCAATAGTCAAACTCCACACCTTGCCCGATTCGAATGGGTCCTGAACCAAGAACGAGGATGCCTGGCTCACTGATCTGCTCCATCTCATCGCTCCCTAAATACGTCGAGTAGAAATAAGGTGTGATTGCTTCAAACTCACCCGCACAGGTATCAACTTGCTTCATTCCCCTCTGAATGCCAGCTTCTTTACACATACTCATGATCGAATCGATCGTTTTTCCAGTTGCTTTCGAAATGTAGGCATCACTAACGTTTAATTGCTTAACATGAATCAGCAATTCTTTAGAAAGATCGGTTTGATTCATTATCTTTACTTCCGCTTCAACAATTCGCTTCACCTTGTGAAGAAACCAGCTATCAATGGCTGTAAGTGATTGAATGTCCTCTACAGAATAACCTCTTCGAAAAGCTTCACTAATTAAAAAAAGTCTTTCATCTGTTGGCGTCATTAGCTGTTCATTTAAATATTCTTGACTTACCTCTTCATATAAGCCTGTTAATGATTGATGACCACTCTCAAGAGATCGAACAGCTTTGTTTAAAGCACCTTCAAAACTTCGATCAATTGCCATCACTTCTCCTGTTGCTTTCATCTGCGTTCCAAGTACGCGATCACCTTCAGGAAACTTATCAAATGGGAACCTCGGTATTTTGACAACTAAATAATCAAGGGCAGGTTCGAATGCTGCATAAGTATTACCTGTAATTGGATTTGGAAGCTCATCTAATGTAAAGCCAATGGCACATTTTGCAGCCATACGTGCAATCGGATAGCCAGTAGCTTTAGAAGCTAATGCAGATGAACGACTTACCCGCGGATTCACCTCAATGATGTAATAATCGTTTGATTCAGGGTTTAATCCAATTTGAATATTACAACCACCAATAACATCAATGGCGCGAATCACTTTCAACGAAACGTTTCGCAGCATCTGGTATTGGTAATCATTCAGCGTTTGAGATGGTGCAACAACAATCGAATCCCCTGTATGAATTCCAACAGGGTCCATATTTTCCATGTTACAGACGATCATACACGTATCGTTTTCGTCACGCATCACTTCATATTCGATTTCTTTCCAACCAAGCATGCTTTTTTCAATGAGTACCTGGTGAATAGGACTTAAGGAAAGGCCGCGATCAACAATTTCAAGCAAAGCGTTGTCATCAGCTGCAAATCCACCGCCTTCACCACCCATTGTATAGGCTGGTCTAACCATGATCGGATAGCCAATTTCTCGAGCGAATGTTAACGCCTCTTCTCTTGTCACGGCAATTTTCGACTCAGGTACTGGTTCGCCGATATCAAGCATGAGTTGTCTAAACTTCTCGCGGTCTTCCCCATTTTGAATAGATTCAACAGAGGTGCCAAGAAGTTCCACATTCAACTTTTCTAGAATCCCCTTTTCATAAAGCTCTACGACAAGATTTAAACCTGTTTGACCACCAAGTGTGCCAATAATGCCATCAGGCTTTTCTTTTTTGAGGATTTCCTCTACATAAGGAAGCGTCATTGGTTCCATATAAACATGGTCCGCGATCGATGAATCCGTCATAATGGTGGCTGGATTGCTATTTATTAAAACAACCTCAATCCCCTCTTCTTTTAGTGCCAGGCACGCCTGTGTACCTGCATAATCAAATTCTGCTGCCTGACCAATGACAATAGGGCCAGATCCTAAAATGACAACTTTTTTCAACTCTTTACGTAAAGGCATAGTGCTGGTCTCCTGTTCTCGTAATCTGGTTCATAAATGCGTCGAACAAAAAGGCTGTATCTGAAGGTCCCGCGTGTGCTTCTGGATGGAATTGAACCGATTGAATGTTGTAATGTTGATGTTTTAATCCTTCAACGGTTCCATCATTTAAATTAACAAAAGTAAGCGCAAACCCTGTATCTTCTAAGGTCTCCTGTACGACTTCATAACCATGGTTTTGGGATGTGATAAACACTTTCCCCGTCTCCAAATGCTTCACCGGATGATTCGAGCCCCGATGTCCAAATGTTAGCTTTCGAGTAGACGCCCCGTGTGCAAGAGCGAGAAGCTGATGACCAAGACAAATCCCGAAAGTTGGATATTTTTCACTGATAAGCCGAATCGTATTAAAAGTTGCAGATAATGCTTCTGGATCTCCAGGACCATTACTTAACACCACTCCATCTGGATGTAGGTCAACAACTTCCTCAAAAGTTGTATTAAATGGCATGATTGTTACAGCACAACCAAGAGATTGAAGTGACGTCAGAATAGATTTCTTAAACCCATAGTCCATCAGCACAAGGTGTAGCCCTTCACCTGGATAATGTGTTTTTTCTTTTACTGATACATTTGGAACAAAAGATTTCTCTGATTTCCATTCAATGTTGTTATTAGGAAGTTCAGCCGTTATCTGTCCTTTCATTGTTCCATAATCCCGCAGCATTTTAACGAGGGTACGTGTGTCTACACCAGTTAAAGAAGGAATTTTATTCTGTAATAGACCATTTGAGAAGGAACCTGTTGCCAAATAATGACTAGGTTCCTCACACTGCTCTCCCGTTACAACACCGTGAAGATGAAGGTGGTCACTTTCACTATCAAGATGATTTATTCCATAGTTACCGATTTGTGGGTAACAAAAGACGATGATTTGCCCAGCATAAGAAGGATCCGATACAATCTCTTGATAACCAGTCATGCTTGTATTGAAAACAACTTCACCAGAAGCTTCTAAAGCCCCTATAAGATCGCCTTCAAACACTGCTCCGTTTTCTAATACAAGATAGCCCTTTTTCATGCCTTATTCTCCTCTTCAGCTGACTTAAAAACGTCGGTTAGATTCTCCAAAAATTGCTCTACTTCTTTCTTACTTACATTAAGAGGTGGAAGAATGCGAATGACATTAGGTCCTGCACTTAAAACAAGAACGTCTTTTTCTCTAAGCTTACTTACAAAAGGCGCGGCATCCGCCACTTCAATTCCTAAAAGTAAACCTAGCCCCCTCACTTCAATGATGGATTTGTGCTGCTTCGATAAACTTTTTATTTCATTTATAAGCATGTCTCCCATTTCTTTTGCGTTGTTAAGTAAAGAAACGATCTCTTTTACCGTCTCAGTCGCAGCGGCAGAAGCAAGTGGATTTCCCCCAAATGTACTTCCGTGAGTTCCTGGACCAAATGTTGACGATACGCTTTCCTTCGCAAGCATCGCACCAATCGGGAATCCTGAACCCAACCCTTTTGCAAGCGTCATAATATCAGGTTCAAACCCATATTGCTCATGAGCAAATAGTGTACCGGTTCGACCCATCCCGGTTTGCACTTCATCAACGACGATAAGAATATTGTTGGATTTACAAATCGACACGAGCTCGGAGATCCACTCCTGATCTGCTGGACGAACGCCTCCTTCTCCCTGGACGAGTTCTAACATGACGGCTGCTGGTTTTAGTTTCTCGATTTCTGATAAACGATTAAAATCGTTGTAAGGAAAGTATTCAAAACCAGGAAGCATAGAGCCAAATCCATCTTGAAGGTTTGATTGAGCTGTAGCAGAAAGGGAACCTAGCGTTCTCCCATGGAAGGACTTCGTGAACGTTGCAATTGTTTCTTGACCGCTCCATTTTCGAACGAGCTTTATCGCTGCTTCATTCGCTTCCGTACCGCTATTACAGAAGAATACCTGGTCAAAACAGCTTTCTGCCGTTAAGACGTCAGCGAGTTCCTGCTGTTTTGGGATATGGTATAAATTCGAACAATGCCACAAGAGATTCAACTGATCTGATACAACTTTTTTGATCGCTTCTGGTTGATGACCGAGATTACATGTGGCAATTCCGGAAGTGAAATCAAGGTACTTTGTTCCGCCTTCGCTATATAGGAAGCTTCCCTCACCTTTAACAGCAGTAATCGGAAGTCGATTATAGGTTTGCATGATGCTTGGTTTAGACGTTTTAGTTAGTGACATTCTCAAACTCCTTTCGAACAATTCGTGTTCCAACAGGTTCATGTGAGACTGCTTTTAGCAGGGCATTCTCTTCTCTACCATCAAGAATTGTGACAGAGGAGACTTTATCCGAAAGAGCGGCAATCGCTCCCTTCACTTTTGGGATCATCCCACCAATAATCGTGCCTTTTTCTATTAAACTTGTTATTTTTTGCTCATCTAGCGTTCTGAAAATAACTTTCTGGTCGTCAACTGCTTCATACACACCCGGCGTATCACTAACGAGACAAATATCTGCATGTAGCGCCTGAGCGACAGCTGATGCGGCTTCATCCCCATTTATGTTAAGTGTCTCGCCAACTTCATCCATACTGATTGGTGAGACAACCGGTATGTATCCAGCTTGAGAGAGTTGTTCAATTAGTGATTTATCGACATGAATGACCTCACCAACACGGCCTAGTGATTCTCTAGACTGTTTGCATGTAAACAGCTTTCCATCTACGCCACTGATACCAATGGCTTTCGCTCCTGCAAGGTGGATCTTCCGGACGAGCTGCTTATTCACCTTACCGCTCAGTACCATTTCAACTGTATCGACCATCTCATCCGTTGTGACACGTAGTCCATCTATAAACGTTGTCTGAATTGATAGCTTATCAAGTATCCTTGAGATTTCAGGGCCTCCACCATGAACGAGTACGGGATGATAACCTTGTTTTTTCATAGCTACTAGGTCAAGATAAAATGAGTCTGGAAGCTGATTTAATATACTTCCACCACATTTAATAACAAAATACTTCTGATTATGTTCTGTAAGAGGCATTGATTCTGACATAGTCATAAGAAAGGTCACACCCCCATGCTGTTGCTTCTTCGTATCCGTTATGCAAGTCAATAGAGATATGAATGTTCTCGTTTTCTAAATAAGTTTTTGCCTCTTCCTCACTAAACTCCGTTGTCATCCCATAATCCACTACTTTAATTGGTCCAAGTGATATGGAAAGAGAATCTTCTTGGACAGATTCACCACTGTAGCCAATCGCACAAACAATGCGTCCCCAGTTTGCATCAGTTCCATAAATGGCGGTTTTTACTAAACTAGACCCAACGACAGATTTTGCGATTGCTTTTGCGCCTTTTTCTGTTTTCGCACCTTTTACGTGAACTTCTACGAGTTTAGTAGCCCCTTCGCCATCTTTAGCGATCAATTTCGCTAACTGCTGACAAACATATTCAAGCGAACTTAAAAACGTTTGCCACTCAGGATGATTTTCTGATAACTCTTCATTCTCCGCCTGCCCATTTGCTAGCAAAAGGACCATATCATTTGTACTCGTTTCACCATCAACTGTGATCATGTTATAAGTCGTGTCTGTCACAGAGCTTAATGCGGACTGAAGAGCGTTATTTTCTACTTCTGCATCGGTCGTTACAAAAGCCAGCATCGTGGCCATGTTGGGCTTGATCATTCCTGATCCTTTTGCAGCGCCGCCAATGGTAACCGTTTTTCCATTGATCTCACATGTTACAGCTACCTGCTTCGTTATCGTATCTGTCGTAACAATTGCTTCCGCAAAATCAGCGCCTGACGCTTTCGCTTTATAATTAGGGATATCGTGGATCCCTTTGCTAATGGCTTCCATTGGCAAATACTCTCCAATGACTCCTGTCGAAGTAACAGCCGTTTCCGTTTCTTTCAGCCCCATCACAGTTGCAAATTGTTTACGCATTTCATATGCGTCCTCAAGTCCTTTCTTTCCTGTAAATGCATTGGCGTTTCCTGAATTAACGATCAGCCCTTGAAGTTTTCCATCTACTAAACTTTCTTTTGTCACTTTTAATGGTGGTGCCTGGAAAGTATTCATTGTAAACACTCCTGCAGCATTCGCTGGTACAACGGATTTAATCCAGCCAAGATCCTTACGCTTTCGTTTTAAACCTGCATGAAACCCACCAGCTTCAAATCCTTTAGGAGAAGTAACTGTGCCCTCTTTTACGATTGAAAAAAGTTCCTCACTTACAGTTGATGTTGCCAAAGCATTCAACCCTTTCGTTTAGTAGATTTATGGAAATACTGGAGATAAACTAAGACCTGCTGTTTCAGGATAACCAAATCGTAGATTCATATTTTGTACCGCTTGACCAGCGGCACCTTTCATCAAATTGTCAATCACCGAGATGATCGTTAAGCGATTCGTTCTCGGATCAACTGAAAGGCCAATATCACAGTAGTTAGAACCGGAAACACCTTTTGTTGATGGCCATTTCCCTGCAGGCATCACGCGGATAAAAGGATGATCTTCGTATATCGTTTGGTAAAGATCAATCACTTCTGCTTCTGATAAATCATGAGATAGATTGACATACATGCTGCACATCATCCCTCTTGTAAGTGGGACGAGGTGGGTAGAGAACGATACTTTTACATTTTCACCGATTTGATTCGAAATCACTTGTTCGATTTCAGGGATATGCTGATGTTTGCCAAGTTTGTATGCTGATACATTTTCATTCACTTCAGAGTAATGAGCAGTAAGACTCGTTTTACGTCCTGCTCCTGAAAGCCCCGATTTTCCATCGATGATGAAAGACGATGGATCAGCCCATCCTTTTTGAATGATCGGAAGAAGTCCAAGTAGCGTTGCCGTCGGATAGCATCCAGGATTGGCAATTAAGTTTGCGGATTTGATTTCTTCTGAATAGTATTCCGATAATCCATATACCGCTCCTGTTAAAACTCCTTCTGGCGGAGATGAATGGTTATACCATTTTTCGTATAAATCCCCATTCTTTAATCGGAAGTCTCCGGATAAATCGATGATTGGAACACCCTTATTTAGCAGTGATGGAACAGATTTACTGCTCACGCCAGCTGGTGTTGCAAAGAAGATCACATCTGATTCGCAAGCAAGCTCCTCTACATCAAGCGCTTCAAACTGACTTACTTGTATATCCGTGAGATGCGGGAAAACATCATGTACATTCGTTCCAGCATTAGATGGAGATACAATTGTATTAATTTCTACTTCAGGGTGACTAAGCAATAAGCGAATTAATTCAAGGCCGCTATATCCGCTAGCACCGACAATACTTGCTTTCACTTCTTCCACTCCCTCTTACTGTTCTTATTGAATGATTATACATATTAAAGAATATATATACAACAATTATTTTGATTATTTTTATATTTAAGCTCGGCCCTATCTCCAAATAGAAAAAGCATGCCTTTAGTAGAGGCATGCTTCAAATTACTTCTTTTCGAATTCAAATGTTAGTTTCTTTTCTTCAGCACTCCAAACGAGCGCTGCATCAAATGTACCTTTTTTACTTTTTAATCCTTTAATTACATTCGATTTTCCGTTAGTTAGAATTTTCTTTGCATTGGTTTGTGAAATAGGTTTTCCCAGAATACGTTTAGAAATTGTAAACGCACAGTTCGTTTTAGAATAGCTACTACATCCAAATAACTTCCCCTTATCAAGTACATCAGATCCACAGAGCGGGCATATACCGATCTTTTTTCCTAATGATTTTTTGGAAGGTTGAGCTTCTATTTTTATATCCTTTAAATCCCAGGAAGCTGAAGATTCAATCGCATCTGATGTTAGTTTCGCTGCAAGCTTCTTAACAGACTCCATAAAGGTTTGGGGTGACGCTTCACCACTACCAATTTGTTTGAGCCGCTGCTCCCACTTCGCAGTCATTTCTGGACTCGAAAGAACGGCGTCCCCAATGGAATCAATTAAAAGAATTCCCTTATCTGTTGCAAATACTTGGTTTTTAACAACTTCAATGTATTTCCGATCTTTCAGCATCGTAATAATGCCTGCCCTCGTTGCTTCTGTTCCTAGTCCTTCTGTATCTTTAAGGATTTTCTCTAATGACTCATCGTCAAGATGCTTTCCAGCGGTTTTCATCATTGTAATCAGCTGCCCTTCAGTAAATCGTTTTGGCGGCTGGGTTTTACCCTCTGTTACTTCTGTTGAAAGCACCTTACCTTGCTCATTCTGCTCAATAGCAGGTAGTTCCTCGTCTTTTTGAGTCGATGGTATGATTCGCTGCCAACCTTCTTGCACGCGAACCTGCCCTTTTGATTGGAACGAGGCTCGCTGATCGACAAGCGTGTATAAAGTCGTATAATCAACAATTGAGGCCTCTTCATGCGCCGCAAGTAAACTTCTTGCAATTAAATCATAAATCTTTGCTTCATCACCTGACAGTTTATCAATGTTTGGAACCTGTTCTGTTGGGATGATCGCATAGTGGTCACTTACTTTTGATGCATTGACAAACCTCTTGTCAGTTAAAATCGACTCACGTTTTAATGGAAAATAATCTTGATAAGCACTTTGTTTTTGTAGCTTTGATAAAATGGAAGGAAATTCCGCAGCTTCATCCTTCGTAACAAAGCTAGAATCACTTCGTGGATAAGAAATATTCCCTTTCGTATAAAGCTTTTGCGCAATGTCCAACGTTTTTTTCGGCGAAAATTTGTACCGTTTATTCGCAGTCGATTGAAGAGAAGAAAGCTGATACAAAAAAGGAGGCTTGTATTGCTTTCTTTCTTTCTTTACTTCACTTGCAATGCAGTCTTTTTGGTTACAAAATTGAGCGACTGCCTGCGCCATTTCGGGAGATTGCAACCTCGTTTGATCGTCTTTAATCCACTTACCTACAACGACTTTTCCGTTATAGTCAAACCTCCCTTTTACTTCCCAGAATGGCTCTGATTTAAAGTCCGCTATTTCTTTCTCTCTTTGCACAACTAACGCAAGTGTAGGCGTTTGAACTCTCCCTGCAGAAAAAACATCCTGAACACCTTTCTGTTTAAAAAGAAGCGTATAAACACGCGAGGCATTAATGCCAACCACCCAATCTGCACATGATCTGGCATAAGCCTCATAGTAGAGATTACGAGTCTCTTGCTCTTCTAAAAGGGATTGGAATCCTTCCCTTACAGCACGCTCGGTTAAGGAAGAAATCCATAGCCGCTTCATCGGCTTTTTACAACGAGCCTGATTTAAAATCGTTCGAACGATCAGCTCACCTTCTCTTCCAGCATCTCCAGCATGGATGATTGAGCCAACATCTTTTTTATTGACTAGTTCTTTAATCACGTTAAACTGCTTCCATTTTCCTTTCGTTACCTGATATTGAAATTGGTTTGGAATCATAGGAAGTGTTTGAAGAGACCACTTCTTCCATGAAGATTCATAGGTTTCAGGCGAAACAAGTTCACATAAGTGTCCCACCGCCCATGTCATATAAGCTCCGTCAGGAAAGTCCGGGTTTGGTTTTATGTACAAATATCCTTGTTTTTTTTCAGTTGGGTAAGGCGCTGCAAGGCGCGTTCCCTGATCTGGCTTTTCGGCGATAATACAAACGGCCAATCGTAACATCCCTCTCTCTAAAAAATACGCTAGCTATTAGTATAGCGTACATGTGATCGTATCGGATAGTATTAACCTTGTTTTGATGAATGGCCAGCACCATTTAATTCAAAGTGAGTTTGTTCTAGAATGACCGTTTTCTCAGGTAGACTCTTTTTGCAAACACCTTTCTTAACTGTTTTGCGATTCGTTAATCCGTAAACAATACTATTAATTGCGAGAATAGATAGTGCAAAAGCTGATACTGGTGCTAGAACCATCCAAGGAAACGACTGGGCATACTGGAAGTTTTGAGCGATCAAACCGGCCCACTCATTCGTCATCGAAAAGGATTCCGTTGTCGTCTCGCCTGTTTTAAAATCAACATCCATCACCCTTACATCCGTTCCTCCGATAAAAACGTTTAATAATCCTAGATGAGCAAATATAATGAGTACTTGACCTACCTGCTGCACAAAAAGAAGCAATAACTTCGGATACATAAAAGGGGCTAGATGTTTTCCTAAAAGATGAAACCTACTTCCTCCCAATACTTTTGCACTGTCTATAAACTCGTTTGTAGATATGGAATCCAATTCATTTTGTACATAAAGAGCTAAAACAGGAATGCTAATACCAATCAAGATTACCATTGGAAAAATGATTTTCGTAGAAACATCATAGCTCCAACTAAACGTTAATATGACAGGAGCGATAAGGATATAAGTAAAAATCGTAACAGGGGCATAATGAAACACGTTCGAAAGGCCACCAAATAAAACTCTTAATGAAAAAGGCATACGATAAAGCAAATAGCCAAATATACATGAAAAGCCGACTCTAAAAAAGGCAACGATAAGGGATAACCCAATCGTATATTTAGCCCCTTCTATTAGTTTAAATACAAACGAATTGCCGTCAAGATCACTTCCAAGTGGAAAGTTGAGCGAAGGAGCAAATGGTGCTAATGCCATAACATTTCCATTTTCATCATAAAGCATTTTATCAGGATGAACTTCTGAACTGTAAAAACTGTAAAAGTAACTACTTAATAATAGGAGTAATAAAAAAACAACACCGAAGACAAAAGGGCCATTTCGTAAAAGTGAATCTTTTCTCATATTACCCCCCCTCGCTTTGCCGTCCATCGTTTAATCAACCATTCAATTGAGGTAAAAAGAATAAAAGTTGGTAAAAAAATCATATATAGAGAAAGCGTCACCATTTCTGAATTGACGGCCCCATGTTTGTAAATGAACATCATTAATCCATTCATGTCAAAAATCAACTCAAGCATAAGCAAGTTCGCTAGAGCAAGGAGAAAAATTCCTTTAAAATGGTGAAATAGTGACACCATTGCATTCCGAAATATGTGTACTAGTAGAATTGTAAAGTGATCAATTCCTTTCCCTTTTGCCAGTACAACATAGGGCTTTTCTTCTTCTTCTTCATAGGAGAGTAATAAGTATTTATAAATGTAAACAGAAGGAAGTAAAGATAGAATAAAAACCGGTAAAACGATTGCATTTTCATTAAACCCGCTTGTTACATTGAATAGAAGAAGATCTGTCTGTTTATAAATCCAAATCACGCCTAACTGAGCAAGTAAGATAACGAATACATCAGGTAATGATTCAATAAGAAAGAAGAAGCCTTTTAGATAACCTCTCATTCGTTTCGGAAACACCATAGTTATAATCGTGAGTACTATCGCTGCACACACAGAAATGATTAAGGATCCGACTAAGTAAGACATAGAAAGTTTATAGGCATGCCATAAATCAGGAAATAATGGTACATTTCTTCCTCTTGTGTAATAGTCAAGCATATTTCCGTTAAACAATACCTTGATTGTATGAACAAGTTGATTTACATAAGCTTCCACGTTAAATACGATAGTATCATATAAAAAAAGCGTGTTTGATAGCGTTTTTTGATCAATCATCTTCAATATTTCAAGTTGGCTCTTCATATTAAAAAAGAGGTAAGGTAAGGATCCTATTAATAAAATCCCCAGTGATGTTAACAGAAATTGAGAAACAGAGCGCCAAACAAATGATTTAAATACCATTTATGTATCCAATCAATTCATAAATTGAAGTATTTCGATCCGATTCCCCGACGGATCTTCTATCACAAAAAACAAACCCGGTGGACAAGGTTCTGGCTCTTCCGATAAAATCGATACTTCTTTATCTTTAAACCACTGAAAATCTTGATGGATATTATCTGATTGAATCGCTATCAGAACGCTGTTTTTTACAGTTTCTTGAGACTCTTCTTCGAGAACGATCGGAATCGACTCATGTTGAAGACTCACAATGTTCGGTCCGTACTCTTTTGAAATTTTAAAGTCTAGTACTTCAGTGTAAAACGCTAAAGATTCTTTCATATTCGACACTTTGATTGTTATGACACACACGTTATTTAACAAGACAACTCCTCCTTTTTACTTATCTCTACAAAATTCCATAAAAAGGAGACTTATCCTCTTTTTTCAAAATAAATAATAAAAAGCTTCCAATTAACTGCTACATGGCAGCGTATTGGAAGCTAAGTCTACACAAGAACGCTTTTCTCGATTTCTCTCATATGATAAAAATATCCTTTTCTCGACATTAATTCATTATACGTACCACTTTCAACAACTTCACCTAAATCCATCACGATAATTTGATCCATCTTTTCAAGATTGTTCAGTCGATGACTGACCAAGAGAAGCGTATCTTCTTTGGCTCGATCAAATAAATAGTTAAGAATTAATCTTTCTGTCAAAAGATCTACCGAGGAAGTTGGCTCGTCTAATAACCAGACACGCTTTCCTCTTAACAGAGCTCTTGCAATGGCAAGACGCTGCTGTTCGCCACCGGATAGGTTTGCGCCCTTTTCATGGACTTCGTAATCAAGAGAAAGATGATGAAGTTGAACAATAGCAAGGATATTTGTTAACTGTTCGTCGGTTAACGTCTCTCCAGCGAGTTTCAAGTTGTCACGAATAGAGCCTGAGAAAAAATGGTTTTGTTGAAGGACAACATTTGTTTCTGACCAAATTTGCTCCTGTGATAGCGTTTGAGTCGACTCACCATTCACTTCTAGTCCCCCGCTCTCATAGAACTTAAGGAATAGTTGTAAAAGCGTTGACTTACCAGAACCACTAGGCCCTACGATCGCCGTTTTCCCCCCTACTGGGATATGAACGGATACATGTTTCAGTGCTTTTCTTTCTTCACCTGGATATGTGAAAGTTACATTTTTGGCTAATAACGAGAATGGTTTTTCTTCTGGAAGCTTTATTGTTTGCTTTATGTTATTCGAAGTGACAGCTTGTACGTCTGAAAGTCTTTTGGATGCTGTCATGCTATCTTGTAAATAAGCTGGCACGATCGCCATCGGCACCGCATTCTCAAACGACGTTAAGGAGATAAGGACAAGCATGGCGAGAAATACGCCATCCAATTCTCCAGTTGTCACAAGATAGGCACCCACCACGATGACACACCATGTAACAAATAAAGAGATAAATGAGTTAACCGCCTGATGAAAAACTTCCGCCTTACTTTCTTTACTTTCTGCCTTCAAAGTTGCGCTTGATTTTGCTTCCAACTCTTCTTTCCTTTTAGCGGTTTCTCTCATGATTTTCAAATCACGATAGCCATTGAAGAACTCTGCCGAATCAGCTGCAAATTCTCCTCTCAGTGCACGAACGGCCTGATCTTTTTTACGAATACGCCACGCGAAGTAACCAGGAATTATTATCCCAGTAAGAAAAACACCTAACAGCATTAAACTGGCAATTTTAATTGAAAAGAATAATGTAAACCAAATGGTAACAAGGAAAATAAGAATAAATACGATCGGTGGGTAGAAGACACGCAAATAAAAATGCTGAAGCCGATCAATATCTCCTACTATTCGCCCTAGCAATTCCCCACTTCGGTGTTTCTGAGTTAAGCTCGCTGCAACTGGTTCAAGTTTTTTATAAAATGATACGCGCATGTTGCTTAAGATTGAAAATGTGGCGCGGTGAGAATAAATTCTTTCAAAGTAACGGCCTACTGCACGAGCAAGTCCAAAAAATTTCACGACAGCTGTTAAGATGGCTAATGCGAAAACAGGTAGCGACAATGCTGCCTTAGAAATTAAGTAGCCACTTGCAGCAAAAAGGGCAACAGCTGTTATACCAGCAATAAAGCCAAATAAGATGGAAAGAAGGATATCTTTTTTCTCTGTTAGCATTTCACGCCAAACAAATGCTAATTCTCTCATAAGGTTACCTCCTCTGTTTGAACATTTACCATTTCCCGGTATAGTTCACTTGACTCATAAAGTGCTTTGTCAGTGCCTTCAGCCATCATTTTTCCTTGATCGAGCACAATGATATGGTCTGCTTTTCGAATGGTATGAAGTCGATGCGCTACTGTAATCATTGTAGCGTTTTGAGATAATGAATCCATCGCTGATTGAAGTACTTTCTCTGTATATAAATCAAGTCCGGTTGTTGGCTCATCAAACAAAATGATATTTGGCTTCTTTAAAAAAGCACGTGCCAGTGCCAGTCGCTGTTTTTCTCCTCCAGATAAACCACGACCCGATTCACCAATGATCGTTTCATAACCTTGTTCTAGTGTAGCAACAAATGCGGATATACCTGCTTTCACCGCTGCATCTTCAATTTCAGATTGGCTGGCATTCTTTGATCCGATACGTATGTTATCAGCTATCGTCCCTGTAAATATATACGGATGCTGAGAGATATAGCTAACCTGTGAAAACCAACTACCTTCATTTAAACTTGTCATGGAATGATGATCGACCGCAATCTCACCTTGTTGTGGTGGTAGCAATCCGGCAATCATATGCAATAACGTTGACTTACCAGACCCGCTTCGCCCGATTACCGCTACCTGACGATAAGGTTCAATAGTTATATTTAGAGATGATAAAGAGAAACCACTGTCTTTATACTGATAAGAAACGTCTTTTAGAGCAATCTTTGGTGGAGTTTTTCTATTTTCAATAAACCGATCTCCCCATGTCACTTCCTCGCTCTCACGACCTAGTTCTTCACTTACCTTTTTCATTGCGCTCATACTCCCTCTACCGGTATGAAAAGCACTGCCTAGTTCTTTTAATGAAAGGTAGAATTCTGGAGCAAGGATAAGAAGAAAAAATGCCGTTGCAAAAGACATGCTATTAAATACAATGAGACGAAGACCGATTTCAAGCGCAATAATGCCGATGCTCAGCATAGAAATTAACTCAAGCATTAAAGAGGACACGAAAGCAACTTTTAATACTTCTATAGTAGCATCCCGGTAGTTTAAGCTACTTTCTTTAATAATGTTTCGGTATTTTTTTGACTGTCGAAACAAATTTAGTGTGGTCAATCCCTGGATCGTATCTAAAAAGCGTCCAGAAAAAACAGTCATTTGTTCAAGCTTCTCTTCAGATTTTTTCTGGGTCCGTATCCCAATAATAATATAAAATATTGGAATGAACGGTGCCGTTACCATCATGATTAGTCCTGTTTCGAGATGCTGAGTTGAAACAGCAACTAAAATAAAAATTGGGATTACGGCTGTTTTGAACACTTGTGGAATGTATTTACTATAATAAGCATCGATCTCATCAACTGCATCAAGCAAGACACTCACCTTCTGACCAGATTGCCCTTGATGAGAAGTTAGTAGCGCTTCTCGCGAAAATTTGTCTAATAGCGCTTTACGGATTCTTTGTTTTACTGTAGCACCCATCTTTACTCCTGCTCTGCCCATTAAGTAAGATAAGAATGGTCGCAACATCAAAACAAGTAACAAACTAATAAGAAAAGGCACGTTTTCTTCAAAGGCTGTTTTATCAACAAAAACGTTGTTTACAATTTCTACTGTAAGAAAGGCCTGCGCAATAATTGAAGCACCTATTAAAAGCGCGCCTAAAATCATCAACAGGTGCGTAATTTTAAAATCTGAACCATATGCCTTAAGCTCGTTCTTCACCTTATCCCCACCTTTATCTCAATCACAAACGCACGTTTGTGAAATAATTCACATTAAGCGTTATGTTAATTGTACGACTTATCTAAGCAAGAATCAAATACTTTGCTGATTTCGATTTGACGATTAAATGAATGGAGATTAGCCATTATGAGTTCCCTCTCTTCTTTATGTATTTGCTATAATAAAAGAAGTGATAATGAAATGGAGGATTCGCGTGGAACAGGAACCAGAGTACGGAAAGACACGGAAAGAGACACATAACCAGAATAAAGTAAAAAAACTATTTATGCGCATAAGGTTGCCTGTACAGTCTTTTTTTAATGCGAGTTGGAAAGGCGCTTCCTATGGTGCCACATTAATCACAATGCTTCTAATCTTCGCCATCGGTTTTGATTTTCATACTGGACTCGGAAAATTAGTAGACGTCATTCTTTTCTTTCTAATAGCTATTATTGGAACATGGGTAGCCGTGAAAATGGGAGAATGGTTTATAAAAAGAGTTAAAAAACTTCCTACTCTTTTCATCGCTAGTTTAGGTATTTCCCTTACAATCACAATTTACACGTTAGATCAATTTCGCAGTCTTGAGAACATTCTCCCCCTTGCCTATCTCTTAGTTGCTATTGGCGTTATTACTGGAGCACTGTTTGGATACCCGCTAACAACTGGATTGAAGAAACCACTTTCAATCATCATGCTACTTTTAGGGTTTTTCGTAACAGGCATTTTCTGTTACTGGCTATTTACCCCTGGTACCTTGGATGAGCGCCTCGCCAACACCGTAGAGCCATTTTCCCCCGTCAGTCAAAACCCATCGGAATATGGTTCGCATGACGTAAACACTTTTACATATGGAAGTGGAACTGATAAGCAACGAGACGAATTCGGTAATGAAGTCGACCTCCAAACAAGGTCCGTTAACGCTTCAAGCATGATTGGAGAATGGTCTAAAGAACGGGAATGGTTTTGGGGCTTTAAAGATGCTAATGTTCCACTAAACGGCCGTGTATTTATGCCAGAAGGTGAGGGGCCTTTCCCACTCGTTCTTATCGTACATGGAAATCATAAAATGGAAGATTTTTCAGATGAAGGCTACAATTATTTAGGAGAGCTCCTTGCAAGTAGAGGGTTTTTGACCGTATCAGTTGATGAAAACTTCTTTAACTCCTCATGGTCAGGAGGTCTATCTGGAGATATTAATGGCCGAGCCTGGCTATTATTAAAGCACATTGAAGAAATTGAATCACTATCGACACAACAAGATACCCAATTTTTCAATAAAGTTGATATGGATCACATTGCATTAATTGGTCACTCTCGCGGGGGACAAGCAGCTATCCTTGCCGCAAAATTCAATGAACTTGATCGCTATCCAAACAATGCTAACATGCGTTTTGACTTTAACTACAAGATTGAAACCGTAATTGCACTGGCTCCAACCGATTATCAAACTCTCTCTGATCGTAAAATTGAAGTTGATGATGTAAACTATTTATTGCTTGGTGGTTCTTATGATAGTGACTTATCTGAATTTGAAGGAGATCGCCAATATAACGGTATTCAATTAACAGGTAGCGAAAATGCGATGAAATCGTCTCTTTATATTGATGGTGCTAATCATGGGCAATTTAACACCACCTGGGGAGAAAATGATACGTACTTCCCTTTTACATTATTATTAAATAAACAGCCTTTACTTGAAGGCAATGAGCAGCGTCAGATTGCAAGCACTTACGTATCCGGTTTTCTTGAAGCAACTCTTCATGAAGATGATCGTTATCAGCCAATGTTTGAGGATTATCGATATGCACTTGAGTGGTTACCGAAGACAACTTATATTAGTAAATACGAAGATCCCACTTACCATATTTTAAGTGATTTTGAGGAAGATGTGAACGTGCTAACCGCAACATCCCCTTATATTGATATAGAAGCCAATAGCTTTATTCAGTGGTATGAAGGGGAACTTGAATTTCGTAGAGATAAGGAAAGAGGAACTCACGGTGTGTTTTTGAAATGGGATCAATCCTATTCAAAAAATGCATCTTACTCACTAGATCTCACGAAACCGTTACAGGATCCATATAATTTCAAACCGAATAGCTCACTAACATTTACTGCAGCAAACGTATCGGAAGCAGAAGATCAACAGCCGGTTGATTTTAGGGTAACTTTAAGCTCGGCCAACGGTGAGTCATCCAGCGTATTATTAAGTGATATTATGCCAATGCACGGGGCACTCCCTATTCAGCATACAAAAACAAAATTTTTTGAAGAACGGCGTTACGGTGAACCTACCGAACCCGTACTTCAAACGTTTAACATTCCGATACAACTTTTCAATAAGGAAAACAGACTTCTGAAGCTAGATGAGATTGATTCCATCACGTTTGAGTTTAACGCCTCTCCAAAAGGAAAGATATTTCTTGATCAAATCGGTGTAAACCAACCAAACTAAAAAAGCTTTTCCTCATACTATTGAGGAAAAGCTTTTTTGTGTTACGAAATTTTACATGAAGACTGTCCACGCTTAGCAAGATAACTTTGGTGATATTCGTCAGCACGATAAAATGAAGTGATTGGAACAATTTGAGTGACAACAGGCTTCTTAAAACGCCCGGAACGCTCAAGATTTTCTTTTGCAATTAATGCAATTTCTGCCTGCTCATTCGAATGGAAAAAGATCGCTGAGCGATAGCGGGTTCCAATATCTTCTCCCTGTCTATTTAAAGAAGTTGGGTTATGATTTTCAAAAAACACTTCCACAAGCTCTTCATAAGAAATGAGGGAAGGATCGTATTCAACTTGCACGGATTCTGCATGACCTGTTAACTCAGAATAAACATCTTCATACGTAGGGTTAATTGTTTCACCACCAGTAAACCCTGCTGATGTCGAAATAACGCCGTTTAATTGTTGAAATAGTGCTTCTACACCCCAAAAGCACCCTGCTGCAAATGTTGCTTGCTCCACTTTGACCACTCCGTTTCCAGTTATCGTATTGATTTTTTCAGATCGAACATATATGTTTTCCAGTTCATTTAGTGTTAACATATAAAGCTGTTTTTCACCCTTCTTATAAATTCCTTTTTGAAGAAGGCTTTTAATAAGCTGCTGTTTTCTAGTGTCGTTATCCATTAGTGTATGCAAGATCGTTCACTCCCTCTACTAAAACAATTTTCCAGATGAGAATGCATACAAAAAACCCTCATCTGCCCGAACAGAAGAGGGTTTGGATAATCCGAGCCTCTTCTCATTTTCCGACTTTCGCCGCAGGAATTGGCACGGTTCCGCATGAACAAAATGTTCATTGGTCCGTTGCCGAGGTATCTAAGGGCCAGTCCCTCCACCTCTCTGAATAAGAAGATCCTTTAAATAAAGGATTATTAAGTTAATCTCAATAATAAATGGTATTAAAACAGTTGTCAATAGAAAAGTGCTCAAGCTAGATTACAAAAGAAATAATAAAATATCCTACTGCAGCCGTCCCTGCTGCAATAAGAGCAGGAGTTAGCTTAAATTTAGCATATGTCATTGGGTTTAACTTTAAAATTCTCGCTATTGTATTCGTATTATCACTTAACGGTGAAGAAAAAGCCCCAAATGTCCCACTAGCAAATACGGCTCCAATGACCAGAGGAAGATCGGTTCCGGTTGAATAGCCTAACGAAATACCAAGCGGCATTAAAATTCCCCAAGTTCCCCACGACGAACCAATGAAATACGAAATAAACGCACCTACAAGAAATAAAACAGGCGGGACGAATAACGATGGAATCCAATCAAGATTAGAGGTGACAAATGTCGAAAAACCAAGCGCCTCAGTTGATGACGCTAGCCCCCACACAACCGTTAACAATACGATCACTGGCATCATTTCATTTCCTCCCTCAATAAAGAAAGTCACGAGTTCCTTTAATGAGAAACGCTGGAATAAATAAAAAAGGAATGTAAGTAGTACCGTTGTTAATAGAGCAAATACCATGGCATCAAGCACATCCGCCTCGATGAATGCTTGAAGTAAGGAGGTAAAGCCTTTTTCATACCCACTCCAATACGTAAGAAAAAGAGTTAACAGTATGACTCCTCCAAGCGGCAGTAATAAGTTGAACGGTTTTTGGGGAAGGTCTTTTGCTACGGCTGGATGACAGTCCTCCCACTGATCATCTAGCTCCTTCTCTTGATTCCCTGCATCAGTCGCTTGTTTTTTACTGTGATGAAAAAAACTTAAATAAAAGCCGATTAGAATGATACTGATGGAAAAAAAGTTATACGGAATACTTTGAAGAAAATAGCGATAACCATCACCTTCAATGCCTTCTGCTTTTAAAGAAAGCTGAACAACAGACGACATGTATCCAACAAAAGCAGTCGCAATTGGCATCAATACAATCACTGGAGTTGCAGTCGTCTCGATCACAAATCCAAGTTCCTGAGGAGTGATTTTCACTTTATTGAGGAGAGCTTTCATGATTGGTGCTACTGTTACAATACGAAAGCTCGGAGCGCTAAAGGTTCCAATTGTCGAGATCCAAGTAAGAAACAATGCACCTTTTTTTGTATTGATTTTCGAAGAGGCTAGATGAACAAACCCTTTAATTCCACCTGTATATTTCATTAATCCAATTAACCCGGTAAACATATAGAGAAAAAGAACGATTTTAACGTTATTCTCATCTTTAAGACCACTCATGATAAACTCATAAAACTGCTGTAAACCACTAATTACGCCCGGTTTATAAATAAATGAGGCCGTTAACAGTCCTGCTGTAAGACCTGGAATCACTAGCTTAGTTTTGATCGCAACCACTATCACTACGATAAAAGGAAACACAGATAACCAATCCAATAAGTTCGCCCTCCTTCTGCTCTAGTTTGCACGCTAGAAGGCGACCTATACAAAAACAAAAAAGCCAGAGCCTGGGCCCTGACTATTTCTTACGTAATGCGCTATTGTATTTTAACCTGTTAATAGACGAAGCACCAATCCCAAACATAGCAGTTCGTAATTCAAATTCAATTCGTTTCAATTGTTCTGAGAGCGCTTCTTCAGTGTCATTTACGGCATTTTCAAGTAATGCCCTTCCAAATCCAGAAACATCTGCACCGAGGGCGATTGCTTTCGCTGCGTCCACACCGTTTTTTAGCCCTCCACTTGCAATCATTGGTACATCAGGGTGCTGCTTTCGCACATCAATGATACAATCTGCGGTTGGGTTCCCCCAATCCTCAAAAGCCTTCGCAGCTTGCCTGCGCATCGTTTGATGAGAACGATAGCTTTCAACTTGAATCCACGACGTTCCGCCCGCCCCTGCAACATCGATAAAGCTGGCCCCAGCGCTAATCAGGCGCTGAGCTGTCTTCGCATCAATCCCCATACCAACTTCCTTAATTCCAAGCGGAACAGGAATCGCCTTTGCTACTTCACGAATTTTAACAATTAAATCCTGGAAATCGGTGTCGCCTTCTGGTTGAAACACTTCTTGTAGTGGATTTAAATGAAGCAACAGCGCATCAGCTTGAATTAAATCAATGGCTCGCTTACATTCTTCAATGGTAAAACCGTAATTAAGTTGTACAGCCCCAATATTAGCTAGGACCGGGATAGTTGGTGCATATTTTCTCACATCAAAGGAATATACGGATTTGGATTCTTGAATCGCTGCACGCATCGATCCTACTCCAAGTGCCCAGCCATGTGCTTCAGCAGCTTTGGCAAGACGCTTATTTATTTCCCATGCTCGTTCAGTGCCGCCAGTCATTGAGCTTATAAGAAATGGCGTGTTTAATTTTTTATTTAGAAAAGAAGTAGAGATATCCACTTCATCATAAGCAATCTCAGGTAATGGATTGTGTTTAAAACGATAGCGTTCTAGTCCTGTCGTTAATCCTGCCCCTTCAACTTCTTCTGTAAGACAGATGTCGATATGCTCGTTTTTTCGTTTTTCTGTTTGCTCAAACCCCAAATGTTCCAATGGAATTCCCCCTGCGCTGCTCTTTTTTCAACTGTTTACTTAGCAATGGTTTTAACCTGAGTCGATTGTACCGTTGAATCAGGATAAATGGAAGATTAACAATTAGTGCGTACCCAACCATAACGAACCCAATACTCATTGGATTCCATAAAAAAAACAAAATGGAAGGCGGAATTAGGAACCAGTGGGTCACTTCTGCACGTCTTGTCTCAACAATAAATTTCGTAAGATAGGATGAGCTAAGTGTCTTTAACTCTTTCTTTCGAAAGCCACCTTTAAACACGTCTCCCCCATCAGGAAGTATGGTTTTCCATTTGCGTATTCGTAAGCCTTCATATAAATTCAACTCCTTTTTGTTGCTCTCTAACCCAATTTTTTTTGATTCGTAAAAGGAATCTGGCAAACGAAGGCAAATATAAGAGATAGATACATGAATAATCAGCCATGCAAAAATATTCACTAAGATTAATTCTAGGATGGTTAAGTGGATAACGTGCATATGCATTCCTCACTTCAACATTGTTTAACCTATCCATTTTTAGGTAATTAACAACAAAGCATACTTAACACTTTAACAGCGTTATGATTCCTTTACAAAGGTTATACCTAAACTATACAATGACAGTGTACAAAAGTCGATTCATGACGCTAATTTGATGAAGGAGGAGAAGGAATGAGCAAAAAAACAATCGTAATTGGGGCTGGCCTTGGTGGACTTTCAGCCGCTATTCGCCTCGCTGCAGATGGACACAAAGTAACTGTACTTGAAAAAAACGAACGAGCTGGTGGTAAGTTAAACAAACGTTCCGGTCAAGGATTTAAGTTTGATACAGGACCTTCCATCCTCACAATGCCCTGGGTGCTCGAGAAACTGTTCAAAAGTGCGAATCGAAATGTAAACGATTATATGACGATTAAGCGAATTGAACCTCAGTGGAGAACTTTTTTTGAAGACGGTGCACAAATTGATGTAACGAGTGACATCGCGGTCATGTTATCTGAGGTACATAAACGCTCAGAGAAAGATTATTCCAACTTCCTCTCCTACTTAGATTATTGCAAAACGATGTTTGACCTGAGCCTTAAAAGTTTTTACAAGAAAAGTTTATCAGGCATTCAAGATTTGCAAAAGCTTCACTCATTTAAAGATCTTCTCTCAATGGATCCGATGAAATCAATGAATCAGGCTACAGAAAAGTATCTTGATGATAAGCATCTTCAACAGCTTTTCAACTTCTTCATTATGTATATAGGTTCTTCGCCTTATCATTCTCCTGCTATCCTATCACAGCTTGTGTACGTCCAACTTGGTCTAGGAATCTATTATGTTGAAGGCGGGATGTACAACATAGCAGAAGGAATGCTAAAGCTTCTCGATGAACTAGGGGTCGACGTTCAAGTGAATACAGAGGTAGCTGAGATTCTTACTGTAAACAAAAAAGCCGCTGGCGTAAAGCTTGCAAATGGAACAACGATGGAAGCTGATTTAATTGTCAGCAACCTTGAAGGAATTCCTGCACATGAGACGCTTTTAAAAGGCGAACCTGGAGCAGAAAAAGTGAAAAAGGATCTCCAAAAATATACACCGACTGTATCAGGTCTTGTTCTGTTACTTGGGGTTAATAAAACATTCGATCAGCTTCAACATCACAATTTCTTTTTCTCGAAAGATCCAGAGCTTGAATTCAAACAAATTTTTGATGAAGGTGTTCCTGCTGACGATCCAACTGTTTATATTGGCGTCTCTTCAAAATCTGATCCGACACAAGCACCTTCTGGAAAAGAAAATTTATTTGTGTTAACCCATGTTCCTCCACTTCAGCCTGGCGAGAGCTTTGAAAAACATCGCGGGAGATACCGCGAAATTGTGCTTGATAAGCTAGAAAGAATGGGCATGACAGGGCTTCGTGAATCGATCGAATTCGAATATCAATTTATACCGGATGATATTAAAAATTTATATGGATCTAATGGCGGATCGATTTACGGAGTTGCTACCGATCGTAAAGTGAACGGAGGATTCAAAATCCCATCTAGAAGTACATTGATTGATAACCTCTACTTCGTAGGTGGTTCGACACATCCAGGCGGTGGGGTACCGATGGTCACACTCTCAGGACAGTTAACTGCAGACTTAATTGCGGAGGATCAGAAATTGAAAGATGAGCAAACTGGCTAAGAAAGGACCTTCGCAACATGAATTGGGATAATATTATTTTTCGACTTTTTATTTTTTGGTACTGTTGCGGGTTGATTCTAGTAGGATTCGACCTGCTACCCCCATTTCTTAATTGGGCAAATGCCTTTTTCCTCATACTTTGTGGAATACTAGGTAGCATCTATTTTATACGTACTTTCGGTTCTTTATGGGGGCTATCTTTTGCCTCCTTTATCTTTGTGATTAGTATGTTGGCAGAAGGTCTTGGCGTCCATTACGGACTTATCTTCGGCCAATATGTTTATTCAGGTGATTTTGGTTTTAAAATTGCTGAGGTTCCAATCGGCATTGGCTTTGCATGGATTATGGTGATCGCCGTCACGCATGTTTTATCAATGCAATTGATCGAAAAAATGAAAGAAAGCTATATAAAATGGATCGTTTATGCTCTTACAGGCGCGCTCATTGCAGTTTTAATTGATTTAATCATTGATCCCGTCGCTTATTTAGTAAAAGGCTACTGGGGTTGGGAGGGAAATGGCGTTTATTATAACGTTCCTTTCCAAAATTTCACCGGATGGTTCTGGGTGTCTCTCTTTTTCCATCTCTTACTCTACCCTCTTTATGTGCGGAATAAAGTGCCTGATCAAGCTTCTTTCCACGTATGGAAACACCGAATGGCAATGTTGTTTGGAATGGTAATGGGGATGTTTATTTTCTTAGCATTGCTTGACGGACTCTGGCTTGCTTGTTTACTAACATCTATTCCGACACTGCTTCTTTTAATAACCTATAGGAACAAAATAAATCAGCAAAATGCTACAGTCGAAGAGGTGATTGTCTAATGATACTTATTTACACATGTATTCTTGGCGTATTTCTGCTTTGGACGATCATTAATTCGCTATTCATGCCACGCCTTAAAGGGACGGGGGACGAGAATGGGCTAGTATCCATTCTTGTCCCCCTTCGTGATGAGGAACGTAACGTAAGGGAGCTTGTCCAAAGTTTAAAAAAGCTGACGTACCGAAACATCGAAGTTCTCCTTTTGGATGATCACTCTACGGATCAAACGCTGGATTTACTTTTTAAATATACAAAAAACGATCAGCGCTTTACCATTATACAAGGGAAAGATCTTCCTGAAGGGTGGACTGGTAAAGTATACGCTTGTCATCAGCTTAGTGAACATGCCAAAGGAGACTATTTGCTTTTTCATGATGCTGACTTACGTTTGTCGCCTCGTGCCATTCAAGGAGCACTCTCTCTTATGAAAAAGCGTAAGGCTTCTATGTTGACAGGTTTCCCTGCATTTCCAGTCAGCCTTTTTCTCGAAAAGCTACTTGTGCCACTTCAACATTTTGTTGTTCATTTCCATCTTCCAATAGCTCCAGCAAACGGAACAACGCTCCCCTCCTTCACCGCAGCTCATGGGGCATTTATAATGGTGCATCAGGAAGCATACAAGCAGGTTGGTGGTCATGCGAGCATTCAAGAAACGCTTCTTGATGATATTGATTTGGCAAAAGCATTTAAGAAAAAAGGACGCAAAGTGCTCCTTGCGAATATTACTAATATGGTCACGTGCTACATGTATCAAACAAATCGAGAAGTATGGGAAGGTTTCACGAAAAATTTATTCCCAGGTCTTGGACGCTCTCGGTTTCTAATAATCATGCTATTTATTTTTTACGGTCTCTTTTATGTCGGACCGCTTGTTCTACTACCGATTGGACTTTATAACTTTATGACAGGCTCACTTCAACTCACTTTAGTTATCCCCTACCTGCTTATCGTTTTACAAAAAGGATGGATTGATGGGAGAACAAATCAGAAAATAACGCTAGCATTTCTCATGCCACTTAGCGCTATTGCATTTATGACGCTTTTGATCCATTCAATGCGAACAGGCTTAAAACAGAAGGGGTATGTTTGGAAAGGAAGAACTTACTCATGAAAACCATCGCGATTATCGGGGCTGGACTCGGTGGACTGTCTGCCTCGATTAAACTAGCAAGCAAAGGATACGATGTACACGTTTTTGAAAAAAATACTTATACAGGCGGAAAAATGATGCCCGTTAAAATAGGGACACATCATTTTGATTTTGGTCCAAACACGATGACCATGCCTGAAGTATTTGATTCTATTTTTGAAGAAGCAGACCTTAACCCTAGAAATTATTACAGCTGGATAAAACTCGATAATCATACAAAAAACGTGGATCATGATGGACAATCTTTTATGATGAGTACCGATGATACATATATGAAAACCCAACTACATAAGCTTGATCCGTTTGCTGCTGAGAACTATCACGCCTATTTAAAGGAAATCGAGCGGCTCTATAATTTATCTAAGAACTCGTTCTTTCCGAGGATGTTTACGAAATGGCAGGATTACTTGTCTCCCGGTCTCTTTAACGCTGTCGTTCAGGTGCGGCCACTAGAAAAAATGAACCATTTTCACGAACGCTATTTTAAGCACCCTCTCTTATTAAAAGCCTTTAATCGTTATTCGACGTATATAGGTTCATCCCCCTATCAAGCACCTGCAACATTTGCGATGATTGGCTATCTTGAAATGGTACAAGGGGTCTATTATGTAAAGGGAGGAAACACTAAGCTTGCAAAAAGTCTTGAAATGGCAGCGAAGGATCTTGGCGTTACTTTTCACCTCAATTCACAGGTAACGAACATACACATTGAGAACAAAAAAGCGCGCCGAATTGATACAGCGGCCGCCTCGCTTCAAATAGATCATGTCATTATTAATGGAGACTTGCTTCACGCCTATCCGAACTTAGTAGATGAGAAAAACCGACCATCAATGCCTAACAAGAAAATCGAGCGGTCTTCTCCATCGATCTCAGCTTTTGTGATTATGGCCGGGCTATCAACAAAGTTAAAGAACCTCGAGCACCATCAAGTTTACTTTTCAAAAAATTACTCTCAAGAGTTTGAAACGCTATTTAACGGGCAGTGGCCAGACGATCCGACAATTTACATCTCAAATTCTTCTGTCACGGATCCTTCCGTCTCTCCAGACGGTGATAATCTTTTTATTTTAGTTAACGCACCACCTTTAACAGACGAAAATCGTATTTCTTTAGAAGACTATAAAGAAAAGGTGTACGATAAATTGGAAAAACACGGACTGTCAATTCGAGAACATCTTGTCGTTGAGAAATTGGTCGGTCCTGAAGAGATCCAGGAGAGGTTTCACGCTTTCAGAGGAGCCTTGTACGGCATTTCCTCTAACTCCTTAAAAAACAGCTTCCTACGTCCTTCGAATCAATCAAAGGACATACCGAATCTCTACTTTGCAGGAGGGAGTACGCATCCAGGAGGCGGATCACCGATGGTCGTGATTAGTGGGAGAAATGTCGCAGAAAAGATTATAAAAACAGATCGTTCTACGGTTTAATAAAGATGAAAAAACGAAGAGAAAGCCGTTTATGGCTTTCCCTTCGTTTTAGACCGTTTTACGCTAACTCAGCTTTTCACTTTCGCCAATCACTTTAATATCACCGATCATTTGGATGTTCTCCTCATCGACTATAACGCCATCTCCGTCATTCACGCATAAAATTCTTGTTCCCGTTCTTTTGGAATATACTAGAACCTCTTGTTTAAAGTCATTATTCCAACGATTGTAATGGGGGAGAAATTCAAAATTCACCATCTTTAGTGCATCAGAAGACTCCACACAGACTGAACCTTTAAAAAGATGAAATAATGCAGTAGACTGACCAAGTTGAACGGCACCGCCACTTACGCCAACAATGATTCCTCCACTACGATAATAATCCCATAAAACCTGTTCCATTTTGCGATGTTTAATCGCTTTTCTAAATTCAATCGGGTTTCCTGCAGAAAGATGGATAATGTCACATTCCATGAGCTTGTTAATGTTATTTGAAGTAAATTCAGCGTATAAATCAAAAAGCATGATATCCGAAATACCGTAATTCTTGTAATAGTCCACTTTTGTGTAAAAATACTTTTTATCTTTATCTTGCGTTGATGGAATATAACCAACCTTAATTTTTTCCGTTTCCATTCCTTTAAAAAGTAATGAGTCTAATCGTTGATTTTCAGGTGATTCCATAATTTGATCACTATACAAAAACAGCTTCCCCATTCGAATCCCTCGTTTTTCTCTTCTACTCTTTATTGTCATACCATGCTATTCTTGGTCTATCACTTGGAAAACCCAATATTTCTCGCGTATGTATTTCACTCATTTTCACTTTGTTTTTTCTTAGTTGTGCTTTTTCATGAAGCGGTAATTTGGAGTCATTCTCAACTCTCCCTATCGATTACTACTAGCTATTCATAGACTATTCTGTCTCTTATTCTTACTCTTTAAAATAACAAACTTGAAGTTTATTATCATCCAGATCAAAAAAATCGAAGAAATGATTGACACCATCATCATTTAGTTCACTAACTCTGACATTATGCGCATTCAGTTTTGCATACAACCCTTGAATGTCTTTTGAGTAAAAGATGGGATAACTTTGATCCACGTTATTGGTTATGTTTCCCTCTTCGATGGTTAACGGTACATTGCTTCCATCCCCAACCCTTAAAACACGATACCCTTCACCCTTAAAAACAACCGAGAAACCTAATAATTCTTCGTACCAATCACTTGATTTCTCAACGCTTTTTACTTTCATGCACAAAGTATCAATTCTCTCAATCATGAATAGACCTCCTACACAAATTCAATTTGATTTTATTTAAGCGTCATCTAGTTTTGAACATCATCTTTTTTATCAGCCTATAATCGATTTCCTTTGTTTTTCTTCTTCATTCTTATCCAGATATTCAAAAAAACCCAGAAGGTTTCCCCAGGGATCTGTGAACGTACCCCATTTAACTGGAACTTCTGACCTTACATGTATTTCAAACTTAGCTAATTTTAAGTGTTGCATTAATCGCTCTCTTTCCGCTGAAATATCTGTGACTCCTAACCGCAACGGGCCATTTCCTTCTGTTACTTTCCCCTCTGCTACTTGTAACCAGCATCCGGGAATGAGCTCCCATTCCGCAAATCCCTCATGAGGAATAAAGTCGGGCTTCTTATTTAAAAAAGTCTCATACCACTTACGCCCCTCTGCCATGTTGGAAACACGAACTTGAGTAGTCATTTCAAAAACCATTTACCTACCTCCTATCTGATGTTTATTATATCTTCCATATTCTAGAGAGAATCCCTTTAATTATAAAAAAATCAAGGCATCGAACTTGTAACATAGTAGATCCCAACTGTAACTCCAATCAGTACTACCAAAAGGTAACTTGTAGCCAACAATGATACTTTTATTAACAACTTTTCATTTAACTGTTTTTGTACAGTAAAACCTATGGCTACTAAAATAGTCCAAAACACAACCCCAAAAAATGAGAATAAATATTCAGAGTTCATTACCCAAAGAAATAGGATAATTGTATGTGACACCAATAAAATCCAGGCAGATATTTTCATTTCTCTCGGCTCCTCAAAATTTATAAAGAATTACATTTTACTTATAACAGAAATTAATATCCATAATAGACAAATCGGTAGTGATAAGGTAAGAGTAGTAAGCGCAACCCTAGTAAAATTAAATTTCAATAAATAAATGAAAGAAGTAATGATTCCAACCAACGGTATGCCCAGCCATATCATATTTTGTAGTAACGAACTCCGAGAACCCATAACTCCAATAAAATTAGTAAAAAACATGACATACCATATGATCTGCCAAATCAATGCTAGCTTTACACTTAAACCTGCTTTCACTTTCATCATAATCCCCTCCCTATTCCAGCATGTATCCCACTTGATGAAAAAAGCCATCCATGACAGAGTCATATGATAGCTTTTTCCTCTTATACAATCCTACATCTCTATCAGTCTTATCGATCAACATGTAATTGCTTCATTAAATTAGTCTTTGTTTCGTTAAGGTTCTGCTTCTCCTTGGTATTGTCAATTTCAGCTTCGTTATAAAATGGTTGACCATGAAACCTTGGAATCAAATGGATATGATAATGACCTAAATCGTTAAATTGACCACCATTTTGGCAAATACTAATGCCATCTGGAGCGAATAGGTGCTTGAGTGCTTTTGAAATTTTTATTGAGGCTTTCATAATGGCATTTGCTGTTAATGGGTCTAACTCCTCGACATCTTGGAAATGCCTCTTCGGTAAGATTAACGTGTGACCTTCATTAAAAGGTTCGATATCTAAAAAGCAACAAACCTGAGCATCTTCATAAATCACATGAACAGGATCCATTTTATTGGCTAATTTACAACCTAAGCACTCGACATTTGGTGACATAAGATTTACTATCCTTTCTGCAATCACTCATGCAATTTCTCGCTATCCTTATGAACAAATAAATTTTCTTGCCAGCTTGATCTACTTTCTCCTTTGACACGTTTTAACGTGGCTACGATAAGAAAACTCACGATGACAAGCAAAAGCCAAGAGCTTACTTTACCTAAATGAACGAGACTCCAAGCTTCTGTTTGATTCGGATACTCCCAGGCGCCAAAGAAGGTAGCAATATTTTCTGCAATCCATATAAAAAAACCGATCAGAACAAAAGAAAGAGCAATTGGCATACGGTACTGACTCCGGTTAACCTCGTATGTAACCCATGATTTCCAGAAAACGATGATCACGAGACCAGATAACCACCAGCGGACATCAATCCAATAGTGATGAGTAAAAAAATTTAAATAAATGCTAGCTGATAAAGGGACAACAATCCAATTTGACGGCCAGTTGATGAGCTGAACATGCAACCTCCTCCACGCCTGACAAAGATAACTTGCGACACTTGCGTACATAAAGCCGCTATACAAAGGGACTCCAAATATTTTTGTATAGCCCTCGTCAGGGTATGACCAGGAACCCATATGCACTTTAAAGAGCTCAAGCGCTAGCCCGATGATATGGAACAATGTAATCACCTTTAGTTCATCGAGCGTTTCAAGACCTGAACGTACCATCCCCCACTGCATAAGAAAGCAAATAATAAGCAGCCAATCATAACGTGGTAGGAAAGGTAATGAAATAATTTGTGTGACGGCTAAAGAAGCGAAGATCACAACAGGAAACAAGCAGGATAGCGCTTGTTCCACACCAAAACGACCGAGTTGTTTCATTGCTCTCATCGTCTAAAATCCAATTTATGTTTATGAACCATCGGCATCTTCTTCATTCTTATATTCCAAAATGTCTCCTGGCTGGCAGTCTAAGGCTTTACAAATCGCCTCTAATGTAGAAAAACGAACCGCCTTAGCTTTCCCATTTTTCAATATAGATAGGTTCGCCATTGTAATTCCCACTTTTCCTGAAAGTTCGGTTACGCTCATTTTTCTTTTAGCCAGCATTACATCAATATTAATAATAATTGCCATGTTATTCACCTCAAACCGTTAAATCATTTTCAGATTTAATCTCAATGGCACTCTTTAATAATTTTTGAAGAACTGCCGTAAATACAGCAATCACAAGTGAAGCAAAAATAAATACGAGCCCAATTAAGATCACTCCTGGCGCATCGTCTTTCTCTCCGATGAAATAGAAAAACGGCATAACCATGATATAGACAACACTTATCGCCACCGCACAGAATTTGATCACCCTTAAAGCATTGACAGAAAATACCGAGAACGCATTGTCATTATCAATTAAGCGTAAAAGTCTCAATGCCTGAAATAACGCTATAAAAAACGGGATAGCTGCTACGTACATTCCTATTAAGACAGGATATATTAGAGAAGCAAACTCTGCATTTCCTGATGCTTCTTTAGCGATCCACGGTAAGCCAAATATACATAATAATAGAACTGAAGTTCCAAGCAGAAGAACAACTGATCTTAAAAAATAGGTAGATCCTCGATTCATCGTTAGCACCTCGCTTCGTTATTGTTTTATTGTAAAACAATTTTTATCGTAAAACAATAACTTTTTATTCTTTATAACAATTTTATTATTGTTATTAGATTTGAATACTAAAAAAGGAACCCATTAAGAATGGCGTTCCCTTTATCACGATTTAGGTTTTTATTTATTAAAGTACCGCACCAACAGTTAAGTTACTTCCATTCTCTCGATAAGAGACTATATAGGATGGTGTCATGGAAATGGTCGTACAAATATTCGGCATCTCGAATAACTCCTTCTTGTTTAAAACCAATTCGTTCAGGAATTGCTCTACTTTTCTTATTTTCAATCCCACATTGGATTTCAACGCGGTTCAAGTCATACTCGTGAAATGCCTGATCAATGATTCCCTTAACAGCAGTTGTCATTATACCGTTTCCTTGAAAGTTTTCTGCTAACCAATAGCCGATGCTTGCTTTTTTATTTGACCAGTCGATGCCATGAAAACCGACCATGCCTGCTAGTTTTTCATTGTACAAAATTCCCGCTTGATAACCATCATGCGAAGAAAATTGTTTTAACCACATTTCGATAACAGGTTCATAGTCCTTCTCGTTCTTCATGTGGTCTACCCACGGAAGCCATTTTCGTAAATATTCTCTGGACTCATCTACTAACGCAAAGAGTTCTTTCGCATCGTTAATTTCAAGTAACTTTAACGCTATTTCATCATTAACTTGTAAACTAAACATTCCATCTCGCTCCTTTTCATCATTTACAAGACTTCAATTGAGCTTCTCATTTCGTTGTTTTCGATCCGTTTTAGCTTGTTGGTTCTACTTCTTTACCCGTTAAGCAAATGATGCAAAAGACGATCCTTGTCGTCAAAAAACTGCTTCATTGTTACGTAATGATCGGTTTCTTCCAAAGTAACATCTCCCATACCTTTAGCAGTTAACTGAAGAATTTTGGCATAAGGATAGCTCATTAATATCGGTGAATGGGTTGAAATAATGAGTTGTGAACCTTCTTGAACGAGCTCATGTATTCTCGTTAACATTGAAAGCTGCCTGATTGGTGAAAGTGCAGCTTCAGGCTCATCTAAAATATACAATCCTTCACCTTTAAACCGATACATAAATGTGGCAAAGAATGATTCCCCATGAGATTGTTCGTGAAGCGACTGACCACCGTACGAATCAATAATTTTTGGACCAAATCCTTCCCGATCTAGCTCTTCAATATTTGTTGCAAGGTTGTAATAAGTCTCTGCACGAAAAAAAAATAAATCATTTGGTTTATGTACGCCTCTCGTTACCTTTAGGAAATTATGTAAATTGGAATGTGAATCATAACTTGAAAAATTAAAATTCTTTGTTCCGCCTTCTGGGTTTATGCCTAACGCCCCGGCAATCCCTTCAAGTAACGTCGATTTCCCCATGCCATTTTCACCAACAATGTATGTCACATTCGGATGAAAAGCAAGCCTTTCTTGAAGCGATTGAACAGCTGGTAAAGAAAAGGGGAATTCATTCGATTCTCTTTTTTCTAAACAGATACTTCTAACATATTGCGTTTCCTCCGACAATCTCACTTTTCTTTCCCCCTTATGTAATACCACCTCACTACTAACCCTAACAAGCTCCCAATACAGAAAGTAACGATCATTCTCCAGCTGATTGGATTCTGTCTCCATAGATCTAATGAGATAATACCAATAGACGCACCTACGATAAATGGTGGCCAGTTTTTAACTAAGTACCGGTACAATCAAACCCGCTCCCCATCTAGGTTTTAGATGCTTCGAATTCTGATCTCTCATAACATGGAAAGCAGTATAGCTTTTGATTCTCAGCTATAACACCATCCAAAAAACCATCCAAACAATAAATTGATTTTTTACATTGTGTACATGATCCAACCCGTTCTCTCACTATAGACTCCCCTCTCAATCGCTCCCTATTTTCATCAAGCAATAAAGTGAGTACACCACTAAGATCAATCTCATTTATGAGTGAAGTAAAAAAATCCTTACTTTCGTTTGTGAAGAAAGTGCAAAGCGCGCTGTAGCGATTCATTAAACGCTTCTGGGTATTCATGATCCAGACCCTTTACGATTTTCAATTCATGTGCAATGTCTTTTTCCTCTAATATGGCTGATAAAGCTTTTGAGCCTTCCAAACAATCATCGTCTTGATCGCCACAAATGATATAACCGCTTATATTCGTATTTTGTAATGAAGTCATCGCTTCTTTCCACTCATCAATTTCAGGAAGCCATGGAGCGACAAAAACAAATCCATCTACTGATATGCGTCCTTCCATCATCGCTTTAAGTGCAACGCGACATCCAGCGGAAAATCCTCCAATTATTAATGAGTTGTGAGAAGAAAGTTCTTTAACATGTTCTTGTATTTCCTGCACACCTTTTTGTAAATCTTCCCATTCATAAGCATCTGAGAACTGAATTTGAGAGGATTGTGGAAAAGCAAGCGTATAACCTTGTGTCGCGGGACGGTTCCATACGGATGAAGTCATCTTGGCATTTTCTTGATCGCCATGTAACACCATCAGAATAGGTTGATTTTGACCTTCACTGAGAATTGTTAACTTCGGCACTGCTTGCTTCTTTGCATCTTCTTCTCTTCTTTTACAAAGTTCAACCAGTTCCTGAAACTCTTTAAATGAACGGATAGAATTCAAATCTTCGTCTTCTTGTAAATAGTAATATTCATACCAGTACCCATGATCGAGGATTGCTTCTTTCATGATTCCTAGTGCCTCTTCTTTAAGGTCTGATGCAGCGGCAAGCGCATATTGAAAGTTGTAGAGCTGTGCCTCGTTCCCATCAACCTTCTCTGCATTTTCTTTCATAAATTGATAAGCTTCCAAACTACCTTTCTTTTCATATATAGAAATCGTTTCATTTAGTAAACGTGTATAAGTTAATTTCTTCATCATGTCCTCCATATTTTCAATTCAAGCTTTTTAATCGTGCGTCATTTCCCATTCCTTACGTAAAATGCCCATCTTAATCGCATCATAGTAGATGCCTTCTACCATTCTAGCCTCTCTTATTCGGGCTTCTTCTTTCATACCAACTTTACTTGCTACTTTCATCATTCGTATATTTCCAGACCATGTAGACATCCCAATTCGGTGAAGATCAGTAGAGCGAAAAAGAAAGTTTATCCATTCTTTATACGCTTCATAACCGTATCCTCCATTCCAAAAGAGAGGGTTGTAGATTACAATCCCTGTTTCAAGCCAGTTCGTGTACTTATCAACCCAATAGGAGCCAACTGTTCCGATTACTTCTTGATCAGCTTCAATAACAAGAGTATCAGGAACTCCCGGATAAATATCCGATTGCTTTTGCCATTCATGTCGATACTCTATTCTCGACAGCTTTTTTTCTAAAATATAGGGTCCATTCCATTTTTTTGCTTCCTGATTTTTCTCTTCATACTTCCAATAGTATAAAGTATTGATATCTTCCCATGTGGCTTCTCTTAAAATAATCTTCTTTTTTTCAATATGAATCAAAAACATTCTTCCTTTCCTGCTAGTTTCGTTGTCATATTTTCTTCTTATCAGATGCTCACCTGGCAGCTTGAAATTCTAACCAGTTTAAAAAGTCGGTTTGCATAGATGTTGTAAATTCATGTCCAACATGCTTATATCGTTTCATATGAACCTTTTTTTCTTTATTTGTTAAATAACTATAGTAATCTTCTTGACATTTAATGGAGATTATTTGATCCTGTTCACCATGTATCAAAAGAATTGATCCATCTCCGTGAACGTAATTGATAGGATCATACATTCTAAACCTAGCTTCTTCACTATTCGTTAGAGGGTCCCGTTTGGACGCTTGACGAAAAAATCGTTCTGAACAAATGAACGATCCTGAACCATTAATATTTGCTAATCCCTTTAATTCAGCAGTCGCATAAACCCCGCTTGCAATAAATCCTCCCATTGAAACCCCAGCAACCACCGTGTTTTTCTTTACTATGTTTGAACGGTTTAACCACTGGTGACACTCATCGATACTTTGAAAAATCACTTTCCAAAAATAGGATTCCATATTTTGTTGAGAGAAAGGATTTAGGAGAGGATTTCGGGAGTCATGATAAATCAATTCCGGAATAATAACTGAGTAACCGCAATCAGTTAAAGATGAGGCATATTCCAAGTATTTTGATGCATTGCTTCCCCAACCATGGTAGAGAATAATATTTAAAACGGAAGAGGTGTGTAACGGTTTCAATAAATAGTAGGAAAAACCATGATCGACCTTTTTTATCATCTTGTTCACCTAGTTTAATATAAATTGACGGTCTCTCGATCTAGTGAAAATAGTGAGCAATACTCACCTAATCATTTCAAATCTTCACAAATTTTACAACTCTTTTTTCGTGATAAGCTTTATATATAAAAACGCTCACCTTCTTGAAGGTGAGCGTTCTGCTAGTTTCCTGCAATTCCTGATAGAAGCGCTTCTTTTTCCTGATCAGACACAAAAGCACGCTGTTGAAAGACGTTATGGTCTTTCTTTCGAATTGATTGTAAGATTGCTTTATAAAAGACAGCAGAGCTTTTTACTGGAAGACGTGAATCTAGTGGATAGTGATGCATTGCTGAAAAAGCATGGTCGTAATGCATTTCGGCGCGAGAAGCTAACTTTTCCCAAACGCTTACGAAAGCGTCATTTTTTGTTCTACTCATTAAATCGTCAACATGATACCCCGCTTTTGTCATCTCATCGATAGGCAAATAAATACGATCGCGATCAAGATCTTCTGAAATATCTCTTAGAATATTCGTAATTTGCATGCCAAGACCAAGTGAAATAGCACTCTCTCGTAGTTGATCTACTCTCTGTGGCGCTAGTATAGGAAGAAGCATGAGACCTACCGTGCTAGCTACATGATAAGAATAATGTTCAAGTTCATCAAGCGTATAATACCTAGTTTTGTATAAGTCCATTTCCTGGCCAGCAATCATATCATGGAAGGCCTTTGCTTCCATTGGATAATGACGGAATACATCTTCGAGTGCAAGCCACATCGGGTCGGTTTGCGGGATTTGTCCATTCAAAAAAGAGGCAAATTCAGAACGAAAGACGGTTAGTTCTGCTTCAGGATCTGTGCCTTCATCAATGATGTCATCAACCTGTCTGCAAAAGCCATATACAGCCCAAACAGCGTTCCTCTTAGCACGTGGCAGTAAAGAGAAAGCTTTATAAAAGGTTTTGGAGTGATGTTTAATAATGGCTTCACAGTGTGCATAGGCTTGTTCAAGCATCTTTCGTTCACACCCTTTCAATTTCTTTTACAAGAAGATCCGCTCCCTGCATCACAATCGGAATTCCACCTCCAGGATGGATTGACGCGCCAACTGCATAAAGATTATCATATTTAAATGGTTTTACCTGTGGTCTAAAAGCACCGGATTGTGTGAGCGTCGGTGCGATTCCAAAACTTCCACCTTTATACAACCCTTCTAACTCTGCATCAGCAGGTGTTCGAATCTCCATCCATTCGATTGCTTCACGTAAACCGGGAAACCCTCGTGACTCAAGAAGTTCAATCATTCTGGAGGCTACATGCTCCTTTTCATCCCATTGAATCGATTCCCCTGAAGGGACGGGAATGAGAACATACAATACACCTTTACCAGGAGGGGCTAACGTCTCATCAATTCGAGAAGGATGGAAAGTATAAATAGCTGGCTGGTCAGTCAGTTTTCCGCTTTGAAAGACGTCTTTCATATGAGAAGAAAAGTTATCCGTCATGAAAAATTGATGAACATCTGCATTCTCATAAACTCGGTCTAGCCCCATGTAAAGAAGCAGACAACCAGAAGAGGCTTTGTATTTCTTTCTAGGTGCTTTCACATCCTTTATAAGATGCTTAATCATAGGGAAATCTCCATTGTAAACTACTTTATCATAATAATGTTCGCCACTCGAAGTACGAATCCCTTTACATACATTACCATCGATAAGAAGTTCCTCTACATTGGATTCCAGGTGAACTGAAATATTTTGTAGATGAAGATGTTTTTCTAATACAGTAATAAGACTCGCATACCCTCCTTTGATATACCAAATTCCATGTTCATACTCGCTAAATGGAACAAGTGAATAGAGAGCAGGTGAAGCAGATGGATTACCACCAATATAAAGAGTTTGTAAGGAAAAGGCATCCTGCAATCGCTCATCTGTGAAATAATCTGAAACTTGTGATTGAACAGATTGATAAGCTTTTAATTCGAGAAGAAGCTTAATATTACTAGGTGTAAAGAAATCTTTCCGATTAACAAAGGACCGTTCAAGAAATGCGGCTTTCCCTTTAATAAATCGTTCACGCATATCCTCGATGTATGAGAGAAAGTTCTGTTCCTCACCAGGGAACATGCGATTAATTTCTTTTAACTGCTTGTCAATATCGCTCGTTTTTGTAAAGGTTTCTCCATTAGGGTAAATCATACGATACAGGGGGTCACACCTTACCATCTCGACTTCTTCCCTCGGAATACCTGCTTTATCCAAAAACTCATATATCATTTCTGGAAGAAGCACAATTGTCGGTCCTTTATCAATCTTGAATCCATCTTTTTCAATAAATGCAAGTCTTCCACCTAATGATGATGTTTTTTCATGTATGTCAACTTTGTATCCCTTTTGTGAAAGAAGGAGCGCAGAAAGCATCCCGCCAATCCCTCCACCTACAATACCGATCGTCATTTCACACTCTCCAATGATGCCTGCTCATGAAGCATTTTGCTCGTAATCCGTGCTGACTCCATTATAGTAGGAAGCCCACTTCCAGGATGAGTTCCTCCGCCAACCAACCAGCAGTTATTTAGCTCTTTAAATTGATTGGGTGGCCTGAAATACATCATTTGTGGAAGATTATGAGCAAGGTTAAACGTTGCGCCTTTATAAACGTTTAAATCCATTTCCCAATCCGTAGGTGTGTACATTTCTTCTACTTCAATGTGTTGCTCAATATCTTTGAATCCTGTTCTTTGTTCAAGTTGATCAAGAACTAACCTTCTAAAATCACCTTTTCGCTCTTCCCAATCTACTAAACTAAAGTTATTTGGAACTGGAGCGAGTATATAAATAGAAGATTTCCCTTCTGGTGCTAGCGTGTCATCTGTGACAGAAGCATTCTGTACATAAATAGACGGGTCTTCTGAAAGGATCTTTTGCTTTGTAAGCTCTTCTACGTTCTTTTTATAGTCAGAAGAGAAAATGATTGAATGATGAGGTAATTCATATTTCTTATCAACACCTAGATAAAGCATAAATGCAGAACAGGAGTACTTTTTCTGCTCCATTTTTTCAGGTGTATACTTTTTCACAGATCCTGAAGGAATGAGGTGATTTACAGCATGGGCAAAGTCTGCATTAATGACAACTTCATCTGCATACTCCAAAGACCCATCTTCGAGTTCGACACCTTTCACTGTTTTTCCATCCAGCAGAAGTTGTTTAACACCTTTATTCGTATATACGTCTCCGCCTTCTTCTTTGATTACTTTAGCCATGGCTTCTGGAATTTGATTTAGCCCTCCGATTGGATGAAAGATTCCGTAAGCATGCTCCATATAAGATAGAATCGTAAACGCACCGGGACACTCCCATGGGGACATCCCAAGGTATTTCGCCTGAAATGTAAAAGATAACCGCAGCCGTTCATCCTGAAAATAATGAGACAAGCGTTTATAAACACTATCCGTAACTGTTAACTTTGGTAATGCTTTTACAAATCGCCATCTCCCATAGTCAAGGAGGGAATCATGTTTATTTTGGAGTATAGGCATAAGTGCTTCAAATTTCTCTTTCTCTTCTTTCATAAAACGTCTATATCCTTCTCCATCGCCAGGAAAAGTTTGTTCAATTCTACGTACCATCTCATCCTGATCTCGAGTAGGATAAAAAGACACGTCATCGAACTTCAATTCGTACATTGGATCAATCTCGATTAAATCAAGATAGTCGTGTACATTCCGTCCAGATTCTTCAAACATTTCTTCAAGAATATGCGGCATGTTAAGGAAGGTTGGCCCTCTATCAAAACGATAGCCGCCTCGCTCAAATCCCGAGGTTCGACCACCGACATAGGACTGTTTCTCATAGACTGTAACCGAGTGTCCCTTACTTGCTAGAAGCATGGCGGCTGTAAGCCCCCCTGGTCCAGCCCCGATTACAATAACTCGTTTTTTTATTGACATGATTAGTTCCCCTTCCATCCGCATATGAAACTTCGCACATATGTTATACAAACATTATACATATTAGCCGGAAATAGTTCAACATTTTATGCACAAAAGCTTGTTTTTAACGTAATGCCCTATTTTTTCAGAAAGAAAACATGTTCGATGTAAAGAGGCTGATTTCGTACTACGCTCAATTTACCAAAGGAGTAATGGGACTGTTTTCGCTTATCAGTTGGGGATCCAGGATTAAAGAGGATTCTCCCTTCATACTCTTTATGAAGAGGGATGTGTGAATGCCCAAAGAGAATTATTTCTACATCTTCATTTTCGAATTGAGCTATCACTCTTTGCTCTGTTGTTTTTCCTTTACCATGCCCATGCGTGATGCCTATGCGATGAGACTCCAGGTCTAGGACAAGTTTATCGTTAAATTGTTCAATAAAAAAAGCTTCGTCAACATTACCATAAACTCCTGTTACAGGTGCAAACGACTTTAATTCTTCATACACTTGTTTTGTTTTCCAGTCCCCTAGATGGATGATGAGATCTGCTCCAAGAAGTTCCTTTCGTAAAATTTCTGGAAGTTGCTTTGCCATCCGCGGCATATGCGTATCTGATACGATAATGACATTCATTGTTCTCATTCCCTTCGCTATAACATTGTTTAAGGAGGTTTCATTTTGCGGCATGTTGTAAAATCAGGTGAAACGTTGTCTTCAATAAGTGGTGATTACCGTATTCCAGTTTCGCAAATCATTATGGCAAATTCACTAGCTAACCCAAACCTCATATATCCTGGCCAGCTAATTGAAATTCCAGGATACCCAGATCCAAACACACTACCCTTTACGATTTATGTATCGTTAACTAACCGTACACTTACGCTTCTAAAAAATGGGTCTACTGTAAAGGTATACCCTGTCGGCGTTGGCCGTATGCTTCACGATACGCCCGCCGGAAAGTTTATTATTATTAATAAAGCCCCAAATCCTGGAGGCCCATTTGGAACAATGTGGATGAGTATTTCAAAGATCCATTACGGCATTCATGGTACAAATGATCCATCCTCAATCGGAAAATACGTCTCGAGAGGCTGTATTCGCATGTATAATCAAGATGTGGAACAAATCGCCAATACGATTCCAATTGGCACTTCTGTAACAATAGGGCCTTAATCATATAAAAAAGACGCTCTCCACTTTTGGACAGCGTCTTTCGATATCGATCGATTACTCGTAAAAGTCATACAACAACCTGCCTGCATTCGCGATAGCTTCTCGCCCATAACGATTCTCCAATAAGCCTGCTGTTAAAAAGGCATAAACCACAGGACCATTAGAAGTAAACAGTATGCCAGCGTCATGTTCGACTCCAATCAGTTCTCCGGTTTTGTGAGCAAGCAAATTTTCTTTTATAGAAGAAATTTTGCTTGGAAACTTATCTTTAAACTGTTGCTGTAATAGGACCTCTACTCCCCATTCCATGGAAGATTGTGACAGTAAATGCTGGGTAACAAATTCACGCAATAGTAAATAGGTGTCTTTCCCACTGACCATGTTGTCCAATCCTGATTTAAGAGCATCTCGGTCCATCATCCTTCTCATAAGCTTTGAATGAAAGGCTCCCGCTGCTTTCATTGTATGATTAATGTTGTGTTCGCCAACTAAATCAATTAGCTGATTCGTTGCAGTATTATCAGAGGATATGATCATCAACTTGAGGAGGTCAGCTAACTTCCAATGATGATCACGTGAAAGATGGCTTATCACTCCGGCTCCCCCAACATAATTTACGTTATCTATTTGGACAACCTGATCTATTGTCAACTGTTCATCGTCGACTTGTTTTAATGCTTCAACCAAGATAGCGATTTTAATAATACTTGCTGAGGATACTGGCTGATCAGCATGTAACGCAATTTCGCCATCAGGTGTCGATACATAAATCGATTGATTCCCTTCAAGCCCATGAAAACATTCAAGGATTTTCTCTTTCACCTGTCCAAACTGCATCAATTTTTCCCCCAATAACGTACGACGCCACATAATTCTTCCTCGTAAATGGTTCCTTTAAGTGGTGTTACTTCAATAAATCGACCTGTACTAGGAGAATGAATCATTTTCCCATCTCCATAGTAAATGCCTACATGGTGAACCGATCCTTTCCCATGTTCATAAGCAAAAAAGAGTAAATCACCTTTTTCCCACTCTCCTTCTTCAACGGCTTCCCCACTGTTCAATTGGTCATGTGCATCACGCGGAATTGTACAGCCAATGGACCTCGCCATATTATAGCTAAATCCTGAACAATCGTAGCCATATGAAGACATGCCTCCCCATAAATAAAGAAGACCAATAAACTTTTCAGCTTCGTGAACAAGCTCATCCCCTGTTCCCGCTTGCTCGTTCTTTCTCCAAAGTGTTACATCTTCCTTATCTAATCGTCCCTCCCCATGAGGGGTCCAAACGACATAATCCAACTTTTGTTCATCGAGTACAGGTAGAATCGTTTGATAACTTAATAGCATCTCGCTGTTTTTAGTCACGTCAAGCAGTTTAGCACCATGTTTGTTTGTTGAAACACATAAGGAATTAGGATCAGGTATTCGAGTCGATAGCTGAACTGTCGGAATCCATCCTGGATAGCCTCTTTCATCTTTTGAAGAAGGTTGAGAAGGTACTAGAACGTATGACCAATTCCCTCGTTGATCAAGTACAATGACTTCTTCCCCGTATAATACTTGTGATTGAATATGATTTTGATCACATAACTCAAGTCTTTCTGTATATGTTAACGGCTCCAACCAGTCGATTAAGCGGACAGGATTTGTAATGGCATTCTTGTCAATCGATCGTGCTTTCTCTGGTGTTGTCCATAATGTTGCTACTGTTACAGCGATTGTTTTTCTAGTCAATTCCAATTGTCATCCCATCCTTTTCAATTGTGTGAATTCCTAATCCTGGAGTCTCCGTAAAAGTCATCACATTCCTCCTATAGTGAACGCCACCTTGAACGAGATCGTCTCGAAACATAAGGGGCGCATCAAAATCAAATCGAGTAATGTTTCGTTGACTTGCAGCAAAATGAGCAGCAGCAGTTATGCCTACACGGGATTCAATCATACTGCCAACCATACACTCCATTCCAGCAGTCTCAGCAAGTGCGTTAATTTTAAGTGCCTGGTGAATTCCTCCAGATTTCATCAGTTTAATATTAATAAGATCACTCGCGCGCATTTCAATGACTTGAAGAGCGTCTTGAGGTGAAAATATGCTCTCGTCCGCCATAATTGGTGTCAGTACAGCATCAGTTACTTTCTTCAATCCCTCTAAGTCTTTTCTATGTACCGGCTGTTCAACTAGTTCAATGTTTAGCCCTTCCTCTTCCATTTGACGAATGGCATAAATGGCTTCTTTAGGCGTCCAACCTTGATTTGCATCAAGTCGGATACAGGCATTGTTTTGAATGCGTTTTCTAATTTCTCTAATGCGATTTAGATCATTTTGGATCGTATCTTTTCCAACTTTTACTTTCAAAATGGTAAAGCCATCTTCTATGTACTGGACTGCGTCATTAGCCATTTCATTAGGATCATTCACGCTTACAGTGTAGTCCGTTTGCATCGTGTTGCGATAACCGCCTAAAAACTGATATAAAGGAAGAGAATTTTTTTTCGATATAAGGTCATAAATGGCCATATCGACCGCAGCTTTCGCACTTGTGTTTCCGATCATTGCATTGTGAAGTTGGTGGAAGATAGATTCATATTCTGTGAGGTTCATTCCAATTAGTTTCGGTTTAATCACATGTTGTATCGCTGAATTAATACTAGCCAGACTCTCCCCCGTAATCACCACCGTTGGCGGAGCTTCACCAAAACCTACTAATTCTTCTGCTTCGATTTTCACCATCACAGCTTCAGCTTCTGTTACCGTTCGAAGCGCCGTTTTAAATGGTTTCTTCAATGGAACTGATACACAAAACGTTTCAATGTTCGTGATCTTCATTCAAATTCTCCTTTTCATGAGGACGTGATCCGGTAAGTTTCAATTAGGCTTACGACATTCATCACGTTTATTCTATCAATGATGAACATAGAACTATAGTCCTTTTTCAGATTTCCTTTAAAGTCTTCTTATAAAAAAGAGCCCGGTTTACTCAAACCGGGCTCCGTGCTTTTACTTAATATCCGCCCATTTCAATTCCATGTATCCTACAGGGTGACGAACAATTCCCGTCACATCTTCACTCTGAAGGTAAACTTGATTGTAGAAATGAATTGGGAAAATCGGCATTTCTTCGAATAAGAGTGCTTCTGCATCATGCATGTATTCGAAACGTTTCGCTTCGTCCGTTTCTTGTTTCGCCTTTTCGATTAAAGAATCATATTCCTCGTTGCTCCATCCAGTACGGTTCATAGAATGATCCGTTTGGAAACTTTCAAGAAAGTTAATCGGGTCGCCATAATCGGCAAGGAATGAGCTTCTTGAGAATTGCAAGTTTAGTTGCTTTTGTTCATCAGAGAAAACATTCCATTCCTGGTTCGCAAGCTCTACATCTACCCCAAGAACTTCTTTGTACATTTGTTGTAGCGTTTCAGCAATTTTTTTATGAGCATCATCCGTATTGTACGTTAAGGTTACAGCTGGAAGTTGATCGTACCCTTCTTCTTCCATGCCTTTTTCAAGTAGTTCTTTTGCTTGATCCGCGTCTGTTTTGACGAGATCACCGCCAACTTCTCTAAAATCACCACCTGCCGCATCTTCAAATCCATATGCAACAAAGCCGTAAGCTGGTTTCTCTTCATTTTTCGTAACGAACTCTACAATTTTCTGCTGATCAACGGCCATTGCAAACGCTTTTCGAATATTTTCATTCTGGAAAGGCTCCATTTCAAGGTTGAAGCGATAGAAATAAGTTCCTGACTGATCTTCCACTTGAGCTTTCCCATCGCTGAAAAGTTCTTCGCTTAAGTCAGCTGGGACATCAGAAGTATGAAGCTCTCCTGTTTTATACATTTGATACTCTGTATTCGTATCATCAACCATTGCCCAATTTACTTGGTCAAGCTTTACATTCGCAGCATCCCAATAATTTTCATTCTTACTAAATTCAAACTCAGAATCATGTTCCCATTTTGATAGTTTGAAAGGTCCATTACTTACATACGTATCAGCTTCCGTATGCCATTCAGGGTTTTCTTCAACTGTCGCCTTATGAACAGGGAAGAAAGCCGGGTTTGAAATCAAATTAGGAAAGAAAGCAACTGGACTTTCAAGTGTTACCTCAAGCGTCGTTTCGTCCACAGCTTTTACCATCATATCGTCTTCTGATCCTTCTCCTGTATTATATGCTTCCGCCCCTTCGATGAAGTAAGCAAGAAACGCGGCTGGAGATGCCGTATCAGGATTCGCTAGTCGCTTCCAGGCATATTCAAAATCTTCAGCAGTAACGGCTTCTCCATTCGACCACTTCGCATCTTCACGTAATTGGAACGTATACGTTTTGCCATCTTCAGATAGCTCCCACTCTTTTGCCGCAGCAGGCTGTGGCTGATCCTTCTCATCAAGACGCGTTAAACCTTCCATTAAGTTGTTCAACGCGTTCCATGATACGCTATCAAAGCCAATTGGTGGATCAAATGAAGTTGGTTCACTTCCATTATTCAGCTTAAGTACCTTTGTACCCTCTTCTTGCTTTGCATCGTCACTTCCTGAGTTTGAATTTGATGAGCTATTTTCCGTTGTTGTACAACCAACGATTCCAATAAGAAGCAACAAGGAAAGTAGCATTGTTACGATTTTCTTCAAATAAATTTCCCCCTTAAAATGTCATTATCAGTGAAATCTCATGAAAATGAGGTTTACTTACGTAATTTTGGATCAAGCGCGTCCTGCAAACCATCGCCAAGAACGTTAAAAGCAAACATCGTTAACGAAATAAAGAATGCAGGGAAGAATAATCTCCACCAGTGACCAGATAAAATAACAGACAATCCATCATTCGCCATAACACCCCAACTCGCAACAGGTGCCTGGACACCTAGTCCTAGAAAGCTTAAGAAGGCTTCTGCAAAGATCGCTGTAGGTACAGTCAGCGTCATTTGAACGATAATCGGTCCCATTGTATTCGGAAGTAGGTTCTTTCGAATAACACGACCAGCACGCGCTCCAAACGTTCTGGATGCCAGTACGTGCTCGGCGTTCTTCAATTGAAGAACCTGGCCTCGAACAATTCTCGCCATACCAACCCAGCCCGTTACGGTTAACGCAATAATAATTGTGAATAGTCCAGGTCCCATGACTACCATTAGTAAAATGACCATCAGCAAGTATGGAAGACCATATAAAATCTCAATAATTCTCATCATAAAATTGTCTGTTCTTCCACCTTTATAACCAGAAAACCCACCATAAGCGACTCCGATGATGAAATCGATAATAGCCGCCATAAATCCAACGAATAATGAAATCCTCGCTCCATTCCATGTTCGCGTAAACATATCTCGTCCAAGATTATCCGTTCCGAACCAATGTTCAGAAGAAGGTGGTAGATTGCCTTCTGTTAGCACCTGGTGCTCATAGGAATAAGGCGTTAATAACGGCCCAAATATCGCCATTAGTACGAGTAAAACTAGCATTACAAGGCCTGCCATTGATAGCTTGTTCCCTGAAAGTCTCATCCAGGCATCTTTCCAGTAGGAAATACTAGGTTTCGCAATCATTTCAGCATTAGAAGAGGGATTTTGTAACGGAAGAAACAGGTCATCAGATAACTCCTGTTTTATTTCTTTTCGCTCTGGTATCATGCTACTCCCCCCTCTTATGTAGCTTAATTCTCGGATCTAATATCCCGTAAGCAATGTCTACAATAAAGAGCATCATTATGAGGAAAGCACTATAAAAGACAGTTGTTCCCATAATGACAGGATAATCACGATCATTAATGCCGTTAATAAAGTATTTCCCCATTCCAGGGATAGCAAAGATTTTTTCAATAACAAAACTACCCGTCAATACACCAGCAACAAGCGTACCAAGAATCGTGATAACTGGTAGCAATGCATTCCTTAGTGCATGCTTTGTAACAATTTGAAAGGTGGTCATCCCTTTCGCTCGAGCCGTCATGATGTAATCTTGATTTAGTACTTCGATCATACTTGACCTCGTTAACCGCGCAATGATCGCCATAGGGCCTGTAGCAAGCGCGATTGATGGAAGAATCATATGCATTGGTGACGCCCACGTCGCTACCGGGAAAATCTCCCATGTGACCGCTAACTGTTGAATAAGTAGTGTCGCCATAATAAAATTCGGTACAGAAATCCCTATTACGGCAAATGTCATGGCCATATAATCAATTGCCCCATTGTGACGAAGGGCTGCCATGATTCCAAGTATTATGCCTGAAATAATCGCGATCAGGAGAGAAGTTATTCCGAGCTCTGCTGAGACAGGAAACCCTCTCCCAATCATTTCATTAACGGAGGTAGAAGATTGTTTAATTGATGGTCCAAAGTCAAGTGTTGCAAGAGATTTAATATAAATCGCATATTGAATAAAGACCGGTTCATCTAAATGGTAATGCGCTTCAAGATTTTGCTGCACCGCTTCACTGGTGTTTCTTTCCTGATTAAATGGTGACCCTGGAACCGCGTGCATTAAGAAGAACGTAATGGTTACGATGATCCATAATGTAATCACCATGGCGAAGAGACGATTTACAATATATTTCGCCACAGGCATCCCTACTTTCTAGCTAAATGTTGTTCTAGATGCTAATTCTGTCATCACAAGCATAGCTCGATAAGCTTCAAGCATATTTTTCGCTTGATATTTAACGGTCGTTTCTGCTTCAATTTCAACACCAGGCATAAGGCTCGCCCACTCGGCCTGTCCATAATTAGTAAATTCAATGCGAAGTACAGGCTCACGAGGAGGAACTAATGGTTCGACATTGTGTCTGTTGTTAAACGCCTTCTCTGTCTGTTCACGCAAAATCCTCTCTGTTTTATGAGGAGAAAGTAAAAGCGCAGAAGATCGTGAAATCGATTCTTTAACTACAGCAGTTGTAATATTTGGGATTAGCTGTTCAGCTTCAAGTGCTGCTCGATCATCACCAGCGACAAATAATACTGGAACACCCAAATATCCTGCAACGTAAGCATTCATCCCCAGCTCTCCAACAACTAGCTCATTTATGTAGAAATTCCTTACATTGTGGAACATGGAATGAGACATTGCACCCGGTGTGCCAGCGCGTGCGTGATAGCCAATCATTCCCATCCCTTCATATGTACTATCCAACCCTTGAACCATTGAATAAGGTTTCACATCTCCTGAAATGAGCCTTGCTTCAGGGTGAAGCTTCTCAAAAAGCAAGTTGTTCATTTTTGAATGACTATCATTCACCGTTATCGCTGAACATCCACTTCCAAACGCCGCTTCAATCACATGATTGGCTTCCTTCGTCATGATTTCCTGCCCGCGTTCGTAGTGCCGTTTGCTCGAATCAATAAACGAGTCATCAACAAGTCCTGATATTCCTTCCATATCTACCGATAAATAAAACTTCACAAATTTTCTCCTTTCTCTCTAGATTCGTAACTTTCTGAATTATTATACCACTATTTACTTCGTTTCTCAAAATATTCTAAAGACATTGTGAAGTTTTATTTCATAGTTTTTCACGTTACTTATAGTTAATGGACACGATAAAAAATCCTACCAGCGTGTATGGTAGGATTTTTTATTGCTTATTCCATTTTTTCAGAGAGCTCAGACCACCGTTCAATTTTTTCTTCTAACTCCATTGAAAGAGCCTGCTCTTCTTTATAGAGCTCGTCTACTTTGGCAAAATCACTTCCTGATTCTGCAATTTCATTCTTCACGTCTTCAATGCGCTGCTCTATTTTCTCAATTGTGTCCCCAATGGTTTCCCATTCTTTCTTTTCTTTATAGGATAATTTCACTTGCTTAGGCTTTTCATTCACAATGTCTTGTTTTTGACTCGTTTGTTTTTTATCAAGTGCTTCAAGTTCTTTTTCTCTTTTTATAACGTCAAGGTAATCAGAGTAAGAGCCATAATAATGATTAATCTTTCCTGTGCCATCAAAAACAAAAAGCTGTTCTGCGATCTTATCAAGGAAATAGCGATCGTGAGAGACGGTAATAACAGCCCCAGGAAAATCAGCAAGGTAGTCTTCTAATACCGCTAACGTTTGAACATCCAAATCGTTCGTAGGTTCATCAAGAAAAAGGACATTTGGTTCTTCCATTAGAATGCGAAGCAAATATAACCTTCTTTTCTCTCCACCCGACAATCGTGATATGTAAGTCCACTGCATATCAGGTGAAAATAAAAATCGCTCAAGCATTTGGGAAGCTGAAACGGTACCGCCTTTACGGAGGCGAACCTCTTCTCCCCCTTCTCGAATGTACTCAATAACTCTTAGAGATTCATCAAGCCCTTCATTTTGTTGGGTGTAAAAACCAGGCTTAACTGTGACCCCAATTTCAACGTGACCAGAATCAGGGGCAATCCGACCTGCAAGCATATTGAGTAATGTTGTTTTACCAGAACCATTGGGTCCGATGATACCAATTCGATCTTGAGGAAGAACAAGATAGTTAAAGCGATCAGTCAAGGTACGACCATTAATGGTTTTTGTAAGGTCAATTGCTTCAATCACCTTTTTGCCTAGTCGACTAGCCCCTAATGTCATATCTACGCTGCCTTCAGTCGCACGCCCAGGTACTTCTTTCATGTTTTCAATTCTTTGTTTCCTGGCTTTTTGTTTTGTTGTTCTTGCTTTCGCTCCCTTTTTTAGCCATTCGAGTTCACTCTTAAGTAATTTGTTATGCTTATCTTCTTCTTTTGCTTCACGTTCTTCTCGCAACGCTTTCTGTTCTAAAAACGTCGCATAGTTTCCTTCATATTCAAATAACCGTCCCTTATCTAATTCAAAAATACGATTCGTTACGCGATTAAGAAAGTACCGGTCGTGTGTGACAAGTAAAAGAGTGCCCGAATAGTTCGCAAGATACTGCTCTAGCCACTCCACTGTAGCATTATCAATATGGTTTGTAGGTTCATCAAGAATTAATAAATCGGCAGGATTAATAAATGCTTTTGCTAGTGCCACCCGCTTCTGTTGACCACCCGATAATGCATTAACCTTTGCCTCAAAATCATGGAGACCTAACTTCGTTAAGATCGTTTTAGCTTGTGTACTAAAATCCCATGCTTGAAGACGATCCATGTCTTCTTGTGCTTGAAGCAACTTTTCTTGAGCAGATTGTTTTTCGGGATGATTCATAACGATTTGAAGTGCCTCTTCATATTTCCGCACCGTATTAAAAAGTGGAACGTCACTATCAAAAACTGTTTCCAGAATCGTTTTCTTTTCTATAAACACAGGATCTTGAGGTAAATATTCCACATGAAATTGATTCGCGTGATAAAGTTTGCCACGATCCATTGATTCAAGCCCCGCAAGGATTTTAAGCAATGATGATTTTCCAGTCCCATTAACACCGATTAATCCAATTCTTTGCTTATCTTCGAGCGAAAAAGATATTTCATCAAATAATGTTTTTTCTCCATATGACTTGGTGATTGATTCAGCCTGTAACAAGCTCATGATCCTCATCCTTTTCTCTCTTTAGTCTGCTTTCTATTTTAACTGTTTTAGAGATAGAAGGGAACTAATCTACTACTTTCATAAAGAAAAGAAGCTCCATTCAGAGCTTCTTTTTGTTAGGCATTCTTTTTCTGTTTTTTATTTTTTTTATGTTTCTTATTATTGTTCTGATCAGCTGCAAGCTCACTGGCAAATTCTGTCTCATGCTTCTGATTTTGCTTTGGATTTTTCATTGCTTCACCTCCCTTGTTTCTTAAGGTAAGCAATAATTTATTTTCTATACTAGTACGGTAATTGAAATTTATTTTTCCATCCTTAAAAAAAAGGCTGAACAACCTCAGCCCTGCTCTTCTTCTTTAATGATGTTTTCAATCGGTTCTCTTTGGCTAAACCCACCAAGATCAGAATGAAAAAAGGAAACCTTGCTTTCCCCTTCTTTCCAACAAAGTAGCACTTTTTTTCCATTGATAACGGCAGGAAAATCAATTAACCCTTCATCTACGTTTTTTATTTCGACACCGAGGGCCATAATATTATTGATAAACGTTTGTGCCTCTAATTCCATAAACTCCATACGCGCTTCTTTCTTAAATAGAATATCCTCATCTACTTTTGTTTTATGGCGATAAAGAAGTGTTTTTTTATGTTGCTCAATTTGATCATAATGTTCATTAAACTGGGCTTTTAAACGCTTTAATCCGGCGAGCTCTCTTTTAATCATGGGTAATAAATTATTCGCTTCCTCTAAAGTAAAATATTTTTTATCCATGTTTTTCCTCCTGGTTCATCTTTACTACTTCTTATTTACCCTTCCTTCTATTCTTTACACATCATTCGACGAAATTTTACAATTAAAAGAGTGCTTCAAACAAGTACATATTTCCGATATGATAGTAAGTGAACGGGGAACGATTTATAAAGGAGGAATTTCTTTGGCTAAAGTAACAGTACCAGATCACGGATCATTTGACGTAAAAGAAGGAACAAAATTAACTCTTGCACTTGAAGATAACGGAGTTCAGGTGCTTCACCGGTGCGGTGGTAAAGCAAAATGCACAACTTGCCGTGTTGAAGTCATGAATGGGGAGTTTGGAGATCTAACTGAAATTGAGCAGGAAGCATTTAAGAAAAAAGGTGTAGAAGAAAACCTACGTCTCTCCTGTCAAGTTCGCGTTAACGGTGATTGTGAAGTAAAACCTATGATGACTGTTGAAAGTTCTGGTCTGGATGCCGGTCCGAGACCTGCAGAATAAGGGAACTTACTTAGACGAGCTATACAAAGCTCGTCAGCTTGTAGAGGAACCCTTGGTTCCTCTACAAGCTTTTTTAATGGTTTTGATTTTCCTGTTAGTTGAAATGGTGTTTTGAAGTATATAAGATGAAAAAAACTCTCCTTCACCTAGCTCAGCCGGT
>NZ_JAQQWV010000004.1:0-229067 GCF_028610665.1 Guptibacillus sedimenti
CGCTAAGATCAGGGAGCAAGCTCCCATCTCTTCGCTCGACTTGCATGTATTAGGCACGCCGCCAGCGTTCGTCCTGAGCCAGGATCAAACTCTCCGATAGAAAGCTTAATCTAGCTTTTAAAACAATGTTTTGTTTCCGTAGAAACAACTACTTACATGGCGTTTCGTTCAGTTTTCAAAGATCGATTTAATTCTATTAATCTCGGTTTGTTTCTCCCGAGTGACAACTTCTATCTTACCAGCAATCTCTCATTTAGTCAATGTCTTTTTTTGAAAACATTTTCGTATGTAAGTTGTTGCTAGTGTTTCGAAGTGACAAGAAACATCTTACCATGTGGATATAATGTCGTCAACAGTTTTCGAGAATTATTTTCTTATCTTTTTAAAAGACCGGTTTACGTATTTACGTAAACCGGTCTTTTCGCTATCTCTATTGTCTTTACCTTCTGATGCCCATTCATAAAAAGTTAATCAGAAACCCTTTTAACCTGTCAGTACTTCTTCTTCAGGATATCTGATTTTTGGTGTTTTCTTAGAAGCAAAGATAAAGGCTAGTGTGAGGGGGCCTAGTTTCCCTACCATCATGATCACAATAATCGTGAGCTTCCCAATACCATCTAGACTACCCGTTATCCCCATAGATAGTCCTACGGTACCAAACGCCGATACAACTTCAAACAAATTCGCTAGAAAAGGGGAGTCTTGTGTAAGTTCAAGAATGAAAACCCCTACTAGAACAACCCCTGTCGAGATAACCGTAATAGCAAGTGCTTTGATAATGACCGAAAAGGCTAGCGTCTTATGAAAGATCGTTACTTCATTCTTCCCTTTTAAGAAAGTGTTAACAGAAAGAAGCATAGCGATAAACGTTGTCAGCTTAATGCCTCCGCCCGTAGAAGCACTTCCTGCACCAATAAACATGAGACATATTGTAAAGAAGAGGGAAGCTTCTTCCATACTACCGATATCAATCGTATTAAAGCCTGCTGTTCGTGGAGTTAACGCTTGAAAAAAGGCCGCCCATCCCTTCCCAGCTCCATTTAACTGGCCTAGAGTAGAAGCGTTATTCCACTCAAGAGTAATAATGACGAGAAAAGCAAGTGCATTAATAAAGAGACTTCCTATCACCATTAACTTCGTGTGAAGCTTCCACTCTCGAAAATGCTTCTTATCCTTTAGATCAATCAAAACTGTGAAGCCGATTCCTCCTAAAATAAAAAGCATTACGATCACAAGGTTAATGATCGGATCACCTACATAGGAAGAAAGACTATCAGACCAAATGGAAAATCCAGCGTTATTGAAAGCTGAAATGGCGTGAAAGATGGCTACATAAACGCCGGTCCCTATTCCATATTCCGGTATCCACCTTGCAGATAGGAGAATGGCTCCAATGATTTCAATTACTATTGAAAAAATAAAGAGACTTCTTACAAGCTTAATAATGCCGCCCATTCCTTGTTGATTTAATGCTTGTGTGATTAGAAGACGTTGTGAAATCCCGATTTTCTTTCCAATTAGAAGAAAGATAACAACAGCAAATGACATAATACCAAGTCCACCAACTTGAATTAATAGCATAATAACAACCTGACCAAAAACTGTATAAACAGAACCCGTGTCTACCACGACGAGCCCTGTAACTGTGATAGCTGATATAGCTGTAAACCAGGCATCTAACCAGCTGACAGGCGTAGTTGTTGCCTGTGGTAATTTCAATAAAACAGTTCCAATCGTACTTACAATGAGAAATAGAAGCAGTAAAGCTCTTGGCGGATGAAGAAATAGTTCTTTCAGCTTCTTCATGATTATTTTCCTTCTTTCTTAATGGTGCCATTAAACTAAACGAATCAACCGAAGACTTCTGCCAAAATACACAAGAACAATACGTGAACGGGAGACGACAAAAGAAAAAACACAGAACTTCTGTGTCTCAAACAGTCTATTATCGGTAGAGTTAGTTTAATGCATCGTAAAAGAATTTCAATTAAAGATTGAAATAATAATACCTGCATCTTCATCCGAAGTAAAGCGATTATTTCACGGATTTATTTTCGTCAAAATAAAGATGGTAATGAAGTTTGCAACCATCATTATAGGAAGCGTGGCAGTAAGGACACATAGAATGTGCTGTTAAGTACTCATGAATTGTTAATTCAAAACGACAGTTTCCACATAAAACAGCTTTTTTATCATAATTTTCCTTTGGCCATACTGTTACGTCATGATCAGCAGTTTCTTGATGACACAAGAAACACGGATAGTAAGTATCACAACAATAGAATTTAATCGCAATAATATCTCGTTCACTGTGATAATGTTCGCATCGTGTTTTGTTATCTACGGTTTTTCCTTTTACTATAATTTGATCTTGATGCATTTGTATCCTCTCCTACTACTAGAAGTAACGTTATCATACTAATTTCCTTATAACTTAACGAAAGGAATATTTGGCTACCTTTTCACCTTTCACTATGTATTGGGGCATACAGATTTTGCAATAGGAATAACCTTTTGTCTGCCTCATCTCTTCTGTTATCTTAAGAAGCTCATCAAGGTTATCAGAACATATCTTTTCCACTTTCGTTCTTGCACCCTCATCTTTTTCTCGCCAAAGTGTCCTACAAGTAGCTAAATGAATTTTATTATAAGCCGCATCTTTTCCTTTAAAATGATTAAAAACATACCCATTTTGATTAGCGCTGTGCCAACTCAAATAGCGTTCTTCATTTTCTTTAAATATACCAAACATGGTTTAGCCTCCCAAATTAATAATCACTAAACCAAATTCGTTGTTCCTTCCCATCTGCCTCTTTACTTTTTATTACAAGTTCCTCCTCTTTTTTTATTTAACTGTAATGTTTCGCTTGCACCACCCTTACAAATTATCAAAACAAAAAAGGCCCCGTTTTCACGGAACCTCTTTCTTAGTGATGAAGTGCTGGCTTCACCTGTCGCATATGAATGCTTTTCTTAACAATTGGGATAAGCCATCGATCAATCCCAATTTTAGCGGCATTATAACCGGCAATTAATAAGAGCATTCCGAGAATAACCATCATTGGATTCGTGCTAGTTGTACCACTAAAGAGGAAAGCAAAGTTCATCACGACTCCCATGAATGCCGCAAGAGTTGTGAAAGTACCAAGTATTAAACCAAGTCCAACTAGAAACTCCCCCCATGGTATTAAGACATTAAAGAAGTCGACATTGGGAATGGCTACCCCTTCTAAAAAAGTAGCCCACCAACCTTGAACAGCCGGATGTTCTCCACTCGCACTCGCAACCGCTCCCTGCAAAAAACCATTTGCGTCAAAACCACTCGTTATTTTTGTCCATCCAGCCGTGATCCATTGATAGCCTAGAAACAATCGAATAAGAAAAAGAATGCCAGAAGCTCCCTTGTTCTCTCTCAAAAAATGAACAAACATACTCCTCACGCTCCACAACTTTATTTTTATCACACCTTTATTGTAGTCAAGTTTCTTTCACCGTTCTGTGACAACCATCACCAATATCCTATCTGGTTTATTTCAGCATAATTCGGGTATGAAATAATTGGATAATAAAAAAAGGACAGATTTTCATCTGTCCTAAGCGTAACTTTCATCTGTTTTCGTTTTTCTTTTTTCGACGATGCGATAGAAAAGTAACGCAACACACCCAACTAGGGTTAAACATCCCATCACAGCATACAAAGTTGCTCCAGAAGATTTTTCAAAGATTAACCCTCCGAACAATGAACCTAGAATCCCTGATAGTCCAAAGAAAACAGAGATAAATAGAAGATGTCCCGTGGCTTGCAAGTGCTCGGGTACTAACTTTGTCACATATTGAAACGCAGCAACGTAAAAAACTCCAAACGTTACACCGTGAAAAACTTGAAAGAGGATAACGGCAACCGGCCCCCCTATGTACGCTAACCCAAACCACCTAACCGCATAGATGACACCTGCAACCATGATAAAGACAATTTCATTAAATCTTCTGAACCAATATTGACTGGTAGCGAATATAACAGCTTCACTAGATACAGCAACAAACCAAGCAAGCCCAATTTGAGACTCATTCCCACCAAGTTCTGTAAGATATAGTCCAATGAAACTATCATTAGCCCGATGTGGAATCGTTAAAAACAAGATTGTTCCTAAAAACAATAGAAACTTAGTATTCTTCCCAATCCTCATCGCATCAAACACTGTTACTGGTTTGTTACGCGTTTTTACATCCGATACTCTCATCGCTGTAAGAAAGGCGATCACAATCATAAACATGAATGGAATTAGAATCGTACTAATACCAAAGAAAGAGAAAAACTGACCAACGATTAGCGTTGATACAGCAAAACCAATCGATCCCCATGTTCGAATACTTCCAAAGTTTTTATTCACGCTAGCAGCGGTTTTAACAGCAAGACTATCCCCAAGTGCTCCGGTAGGAGACATAAACACATAAAAAATCGCTGCTGAGATTAAAATAAACACGTAATGACTGTTCGTTAAAAGAAAAACACTAACAACAGCTACTCCAACCAGCGTCACAAGCAAAACCTTTTTTATCGTACCAAATTTATCACTTAGGTATCCCCAAAAGGGTTGAGCTAGAATTGCCGCTAATGGTCCAATCGCAAGAATCGATCCTATTTTACTTTCCGACATACCGCTATGTTGGAAATAAACTGGCATATAGCTAATAATGATTGTATTTGCACCATGAAAAAAGAATAAAAACAAACTTAGAAAAAAGACGCTATCCCTTTTAGTCATGTTTTTTAGAAACCCTTCCTTTCACAAGATCAGATGAATGATTGCATCAAAAATACTTCTTCTAACTCTATAGCATGACCATTTGAATTGCAATCTTCTTCCAATGGATAGGAGCCTTTCCAATAGAGATTCAGAATTCAACTTCTCTGTTCAATCGCTACAAAACGTCAATCATTTACGCATATCGATCATAATTAGAAGGGAATTCGCATATCTTGTAGAAATATCCAATTAATGCGATGTCAAAAAGCTGATTATGGGGGATTTCTATGGAAAAAGGAAGCGAGCTAAAAGATGTAAATTTAGATATCATCTTTCATCATATTTCAGATCTGATCTTCCAAATTCGGGTCATTGATGTGCATCACTATGAAATTGAAGCTGTAAATGAAGCTTATCTATCCAATTATGAAACTTCCAAAGAAGCCATATCCGGTCGAAGAATAGAAGATTTTCTCGGTGTTGATCAGGGGATTCAAGCCATTAAAAGATTTCAAGAAGCGATTATTCGAAAGAAAACGATTCAATTTGAGGAAGGGTACTCTTTTCCGAAGCAGGGTTACAAATTATTCGATATTACACTTGTTCCTCTTGTGGAAGGAGGTTCAGTTGAGAGATTAATTGGGGTAGCAAAAGATATTACAGAAAAACGAATGAATGAAGAACACCTTGTTCAATCAGAAAAGCTATCTATTGTTGGTCAACTTGCGGCAGGAATTGCACATGAGTTACGAAATCCACTCACTTCATTGAAAGGTTTTTTGAAATTAATTCAATTCAGAAATACGGATAAAGACATTGATCGCTATGTACAAGTGATGGATTCAGAATTTCATCGGATTGAGCAAATCATTGATGAATTTCTAATTCTAGCAAAACCAACAAAAACCAATTTTCAAAACAACCGTGTTGATCTTATATTAGATGAAGTTATTGAATTACTAAGCGGTCAAGCTAACATGAAAAGCATTATTTTACAAAAGGAATATCCTTCTTCTCTCTCTCCTATTTATAGTGAAAGTAACCAACTAAAACAGGTTTTTATTAACCTGCTTAAAAATGCAATGGACGCAATTGGTGAAGAAGGAGAAATTATTATCAAAGCTATGGAACGAAAGGAACACATACAGATTCAGGTAATTGATAATGGTAGTGGCATCGCTGATGAAGAACTTGAAAAACTTGGCTCACCTTTTTTCACTACGAAAAAGAACGGTACAGGACTTGGACTTACAATTTGCAAGAGGATTGTTAAAAAACATAAAGGCACTTTTACGATTGAAAGTAACGAAGGCATAGGAACGATCGTTACATTAAACTTCCCAAAGATCTATACCACCTAACCCCTTTTATTCAGGGGCTTGTGTATAGATCTTTTCGTTACCCTTTTCTTCTAACCACTGTTTAATCTTTTTTATCGTTTCTTCAGGTCTTTGCCAGTGTAGGACATGTCCTGTTTCCGGAATAGCACTTACCTTACAATGAGTTCCTAGCTCCTCCTGCATTCTAGCTGCTGCCTGACGTCTTATCGTTTCTCCATCCTCAGGAAGGGTTGCTCTTATAAGAAATGTTGGCACATGTACCTGGTGGAAAACGTCGCGGCAAGACTCAAGATAGAGTGATTTTCCAATCGCTCTTACAGTATTTTCGCTTACCTTCATTGCTACGCCACCCCCCACTTCCTTCATATCCCTGTGAACCATTTGCTCCAATTCATGGCTACATCTACCAATTTCCTCTTTCTTCTTTTTCTCATACTCTTCTATAGTTGAATAATAACTTTCAGTTATCCACTGTGACATTTGCTTCAGGAATCCCTCTAACGTTATAGAAAGATCTTCTTCAAAAAGGAGATAACCTCCATCAATCATCACAATGCCATTCACCATTTCAGAAAACCGACTACTAAAGTGGAGAGCTAGAGCCGCTCCCCAAGAATGGCCAATCAAATAAACTGGCTGATTACTTAGTTCAAAACGTACCTTTTCGAGCCATTCGGTTAGAAATTGAAAGGAATATTTTTTTTCATCATTAAAAGGCTGAGTGTCACCGTGGCCAGGTAAATCAATCGCAAACAAATGAAAATGATCTTGCAAACGATCAGCGATCTCGTTAAACCCAAGCGCATTGTTCGTCAAACCATGAAGTAAGAGAACGGTGGGGTTACGCTGACTTCCCCATTCATAAATGCAGACGTCGAGACCTTCTATTTTTAGCTTCATTTTTTTCATATTACTCAGTCCTTCCATAATGTATGGCTACTTCATGTATTCGACTGGCAGGATTCATTCCCTTTTTCTAGAAGTGAGTGGAGTAAGAAATCATAGGTAATGAGGAGAGCTCCCATGAAAATTAGAAATGCGACAGTAGATGACGCTCTAGCGATAGCAACTGTTCATGTGAATAGCTGGAAATCGACCTATCAGCAGCTTATTCCAGAAGATTATCTTAATGCACTTGATATTCAAGTACGGGAAGCCCGTTGGAAAAAGTTTATTCAAGCTGGCAACACTATTTTTGTAGCCGTCGATCAAGGAGAAATTATCGGGTTTGCAAACGGTGGGAAAAATAGATCAACATCTTATCACTATGATGGAGAGCTGTATGCGATTTATCTTCTTGAAGAAGCACAGCGAAAAGGAGCAGGAAAAAAGCTATTATGTTCTGTTGCGAAAGAGCTCAGGAAGGAATCATACCAATCGATGCTTGTGTGGGTTCTGAACGGAAATCCAGCCGCTCACTTTTATCAAAGCTTTCATCCATTTAAAGTTGCTGAGAAAGAGACTGAAATTGCAGGAAAAAAACTTCTAGAATCGGCTTTTGGTTGGCCAGATCTAGAAGATTTGATTACGATTTGCACCTAAATATGGTTATAGAAAAGCGGCCGACGAACACACACGGCCGCTTTCTTTTAGTTTATACTTTGTTTCTCTTCATAAGGGTGGGCAACCCAGCCTGATGGGTCAATAAATAGACGAACAGCTACAACTTGACGATCATCCATTAATGTAAAGAAGTGCGGTGTATCCACCGGAACAGAGATCACATCGCCTGGATCTAATTCAACATCAAAATATCCGACGCTTCCTTTAATCACAAAAATCCCATGCCCAGCGGTAATTGCTCTTACTTCATCCTCCGTATGGACGTGCACTTGTTCGAATTTCTTCAGAATGGCATCTAGGTCTGGCGTTTCTTCAGAAAGAGCCACCACATCCCAGTTTCCGTATCCATTGCGTTCAGCTAGAGAACGAATTTCTTCATTAAATACAGTTAAAATTTCATTTTTTTGTTCTTCCGTTACAGTGCAATTACCTCTTAATTGTTCAGGAAGTTTTTCTACCTGCCACTGTTCATAAAGAACACCCTCTTGTTGTAGAAATGCACTTACAGCATCCCTTCCCTCAATTACTTCACCTGTATTTCTCACTTTAATTACCGCCATTTTTTCTTCCTCCCTCGCTTACTACTGATTGAAAGTTTCTTAATTTAAGATGATAACTAAATAAAAATTCAAATGCTTCGAGATACTTTTTGGCTTCAAAACCATCGCGTCCCCATACCGTAATGCCATGATTTTTCATTAATACAGCTTTCGTTTCTCTAGTGATAGCATGAACAACATCCTGAGCAAGTAAAGAAAGGTCACTGGAGTTATCAATGATCGGAACGGTTATTCGATCATTTTGTCCCCAGAGCCCAAACGCTTTTATTAATTCAACACCCTGAAAAGTAACCTCCCCCTCTGTACTAAAAAGTTCAGAAATCACATTGTTATCCACTGTGTGGACGTGCAAACAACATCCGGCATTTGTTTTTTGATAGATGGCCTGATGAACAATTGTTTCAGCAGATGGTTTTAAAGAAGTTTTTTCGATTGCCTGCCCATCACGGTCGACCAATATGAAATCTTCTTCCGTTCGTTTTCTTTTATCTTTACCACTTGCGGTGACAAGAAACTGTAGCGGCTCCTCACTTACTTTGATCGAGAGATTGCCGCTTGTTCCCGGAAACCAATCACGACCTGCTAACTCATCTTTGATATCAGCGAGTTCGTTCCAACGTTTCTGAATGATGCTCATCATATCCCTCCTTTTCTTCCATCAATTTTCGAACGATATCATCGAACGACTCAAACGGAACTGCAGGAATGGACAGTTCTTTACACTTCTCTGCTAAGTAATCTCTTGCAAAGACTTGGTCTGCCTGTTTAGCTGCCTCTAGATCCGTTATAGAGTCACCGATCACAATTTTTCGGTAGGTATCTCCATCAAACTGTTTTAAGATACCTGGCTTGCAGCATCCGCAATCGTTTGTACAATCATCATCACAAGAGTATGGCCAAGTAATCGTGATCGTTTCGTTCGTAAAATCGCTCCCATTGCAGAAAATGTTCTCTTCCGGTATTTCAAATGGGTTTAGAAGCGGATAGACAAAAAAATCAATTCCTCCACTTACAACGTAAAGCTGGATACCTTCTCGTTTTGTATAATGAACAAACTCAGCAAATCCCTGTCTAATCTCGGTTGTAGCTAATAAATAATCAAGCAAATCATTCTTTCGGCTGGAAGGAATCAAATGAAACATCTGCCCCACACCTTCCCGAATGGATAGGTTCTGCGCTAAAATATTATCTTTTATTTGCTCCCATTCTTTCGGAGCAAAACGTTTCATTAAGGAAACGATATTATCGCTATTTGTAATCGTGCCATCAAAATCACAAAATATAACCGGCTTTTTCATCGAACCACCTCTGTGCTCCCCCACTTTGTAAGTGCTTGGTGAAGTGCCTCACTATTAAGCGATGCCTCTTCGAGAGTTTGATTTGTTAGAACGGCTTCAATCGCATCTCGGAATGCTTTTCCTCCAGAAGCGGCTCCTCCTGGATGCCCATGAACGCCTCCTCCTGCGTTAATAACACTATCCTTTCCAAAGTCCTGAAGTAAGAGTGGAACCAATCCTGGATGGATGCCTGCTGAAGGAACTGGAAATGTCTTGTTCAGCTGATTCTCTTTCGTCAGAGCTAGGGCTGTTGCGAGTGCTTCGTTTCGATTTAACGCCATGCTTCCGTAAGGGGAGGGAAAAAGAGAGAAATCAGCTCCAGCGGTTCGAAGCAATTTTCCAAGTAAAAGTGAATAACTTATTCCATACGTGCTTGATGCAGCCATAGCCCCTGAAAAAGAAGGATGAGCCATGATCGGAACCGAGATATCCTTATCCTCTGCGAGAGACTGCAGGACATCTAAACCATATGTAAAAACATTAAACAAAAGGGCATCAGCACCTAATTCAATCGCGCGTTTTGCTCGATCTTTCAACTTGTCCGTTCTTCCGGATAAATTAACTGCATATCGTGTGCGTTTCCCTGTCACTTCTGACGTCTGATCGAGCACTTTTTTTAAAGCGGGAACACGCTTTTCAAGAGGTGACAACTCATTTTCAAAAAGAATTTCATCATCCTTTACAAAATCAACTCTCCCTAGGGCTTGTGCCTGCATTTGTTGTTCTAACTCATGCAATGGCTTTCCAATCACCCCTTTAAAAATACTCATCACAAGTGGTCGATCATGCACATTTGCAAGTTTGCGGATGCCATCTATACCATACGCTGGTCCCGGAAATGCTTGAACCAACTCATTTGAAAAATCTAAATCAATAAGTTTAATTTCTCCATCAAGAGAAAGTTTGCCGAAAACGGTTGTTAAAATCGCCGGTAGATCAGCACTGAAATTAATGGCTGGATAGGAGATAACGATAATCCCTTTACCTTCTCTCTCCTCAACCCGAACGACTTCCCCTTTATGTTTTTGTAACTGTTCTTTTTCTAATAAAGGTAGATTCGTCCATGTCCCCACGGTTAAACCGAGAGCGATTGATTCGGCACGCTGGGCTAATTGATGATCATTATTTACAAGATAGGTAGCTATAAGACGGCTCATCACGTTCATTCCTTTCAGTCTTTACCTTTCAATTTTCGCTCATCACACAAAAAAGACCCCTTCACGAGGAAGAGGTCTTTATCACCATGCTCTTCCTCTTATCTTCCAGCTTTTGCTGCGAGAATTAGCACCGTGTCTTTAAGAAAACTTAAAAATCGGTTGCCGGGCTTCAAAGGGCTCGTCCCTCCACCTCTCTGGATAAGAGTATGCAATTATTCGTTTTTAGTAATTGATTTGAATTATGCCAGAGACAGGAAATTCTGTCAAACTGTTTTTTAATTTTTCTGAATCAAAAGAGATTAAGAGACTTAATTCGCTCAACTGCTTCTCTTAGCTTCTCTTCAGACGTTAATAGCCCCACTCGTACATAGCCCTCACCAAATTCTCCAAAGCCGTTTCCAGGTGCGACAACAATTTGGACGTTTTCAAGCAAGAAATCTGCAAAGCTTTCTGAAGTAAAAGATTCGGGTACTTTCAACCAGGCGAAAAACGATCCCGCAGGAGAAGTGACATTCCAACCAATGTCATGGAGTCCTTGAATGAGAACATTTCGTCTCGACTCATACGTATCGCGAAGTTCTTCTACACACTGCTGCGATCCAAGCAAAGCTTCAGCAGCGGCTTCTTGTACCGCACTAAATAGACTGACATAAAAATGATCCTGAAGGAGATTGATGCTCTCAACAACAGATTGATTTCCAACTGCAAATCCTACACGCCATCCCGCCATATTATATGTTTTGGAAAGGGTATAGATTTCAATTCCATTGTCTTTAGCACCCTCTGTTTCCAAAAAGCTAATCGGTCGCTCTCCATCAAACCCGATCGCACCGTAAGCAAAATCATGCACAACACAAATATCATTCGTCTCTGCAAAACTGACTGTTTCCTCAAAGAAGCGCTTCGTTGCAACAGCTGCAGTTGGGTTGTTGGGATAATTTAAAAACATCATTTTCGCTTTTTTTAATGAATCCTCTGGAATCGCATCATAGTCAGGTAAGAAATGATTTTTCTCAAGCAACGGCATCATCTGCATATCCGCTTCAGCCATCGCGACACCTGACCAATAATCAGGATAACCTGGGTCTGGAACGAGTGCCACATCACCTTTATTTAGTAAACATTGACTGACCTCGACAAGGCCTGCTTTTCCACCGAAAAGAACGGCAACTTCCTTCTCTGGATCAAGATTCACTCCAAATTCTCGCTGATAGAAATCAGCAGCAGCCTGCTTCAAGAAAGGCTGTCCTCGAAATGGCGGATATTTGTGATAGGAAGGGTTTTCAGCTGCCTTCTGCAAAGACTCGATAATATGATCGGGTGTTGGCTGATCAGGATTTCCCTGTCCAAGATTAATGATGTCATAACCCGCCTCTACATAGCGGTTTACTTTTCCAGCAAGCTTCGCAAAAAATTGTTCCGGTAGTCGTTTAAGTGCATCTGATGTTTGAAATTGTTTCAAAGAATCACATCCTGTTAAAATTTTCGTGAAATTCTAGTAAATTATGTTATCTTGGATACACAATCATGTAAAGCTTATTTTGTTAGCGAGGAGGAGAAGAAAATGAAAAAAATCGCTCTGTTGCAATTTGATATTGCGTTTGGAAACCCTGAAGAAAATTTCTCGAAAGTGAAAGAGCTTGTTACTAAGGCTGTTCATGACAAACCAGATATTATTGTTTTACCAGAACTGTGGTCGACTGGTTATGACTTATCGAGACTAGACGAAATTGGGGATGAAAATGCAGAAAAGTCAATTGCATTTCTTTCAGACCTAGCCAAAAAGAATAAGGTAAGTATAGTAGGTGGCTCAATTGCAAAGCAACACAATGATCACGTCACGAATACGATGCTCGTTTTCAATCGAGATGGGCAGCTTATCCATGAGTATAGCAAAGCCCATCTATTTCGGTTGATGAATGAAGAGAAATACCTCGTATCAGGAAATGAGAAAAGCCACTTCACACTCGAAGAACTCCCAAGTGCCGGATTCATCTGTTATGATATTCGCTTTCCAGAGTGGCTTCGCCTTCATGCCGTTGAAGGCGCACAAGTTTTGTTCGTTCCAGCCGAATGGCCGAAACAGCGCACGGACCATTGGCGATCCTTACTTATAAGCCGCGCTATTGAAAACCAATGTTACGTCATTGCTTGTAATCGTGTAGGAGAAGATCCAGACAATGCGTTTGGAGGACATTCTTTAATCATTGATCCGTGGGGAACGATTATCGCAGAAGCAGGCGAAGAGGAAACGATCTTAACAGGCTTGATTGATGAGGAAGAAATACCATCTATCCGAAGTCGTATCCCAATCTTTGAAGATCGACGTCCAGATATTTATAAATAAAATTCAAAATATTATTGACAAATGCATCAGTTTCTCTGTAACATACATTTCAAGCGAAAAAATTGTAAAATAATTTCATAAACTTTCTCTTATCAAGAGCAGGCTGAGGGATTTGGCCCTATGACGCCCAGCAACCGACCTATTCTTAAGTACATCTTTACAGGATGGCTTAGATGGCACGGTGCTACTTCCAACAGGATGTTATTCATCCTGGAAGATAAGAGGTGTGAAGCATATCTGTCTTCAAGCCTCTTTCTTCGGAAAGAGGCTTTTTTTATGCCTTTTAATTACGAATGCTTCTGTACATCAACCATTAATATTTGAAAGGGGACTTACACATGTCTTTTCAAGTTAAGTCGGGATATACACCATTTACACAAGAAAGCGTTGTTCACTTTTTAGTGCATCACAATTTTATTGATCCCTCTTCCCCCCTTTTCGTAAAGGAAATTGGGGATGGCAATTTAAACTATGTTTTCCATGTTCAAAACAAAGCAACAGAGGAATCATGGATTGTCAAACAAGCTTTGCCTTATGCCAAGGTTGTTGGTGAGTCTTGGCCACTTACGCTCGATCGGTCCAGAATTGAGAGCGAGGCTCTCAAGCAAGCTCATTCGCTTGTTCCTGAATTTTCCCCAATTGTTTATCTGCATGACTCAGAAAAAGCGGCAACAGTGATGGAAGATTTATCATCACATACGATTTTGCGCAAAGGACTTATTGAAGGACGTGTCTATCCTGAGCTCGCAAGAAATGTAGGGACTTACCTCGCTCACACGCTCTTTTTCACCTCTGACTACGGTCTTGGTTCTGCAAAAAAGAAAGAGCTTGCTAAACGGTTTAGCAATCCAGATTTATGTGGGATCACGGAAAGTCTCGTCTTTTCAGACCCCTTTTATAATGCTGAAAGCAACGCATTTACAGAAGAGCTTCGACCAGATGTTGAAATTTTGTGGGAAGATCAAGGTTTCCTAACTGAAGTTGCTTCGCTTAAACATTCCTTTTTAACAAAAGGAGAAGCGTTAATACACGGGGATTTACATACAGGTAGCCTCTTCGTAACGGAGGGTTCAACAAAAGTAATCGATCCTGAATTTGCTTTCTATGGCCCAGCAGGATTTGATGTTGGGGCTTTTATTGCCAATATTACGCTTAGCATTCTCTCCCAGGAAGCCCATCGAACCAATGAAGAAAAAGACGGATATCTAGCCTATCTCTTTGGTGTTATCACTGAAGTTTGGACCGTATTTGAATCTACGTTCCGATCCCTTTGGGACACCCACCTTTCAGAAGATAACCGCTATTCCAGAGGTTATCTCAATACGCATCTTCAATCTATTTTTGTCGATAGTATTGGTTTTGCTGGTTGTAAAATCATCCGAAGAACGATTGGACTTGCTCATGTAGAAGAAATTGAGACGATTACTGATCCAGAAGTAAAACTAGCAGTGGAAAGAAGAGCTTTAGCACTTGGAAAAAAACTCATTTTAAATCGAAAGAACATCGATTCGATTAAAGATTACATCGATACGATTAAGGAGGGCGTTTAAATGACTATCCCATCTCTTCAGTGGAAAGGAGATCACCTTTTACTGCTTGATCAGCGCAAATTACCACATCAAGAAAGCTATCTCAAACAGACGGCGATCGAAGATGTTTGGAATAGCATATCTGCCCTCGTTGTCCGCGGTGCACCAGCGATTGGAATTGCGGCTGCGTATGGTCTTGTTCTCTGGAGTCAACACGCAGAAACAACCGAACCATCAACTTTTAAAGCAGAGTTACTTAAGCAAGGGGAATACCTCTCATCTTCTCGCCCAACTGCCGTAAATCTCTCTTGGGCGATTGATCGAATTGTTCGAGTGACTCTTCCTTTATCAACTGTTGAAAAAATGAAGGATGCGATTCTTCACGAAGCGTTACTTATTCATAAAGAAGATGAACTTGTCTGCCAACGCATCGGAGAGCACGGTCTTAAACTATTGAAGGATGGAGATACCATTCTTACTCACTGCAACGCAGGTGGAATTGCAACCGCAAAATATGGGACGGCCCTTGCACCGCTCCACTTGGCGAAACAAAACGGGCTCACGATTTCCGCGATTGCAACGGAAACGAGACCCGTTCTCCAGGGGGCTCGACTAACCGCATGGGAACTTGAACGTGCCGGTATCAACGTAACGCTTATTACGGATAGCATGGCGGCGCACGTCTTAAAAACAAAGAAAATCGCTGCGGTAATAGTCGGTGCGGATCGAATTGCGGCCAACGGTGACACAGCTAACAAAATCGGCACGCTCGGCCTTGCTCATATCGCTCAGGCTTACAATGTTCCCTTTTATATTGCAGCACCCATCTCAACGATTGACTATTCGATTCCTAATGGAGATGCCATTCCGATTGAGGAGCGTGATTCAAAAGAAATCACACACTATCAAGGAGAGCGCATCGCGGCTGAAAATATTGAGGTTTTCAATCCTGCATTTGACGTAACGCCACATCACTTAATCAAAGGAATCATTACAGAGCATGGCATTATTCGAACACCATACGAGGAAAACCTTGCTCATCTTACTTTACCAGATATTGAAAATACGGAGGTACATTCATGAAACGTTTAGGACTTATTTTATCCATTCTTCTTCTCTTCGTTCTTGCCGCATGCACAAGTGAGCAAGATGCTGTAAGTGAACCTGAAGCAAGCAATAATGAAACAAAAGAGACTGCCTCAAAAACGCAAGACGAAACATCGCAAACTTCATCTGACATTCCAAAAGAGGTGCAAAAACCGATAAAAATTGCTGCGATTATGCAAGCTTCTCTTGGAACATTCTCTTCCCAATATGTCAAAGGGGTTGAAGATCAAGTTGAAAAGTTTGGAGGAAGTGTCCAGGTTTATAATGCTGATAATGATCTTTCAAAGATGGCAACACATCTTGATACAGCGATCAATCAAAATGTCGATGCCATCTTAATCGATCACGGACGAGCAGACGCACTGGAACCAGGAGTGAAAAAAGCAGTAGAGAAAGGGATTCCTGTTGTCGTTTTTGATAGTGATATTAATGTCCCAGGCGTTACCGTCATCGATCAGGATGATTATAGCCTTGCGTGGGACACGCTGAAAACACTTGCACAAGACCTTAACGGCGAAGGCAATATTGTGTACGTTTGGGTTGGAGGATTTGCACCGATGGAACGACGAAATGTCATCTACGAGGCATTCCAGGAGCGCTATCCAGGAATTAAGGAAATCGCTAAATTCGGAACGGCAAGCGCTAATACAGCTCTTGATACCCAGACACAAATGGAAACGATTCTAAAGCAATACCCAAACAAAGGAGACATTGATGCTGTATTTGCTCCATGGGATGAATTTGCTAAAGGCGCGACTCGAGCAATCGAGCAAGCAGGCAGAGACGAGATCAACGTTTATGGCATTGATATGAGTGATGAAGACCTTCAAATGATGCAGAAAGAAAATAGCCCGTGGCTATCATCAGCTGCAACTGATCCAGCTGAAGTTGGACGTGTTCAAGTTCGGTTTGCTTATCAAAAAATCGCTTTAGAAGATACACCTGACATCTTTTCACTTGATCCTCATCTTGTAAAGCAGTCCGATTTACCTGAAGAAACGATCTCCATGGATAAGCTTGGGGAATACGTTGAGGGATGGGGTTCATCTGACGCTGCCACATCACCATGGATGGAAAAACTCGTTGAAGAGGCAAACGCTAAATGAACCAATTAACGATTAAAAATATATCTAAATCATTTGGCAGTACGACTGTATTAAAAAATGTATCTCTCACGATTCATGCAGGTGAAGTGCACGCCTTATTAGGCACAAACGGAGCAGGAAAAAGCACGCTAATGAAAATTGTCTGTGGGGACTATGAACGGGACAGCGGTTCAATTTCATATAACGGGAAACCCTTATCAATTCGAACTCCTTCTGATGCCAAAAAAGCTGGCATTGGCATTGTTGTACAAGAAGTGGATACTGCTCTCTTTCCTGCCCTTTCGGTAGCAGAAAATATTTGGGCTGATTCCGTTAATCAATCTCCTTTTAAACTTTACTCATCTAAAAAAGAGCGCAAAAAAACAAAGCAATTACTAGCGACACTGGGGATCCCTTTGAATCCAGATAAGCTTGCTTCCGATTGCACACTCTCGGAAAAACAACTGATTCTGATCGCTCGTGCAATGGCTCATGATGTTCAATATTTAATCCTTGATGAACCTACCGCGCCACTTAGCATAGAAGAAACACAACTTTTATTCCACCTGATTAACAAGTTAAAAAAGAACGGTGTCGGTATTATCTATATTTCTCACCGTATGCCTGAAATCGAAGAAATAAGCGATCGATTTACGATTTTACGTGATGGTAAAGTTCACCTCACCGCTGAGACAAAAGCGGTATCAGCCGATGAGATTATTACCAATATGCTTGGTTCAGCGCTTGGAAATAAGAAAGAACGAAAAAGACAAGTATCAAACCACACGTTATTTCGAGCTGAGAATGTACATGTTCCGGAGACTGGAAAAAACATCAATTTGGAATTAAATCATGGAGAAATCATTGGTGTTGCAGGACTTGTAGGTGCGGGTAAATCCGAAACCGCCTTAGCCTTATTTGGCGCCTCAAAGCCTCAAAAAGGGAAGATTCATCTTCATAATCGCACATATCGTTTTCGCTCTCCTCGTGATGCCATTGATGCGGGTGTTTGCCTTATACCTGAAGAAAGAAGAAAAACGGGGATTTTACTGGATTTTTCGTTATCCGATAATTTGACGCTTCCTTCATTACGCCGTCACTCAAAAAATGGCTTACTTAACCGTAAGAAAGAAGAAAACTATGCGTCCAACCAAATCAATCAGCTTGGTATAAAAGCTTCTTCCACTCGGCAACCGATTCATCACCTGAGTGGAGGAAATCAACAAAAAGCATCGATAGGAAAATGGTTAGATGCAGATCGAAACGTATTTCTATTTGATGAACCTACTAAAGGCATCGACATTAAAGCTAAAACTGAGGTATTGTCTCTCATAAAGCAACTCGCTGATGAAGGAAAAGGGATTCTCTATTTTTCAAGTGAAATCGATGAGCTTTTGGAAATATCCGATAAGATTCTTGTCATGTACGACGGAGAAATCACAGCCACCTTAACTGGTGATAACATGAATCAATCAGCCATTATGCAAGCAGCAACAGGAGGTACAACAATTGAAATCAGCAGCTGAATTAGCACATACACAGAAACAAAATGCTATCGTCACACCTTTTAAAGATAAAATAGTTCATTTTTTGGTGAAATACGGCACACTGCTCGTGATATTAGCGCTTATTGTAAGTTTCACCCTTTTGAACGATCGGTTTCTAACCTATAGTAATTTCGCTGATATACTTCGGTCCATCTCGATTGTTACGCTTGTTGCACTCGGGGTAACGTTTACACTTATTGTAGGAGGATTTGACCTTTCAGTTGGATCGACGGTGAGTTTAGCAACCATTGCAAGTGCTGCCTCTCTCGTCTGGTATAGACAGGAGCTTCTTGTTGCTCTTCTAATTCCGATCATTTTAGGAATACTCATTGGTTTAATTAATGCATTCATTACAATCAAAATTAGAATCCCTGATCTTCTTGCAACACTTGCTGTCATGTATATTGTAAATGGCATTCAATTAACTTACACAAAAGGCTTTTCAATCTACAATAATATGCCAATGGATGACGGTACAACGGCACCTGGCAAGTTTATCCCCTCTTTTCTCTTTATTGGACAAGGGGAAATAGCAGGCGTCCCGTTCCCTGCTATTTTTATGATTTTTTGTGTCATATTGGTTCATCTTTTCCTTACGTATACGCGTGCTGGTCGATTGCTTTATATGACAGGAAGTAATCGCGAAGCAGCAAGGCTTTCAGGAGTTGCTGTGCAGCGATACCGTACACTCGCTTATGTGTTAAGCGGTCTATTTGCTAGTATTGCTGGCATTGTACTCGCGTCTCGTATTGGTACAGGCCAGGTTTCTGCTGGCGCACCACTTCTAATGGACGGTGTGGCTGCAGCATTAATTGGCTATTCTGTACTCGGTGCTGGTAAACCAAACGCACTCGGTACTTTTGTAGGGGCTGTCTTGATCGGCATTCTTCTCAATGGATTAACGATGTTAAATGTTCCTTACTATGCTCAGGATATTATTAAAGGGACCATTTTAATAGGGGCACTCGCCTTTACGTTCTATCAAAACAAGCGCGAAATTAAAATGTAAAAAAAGCGATGCAGCTGCATCGCTTTTTACCAATTCAAGGGAGAATTCCCTATAGGAAGACTCGTTTCTCCTGAAAAATAATGTTTGTGGTTTTCCTTTGATACCGTTTCCCCACTAAACTTATGATAATGACCACCCTTTGCTAATAAAATGGGTGGTCCAGATTCTACGCTATAGCGATGTTGATGCCCTTCCTCTTCTATCGTTATCCCTTCAATTCGATGAACATGCAGATCAAAAGAGCTGCCGTTTATAGGAAAACTGAACCCTAAAATTTGAAAATGCTGATGATTAAACCGCTCTTCTAAACTCCCTCTAAAATAATGAGCGTGAGCTTCTGGTAATTCAAATCCCTTAAACAAAATTTCTCCTCCTTTCTTCTCACCTAACATGTATGCAACTCAAACGCTTAACTCGTTTATTCGAATAGGAAAAAAGCTTAGAAGTAGCAACGACAAAGGAAATCCACGCGAAAGCGCGAATACCATACATAGATCAATTAACCTTAGCTAAAGAGAGGTGACATATGTCTTCTTTCCATATTTATGGACATAGAGGTTCGTCAGGTACACACCCTGAAAATACAATCATCTCTTTTCAGGCGGCTCATACAGCTGGTGCTCAAGGAATCGAGCTCGACGTTCAATTAACGAAAGACCTTGTACCTGTTGTAATTCATGATGAACGACTAGAGCGAACAACAAATGGCATTGGTTTTGTGAAAGACTTCCTATACGAAGATTTAGTGCGACTAGACGCCGGTCACTCTTTCTCAAGTCGCTTCCAGGGAAACTCTATACCTTCTCTAAAAAGTGTTTTAGAATGGATTACTTCCACCTCCCTTATGTTGAATATAGAGCTAAAAAATGGTCGATTTCCTTATAACCACTTAGAAACAAAGGTACTTGAATTGCTGACACATTATCAGCTTTATGATCGAACCATTATCTCTTCCTTTAATCACTATAGTATTCAACGTTTCGCTCAGAAAACCAGCAAAGTTGAAACCGCTATTCTCCTCATGGAAAAGCTAGTTGATCCGTGGGATTATCTTAAGTATGTCGGTGCCGGCGGTATTCACATTGAGTGGAGTGCAGTTGATGAGTATTTTATAACTAATACACTTAAGCGCGGTATCCCTGTTCGTGCTTTTACTGTCAATGATCCTTATCAAATAGCTGCGCTCAAAAAAGCGGGATGTTCCGCTGTATTTACTGATTTTCCTGCAGTTGCGATGCGGTCTATATAACGCCTTTCTTTAAAAAGGGCATTTGCCTATGTCCCCAATCTTGCTCTTCCACATACGTTAGTAAGGAAGCGACACATATTGACGGGAGGAACGAGACGATGAGTGGATATGGATACGGTCAAGGTTTCGCGTTAATCGTAGTTTTGTTTATTCTTTTGATTATCATTGGTGCATCTTATATTTATTAAAAAAAAAAAAAGACTTCCGCAAATTGCGGAAGTCTTTTTTACGTTAAGCAGCGTTAACGGGCTCACTATATTAAAGTGTTGTATTTGGAGACGTCTTCGGGTTCACTGTTGTGCTACCAGGTGTGCGCGTTTCACTGCCAGGAATGTTTGTTGGCTCGTATTCATTTTCATTCGAATCTGTTACTTCCTGACCAGCATCCTTCACTTTACTTCCAATATCTTTTAGATCTTCACTTGCTTCTCTTGCTGAAGAAAGAACTTCAGTTGAATCTTCTTTCACTTGATTCACCTGATCTACCACATCATCATTCACCTTTTCATAGAGGGCTTGAGCATCGTTCATTGCTTCTTTTAAAACAGAAGAAGCTGATTGAATTCGATCCATCCAGTCGTCTTTCACTTCGCCCGGATTTTCTTTTACACGAGTATAAAATCCTTTTGAAGAGTCCTTGAACGTGCCTGCTGATGATCTCACTTTATTTCTAGTAGTTGAATCAAGCATCGCTACCGCGCCACCTACAATAGCACCTACCAAAATACCTTTTACAAGCTTACCATTCTTTTCATTATTTACTGTCGTAGTCGTTGTTTGCATGATGATTCCTCCTATTATCTTTCTAAGTTTGCTTAGCTATTTTTTACTTTCCCTTTATGTTAAAAGCTAAACTAATAAATTTGGCCTGAACTTCCAACTTCGCATCGGAAAGTTCCTCTGTTATAATAGACAACGTTGAATGACAGCAGTTCGTAACCTTCCTGCTTCATCAAAACTAAAGGAGGATTATTAATGAATAGTATGGATAAAGCTTGGCTACCCTCTTCTGGTCCGATGCCTCGCCCAGAGAGTGTGGAACAAGCAAGAGAAGTGATAAAAAACGAAGCATTCGATGCACCGAACGTACAAGAAATTACGTTTAATGCACTTGAATTTACAGCGGTTTGCCCTAAAACAGGACAACCTGACTTTGGTCGAGTTGAGATTTCTTACGTACCTGATGAGAAATGCATCGAGTCTAAATCTCTGAAATTTTATCTCTGGTCTTATCGTGACGAAGGAAGCTTCTGCGAGACGCTCGCTGCACGTATTGCAGACGATGTTGTATACGCAATTGACCCTTTAAAAGTAACCATTACGGTTTATCAATCAGCGCGTGGCGGTATCGAACTTAAAACGACAGCCATTCGTGAGAAAGCCACGCAATAAAATGAAAAATCAATTCATCGACCGAAATCTTGTCCTGTTTAATGTTCTGTTTGCGACCTCGATAGTGATCGCAAACGTCCTAGCAGGAAAAGTGGTGATGATCGGAAGCTTCGTCATCCCAGCGGCCGTTGTGATGTATGCCTTTTCGTTTCTTTTCACAGATATTATTCACGAAAAATACGGTAAAGAAGAAGCGAAACGAACGGTTCAGTACGGGTTTATCGCTCAGATTTTCGCAAGTATCATGATCTATCTTGGTATGCTTCTTCCAGTAGCACCATTCGCAGCCGATACCCAGGCTGCTTATGAAATATTACTAGGTCAAAACTACCGGTTTGTTCTAGCAAGTCTTGCAGCGTACCTCGTGTCTCAACACGTTGATGTTTACATCTTCTCTCTGTTAAAGAAACGAACTTCTAATAGGCATAAATGGCTACGTAATAATGTAAGTACATTTACATCTCAGCTCTTAGATACAACGATTTTTATTACAATTGCCTTTGCAGGGACTGTTCCTAACCTATGGGTAATGGTCCTCTCTCAATTTGTTATTAAAATGGCCCTGGCTCTTTTAGACACACCAGTTTTTTATCTTCTTACAAGATTGACTGATACAAAACAGCAAGTTAACAACCAAAACCCCCTGGATGCATAATCCAGAGGGTTTTTCGTTTACAATCCATTTTGATTCGCTAATGTCATTGTTACGGTTTTCTGTTGTCCATCACGATAGAACGTTACTTCCATTTTGTCCCCAACTTCTTTATTCGAGTATAAATACTTCCGTAGTGCAGCTGAATCTTTTACTTCTGTATCATCCAGCTTAACCACTACGTCCCCTTCTTTTAAACCCGCTTCCGAAGCAGGTGAGTTAGGTGCAATTCCCATTAATACGACTCCACTTTCTACATCTTCCGGAAGATTAAGCGTGCCAGTCCAATATTGCGTTGGTACTTCTGCTAATGAAGCAGGCGTTACACCCATTACCGGACGTTTCACTTCCCCAGTCATTTCAAGCTGATCAATGATTGGCTGCGCATCCTCAATTGGAATCGCAAATCCAATACCTTCTACTGTTTCTTCGGCAATTTTTGAAGAGTTAATCCCGATCAACTGCCCTTTTATATTAATTAATGCACCACCGCTATTACCGGGATTAATAGATGCATCCGTTTGAATCACATCTGCTTCGTAATCAGGCTGTCCATTTTGATCAAGATCCACGGGAATGGTGCGACTTGGGTTACTAATAATTCCCTGTGTTACAGACCCTTCGAGGAAACCTAATGGATTACCGACTGCAATGGCTGGTTCCCCAGTTTGAAGATTTGATGATGAACCAAGTTCTGCGACGGCCTCGACATCTTTTGCATCAATTTCTAAAACAGCTAAATCCATTAATGCATCTGTTCCAAGTACCTTTGCTTCCGCCTTTTTTTCATTACTTAACGTCACTTCTACAGAAGAGGCGCCTTCGACTACGTGATTATTTGTTACAACATAGGCCTTACCACCTTCATTCTTATAAATCACTCCAGACCCAGACGATGCGGCTTGCCCTGATTGACCCGAAGGATCTTCTAAAGAAAAACCACCGCTCTGATAGCTTGTTATACTAACTACTGCATCCTGTGCCTTTTGTACAGCTGAAGTAATATCAGAGGACACGTTATAAGCCACATTAGAGGTTTCTACATTTCCGCTAGCTGTTACCGCGTCTTGATTCGTTGATGGCTGGTCTATGTTAGAGACATAAGGCGCAGCAAAAAGCATGATGGATGCTCCTACAATGGCGCCAAACGCACTTGGAAGAAACCAGTTTCTTCCACTTTTTGTTTGTTTCATTCTTGTTTCATTATTATCATAGTAACCCATGAATCGGTCACCCTTTCTCCCCTTTGATTTGTTTATAGTCTTATTGTAACGAGAGGTGACGGTGATTTCGCAAATATGTGATAGTTTTGATATTGTTTGATATTTCACGTCATTTCATAATGTAATTACCCTGATTAGTTGATCCATTAACACCTGAGTCTGCTTAGTGAAGAGGAAATTTTAGAATAGGGTGGCCAGCTTTTTTATCAACTACAAAAAAACCCTGCGTCGGCAGAGTTTTACATATATTCATTTTCTTTTATAAACTTTTCTTCATCAATTTTGTTTTTTAGGAGATGCGGTTCTACTGTTAATTTAGATAAACCAATGCGGTCCATCACGTTGTTCATCTCTTCTTTACCCTCATTATTTTCCTTATCTGGAAAAGCCCAGCTAACGAGAGCACTAGCCATTTCAATGGCGTATCCTTTATTGCGATAGTCAGGAATTAAATGATACCCAACTTCAAGATTGTTTGTCGCTTCTAAATTGTTATATCCCATCGTACCAATGACTTTTTCATCTGAAGTATGAATTAATATTCCTTCCCATCTATGGCTTGAAATAGTGCCATCAGTTAGATGAAAAGGTAAAAATTGTTCAAACTGAACGTTATTAAATTCTTCCGGTACTTCGACATGCAAAAGCTTTTCTAGTTCCTTCTTATTTGTCATTGCTTTGATCAAATCAAAAGAGAAAGGAATGATGGTCAGACGATCGGTCTGAAGATAAGGCATTTTCTCTCAAAAGTCCTCCTTGTGAGTTTATTTCATGTGGTTGAAAATGACTTTTTACACTATACCTTATTGCTTTACTTACTGTAAACCATACCCCGTACAATCAATAATAAACGAAATCTTCTCATTATTACGCTTGCTTTGTCCAGCTTAATAATAGGATATGCACTTCATAAGAAAAAGCTGCTACAATTGTAACAGCTTAATGTGTTCTTTTTGAATCTTTCACAACTTCCTCTTCTTCAAATTCAGCAAGACCATTATTCAATAGCTCTTTATACTTTCCAGCTATTTCTCCCGAAATGATTTCTTCTTGTTCTAGTTGGTTGATCTTATCATACTGAGCGTAAAGTGAGTGCTTTCTTAACGTTATGAGCTGACTTTTCTTAAGCGCCGGATACTCCTTTAACAAGGTGTCAAGTTCTCGGTGACTTTTATCAATTTCATCCTGGTAACGATTTAGCAATTCCGAATAAACTGGTTCAGGTACGAAAAGCTGCGTCTTTATTTTCTTAATCTCTGCTACTCCCGCTTCATAACGATGCAAATTAGCAACGATATCTTCATACTCTTTTGATCCGCTGTGCTTTGCTCTTAAGCCAAAATAGCTAATAAGCGGCTTAATCGTTAACCCCTGAATAACTAAAGAAAATAACACAATGCTGAAGGTAAGAATTAGCACCGTATCTCGTCCGTCAAAATCGCCTGGTAAGCTAAGAACAAGAGCTATCGATAAAGAACCTTTTAAACCTCCCCAGTTAAGAACATGTCTCCATGACCATGGAAGGCCCTTGACGAATAGCGTACTGCCATAAACCGCAATACTTCTTCCAATAAGCACGATTAGGAGCGCAAGACCTATTGTTCCCCACTGATCAGAAAAGTTGATACGTGTAATCTCTAGACCAACCATGAGAAACACAATTGAATTCGCTAGCAATGCAGCTACGTCCCAAAAGTTATTAATATTTAATCGGGTAGTTGGACTCATACCTACTCTTGAGCCAAAGTTACCAAATGTTAATGCTGCTACAACGACGGCAATTACACCGGAAACATGAATGCTTTCTGCAGTTAAATAAGAACCGTAGAAAAGAAGGATACTAAAAATAATCTCAAGTGGATAGTCATCAAAGTACTTCGTAAGGATGGAAATGGCATAGCCCAAACCACCACCGACCAGTAATCCACCCGCTACAACTTTTACAAATTCAAAAGCACCGCTCGTTAGTCCACCCCAACCCATATCGAGATAGGCTAGAAGAGAAAAAGCAGATATTTTAAATAGGACAACCGCAAGCCCATCATTAAACAAACTTTCTCCTTCTATAACTGTTGAAAGCTTGTGATTTACTCCCATACTTTTAAAAATCGATAATACACTAACTGGATCAGTCGCACTCATTAATGCTGCAAATACGAATGCTACGGGAATTGATAAACCTAGTAGAAAATGGGTAGAAAACCCAATCACTAGAAAAGAAAGAAAGGTTCCCCCAAAAGCCAGAGCAATGATCGGTTTTTTGTTTTGATTTAAATGTTCAAAAGGCAATTTCAAAGCGGCCTCGCCTAGAAGAGCTGGAAGGAAAATCGTTAAAATAACGAAATTAAAAACGTCTCCCTCAGTAATAAACATTTTAAGCGGCTCAAGTACCGGAATGTTAAATAATCCAATTAACGTTCCAATGATGACAAGCGCTATGGGATATGGTTGCTTTAGCTTTTTGGCAATAGCCGTGATACCAGCTGCAATCATCGTAAGGATAAGTCCAAGTTCAAATATGTGATGCATATCTAAATGTTCCATTTTGCGCCTCCGATCCTTAATCTGATTTCATTATAACCATTATCAAACAAAATTGGAAAATAACTCAATCACTTATAAAGCAACAATAGTTTCTCTCCCTACACAACTCTCTTCTTTTTCCTTCTTACTATTTCCATCATTCGATCATTCATCCTACTTCACCTACCCTCTATCCTTATAGAACAAGGCAAAAAAAAAGAAGAGTTCTGCTTGAACTCTTCTTTCAATTATTTAATTGACGCCAACTTGATTCCAGGCGTTTGCAACTGAATTATATGTCGAACCTGTTCCATAAAGATCAGTAGTCGCTTGAAGTAACGCCGAACGTGCTGCACTAAAGTTCGTTGTAGGTGTCATATAAAGACTTAATGCGCGGTAGTAAATTTTCTCGGCTTTTGTTTTTCCGATACTTTGAATCGTTAAATAAGCTGCTTTATTTGGAATCCCACTATTTGTATGCACGCCACCATTATCTGAGGAAGTATAATAGTAGTCATCCATATGTGACGGTTGTCCATATGCTTCTGGATTTGATAAGCTTCTTAGCGCATCCCCTGACTTGTTAGGTGTGTAGACATCTTCCCCCATAAGGAAATCTCCAGGTTCAACGAAATAACCAAAAACATCCGACATTGATTCGTTAAGTGCCCCTGATTGATTTTGATATTGAAGACCTGCAGTTCTTTCAGTCACCGCATGAGTAATTTCGTGTGCGACAACATCAAGAGCTCCGGACAGTGGTGCAAAAACTGACCCATCACCATCGCCATATACCATTTGTGAACCATTCCAAAAGGCGTTGTTATAATTCGAGCCATAATGTACGGTTGATCGAATCGTTGCTCCATTATTATTATAGCTATTGCGATTATGTGTATTTTTATAATAATCATACACAACTCCGGCATTATAATGGGCATCAACTTCAGCACCTTGAGAGCTAGAGGTAAACGCATTGTTACTATCTACCGCATAGCTTCCCGGAAGTGAAGTTCTATTATTAGCCGTTCTCGTTTCAATAACGCCGCTCATTGGCTTTGTTGTGTCATAAAGATAATATGTGCCATTTGAATAGTAAGTATTGAGAGATTTATAGTTACCGAGAATGCCATAGCCATATCCTGTTTCTGCACCGTCAGCAACTGCATTATAAGCATCTACAACCGAGCCATCCCTAGCGTCAACATAGACCTGCCAATTTGCTGGATAAGGATCAATGAACTGAAGCTGTACTTTATAAGTCAGATAATATTCGTTATCTTTCTCATAAACGACCTGTTCACTTTTCTCTACCATATCAGAGACATCTGACTTTCGAACAAAGCTCGGTTCGTCAGAGACAACGTTTTGAGGTTTTACATCGATATGATCCCATGCTTTTTTAACTGCATCTTTTTCTGAAAGCTTTGCTTCTGAACTTCCTTTATAATTCTGAGCAGCTTCTGGATGAAGGTTACCATTCACTGCTGTTACTTCGCCGTTTTCATCCGTATGTACGATGAATTTTGCGCTGTCGATTTCAACACCCTTAACTGTTTGAACGTACTCATAGTGTGTCATCCCTAATTCATCAGTTGTTTCATTAACTAGCTTTAGATCTTGTGTTTTTACTTTAAAAAGAGATTCATTCGACTTAAGGTATGATTTAACCGCCTTTTCAGTTTTGACGCTTTTTTCGGATAGTTTACCAGATAAAAATGATGGTACCTTACGCTCTTTTTCCCAATCTTGTTTCACGATCTCCATTTTTTCAAGAGCTTGTTTCTGCTCCGCGTTTAAATCTTTAGTAGAAGCGGCTGAAGCAGAAGGAAGGGCAGATCCAAATGCTAAGCCAGTTGCGAGAACAACAGCAATTCCTTTTTTCATTTCATTTCCCCCATTTCGGAATAATTCGAATTTTTGGTACATTTGTAGATTATCACAGTATTTTAAGGTTTTGTATTGGGAAATATGGAGGAAAACATGAGTTTATTCGCTGTTTTTAGAGATTCAATTTCCCAATAACATCTTACGGAACGTCATGGTATAATCTTTTTGAAAGATATTAATTGTACAAATATTACTTCTATAGGTGGTGAAATGTAAATAAGACAGGCTAATGGCCTGCCTTATCAACGAATCATAACAAGTTCTCATTCTAATGTACTACGATTCGTATGCTACATTTTTTTAAACGTGTAAGCTTTTCTCCCTTTGTTTTTTCAATAAAACACGCGCCTTATCCGCCCCTCAACTTCTTCTAATCTTACTCCCTTTCTTAAAAATGAAATAAATGTTATTTGGAAATAAATTTACCCATGTAACCTCCCAACCCTCTTGGTTATCAATTCCATATAAACAATCGTTATTTCATGTGATCGTAATGAAATGAAATCCTCTTACATAAACTTGATACAACTATGAACAAGCAGGTGAACCTCTTATGTATAAAAAAATAGTTGCTGTTGTTATAGGAAGTATCTTAGTTGGCTCAGGTATCAATGCCTTTCTAGTTCCAAACCACCTTATTGATGGTGGAATGATTGGAATCGGCTTAATTGTAAAATACATATGGGGTTATCAAACCGGTCTTACCATCATTTGTTTAAGTATTCCTCTTTATATTATTGCGTTCCTCTACTTTCGCCCTTACTTTTATAATAGCCTCCATGGGTTGTTACTTTCTTCTTTTTTTATTGATCTTCTTTCTCCCCTTCGATACGTCTTTTCTTTTCCTATTCTGATCAGTTCCATATTAGGAGGCTTTTTCGTAGGTACAGGGATTGGAATTATGTTGAAATACGAGACAAGTACAGGTGGAACAGATTTACTCGCTCAATTTATCTCTCGCATTGTTACGTTAAATGTTGGAATCATCATCTTTCTAATAGATGGTCTTGTTATCCTTATTGGATCCAAAACCATTGGATTAAATGCTTCCCTCTATTCTGCTGTTACTATTTTTGCAGTTGGTATTGCTACTAGCTTATTAACTATTAAGAAAGAAGCCTTATAGAAGCGCTGTGAACTGACACAGCGCTTCGCTTTTTTACTTATTTACTTTTTCCGTTCCCCAGTAATGTTCGCTAATGACATCTGCAATGGCTTTAACCGTTCGACTAAGTTGCTCAAGGTTATTGTCCACTCCACCCATTTCAATTAACATAGCATTCGGAGATAAGTCTTGATTATAAATGCCATCTACTCCTTTTCCTTTTTTACTAATTACCCCCCTGCTTAGCCCTGGAAATTCTGCTTTTAGCGCAGCATGTAATTCTTTTGCAAGCGCGAGATTCTTCTCGTAATTGGGATTTTCTTCTCCAATAACAAAAACCGTTCGAGCATATTCCTCATTGTTAATTATAACCGTTGTATCCTTCGCTCTTAATGAATCACGATGAATATCAATGAATAAGTTAAAATCATCATTGCTTGCTACCGCAGACTGTACGATCGTTCTCGATACATCATAAGCACTTCCATGCTCAAGTCCCTTTTCATTTAATAGGGCTCCCATGTTTGAATCATCAACCTGCGTGCCTATCCCCCGATCTTCTAGTTCTTCACCTAACAATTTTCCAACTAGCGTAATGTTGGTTTTCCCATCATTCGCTAAATCAGCATTTTTTTCGCCTTCAAGACCTAATAACGGCAAGTAAGACTCATAGCTATGTGAATGATAAATAAAGGCCACTTTCTTCCCATTCGTTGTTTGAAGCGGCGGTGTAACTTGATCTTTTGAATCTTGAATTTCTAATTTCTCCGTAGGTACCTCTCTTTCTTTAAGTAAATCATCCAAAGGTGGAGCGGATTCGACAGGAAGGTTGGTAAAATTCGTTCCCTCACCAGCAACGTGGATTTTAGCATCATATAACGCAAAACCAGGGAGCTCCCCCCCTAGAAGACTCCTGATATCACCTGGCTTAACGCTCGTAATAAATTGAAACATGACTAGAGAAAATGCTGGCGGCTCACTCTCTTCAGGTAATACCTGAGTGAAATAATGATTCTCAGTCCCCATTCCATACACCATCGCTTCTGTTGAAAAGCTTGTGATCCAATCATGTAGCATAGAAGAGGAGAGCTGGTATTTCGTTTCTGACGATGAAATCACACCTGCTACAATAAACAAAAAAATAAGTCCTGATACTGTAAAAAAAGAAATCAAACGAATTTGTCTACTGCTTGTATCACCAAACAGCCTTGGAGAGCTGCTTTTCATTTTATCTCCTCCCTTTCATTCACTTCACACTCTATGTCTATGAATTCGCACATTGAAATAGAAGATTTTTTTACTAGTTCTCATAGATACATAATTCAGGAAGAAATAAGCAAAATATATTTGATAATTGAATGTTAGAAAAGTATGATAAAGGTGAGGATACAGGAGGTGAACAGAATGGGTAAATCATCCGCTTATATTACTGCAATAATTTTGTTCCTAGTTATGGTTGTAGGCTTTACATACTGGCTTTCCACAACCGAAGAACACGCTGGTGGAAACGAAGCCAGTCATGGTGAACAGGCCGAAGAAGGCGGCGGTGAAGAAGGCGGCGATTCCGCTGGAGGTGGAGAAGCCGAAAAAGTATTTGCACAAAACTGCGCGTCTTGCCACGGTGAAAACCTGGGAGGCGGTGCTGGACCAGCACTAGAAGCCGTTGGTGGTAAATATTCGAAAGATGAAATTCTCGATATTATCAAGAATGGTAAAGGTGGCGGCATGCCCGCTGGTTTGATTCAAGGTGAAGAAGCTGAAATGGTCGCTGCTTGGCTTGCTGAGAAAAAATAAGAACGCTTTCTTGCAACTCTCTATCTATAAAGGTAGAGAGTTTTTCCAACACTTTATTGAAAGCGTTATCATAAAATAGCTTAGTTTCAAGATGTTATGATTGAGATATCCATCATTCCACTGTATAATAAAGCTGTAAACAATATAACGAACTATCTTCGGGGCAGGGTGTAATTCCCGACCGGCGGTGAAGGATATGCAATTCCTCAAGCCCGCGAGCCTGTTTTTTGGGCAGGATCTGGTGTGATTCCAGAGCCGACAGTATAGTCTGGATGGGAGAAGATGGTGGAGTAGTAAGCTTTCTTTAGAATTTAATAGAAGCTTGCTTATTTCCCCATGCCGTAACCATGAGCCCCATACTCATGGTTTTTTGTGTGCATTGGGACCACATCTCCTTTTTCGGTGGTTCGAAAAAAAGGGAGCAATGTCAAAATGAAAAGTGTTTCAAAAACGCAACGCATGATTGTAGTTGCGATGTTCAGCAGTATCTCATATTTATTAATGCTTTTAGATTTCCCACTGCCTGGATTTCCAGTCTTTCTTCAAATCGATTTCAGTGAAATTCCAGCGCTATTTGTTGCCATACTGTACGGTCCAGTTGCAGGGATACTTGTAGAAGCAATTAAGAATTTCATTCACTTTGGAATTCAGGGAAGCTTCACCGGTGTACCGATTGGCCAAATATCAAACTTCATTGCTGGAGTTTTCTTGATCGTACCAACTTCTTTAATCTTCCGTAAATTTAATCAAACCCAGAAAGGATTAGCACTGGGATTGACGCTCGGAACGATTCTAATGTCAGCAATGATGGGATTGTTGAACTATTTAATTATCCTTCCGGCATACACTTGGTTTATGGGATTTGAAGAAATGTCTGCTTCAGCCCGTCAGGCACTGGTATTAACCGGTATAACACCATTTAATCTACTAAAAGGTGCAATTGTAGCTAGTATTTTTGTTGCCTTTTTCATAAAATTAAAACCCTGGTTTGCTCGTCAAACGAGAGTTGCTTAACGATCAAAAACCGAACCTTATCTTGGTTCGGTTTTTTTGTTTTTTCAGCCATTATTAGCATGAAAGAATAGAATGTCCAAAAGGGATTTTTCCAATTATTGTCGAAATAGGTTTAAAAAGCGTTAGGAGGAATTAAAAATGCTATCTATCGATTGGTTAGAAAAGTCCACAATCCTCGACATCCAACAGGCTATGCTTGCCCATAAGTTTACTTCAAAGCAGCTTGTTCAATTTTACCTTAATCAAATTGCAAATCATAATCACAGAGTTAACGCCATTCTAGAAATTAACCCGGATGCATTAATGATTGCAGACTCACTTGATCGAGAGCGCAAATTGAGAGGAGCAAGAAGCTCATTACACGGAATTCCAATTCTACTTAAAGACAATATTAATACAGGTGATCATATGCATACAAGCGCCGGTTCACAAGCTCTAGCTACTTCCTACGGGAAAGATGACGCCTTTTTAGTGACAAAGCTGAGACGCGCTGGAGCTGTTATTTTAGGCAAAACCAATATGACGGAATGGGCCAACTTTATGAGTGATAAAATGCCGAATGGCTACAGTTCAAGAGGTGGTCAAGTACTTAATCCATATGGACCAGGTGCTCTTGATGTTGGAGGATCGAGTTCTGGGTCCGCTGTTGCAGTAGCTTGTCATTTTGCCACAGTTGCAATTGGAACTGAAACAAACGGATCCATTCTAAGCCCTTCAAGTTCGAATGCTGGCGTTGGGCTTAAGCCCACAGTTGGCGCAATTAGTCGTTCAGGAATCATTCCAATCTCTTTTTCACAAGATACCGCTGGTCCAATGACCCGAAATGTTACCGATGCAGCCATTCTACTCAGTCATCTATCAGGGGAAGACCCTTTGGATCACGCCACAAATACCATACCTAATTATCAAGATTATACACCTTATCTACTCCCTGTTTTATATGAAGAATTGAGAATTGGAATTGTCCAGAACGGCTATTATGATTCCATGCATCCTGAAGAACAAGAGATTTTAAATAGAGCAACCGAAGACCTAAAGAAAATTGGTTGCTCAATCTTAAAGGTTGACCAACTATGTTCTGATCAAGAAATGCTTGAGCAAGACTACCAGGTCTTACGATATGAATTTAAATCCGGGGTTAATAGCTATCTAGCAAAAAACACAACATCTTCTTTAAGTGACCTTCAATCCATTATTAATTATTATCATCAAAACCCATTAGCTCTTCCGTACGGACAATCCCTTTTAATTGAATCAAACGAAACGACCGGATCTTTAACTGAAGCACAATATTTGCAAAGTCGCCTCCAGGATTTATCGAATGCAAAAGAAAATGGTTTAGACAAACTCATGCAAACCGAGAAACTAGATGCATTACTATTTGTAGGAGCTTACGGCTCAACACTTCCTGCAAAAGCAGGCTATCCGTCTATAACCGTCCCTGCTGGCTTTACTTCAAACAAAAAACCTCTTGGCATTACCTTTACGGGTAAAGCGTTCAGCGAACCTCAATTAATTAAACTCGCTTATGCCTATGAACAGCTCTCTCATCAACGAAAGCTTCCAGATTGGTTAGACAGCACAACAACCTTAAGAAAAGCGCGAACCTAATGGCTCGCGCTTTTCTAGTGAAACTTTTACTTTTCGATCGTTACCCATTTAAGAGAAGAATCAGCACCAAACTTGTGGATATGATAGTTCTTCACGTAATCTTTCATGATAATCGCTCCGCCACCCTGATAAGTAGGTAGGATCGCCGTATCTTCTTCGATTAGAATGCGCTCTGCTTCTTGCATCATTTCCCAGCGCTTCTGCTCGTCCGTCTCAGTTTTAGCATCAGTAACCAGCTTGTCATACTCTTCATTAGAATAATCCATGCGGTTATAGGCGCCATCTGTTTCAAACATATAGATATAAGTCATTGGATCTGGATAGTCTGGTCCCCAACCACCAGTTGAGATATCAAAGTCTCCAGCATCTTCAAGATCAAGGAACTGCTTCCAAGGCTGTTTGTTAATTGTGATTGTAAGACCGTCTAACTTAGACTCAAACTGATCTTTCGCATACTCTGCAATTTTAGATGCAAGGTCACTATCCGTAGTAAGGAATTCAAGTTCAACTTTGTCAGTACCTAGAGCTTCTAGCCCCTTCTTCCAGTACTCAGCAGCATCATCAGCAGTTTGATCTGCAAGATAGCCGTCTGGAGCTGGCGCACGGAAATCTTCGTCGTTAAGGAACAAGAATTCTTTTGGTACAAGGTAACGAGCTGCTACTGAACCGTTGTTTAGTAGTACATTTACTAGACCATCACGGTCATACGATAAATAAAGTGCTTTACGAATATCATTGTTAGCAAGGGCTTCGTTCTTCTGGTTCATACGTAGGAAATAAATTGTTGTATCAAGGATTGTTGTAAAGTCTTCGCGATCTTTAAACTGATCAACGAAATCTGCACTAAGACTAGCACGATCAATGCTTCCAGTCTCATAAAGATTAACACGAGTTGCTTCGTCTTTTACAATTTTGTAATTTGCTTCTTTCAACTGTACTGTGTCAGCATCCCAGTATCCATCATTTTTAGCAAGCTTCCAACCTTCACCGTGATTCCATTCAGCTAGCGTAAATGGACCGTTGTAAAGCATTGTATCTGCTTCAAGTGAATAGTTCTCGCCTTGCTCTTCAGCAAATTCCGAAGGTTGTGGATAGAATGATGCAAATGTTAATAGATCAAAGAAATAAGGAACTTGTTGTGTAACCACAACTTCCAGTGTTTTTTCATCTACTGCTTTCACACCTAGTTCTTCTACTTTACCGTATAGTGGATCGCCTTCAGTAATAATTTCATTACCATTTTTAATACCTGCAGCACCCATCATTGATGCATATCCGCCCATCGTATCTGGGTGAATAATTTTGTGCCATGCATATACGAAATCGTCTGCTTTCACTGGTGTGCCATCAGACCAATTCGCATCTTCGCGAATTTTAAATGTATAAACAGTTTCGCCGTCTTTTTCTTCAACTTCTGGCTCTTCTGCTGCCATACCTAGAACAGGCTTGTTATCTTTATCAAGACGATAAAGACCTTCAAATACCTGGTTCATTGCATTAAATGCAACAGTATCTGTTGCCTGCGTTGAGTCCATAGTCGGGATATCCTGTGTATCTGTTAAGTTTAGAACCTGTTCCGCTGATCCTTCTGAGCTATCGCTATCTCCGCTTGTCGCTTCTCCTTCACTGTTTGTGTTGCTTGATGTGTTCGAATTACCGGAACACGCTGCAAGGAAAAGGCTTAACAACAAGATGACCGAAAGCAAAAGCGAAAACTTTTTCTTCATTGTGTTACCCCCTATTTGTTTGTACCATTCAGTTAAGGTCTAGCTTTACGTAGACCTTTGTGTTATAAATTCAAACGAAGCTCTTCGATTGGGAAACCATTGCGAGATCTATAACAGGGAGGTCATATCACTCAACTTATGTAAACCATTATCGATTCTCGTTTGAATATTAACAATTAACTGAATGATTAAACTTATTTTAAATTTCAAAAAACTTTCTGTAACCATCCAATTTAGCCAAAAGTATACCATCCAATTTGTCTTTTTCTACAAAAATATCCGTCAAATGGCTTAAAACCTGTGTTTATCGTGAATTTCTCCATTCCAATTTTTTTGAAAATTTTATACAATTCCCTCTATTTTTCTCTATAATAGTAGTGAGGTGGTGGACAATGGCGAGATTTATACTTAATCCAGAGAGCAGCAAACCGTTGTACAAACAAATCGTTGATTTCTATGAGGATTCTATTATAAATGGCTCTCTCCAACCGGGGAATCCTCTTCCTGCTGAACGCGATCTAGCCGACCAACTAGGTGTCAATCGAAGCACTGTTACGACAGCATACGCTGAATTGAGGGCTAGCGGACTCATTACGTCCAGGCAAGGAAGCGGGACACGAGTCAGTTCAGATGCAGCAGATTTCATTCCCAGTCACTCTACAACGTGGAATAAACTTCGAAATCAGCATTTATCCGAAAATACGTTACTATTTACCCATTCTTCTAACTATATGAATGATCCCTCGTTCATTAACCTGAACGCAGGAGAGGTTGCACCAGATTTATGTCTTGCGCGAAATGCTTATGATTTAACTGCTTACACTACTGGTAAAGAACAATTTTCTCCAACTATGTTTCAAACGAAACATATGATCAATCGCTTTATCAATCAATCAGTATCTACTGAAAACATCGTTCTGACCTCTAGTCTTGAACAATCGATACTTTTATCAGTAAAATGCTTTCTAAACCCAGGTGACGTAATTGCCGTCGAAGAACCAATAAACCCTTCCCAATTAAATTTATTTCTAGCTTCCGGCATTCATGTTATTCGCTATTCAGCCAATCACCCTTTAACAAATCATCATTTCCAAAGGGAAGGAATCAAACTAATCATTGCAAATTCAATGATGGAGCACCAATTTTCCATAACACAATCATCAACAATCCAACAAAGAAAAAAAATATTAACACAATGTGAAAAAATCGGTATACCAATACTAGAAATAGTTAAAACGTCTTTGCTTACAAGGTATCATCATAATGATAGCTGCTCATATTATGAACTTGGTACCGATCAAAAACTCGTTGTACAAGTTGGACACATTACTGGTATTTCCCCCGGTTTAAGTATGGGGTGGGTTTTAGGACCGGAGCATGTTATAAAACGTTTATCGGCGCTTCAAATTCAACTTAACATGACCCCTCCTCCCGTTTTTCTTGAAATTGTTCATAACATTTTATATTCAGTTGAAATTCATGAGCATTTTGAAGAGGTAAAAGAAGAATTACGTGCTAGGAAAAAACAAGTACTAAATAAATTAGATGCACTAAAAGACCAAATAACAATTTTGGAAATAGCTGACTCTACTTCCATCTGGTTTGATTTTAAGCCAGCATTAAACCTTCAAGAATTGAGGGATCTACTTCTAGAAGCTCATGTATTGCTGTCACCCTCACTCTATGAAGGTGCTGTAAGATTCAAATTACCTCTTACAACTGTATCAAAGGACAACCTCTTTGAAGCTACAAGCCGTCTCGTTAGCGTACTAAATACTTTACACATCAGGCAGTTTGCAGAAATTTACTAATGGATGGTACTAATAAACAATTTAAAATGGAAGAAAAAGAGCTAAAAACAATCTAAAAAGCGCTGCTCATAGCAGCGCTTCGTTGTTATTTCTTTTTCTTTTTTCGTTTAGAGTCGTACGTTATCCCTACTTCAACTCCTGTTCCCTGTCCTTCTGGTTGGGATGAAGCCAGGCCATTGGTTGTAGGGTTTGCTTTATGTTTTGCCATTCTTCTCACCTCCACCTTATAGCCTAACCCCAGCCTCTCTTTCTTATCCGCTGATTCAGAAGTCGGAGAGATGAGAAAGTTTAGCTATGAGGTAAAGTGGGACAGGGAAAATCCTTGCTCGTTCATAAAAACTTCTACTTGCAACTTATGGTGATCATCGTGCTCAATAAGACCTTTGATATAACCTGTAAGACAGATTGGATACTTCTCAATATAAAACGTGTTGCTCCATTGAATCGGTTCAAATTGCTGAAGGCGGGCCACCACTCGTCTTCGTGCTTTTACAGTTTCAGCAACTAAATTTTCTTTATTTAGACCAGATAACGCATACTCTGCTGCGCGCTGGTTTACTTCTTCAACGTTATCAAGTTTAGGCAAATTAGCTTCCATATCAATAAAAGGAATTCTTTCTTTAAGAAGATAATTGTCCCACATCATGATATGTGAAAGGATTTCAGCTGGAGACCATTTCCCTTGCTTGATAGGCTGAAAGAAGATGGTTTCGCTCATCTCCATCGCAGTCGATTCTAACCAATTAATTAGCGAAGCATAATCGTTTAACACAGAGCGCTCATCCGTCATTTCGTCGTCTCCCTCCTAAATTAAAGACCCTAGCGATTCTTTCTAGTTCGATCTCCAGCGATTTTTTTCCACTTTTTCTTCTCCTCAAGCTGAGCCTTCTTATTTGTTTGTCGCTCAAGAAAAGCTAGCTCACGATGGAACTTCTTATAATTTTCAAGCCTTCTTTCTTCTAACATTCCTTCCTCTATTGCATTTCTCACTGCACATTTAGGTTCACCTTCATGCTGGCAATCTCTAAAACGACATTCCTCTGCAAATGCATCAATATCAGGGAAGCTTTGAGAAAGATGATCGGTTTGCCAGAGCTGAAGTTCTCTCATACCAGGCGTATCAATTAATACACCACCTGTAGGCAGCGTAATCAGTTCTCGACTAGTCGTGGTATGCTTTCCTTTGCCATCATCTTGGCGAATATCTTGTACAATCTGAATCTCCTTGCCGTATAACTTGTTTATGAGCGTAGACTTACCAGCACCTGATGAACCTAACAAAGCTGTTGTCGTTCCCTCTGTTAAATACACTTTTAAGTCATCAATCCCTTTTTCGGTCGCTGAACTCACCACATGAATCGGTACCCCTACAGCTATACCAGAAAGGGCATCTACTTTCCCTTTAATATCTGAGCAAAGATCAGCTTTACTGAGCACGATAACAGGATTTGCACCGCTTTCCCACGCCATGACAAGGTATCTTTCAATACGACTGGGGTTAAAGTCCTGATTTAATGCATTGACAAGAAAAACCGTATCAACATTAGCTACTATAATTTGTTCCTCAGTTGTCGTCCCTGCAATTTTTCTTGAAAACTTACTTCTCCTCGGTAGCAGATCGTGAATTATTGCTTTGTTATCCGTTTTAGGAGCAATAAGGACCCAGTCACCAACTGCTGGCAAAGCTTCACGCCGTGTTACTTCAAATCGGAACTTACCTGAAAGTTCTGCTGCATAAGAACTTTCTCCTGTAGAGACGTTATAACCTCCACGATGTTCTACTATAACTCGAGCTGGTATAAATCCATTTTCTATAGCTTGATAATTTTCTTCAAAGTATGAATTCCAACCTAATGTTATTCGATTCAATTGAAAGCCTCCTGATTAATAAGTGTAAATATGACAAAAAGCCGTACAGTGATGTCGGCTCTTATCCTACAATCAGCGTATGTGATTAGCTGATTGAGTATAAAAAACCATAGACATAGCGACACAGTCGCACAGCCCATGGTTTTTTGATCTTATTAATCAGAAGTAAGAAGAGACTCCTACCTTACCAATTGGACTGTGCACAATATGCAATTAACAATGAATTCATTTTGTTATTTACCATCATGCACAACCCCTTTCCGTATGTTAGTACCATTAGTATACGCAATATTAATTCAATTGGCAATCTTTTCTGACAAATTAAATGATTTCAACCACCATAGCAATTCCTTGTCCGCCACCAATGCAGAGTGAGGCAACCCCATACTTTCCATTTCTACGCTTTAATTCTTTTATAAGCGTATAAAGAATGCGCGTGCCACTCGCACCTACTGGATGCCCTAAAGCAATTGCACCACCGTTTACATTCACTCGTGAGCGATCAAGCTCTAGCTCTTTTTCAACGGCTAGATACTGAGCGGCAAAGGCTTCATTCACTTCAATCAAGTCCATCTGCTGAAGTGTCATACCTGCTTTATCTAATGCTTGCCGTATAGCAGGTACTGGTCCAATTCCCATAATCGAAGGATCTACTCCCGCTATTCCCCAGGAGACAATTCGAGCAAGTGGCTTAAGATTCTTTGAAGAGACATAATCTGCTCCTCCCAATACGACAGAAGCGGCTCCATCATTTATGCCACTTGCATTCCCACCAGTGACAGTTCCATCTTTTTTGAAAGCAGGTTTAAGCCCAGCTAGCTTTTCTGCTGTTGTACCTTCTCGAATATGCTCATCAATCGCAAAGCTTTCCATCCCCTTCTTCCCTTTTATCTCAACAGGGGCTATTTCCTCCGCAAAAATGCCTTTCTCTCTTGCTTCGGCTGCTTTTTGCTGACTTTGGGTTGCATACTCATCTTGATCTTCTCTAGAAATCCCATACTTTACTGCAAGATTCTCTCCCGTTATCCCCATTCCAGTTCCAGTATACTCATCTGTTAACGTAGCCAACAGCATATCATCCATTTTTGGAGCACCCATTTTAGCTCCAAAACGATTTCCTCTTAACGTATAAGGCGATAAACTCATATTCTCCGCTCCGCCGGCAAGGGCCGTTTGACCGTCTCCCATCATAATCGATTGAGCAGCTGATATGACGGCCTGCATTCCAGAACCGCATAAACGATTCACTGTTAGTGCAGGGCTCTCGATCGGTATTCCTGTTCCAAGAGCAATATGACGCGCGAGATAAGAAGCATTTGATGTTGAATGAATCACATTCCCAATGACAGAAAGATCAATTTCACTAGCCTCTATCCCGCTTTTTACTAGCGCTTCCTTGCTTGCCGTAATTCCTAAGTCAGTTGGACTAATATTTTTAAGTGAACCTCCAAACGTTCCAAATGGCGTTCTCGCACCTTCCAAAATAAAAACATCTTTCATGTTTTCCCCTCCATTCTTCTCTATTTTACAAACAAAAGGAAAGCGTTTACAAGTTTTTTAAAGGGAATAGATTTAACTATGGTTCACTCAAAGAATCCATTATTGTGCCGTGTATCCTCCATCAATGACCACTGCCTGTCCTGTAATCCCTTTTGCCTTGTCGCTTGCTAGAAACATCGTGTAATCTGCAATTTCCTGCACTGTTAACAGACGCTTTTGTGGAACGAGTGGATAGATCACTTCTTCTAGTACCCTCTCTAATGCTACGTCTCTACTTTTAGCTAAATCTTCAAGCTGACCTCTTACTAGCGGGGTATCGACATAACCTGGACAAACAGCATTTACCGTGATGCCTTCTTCAGCTCCTTCAAGTGCAGCCACTTTTGTAAGACCAATCACACCATGCTTCGCACTATTGTAAGCAGCTTTTCCTGAGAAGCCCACAAGTCCATTAATAGAAGACATGTTAATAATTCGACCACACTTCTGTTTCTTCATAATCGGAAAAGCTAGCTTAGTTGCAATAAACGGTGCAACAAGCATTACTTTTGTTAACAGTTCAAACTTTTCAGTTGGGAATGTTTCAATACTTGAAACGTGTTGAAGACCTGCATTATTAATCAAAACGTCTAACCGATCAAACTTTTTTAGCGTTTGAAAAAATAATGCCTCTACTTCGTTTTCTTTCGTTACATCACAGTGAATTCCAATCGTATCCATACCATTTTCTTTTAGTTCAGCTGCAGCCCTTTTGACCTTATCCTCATCCAAATCACTAAGGACAACCTTTGCACCGTTCTCTGCAAACACTTGCGCTAGTTCCTTCCCGATCCCGCTCGCTGCTCCAGTAATTACAACTACTTTCTTATTTATTAACAACAAACTCCCTCCTTTTTCATACTAGATTCCAAGTCCGAGGCTGAATAATAGAATAGCAAGAGCAAGTCCTATAAGAGGGACGATGACTGTAAGCGCTCCTACTGCACCGTATGCATCCTGGTGAGATTCTCCACATATGGCCCGAATCGTTGTTACAACATAACCATTATGAGGCAATGAATCAAGTGCACCAGAAGAGATCGCAATTGTACGATGAAGCGCTTCTGGATTCACACCAGCATCAATATAGTGAGGAGCAAGGATTGGAAGAGCGATCACTTGACCACCAGATGCTGATCCTGTTAATCCAGCAATTACACTTACTGCAATTGCACCCCCAATGAGAGGACTTCCAGGAATACCCGTCATGAAATCCACTGCCGTTTCAAATGCTGGAACAGCCTGTGCTACTCCTCCAAAACCAACTACAGCCGCTGTATTTCCGATTGCAATCAATGCTCCAAGCGTACCATCAGAAACGGCACGTCCAAAATTCTCGAAGTATTTGCGATTTAACAAATAAGTTGCTACAATCCCTCCGAGTAAAGCAATGATGAGTGCTGATTGCTTTAAACTATCATGGAAAATGAAGGAGATAATCAATACGATAACAAGTGGTACAAGTCCAAGTAATGGATTTGGAAGTGGACGATTCTCTACTTCAGGATCTTCCTTTCTCGCTTCAAATCGTTCTCCTTTTGCTACAGCTTTCGAAATCATACGTTTTAACCACCAGTAGCCAAAAAGCGCCATAAATAATGCAACTACTAAACTAACTTCCCACCCTGCATAAGGACTAGTATTTAAATACTCGATCGGAATCCAGTTTTGAATTTCTGGAGATCCAGCAGATGTCATAGTGAAGGTAACTGAACCAAACGCAAGTGTCGCCGGTATAAACCGACGTGGTAAATCTGCCTGTTTAAATAAACTAACTGCCATTGGATAAACAGAGAATGCGACAACAAAAAGACTGACACCGCCGTATGTTAAAATCGCACAGGCTAGAACGATAGCGAGCACCGCCTGTTTTAATCCAAGCTTTTCTACAACCCATTTAGAGACGCTATCTGCCGCACCGCTATCTTCCATGACTTTCCCAAAGATTGCTCCAAGTAAAAACATAGGAAACCAAGAAGCAACGAACCCTGAAAATCCTCCCATGTAATTTCCAACGAAATTCGGAGCTCCTTCTTCCACAAGCTGTGGGAAAAGTGGTAATCCACTCAGTACTGCGACAACGATCGCACAGAGAGGTCCCGCAACTAGTAGATTCATTCCTTTCATCGTAAGGTAAATGAGAAGTAATAACCCACCAATTAAACCGATCATACTTAACATACTAGCCCTCCTTCTTAATACGCATTATATTTCAGTGTTGGTGATACTTTGATGACAGGTTCTGTTGATTGTTTAATATCTTCCAAAGTGTATCCCGATGCAATTTCTTGCACCACTAACCCACTATCAATTACGTCTAGCACCGCGCGATCAGTAATAATGCGATTGACGACGCTTTTTCCTGTCAATGGGAGCGAACAGCTCTTTACGATTTTAAGAGCACCGTCTTTATTGACATGGTCCATAATAACCGTGATTTTCTTTGCTCCATGAACAAGATCCATTGCCCCGCCCATCCCTTTAATCATTTTTCCTGGTATCATCCAATTTGCAAGGTCACCTTCTTCAGATACTTCCATCCCTCCGAGTATCGCGAGATCAATGTGCCCCCCTCGAATCATCCCGAACGATTCTGCGCTATCAAAATAAGAAGCGCCTTGCATTTCTGTTACGGTCTCTTTCCCAGCATTGATGAGATCCGGGTCCACTTCACTCTCTTGTGGATATTCTCCAATTCCAAGAAGACCGTTTTCAGATTGAAGGACAATCACTTTATCATCTGATATGTAGTTAGCAACAAGAGTGGGGATCCCGATGCCAAGATTCACATAATAACCGTTTTTAATTTCTTTTTCTGCTCTTCTTGCGATTCGTTCTCGTACATTACTTTTAGTTGACTTCATCCTTATCTCTCCTATCTGTTACGAATGGTTTTTCGTTCGATCCGTTTCTCCTGCTTTGCTTCAAGAAGGCCCTGAACATAAATTCCTGGCGTATGAACCTGATCTGCATTCAGTTCACCTGTAGCTACTATGTTCTCAACTTCAGCTAAAGTGATTTTTCCTGCAGCTGCTATCATTGGATTAAAATTACGCGCTGTCTTGTTATAAACAAGATTGCCTGCCTCATCCGACTGATAAGCTCTAATCAGACTGTAGTCTGCATATAAGGCATGCTCTAAAACATATTCTTTTCCACGAAACACTCGTGTTTCTTTCCCTTCAGCTACCTTCGTACCAACCCCTGCTGGTGTATAAAAAGCGGGAATACCAGCACCGCCAGCTCGAATTCTTTCAGCAAGTGTTCCCTGCGGAATTAACTCAACTTCAAGCTCACCTGCCAGCACCTGCCGTTCAAATTCTTTGTTTTCTCCCACGTAGGATCCGATCATCTTTTTAATTTGGTGGTTTTTAAGTAGAAGTCCAAGCCCCCAATCATCCACACCACAGTTGTTTGAAATAATCGTCAGGTCTTTAACTTCTGATTCTACTAACCCTAAAATCATTTGCTCAGGAATTCCTACTAATCCAAAGCCCCCAACCATTAAAGTTGACCCATCAGCAATTTCGCTTACTGCATCATAACCACTCATATAATGTTTTTTCATCATCACAACTCCTTTTTTCTTCTTCATAGATTAGTTGCAAGAATCATGCCATAGTGGGAGAGTTCACAAAATTGTAAGCGCATTCAATGATTGGGTGATTTATTTACTTTTCCTACATTCCGTTTTTTCGGAAAAAACGACGAATTAGTCTTCATTTAATCGTCAGAACGTCATCGTTTTCTAGAAAAATAAGAAATTCCAGAAATCCGGAACGAATTCCGGATTTCTGGAATTTAATTAAGATTATACTTCTTGATTTTGTCATATAAGCTTGTTTTCCCTATACCAAGTATTTCAGCCGCAATCATTTTATCATTCTCACATTGAACGAGCGTTTTCCGGATCGCTTCTGCTTCAGCCTCTTCTAAAATATCTCTTAACTTCCTATTTCCCGCGATGATGCCCGCTTTATCTTTTAAGTAATCGGGAAGCGACTTGACTTCTATTGTTTCACTACGTGTTAAATGAACAGCAGCTTCTAGCGCATTCTCTAGCTCTCGAGCGTTACCAGGCCAATTATGCTTTTTTAATAATTGAAAGGCTTCCTCTCCAATTCCTATGACGCGCTTCCCAGCTTTCATGGAAATTTTATTTACAAAAGATTCTGCAAGCGTTTTTACATCTTGAATTCTTTCTCTTAATGGTGGAATATGCAATTGCATCACATTGATTCGATAGAATAAGTCTTCGCGAAAGCGACGTTCCTCTACCATCGCTTCTAAAGGTCGGTTTGTAGCTGCGATCACTCTTACATCAACTTTTTTCGATGATACTCCGCCAACACGCTCTACTTCTCTATCCTGCAGAACACGTAATAATTTCACTTGCATATTAGGTGGCATGTCTCCAATTTCATCTAGAAAAATAGTACCCGTATTAGCAAGCTCAAACTTTCCAGGCTTACCTCCTTTTTTCGCTCCAGTAAAAGCACCTTCCTCATATCCAAAAAGTTCAGATTCAAGAAGTTGATCCGGTATGGCACCGCAGTTCACTTTAATAAAAGGTCTATTGCTACGCTCACTAAGTTGATGAATACTATGCGCAAAAAGTTCTTTGCCTGTTCCACTTTCACCACGAATGAGAACCGAAACATTTCCGCTTGCTACTTGCTTCACCTTCTCTTTTAAACTCTGAATCGATTCTGTTACACCTACAATATCATATAAGGAATAATTCGCGCCGTTTTCCCTCGCAGACCCGCTACGGTAATATTCCAGTTCGGATAATAGCTCCTTAATATGGGTATTCATTTGCTTCCACTGTTCCGTATCGCGAAAAATAACTGTACCAACAGCTCCGACTAGTTCTTTGTTGTGATAAATGGGAACACGATTGGCAATCATGTAGTTTCCACGAATATACTGCAAGTCCGCTATTTCTACTTTTCCACTTCTTGCAACAATATGCATGCGTGTGTTCTCAATGACATCCGTTACGTGCTTACCAATAACTTCTGAGCTATCCACTTCTAGAAATTCACAATACGTTTTGTTCATGAAATTAATAGTGCCTTCCTTATCTACAACGACAAGCCATTCGTAAGCGTTATCAATTATTGTCTCTAACATACTGCACTTCTTCGTTAGCTCACCGGGTTTCACGTTAGCCACTCCTTTATCGCATCTACTAACCATTGTAACATTGAAATCATGTTGCTCTTTTAACAGGAAATAATTTAACTCCATTCATCTTTGTTTCAGCAGAAAAAAGACCATCTTTTTTAGACGGTCGTCTTCCACATGGAATATTCCAAAAGATCCATTTCCTCACATTCAAAATATATCTTGCTTACTCTATCTCGTAACTTAGTCGAATCATATCCCGACAAGGAATTCCGTTTTCAATAATAGGTTCAGGGTAGTGATCAAAAAACCCTTCAATAATCTCTGTTATACGAAATTGACATTTTTGGTAGAGCGCTAATTGATCGAGACTCGAATTTCCAGTCCCAATTAAAACCTTCCTTGCTCCATGATCCCTAGACCTATTAATTGCATCATGAATAAGAAGTTTCCCTATTCCCTCTCCCCTTCTATCTTCCCTCACAGCAATATTCATAATCTCAACTTTTTTGTCCTCTTTTATTACTAAAACATAGACGCCAATTACTTCCTCTTCTTCCGCCGCAACGTAACAGTATCCCTCTTTCAAATAATGTTCGATATGAGTCAGAAATGGATCAGCTTCAAGTAGAAGCGCATAAGGAAATGCCTTCGTTATTTGCTTTATCCTCATTATGGATTCTCCTTGCTAGTTTCCGATTATAGGCTTATCATACGTTCTACATTTATAAAAACAAAAAATCGTGCCTTGGCACGATTTAGGTGTACTTGATTTTTGATGTGATGATCGCACTGATGACAAATGATAACACTAAACTTATAAGATCAATAGGATTATATAAAAGACCGAATGTCACTGTGCCAGTTAATTCCTGCCCCTTACTCCAAGCAGTTAACCACTCTGGTTGAAAGACTGCATTCACAATCGAACCAATAATTAAATTTAAGATGAAATAAAGGCATACAAGGCTAATCGTAAAAATAATATATTTCTTCAAAACATCATGCTCCTTCTCAAACGTCTTCTGAATTATTGTAACCTGTTTGAAACAGATTTCACAAATTCAAAGTAGACGCACACCTTTTTAAGGAACGTAATACAGTAACAATATCACGTATGCAGGAGGACGATAATGGCATTTAAAGACGATCGTTATAGCAAATGGGCTTATTCTCCCTATACTTATCCTTATTACCGCAACTTTCCTCCTATTGAAGTTACCCGTTTCCAGCATTCAGCTGTAGCGTGTACGAATCTTATGAAGGAAGGACAAAAACTTCTGGATAAAGTGAATCAGGATGCTCAATTTGCTCATGAATTAAAAGATGCCGCTCAAAAAAATGATCAATCTCATGTTCATGCCTTGATTCAGCGTGCCGGTATCACTTCTCCCTTCCACATTGCCTATACACCAGATGCCCTTCGTGTCGATCTTAACACTGGAAACGAAGATAGTTGTAGCGAGCTAACTGTGAAGCTTTGCTGGTAACCGATCATCTCAACTTTCTACGAAGAGAAAAATAGAACACGCTAATTTGAACAAATGGTAAGAATAGTAAGACAAGAATAGGATAAGCCGGAAATTGCTTTGACACTACCGGTTGCAAAGTCATTGCTGCAATTAAAAGTGGTGAAGTAAACATCATGGCAATATAGGCATTTCGACAAGCGTGAGCTGTTAACGTTTTTTCCCGTTCATCATCTTCACACAGTTCGGAAGGAAGTAGGAGAGCTTCTTTCCATCCTTTGTTATTTCTTCTCTTATTACGAGTAATCATGAATCCGATGATGCTAACAATCAGGAGAGTAATAAAAATAGGCGTAATATTAATGATGACATCATCTCCACTTCCACTCATTAACCGTTGGAATTGAGACGCTGCATCGTAGTACGTAACCATTGCCCATCCAAAAAGTCCAAGAACAATGACATTCATCATGTAAATCACAGATAACTTCATTCTGATTCCTCCTGTAATTGAAATACTTCTTCCATAACCATGTCAAATTCACGACAAATCTTCATTGCTAGTAGTAAAGATGGGACATACTCTCCCTTTTCCACAGCGGCAATCGTTTGTCTTGTCACCCCAACTTTTGAAGCCAGCTCCTGTTGTGTGAAGCGAAAACGTGCCCTTAATTCTCTAATTCGATTGTTCAGCATCATCTTAACTCCTCACATATCTCTTCTCTTATAAATCTATTCTATACCAAACATAATGTTAAGTAAACATAACTTTTAGTTATTTTTATTTAACATTCTTTCACAAAAAAAAAGCCTGGTTTCCCAGGCTAGAAATTCCTATTTTACGATTAATACTGGACAGGGAGAATGTTGGGCAACTTTTTCACTAACGCTTCCAAGCATCCATTTTTTTATCCCACTTAACCCCCTACTTCCTATTACAATTAAATCTGCCTCTATCATTACAGCTAGGTCCACAATCTCTTTAGCAGGATCACCGCCTCTTACTTCAGAGTGAACATTCACTCCCATGTGATGAAGCGTTTCCTTTACTTCACGGAGTATGGCTTCTCCTTCGCTTCTTTCAATCATAACGCCGTTCTGCTCCTCAGGAACTGGAGATGGAACACCAGCATGTCCTTCATTGCCAATACTGCCTGTCCCATAGGGTATTCTTGTCGCTGGTTGAGCCGAGAGTTTATTTGATTCTTTTGATACATGCACTAAATGAATAGAAGCTTTGCTTAGTTCTGCTAATTTAACCGCTTGATGTAAAGCTTTTTCACTATCTTCAGAACGATCATAAGCGACTACTATTTTTGAATACATGATACCTTCCTCCTTAGGAATTAGAAGTAGTATACATATACCCCTGCCTAGAAGAAAATAACAGCTCTAATGAAAACGTATTCCTAACGATATATTTGTCACACAAGTCTCATTATCCGGTAATAATTGGTTCTTTCGGATAGTGATAATGTTCAACAGGAGCATTCCCACGCATCATTAGCAAAAAGGAAATAATACCGATTCTTCCTACAAACATTAGAAAGATAATCACACATTTTCCAGCAGTACTGAGCTCAGAAGTAATGCCAAGTGATAAACCAGTCGTTCCAAAAGCTGAGGTTACTTCAAACACAATCTCAGCCAACGAAAATGTTTCTGTTGCTGAAAGAACAACGACTGCTAGACCACAAAGACCCGTCGCCGTAAAAATCACGATAAACGATTTAATAATATCATCATGAAGAAGCTCTCTTCCAAAAACTTTGATACTCTTTTTGCCTCTTGCAAAATGAATAACTGTTAAAACAGCAACAGCAAATGTAGTTGTTCGAATTCCTCCTCCAACACTACTAGGAGATGCTCCGATAAACATGAGCAAACTTAATACCATCTGAGTTGAGAGAGTAAATTCACTTACATCCATCGTAGCAAGCCCGCCGTTTCTCGTTGTAACGGATTGAAACAGGGAATAGAATAGTGCTTGATCCCAAGATTTATCCGCCATAAAATTTCCGGCTTCTAAAATCCATATGAGTACAGTTCCTATTATAATAAGTGCAAAGAATGTGACGGTTGTAACCTTGGTAAACAAAGTAAATCGATAAGCTACAGTTTCTCTCTTTTGAAATAAATAATCTTTCAATTCAATTAGAACAGGGAATCCGATCGCACCCAAAATAAGTAAGATCATGTTGATCGTTTGAACAAAATAATCATTTGCATATGGAACAAGTGAACTTCCCGTAATATCAAATCCTGCATTAGTTGTAGCACTTACTGCAGCAAAAAAACCTTGCAGAAATGAATCTTGCCACGAATCATAATACTTTAATAAGTAGATGCCAAGAATTATTGTTCCAATCGCCTCAAATAAGAGAATGAGTCCAAGGATTTGTCTCATTAATTTTACTAGTCCAGCTAATGTCCCACGATTCTGGTCCGTACTAATCAACTGGCGTTCTTTCATTCCGATTTTTTTACCCATTAACAACCAAACAAAAGTTCCAAGAGTCATAATGCCAATTCCACCGAATTGAAGAACAAACGCGAGTATGTAAGTTCCGACCGTACTAAACGTATCAGCGGTTGAAACAACCGTCAATCCCGTCACACTAATGGCACTTACCGCTGTAAACAAGGCATCGATAAAGTCCCACTCAACATTTGCTTGGTGGGCAATTGGGAGACTTAAGAGAACTGTCGACAGTACAACAGCCAATAAATAGAAAAGAACAATCAGTTGAACTGAAGAAAGTTCTGTAGCTTTTTCTTTAATTTTCATATTCTTTCCCTCCCCGTTCTCTAGCATGATCATGACGCTAACAAGCTCTCTTGTAAATACCACTCTTTAGAGAATAACCTCGTCTATAGTATAATAAACGTTGTCAATTGTTCGAATATTGGGGGAATAGCAATGGGTGATGAACGAGAATTATATACCTTAAAAACGATTGCAGAAACATTAAATCGTTCGACAGATTTGAAGCCTATGCTTCAAGCTGTTCTTGAAGATTTATTAAGTGTTACCGGATTAAAGACTGGTTGGATTTTCTTATCAACTGATAAAAACAAATTTACGTGTGAAGCTGATGTCAGACTACCCGCTGCTCTTGCTCAACACGATAAAGAACCGATGTGCAAAGGCACGTGTTGGTGCTTAAATAAATATTGGGACGGGCGATTAAATCAGGCCGTTAATATTATAGAATGTAAACGCCTAGAAGATGCTGTGCATTTTAAAACGGGTGATACGGAAGGACTGACGCACCATGCGACCGTCCCATTAACAGCTGCCGGAGAATCATTTGGATTATTAAACGTTGGTTCCCCAGGTAAAGAGTCGTTTTCTAACGATGAGTTGACACTTCTTGAGTCCGTTGCTTTTCAAATTGGTACTGCTATTAAACGAATACAACTTTATCAAGATGAACAGAAGCGAGCGGAAAATTATTTAAAATTAGAAACATTAACGAGAGAATTATGGCGTCACGAATGTGCCGATGATCTCATTAGTGCTATTGTGCAACGTACTGGAGAGTCATTCAACTGGCCTTTAGTCGGCTACTTTCTGAAAAGCAAACCGAATGATGTTCTCCATTCGATCTATAAAGATGGAAAACTAAGCGTGGTGAACGAAGCTTTTTCTGCAGAAACCATGCAAGAAATGAACGAGGCTGTTCAAAACGAAAAACCAGTTGCGCTCAAAAAGAACACCTTCCTCCTTCACCCAAATCCTTCTATCATTCACGCATTAGAAGTGAAGGTTCGAGACGAGCATATCGGTATATTATTTGTGATTGAGGAATCCTTCTCTAAAAGTGATAGGGAAATCTTACGAGCAGTTGCCGACCATATGGCTCTGGCCATCGAGCAATCACGTGTTAATGAGAAAAGACAGGAGCTTATCCTTTCAGAAGAACGAAATAGACTTGCAAGAGATTTGCATGATTCAGTGAGCCAAAAACTTTTTTCATTATCTATGACTGCACGTGGTGCACGAAATATTCTTAACATGCCAAGTGTACTAAGTGATGCATTACAAGATATTCAACAGCTCTCTCAAGAAGCGATGCAAGAAATGAGAACATTAATTTGGCAACTTCGACCTGTAGGGATTGAAGCCGGTCTAATGACATCGCTTAAAACCTACGCGATTGGATTAGGTCTCTCTCCCACTTGTGACGTCTCTGGCTTTAAACTTCTTCCTCGACCAATTGAAGAAGCGCTTTTTCGAATCGGACAAGAATCACTTAACAACATACATAAGCATGCAGGAGTAAGTGAAGTTACCCTTTACCTCCAAATTACTGAACAAGAGGTCTGTCTTACAGTTTTTGATAAGGGTAGCGGTTTTAATCCAGAAGCGGTTGGAGATTTCACACTTGGGCTTAAAGGAATGAAGGAAAGAGCCTCACTACTTGGAGGTACCTTTTCGATTGTTAGTAAACGAAAGAATGGAACAAAAGTTCAAGTTAGACTTCCAATATGAAAGAGGGATTAACATGGAGAGAAAAATAAAACTACTACTAGCCGATGATCACCTTATGGTAAGAAAAGGATTGCGCTTTTTTCTTGAAACACAGCAGGATATTGAGATTATCGGAGAAGCAGCAAACGGAACGGACGCAGTCAAACTAGCTAAAGAATTAAACCCTGATGTTATATTAATGGATTTAATTATGCCAGAAATGGATGGCATTGAAGCAACTAAACAATTAAAGAAAAGTCTTCCTCATATCAAAATTATTATCTTAACAAGCTTTTCAGATCAAGATCATGTTCTTCCAGCCATAAGGGCTGGCGCAGAAGGCTATCAATTAAAAGATATTGATCCTGATGAATTGATTCACACGATTCGTGAAGCCAATCGTGGTAATCGCCACCTCCACCCACTTGCTACAAATCAGCTTATGTCACACCTGACTCAGAAAAGCCCGGCAGAAGAAGAGCGAAAACTCTCCTTGCTTACCCCAAGGGAAAAAGATGTATTAAAAGAGATCACGTTAGGAAAAAGCAATAAAGAAATCGCATCAGCTTTATATATTACGGAAAAAACCGTTAAAACACACGTGAGTAGCATACTATCAAAACTCAATTTCCACGACCGGACTCAAGCTGCTCTCTATGCAACAAAATTCAACTGGTTTAAAGATTCCTAAGACTAAAGTACGAGAATTCCCCCTCCTTATTTCCGATGCAAGTTTCACAAATTTTTAATACGCTAATAGGAGATTGATTTACTCACAATTGAGGTATGAAAAGAATATAGAGATAGTAGAAAGGAGCTTCACAATGAAAGTAATGGTTATGAATGGCAGTCCTAGAGACAAGTCTATGACACGAAATTTAACAAATACTGTGACTGATCAGTTAGATGAGAAAGGAATTGAGGTCCTTACATTCGATGCTGGCTTCCATGACCTTCCATTATTTAAAGGAAAAAAAGAAGATCTGGATCACCCAGAAGTCCAGCGACTCATCACCAATGCTACAAAAGCAGATGCGTTTGTCATCTGTTCACCTGAGTATCATAACGGGATGAGTGGAGCATTAAAAAATGCCCTTGATTTCTTAGGAGGTTCTCATTTCAAATCTAAACCTACCGCTTTAGCGTCTGTTGGTGGCGGTGGAAAAGGTGGCATTAATGCTCTTAATAATATGAGAACCGTTATGAGAGGTCTATATGCTTTAGTGATACCTGATCAGTTCTGTGCAGATCCAACATGCTTTGATGAGAAAGGCTATATGGTTGAAACAAAAGCAAAGGAACGACTTACAATCGTAGTGAATGAGCTTGTTTCCTTGACGTCAGTAATCGAGAAGAAAATTGAAGTAAAATAACCACTTTATAGCGTACTTGATTAAGTGCGCTATAAGATTCATTTTTTATTCAATCACGCCAGATTCCGTAACCGTTACGTTCATTTGAAATGAAATATCCATGTCAGGATATTTCTGTCTCCAATCCTCCTTATTAAAATCTCCTCTCGTGACACTTCTTACAGCATTACCAAGTCCAAGTGGATCAATATTTTGGGTTTGAAATTCTTCAATCATTTCCATTCCCCTTTTTTCTATATCTTCTTCCATCGCCATTTCAATTTCTTTTAACTTAGCAGGCGTAAGCTTCTGACCGGAATATTCTTTAATAACCCCAAGAACTTTTCCATGAATTTCAATTTTATTACTCCCCACTTTCTTTAAGTTAAGGTTTCGCTTTGAAGCAATATTATATATAGCTGCATGTTCTTCTTCATTTATTTTGACAGTAAAAGAATCATTGCTCGAAAATTTCTGATGAAGAACTTTAAACGTGAAAAGATGTTTGGCATCAATTGATCCAACCATTCGATCTCCTTGAAATAGAGCAAGCCCAGTGATTTTCACCTTATCTTCATCCAGTTCAACTAGAGGAAGGAAAGGATCATTGCCTTCAGAATAATAATTGTACAAAAAATCATGAAGGTTAGTTTCCGGGAGCATTCCATGCTTGCTATTGTGACTCAGGGTATCATGAATAAATGTACCTGTGTCGACATTACCATAGTTTGTCCTTAGCAACGTTTCCATATCGCTACTTGAAACCCCTAAAAAAACTCTCGATCCTATAGAAGGATCTCTTTGAAGCGTATCTACTAATTGAATAATGCCTTCTGTCTCCGCAATGTCTTTACTAAATAGCGCGACTTCCAGTTTCCCACTTACGAACGGTTTAGGAGATTCTGAATTGTATTGACTTCTTATTTCTTTACTAAGTGCTGCTGTTTGAACAAAAACACTATTATCAATTCTTCCATCAGCTTGATATTGAGGGGCTACCGCAACCCCTTTTATAAGACCTTCCTCGCTTTCTTCTTCTGGAAGATCATAGCCAATAATCGTAACCATTTGAATATCATCCAGGATACTTCTTTGAACACATCCTGTTAGGAGTAAGATACTCACAATGAAAATGAACAGTCGAGTCATCCCGATCTTCCCACCTTACTTTTGATGTACTGAAAGACAAATACAAATGGTACATAAATGTAGACAAAATAGAAACCGACCTTACTTGTATATTGATTCAAAAGGTCGATACTTTCTCGTCGTGCAAACAAACTGCTACTAATTAAGATAAGGACTAGTATTGGAATGGTTGCGTTTTGCTGACTAACGCGTGACAACCTTCTAATCCCTCTACCAGCAGCCCATATGGTGATGCAAAGATTCGGTAAGATCACAAGTGCCCATGAAGCAATTCCGATATATTCAAATCTCTGTACAAAAGGCATTTCAGCAATTTTCCAAGTCGTTAATGTTGCCCAAATCGTTTTTTGGAGTTGTTCAGGACTAAAGAACGCGATTGTCGTGATCATGACAGTCGTATAAATAAAAACAGTCAATAAATGACCACCTTGCGCCCAACGATGTGATTTTTCTGGCTCTTTAATAAATGGCAGATACATGAAAAGAGTTGTAAAACCTAAATAGGAAAGGGAAGCTCCTTTGACTCCCTCATACAACTCCATTAAGGAGTGATTGAAGATAGGAAGTAGATCACGAAAATGTCCATAGAACAAAGGAAATATCATGGTAAGAACCAGGTAAAAAGGAATGACAACCCCAAAAAAGGAGATCCCAGCTACCACTCGAAAACCTCCAGATAAACAATAGTAAACGAGGAGTAAGAACACTGTTCCAAAAATCCACTTATTTAAATCTGGAAACATCCAAACTTGAACCACCTCAATATACGTTCGTAGAACCGTTATACCCATCGCAATAAAATAAGCGATAGCAATCAAGCTTAGTAATCCACCGATCCATTTTCCGAAAAGGTTATGGTGTAAGGAGATGAGATCCCCCTTTTCCTTCATCATAATTTTATAAATCAGAAAAATGATAAGGTTCAAGCTAAGTCCCGCTGCCAATACTGAAATCCAGGCATCGTTGCCTGCATATTTGGTACTAATTCGTTGAAATCCCATTACCCCTACGCCTACTTGGACAGAATGGACGAGGTAAAAGACGAGAAATGGAGATACCTTATATTGATCTTTTACTTCTGGTCCTGCCATATAAGAAGCATCTCCTTTCTCATCTTATTCATGAAAATCATTTTTCTCTTTTTCAGTAACAGGTTTAAATCGCACGGTATCTTCTGATTGCAAATGAAGCGGACGCTTATTCTGGAATTTTAAAGGCAGTCTGATAATCGCATCTTTTAAATCCTGAACACGTAGGGGATAAAGCGGCTCAAGAAAAGGTCGACCTAAGGATTTGAGCTTAAGAAGATGAGCGATTAAGAAGCAAAAGCATATGGTTACCCCAAGAAGCCCCCACAGATGAGCGAATAGAAGAAACGGAAAGCGTGTTAAACGAATCGTATTACTCATTCGATAAACAGGGGTTGTAAAAGAGGCCAGTGCTGACAGCGCGACAATAATCAGCAATACGTTACTTGTTAATCCAGCTTCAACCGACGCTGTCCCAATCACAATACCTCCTACAATACCAATGGTTTGCCCAACTTTGGTAGGTAACCTTGCTCCAGCTTCTCTTAATAGTTCAATTGATAATTCTAGAAAGATCGCTTCTAGTATTGGTGGAAGCGGAATGCGCTGCCTTGAACTAACTAACGTACCGAGTAAATCTTTTGGAATTAATTCATAGTGATAGGTTAACGTCGCTACATAAACAGGCGTAACAAGTATGGAGAATAAAATAGCAAAAATACGAATCAAACGAGCACTGGATGCTACGATCCAGTTAACAAAATAGTCTTCAAATGCAGAGAAAAACTCGACCAGAGTTGTTGGCCCGATCAATGCCTGTGGTGAACCATCTGAGAGTACCACAACCTTCCCTTCACATAAAACAGATGTAGCCCGATCTGGCCTCTCAGTATCAATCAGTTGCGGAAAAGGAGAATTTTTATTATCAGTAATTAACTGCATAATGACAGAGTTATCCACAATTTGATCGACCTTTATATCTTCAAGTCTTTGTTTAACCGTATTAACGTTCTCTTCGTTTGCAATACCATCAAGGTAGAGAACGACAACTTTTGTGTTTGTCAGCTTGCCAACCGTTACTTCATAGGCTTTTAGTTCATAAACAGGCAGGCGCTTTCTAATTAAGTGCAAGTTCGTATCAAGTGATTCAACAAATGCTTCTTTGGAGCCGACCACTGTAAATTCTACTTCTGGTTGGGTAACAGCCCTTGCCTTTTTAACTTGTGATGGAATAAGGGCACATTCTGTTGCATTTGCATTTAATCGAATAATGACGTAGCCTCGCATCACCTTCTCACAGATCTCTTTCAGATCGCTCGAAAGAATAACACCTGGGATCGGCACCCTTTCTGGTATATCCTCCAATGTCTTTAATGGTTTTTCTACTAGGTATGGAAGGATATGATCATTTAATTCCGTTTCGTGAACAAGCGTTTTAAAGTAGTAAATAAAAAATGAACTATCCTGTTGCTTGCTTTCATAATGGAGAAAATCGCCTGAGTCCTGGAGATTGCGAATAAGCTCAGGTAGGTTTTTTAATTTTTCTGGAGAACGACTTTTTTTCAACCATCGAAACATTTTATTCACCACACATTCACGGTTTCTCCATGTAGTTTTTGCAATTCAGTTTAATTTATCCAATTCCTAAAAAATGTGCAGTAAAATAAAAAAGCGTGCCGATTTGGCACGCTTTCGTTCCTTATTGTCCTTGTGCTAATGAATAGGCAATTTTCCCATCAAAGCGGTATAAATTCTCAATCTTAATCCAGTCTAAATCCTCCGATTCAACTTGTGTTAATAACTCACGAATTGCGCCCTGCGTTTCTTTCTTTCCTTCAATTGGTTGGAATCTACAGCGCCAGTGATCGGATAAAAATGTTTCAGAGAATCCGTTTGGATATACTTTAACACCACGATTTGTCATCATCACAAATTCATGATTGCTAGCTGATGCTGCACGCGTAAGCTTCTCAGCAATCTCGTCAATCGTTAATGTATTATTAAATAAAAACACGTCTGTTCCATCAAGTTCACGTTCAGGAACATAGTTTGGACGATTTGTTTCTTCTTGATCATCAGCCACTTCTTTACTATATACGACAGGTTCTAGCACTGAAGGAGACTGACCAAGCCGCTCTACAACAGCATTAGCGAATTCTTTCGTTCCAACAGCGTCTTTTCCTTTTGCAATATCACCTGTTAAGACACCGTCCTCAATTGTTTTCAACCAGGCGTTATGAATCTTCTCTGCTGCTTCAGGCTGTCCAATATGCACGAGCATCATAATTGCCCCATGAAGAAGACCAGATGGATTTGCAATTCCTTTACCAGCAATATCAGGAGCGCTTCCGTGAATCGCTTCAAACATCGCAATTTGATCTCCGATGTTTGCAGAACCTGCTAAACCAACGCTTCCTGCAATCTGAGCTGCAATATCAGACGCAATATCACCATATAAATTCAACGTTACGATCACATCAAATTCTTCTGGTGAATCAGCAAGGCGAGCCATTCCAATATCGACAATGTAACTATTTGCTTCAATATCAGGATATTCTGCTGCAATTTCTTTAAATACCTGATGAAAAAGACCATCACTCAATTTCATGATATTATCTTTTACAAGACAAGTTACTTTCTTACGATTATTTTTGCGAGCATATTCAAAAGCATGACGAACAATTCGCTCAGAACCTGGGCGTGAAATGAGCTTCAAGCTTTGCACAACGTCTGGCGTTTGCTGATGCTCAATGCCTGAGTAGAGGTCCTCTTCATTTTCGCGAACAATAACAAGATCCATATCTGGATGCTTGTTTTCAACGACAGGATGATAAGATACGCAAGGGCGAACGTTTGCATATAATCCCATCGCTGTACGTATCGTTACGTTTAGGCTCTTATAACCACCGCCCTGTGGTGTTGTAATGGGTGCTTTTAAAAGTACTTTTGTTCGACGCAATGAGTCCCATGCTTCTTGAGGAATACCTGTTGAATTACCGGTAAGGTAAACTTTTTCTCCAACATCAATAAATTCAGGCTCAATCTCAGCCCCAGCTTGTTCTAAGATAGTTAGTGTTGCTTCCATGATTTCCGGACCGATTCCGTCTCCGGTTGCTACTGTAATTGGACGCTTTTCTGCCATGATCTTCTCTCCTTCTCTGGTCTGTCAGCACTGAAAAAACCGGCAAGCTCTAGTAGAAACAATACCGAATCTTCCTAATATAGTGAACTTTCCATTCTTCAAGCTTCTTCAAACCTTTGCCTAATTCATGGAATTAACCAACATTTTGTTATCGCTTTCCAAGGTTATTATAGAAATCATGTTCTTTTTTGTCAATTTTACAGAGTTTTTGACTTCCCCATAAAAAAACCAGTCCTTTTTCTTGAAGGACTGGCTTTAACTTATTGCAAAGCTTTAACGTCATCGACAATTTCTTCATAAGGAACATTCGAAACGCCAGAATACTTTTTCACGACCACGCCATCTTTATTCACAAGATAAAAAGCAGTGCCATGAATAAATTGATCTGAATTTGGATCTGCATCTACAGCCGTTTTAAAACTACTCTCTGCGAAACGTTTAATCTCCTCATTATCGTAACCAGTTAAAAAGTGCCAGTTTGATAAATCGGCATCAAATTTCTTCGAGAACTTAATTAATTCTTCAGGTGTATCTCGTTTTGGATCAACAGAAAAAGATACAAGCTCTACATCCACATCCGCTCCTGCAAGCTTATCCTGGAGTTGGGACATATTTGCTGTCATAGGCGGACAAACTGTCTCACAATTTGTGAAAATCAAATCAGCAATCCACACTTTTCCATCCAAATCACTTAATCCAAACTCGCTATTCGTCTGATCCGTATATGTAAAGTCCTGCACTTCCCAATCAAGGTCGTCGGGAACATCCTTCCCACAAGCAGCAAGTATGACCAGTAGTGTCATTAATCCCGTAACGAATAAGAAGCGTTTCTTCATTAGATTAACCTCCATAAAAATTGGAATAATATACTCTCTCTACCTTATCTCAAAATAAGGAAAGTTGCCATATGATGATTAAGATAGATGCGATCATTTCATGAACATAAGCATGAATCTATAACGATTCATGCTTATCATTAGATTAAGCAAATATCATCTATTTTTCTTGTTGCATACGCCTCACGATTCCTGTTACAACTTTTCTAGGAATGAAGCGGATTGATTTAGCTAGAATTTTATTCTGTGTACCAGGAATAATGATACTCTTTCCGGTTCTTACTCCTTCATATCCTGCTTTTGCGACAGACATGGAATCCATTGTACCTCCATCAAAAAGTTTTGACTTCCCAAGGTTAGCACGGTTACTAAAATCGGTTCTTGTCGGCCCAGGGCACAAAATTGATACGGTGACCCCTGTCCCCTTCAACTCATTCTCGATCGCTTCTGAAAAAGAAAGTACATAGGCTTTCGATGCATAATAGACTGCCATTAAAGGACCAGGTTGAAATGCAGCTGTAGAAGCTACATTTAGGATGCTACCTTTACCGCGTTCTGTCATCTCTTCCAAAACTAACTTCGTCAAATGAGTTAGAGAGTTAATATTTAAATACAGCATGTCCAATTCCTTCTGCAAATCGGTTTCTACGAACTTACCGAATAGACCAACACCTGCGTTGTTCACTAAGTAATCTACTTTCTTTCCAAGTCCTTTTACTTGTTCAAATAATTGACCAGCAGCTCCAGGCTTTGCCAAATCACTAACGATTAGATCAACTTGTACACCATATTTTGATAATTCTCGTGCTCGTAACTCTAGCTTCTCTTTACTTCTCGCAACTAAAATTAAGTGTATGCCATCTTTTGCGAATAACGTGGCAATATCTGCCCCTAGACCTCCAGATGCCCCTGTAATTAATGCTGTTTCGGACATATCAAATCCACCCCTCATTTATTTCTTAAAGTTTAAACATTTAAACATATTATATAATAAAGAAAGTAGAAGACTTAAAAGCAAGTCTCTTCTACTTTATCTAGTAGCATTTTCAATATAGCTACACCATCTTCAAGTTGAAGAGAATAGAAACGTGTTGTTCCTTTCTGTTCGACTGAAACAAGGCCAACTTCACGCAGAATTTTAAGATGATGTGAAATCGCTGGACGAGACAGGGTTGATTGCTCGGTAATCTCATTCACGCTTAGACAATCGTGTTCACTAAGTAACAGGATAATATCTTGCCTGTAGGGATCGCCAAGCGCCTGAAAGATCGGCGTACTTTTACGAAAAAGCTGACGCGCTTCATGATGGTCATTTTCTTTATTCATCACAGTAAGCCCCTATCTGTTTAAAAGTTTAAACATTTAACCTGATTTAAGCATATCCGATTGTCATAAACCTGTCAATGGACTTTACGCTAAGCTAATAGCCTAACTGTTTCAGCACAATTTGATGATTTGGATTTATGTTGTCTGGCAAATCATTGATTTGAAAATACCTCACTTCAGATACTTCCTTCTCGTCTAATCTAAAATCATTACTTGCACACTGCCCAGAATAGACAGCAATCACACTAAAAACTTCATCCCCATTTGGGTATTGGTAATAAAGATTCTCTCCAGAAAAAACCGATTCAAAAGTTAAGTTTTGAATGGTTATTCCCAATTCTTCATACGTTTCACGAGCTACCGTTTCTTCGAATGACTCTCCTGGCTCCATAAATCCGCCTGTTAATCCCCATCTTTTATTATCGGTCCTTTTTTGCATAAGAAGATTTGATTTTGATTGATCAAATAGCAGAATTGCTACACCTGGTAATATAAGTGGTCGACTCCCGACAAGCGCTCTAAGTTCCTGAATGTAATCCATAGCTCCTCCTAGAGAATAAATAGTGTTCCGGTTTATGAAAAAAAGCCTCTCGATCTATCGAAAAGGCTTGCTACCCATTACTAAACGCCCAGACCCAGTAGACTACTCCCCAGACTGCGCTTAACGCCAATAAAATAATCAGGAGACGAATATTTTTAGTTCTCATTATTCTCAATCTCCTCTTGCTCAACGGATTTTTCTTTCCGCTTTAACATGTATAAGAAAAATCCAAACATACCAAACACAACAAAGAAAAGTCCCGTTGACATATAAACTAAAATTGACCCTATATCCATATTAGCTCCACCTTTCTCAGGTACTATCCGCTGTATGATAAGTAAATAGACAATACCCCAATGACAATCATCGTTATAAAAGGTAGAACAAAGGCTAGGAAAATAACAGCAGATTCCGTTTTGTGCTGTTTTATTTTGGATAACACGAAGCCATTCTCCTTTCACTTTATCATTCACATCAATAGTATATCGGATATTCGCTTACCTTTTCGCTGTTTTCTTGAACGTTTCCGTACTATTCTAACATAAGTTCAATCATGACATGCATGATGAATCGCTTGATGAAGCAATGCCATCACATGTTGGTCATCAGGAGAATAAAAGATACTTGTTCCTGCTCTTCTGAACTTAACTAATCGTAAGTTCTTCAGAAAGCGAAGCTGATGCGACACAGTCGACTGTGAAAGATGAAGGACATCTGCTATTTCACTAACAGCACATTCTCGATCAGCTAGTAAGTTCAAGATCCGTATCCTTGTGGGATCACCAAGAGCTTTGAAGGTTTGTGAAACAATAAAAAGCGTTTCTTCATCTAAATCCATTTCTTCATTTGTAAGATCCTTATCTTGATTATCCAAGCGAATCTCCCCCGTTTCATTATATGAACAATTATTCATATATCATTCTGTTGTCATTGTATGAAAGTCATCAGTCAATTGTCAACATCAGGCTGTCACGATTCCTTCACAGAAACTCTTGAACCTCCCTTGAGTTCACCTTCAATCCTTTTTACAATAGAAAGAGAAGAAAAAGTAAAGGCTTTCCTATCATACGATAGGATGCCTGTTCATGATGTGGTATGATGAAAACGGTCAACATTTACGGAACAGTATTATGATCATAGATGGAGGTGTTCCTTATGTGGGAACAATTAACGAGCACGTTTTCGTTTAGTGCTCTCTGGAGCCCTGGAATTCTCGTAGCTGCGATTGTTATCGCTGGCTTCTATTTACTTCTTACAGGACCCTGGAAAGATAGCTTTAAAGACGCAACACCCTTCCCCCTTTATAAAAAGATCTTCTTCTTAATTGGGGTTGCCTTATTTTACATTGGACTCGGTGGACCTTTATCACTAATGGGACATTTATTACTCAGTATTCACATGACTGAAATGGCTCTTGTCTATTTAGTGGCGCCACCTCTTATTCTCGTTGGGACACCCGCATGGTTGCTTCGACCATTACTAAATGTCAAAGTTATTCGCAAAATCGTTCAATTTTTTACTGTCCCAATTATTTCACTGCTTTTGTTTAATGGATTGTTTTCTTTTTATCACATACCAGAAATATTCGACTACTTAATGGTCCATTACACAGCTCAAAATTTCTATAAAGCAGCTCTGATTGTGACAGCTTTCGCGATGTGGTGGCCACTCGTTTGTCCAGTACCTGAATATGACACGTTATCAGGTGTAAAGAAGCTCGGCTATATTTTCGCAGATGGCGTTCTACTAACACCAGCATGTGCACTAATCATTTTCGCAACTACTCCACTTTACGCAACCTATACAGACCCGACCGTATGGGCCAATGCAATGGGATACTGTGTCCCTAGTGGCACAACCGTATCACCTGAACTATTTGACCAATTCAAGCCGCTAGGAATTATGGAAGACCAACAGCTAGGCGGAATCATCATGAAAATCATCCAAGAATTATCATACGGCAGCGCCCTCGGCTACATCTTCTTCCAATGGGCAAGAAAAGAACGCGAAAAAGACGCCGAAGAACTACAATCACCCGAATTCAGAATGAGCGAGATTTAATAGAAAAGCGAAAGTGGGCGGTTAGACACGGCAGGCACTGGAGCCTTTTCATTTGAACACGGTCTTTGTGTTCATTTGATTGGGTGAAGCGATCGAGACCCTGCCCACTGCAGCTGGATCTCATGAAAAGCGAAAGTGGGCGGTTAGACACGGCAGGCACTGGAGCCTTTTCATTTGAACACGGTCTTTGTGTTCGGATGAAAAGGTGAAGTGACCGAGTGTCTGCCCACTGCAGCTGGATCTCATGAAAAGCGGAAGCCTCCGTTAAGACCCGGCATGCACTGGAGCCCTCCAAATTGAACACGGTCTTTGTGTTCGAGTTGGAGGGTGAAGTGACCGAGGGTCTGGAGGCTGCAGCTGGATCTATGAAAAGCGGAGACGAGCGGTTAGAAATTACACTATAACCCATCACTCAAAAGCCATGAAGCAAGTTTGCTTCATGGCTTTTTTTGTCCCTTTACACATAGCGAATTAATAAAGTGCGTACTAAACTTCCTACCCCCACTCCCAAAACAATACCGAAAATAGCCACAAATGTTGGCGGAAAAGGAATACCCCCTATATTAGAAAATATGACTCCCACAGTAGAAAAATAAGCACTGGAAACAAAGGGGAGTGACAGGTATTTCCTTACTTCTTGACCGGACTTTTCTAAAGCACATAAATAGCTTTCATAAATGGCAAATAGGTAAACACATGGATAAAACATCGCCCACTCATAATTAGTCACTTCAATCGCTTGAGTGGATTTCCCTTGAAAACTATAAAGAATATTCATGTTTAAATTTGCATTTACATTGATGACAAACTCTAAAACAATAAAAAAAGCACCTTTTAAATACATTTTATTTAAGATTTGTCCAAATCCGGGAAAGGCAATACTCCAAAGAAGGACTTCAAGTGGGTACACGTTTCTCTTCATCTCATCACCAGCTTCTCATCAACTACCTCGTTACTTTTTCCAATTTAATGGTATTCCATCCATCCCTCATGGAATTATTTTCAGAAGTAACTCAAGGTCTTTTAGTTCATACTACGTACATAAACAAACGAAAGGAGATTTTTCAATGCTAACGACAGGTCAACTCCGCTCATTTAAAAATACGATTCAAAAACGTATTCGAGCACTCAATGAAGAATTGGTTGATAATGATGAGTTTGGAATTTCTCAATCATTTGTCCAACATTCTACGGGGGAACTTTCAAATTATGATAATCACCCTGGCGATACAGCTACAGAACTTTATGAGCGAGAAAAGGATCTTTCATTGAATGAACATGCGAAACAAGAATTAGCTGAACTTAACAATGCACTTGAACGTATAAGTAACGGCAAATATGGTAGATGTGAGATATGCGGAAATGAGATCTCCATCGAAAGGCTTTCCATTCTCCCCACTGCCAAAACCTGCGTCGAACATAGCCCGTCACAAAAAACGTCAAACCAAAGACCTGCAGAAGAAGATGTACTTGGTCAATCATTCAGTGAGCATATAAATGATGATGAAGAATCGAATTTTTTTGACGCTGAAGACTCCTGGCAACGAACCGCAAGATACGGAACATCTGAAACCCCTTCTGATTTTAATGATCAGCAAATGAGCTATGATCGCATGTATATCGATTCGAATGAACTAAATGGGTATGTTGAAGAAATCGAAACTTTCTTATCGGCTGATATTGACGGTAAACCCACTGGTGTCGTTCCTAATGAACGGCACGAACGATATGAGGATCAATTGGATGACTATGAAGAACAGGCTTCAGAAGGAATGATTGAAGATACTGATTTGAACAAGTGAAAGAAGCAGCCCATTAATTTGGGCTGCTTCTTTACATTTCTTCAGGTGCATGAAGACCAAGTAATCGCAATCCCTCTTTCAAAACAATTGATACAGCCATAACTAGCTGTAATCTAGCTTGTTTGGATGAGTTCTCTTCTAAAATACGGACTTGCCCATAGTATTTGTTGAAAGCACGTGAAAGTTCTAAAACAAATTTTGCGATTTGAGAAGGATCATATTCAGTAGCTGCTCGTTCAATCGCATTTGGGAACTGACGAAGTTTTGTGACCACTGACCAGGCTTCTTCACCTTCTAGCATTTCGACATTTTCTACTTTTTGATAATTCCCTTTACGTAGAATGGAACAAGCACGAGCGTGTGTGTACTGTACATATGGACCAGTTTCTCCTTCAACTCGTAACATATCTTCAAGGGAAAAGTCGATGTCATTTCGACGATCATTCTTTAAATCATGAAACAAGACGGCCCCAACCCCAATTTGTTCTGCAATAGCACTTTTGTTTGCTAAATCGGGATTTTTAGCTTCAATATTTTCTTTTGCAAGTTCAATCGCCTCACTTAGCACCTCTTCAAGCAAAACGACTTTCCCTTTTCTCGTTGACATTTTCTTTCCATCTTTAAGCATCATCCCAAAGTTGATATGGTGCATTTGCTCTGCCCATTCGAACCCTAACTTTTTTAGAACTTCAATTAATTGTTTGAAATGAAGGCTTTGTTCATTCCCCACTACGTAAAGGGATTCACTAAAGCCATATGTTTCATAACGATAAATCGCTGCTGCTAAATCGCGAGTGGCATAAAGAGAGGCCCCGTCCTTCTTTTTAATTAAGCATGGAGGGAGATCTTCTCCAAGCTCAACAACCATGGCACCATTGGATTCCACTAACAGGTCCTTTTCTTCTAACATCTTAATCACTCGCTGCATTTTATCGTTATAAAAAGCTTCTCCATTTGTCGAATCAAATGTGATGCCCATGAGGTCATAAATACGATTAAATTCTTTAAGAGATTCATCACGGAACCACTTCCAGAGCGTCACAGCTTCCAAATCTCCTTGTTCTAACTCTTTAAATGCCTTTCTCCCTTCATCTTCTAGTAAAGGATCAACGGCTGCTTCTTCATGAAACAAAATATATAATTTAAGTAGCTCTTTTATTGTTTGTTCACGGACTTTTTGCTCATTACCCCACTTACGATACGCCGTTATTAATTTTCCAAACTGCGTACCCCAATCCCCAAGATGATTAATTCGAATAGGACGATAGCCAACTTTTTCAACAATTAACGCTAGAGCATTCCCAATCACCGTTGAGCGTAAGTGTCCCATTGAAAAAGGTTTCGCAATATTAGGTGATGACAAATCGATCGTTACCGCACCATCTTTACCTACATTGGAGCTCCCATACTCTTCTTCTTGACTAAGGACCAGATGAATAACATCACTCGTAACTATTTTCTTATTAAGAAACACATTGACATAAGGGCCAACTGCGTCTATTTTCTCGAATAGAGGATCGTTCAATTTACTAGCAAGATTTGTCGCAATTTGATTAGGGGACATTTTTTCCAACTTAGCAAGTTGAAAACATGGAAAAGCGTAATCACCATGTGACTCATGTTTCGGAATTTCAATTCGTTGTATCATGTCACTACGCTCAACTTTCCCATCAAATGCTTGAAAGAGTTTGTCTGCAAAGATCTTTTTATACATCATCATCTTCCTCCTCATGTCATTAAACGCTTTTTACTTAAACAAAAAAATCTCCGTCTCTACTATAGAGACGGAGATTTTTCCGCGGTACCACTCTGATTGCTCAACAAAGATACTTGAGCCAACTTCACTCGGATAACGGCGAGGCCGACTGTTTCTACTGAAGTTCAAAACAGTGTCTTGAAAGTCCGGTTCATGTCTGATTAGGCTCCAGGCTTTCACCATCCCCGAATCGCTTTATCCGTCATTAGACACTACTCTCTTTCGCTCTGACGATCAAATATTATTTTCATTATAGCCTATTTTATTATAAATTCAACTCGTTATCTGTTTATACCTGGTTCTAACTCTAATTGTACGTTGTTCTCTCCATCCTGATAACCTTCCTGATAGGCTTCTCGATAAATAGAAGTTAAATACATTGAAATCAGCTGTCTTACTTTCGGCTCTACGTTAACGACCTCTAAATGTTTCATACACCGATCAACCGCTAATTTTTCCTTTTGGATATTTTTACTCGTCAACGTAAGAACCACCTTTCCATCTAAGTTCACTTTATTATACATTAATTAGACAAGTGGTGTACATTCTTTCGACAAATATCGGTTTTATGTTATAAGAAGTGCTCTATATTAATACAGAAAGACAGTTTTCTATTACGAAAATGACTTATTTTGCAAACAGAACCTCATTCTACGAATCCTTTCCAATCTTGATACATAACTTTACCATTTCATCACAAGCTATACTTATCTATCATCACTAAGAGGAGGTTGCAGCGTGAGACGTGGTAAACGAAAACCGATCCGAAATGAACCTTATCAAATCCCAACTGCTACTGAATCATATGAGGCATTTTTTTCACTTGAGAAGAACAAAGAATATATTCTTTCACAATTCCACAATACAGAAGATATTAAATTCAGAAAATTGACCATAGAAAACATTACTTGCAAGCTAGCCTATTTAGATCCTCTTGTTGATGAAGATAAGCTACAAAAAACAATAATGAAACCATTAATGGAGAAGAATACGTTAAACATTGAAGATACAGTGACATCTAAAGAATACCGAAGATCAATGGATTTACTTGAAGCTGTAACTGGTTTAACAAAAGGCTTTGTCGTTCTCTTTATAGAGGGTCATCAACATTTTTATTTACTGGAAGCATTTTCTGCAAATTCTAGAGCAGTATCAGAACCAATCAATGAACAAGTTGTTCGTGGTTCACACGAGGGATTTGTCGAAAACATTATGCAAAACTTACAAATGCTTCGCAGAAGAATTGAGAACCCAAATCTTGTGATAAGGTTTTTTAAAGTTGGGAAAACAACCGATACAAAATTAGCAATCATATATTTGCAACACCTCGTCAACCCAGACTTGATTCAAGAGGTTGAAAAAAGAATTACTGCTATCAAAACCGACTCTATTCAAACACCAGGATATGTAGAGGAATTTATTGAAGATTCTCCACTTTCTCCATTTCCACAAATGCTAAGTACAGAACGACCAGATCGATTAACCGCTCATATCATTGAAGGCAGAATCGGGTTGTTAATGGAAGGAAGTCCTTCCACCCTAGTCATGCCTGTTACTTTCTTTGCATTTTATCAATCTCCGGAAGATTACAATAGCCGGTGGTATATTGGTTCAATCCTGAGACTCATCAGAGTAGCAAGCTTTATTTTCGCACTCGGTTTGCCGTCTCTTTATATTGCCACTGTTTCTTTTCACTCTGAGGTGCTACCTGCTGAATTAATTTTAAACATTAAAAGTTCGCTTGAAAATGTTCCGTTCCCACCATTACTTGAAGCACTCATCATGCAAATTATTCTTGAATTATTAAGAGAAGCTGCTATTCGCCTGCCGGGTCCTATTGCCCAAACAATTGGTATCGTTGGAGGTTTGGTTATCGGGACTGCTATCGTCGAAGCAAATCTTGTCTCTAATATGATGATTATTGTAGTTGCTTTAACAGCCATTTCCTCCTTTGCTGTTCCATCTTATGAAATGAGTATGTCCATAAGGCTTCTAGGTTTTCCACTCATGCTACTCTCTGCGTCTTTTGGTTTTATAGGGCTTGTTTTTGGACTATCGATCATCCTTATTCATTTATGTAGTTTAGAAACATTCGGTACTCCTTACTTTTCGCCACTTGCACCTTTGCGCTTGAATGAACTAAAAGATTCCATTGTTCGACTTCCTAGATGGCTACTCGGGGATCGACCAACGGATGTACATCCGCAGTTTAATAAGCAAGAGTGGCGTTCTAGAAGGTGGAAAAAGAATGAAAACGACTAGCACGATTAATAATGCACAACTGTTTTTTATTATTTTCCAAACACAGGTTGGCGTTGGAGTCCTTTCACTTCCTTCATCCTTATATGCAGAGACAGGTACTGACGGATGGATCACGCTGTTGATCACCGGTGGAGCCATTCAACTCATTATTTTTATTCTATATTTTTTATGTGCCCGTTTTCCAACCTTAACGTTATACGAGTTTGCTCCTAAAATTATTGGCAAGTATGCAGCAGGGATCATTTCAGTTCTTTATGTTGCTTTTGCGATAGCAACTTCCGTCATTGTATTAGAGCTATTTGAAACAACTATCAAAACTTGGATTTTGTTTCGTACTCCGATGTTGGTTATTTTATTATTGCTAACCGTAAGCGGGACTTACCTTGCAGTTGGGAAGATCAAGGTGATGGGAAGGTTTTATCAATTTGTATCCATCCTCATCCTCCCGCTAATCGTAATGTCCGCTTATACGTTGAAAGATGCAGATATCAGGTATATCCTACCAGTTGGTCAAAATGGCTTTGGTTCAATTCTCAAAGCGACTCAAAATGGGATTGTCTCCATGCTTGGATTTGAAATCGTTCTATTTATCTATCCTTATGTTCAAAACAAGGGTAAGGCAGCACTTAAAAGCCTAACTCTTGCTAATATTGCTGTCACAACTTTATATACTTTTTTGACCTTCACAACCTTTGTTTTTTTTAGCCCTAACCAACTTGAAGTGATTCCAGAGCCTCTTGTTTATATGTTAAAAGGTGTCTCCTTTGTTATCGTTGACAGGGTTGATTTGATCTTCTTGTCCATCTGGATTATTTCAGTAATGACATCTTATGTGTCTTACTTATACATCGCAGGAAGAGGAATACAGCGCTTAACAAAAAGAAAAAAAACAACAGGTTCTATTCTGATTGCGTCCTTTATTGCACTGTTTTTCTCCATGTTTTCACATGATCGATATACAGTTGAAATGCTTTCAGGCTATCATGCAAAAGCAAGCTATTTTTTTGCACTTGGTTTTCCTCTCATGCTCTTGCTCATTAGTCTTTTATTTAAGAAGAAAGAGGAATCGCAATGAAGAAAATATGGCACCTTTCCATTATCTTTTCAACCATACTATTGTTTTTAACTTCTTGCTGGGATCAAGAACTGTTAAAAGAATCCAAGCTTATTTATGGTGCTGGATTCGATTACGAAAATGAGAATGAGATTCGTACGACGTTTGTTGTTCGTAATCTTGGTGTGCCTGTTAGTCAAGGTGGCGTATATTCCAATCGCGTTATCTCTCTTTCTGGTACTTCACCTAGAGATACACGGATAAAAATGGACCGTATCATTTCGAAACAGGTAACAGCATCTAAAAATCAACTTATTCTCTTAGGTGATGAGGTTGCTAAACAAGACATTGATCACATGTTCGATATTCTGTATCGAGATCCGAAGAGTCCACTCGATGCTCGCGTAGCGGTTGTTGAAGGGCGGGCAGAGGATGTCTTTAATTTAGATCACATAGGTGATACCCTCATTACCGAATTTTCAACGAACCTTATTAAAGGCGCTGAGAACAAAACTGAAGCACCGCGTATGACAGTAGAAAAAGCGTTTCGGTATTCTCATGATATTGGACAGGACTATGCCTTTCCATACATTAGTTATAATGAAGAGGTTGATGCACCTGAGATAAACGGAATTGCTCTATTTCACAAATCAAACTTTACCGGGGTCGTGCTCCCTCCTTTTGACGCTACACTTCTACTTCTTATGGCTGATGCAAAGAGTAAAAAAGCCAGTATTGTTGAAAATATAGGTAAACAGCATGACCAAGGATTCTTGACCCAGACGGTTACTGTTAACATTCAAAACACGAAATCAGATATTAAGTACTCGTTTCAAAATGGGAATGTTAGTAAAGCTGTTGTTAATCTAGAAGTAAAAGGGAACATAGAGGAATACCCCCAAGATCATCTCTTAAAAGAAAGTCAAGTAGAAGACATTGCAAATGAGTTATCGAAGAAATTAACGGAAAGAGGGAATAATTTACTAGCAAAACTCCAGGAAGCGAACTGTGATTTTCTAGGAATTGGACGTGACCTAAATGCTTATCATCATGAATCATGGCATCCTAAACAGTGGGACAAAGAATTCACTAAATTAAATATCGAAACCAAAGTGAAGGTGAAAATTTCAGAAACAGGGATTATTAAATAGAAAGAGAATGAGCTTTTTTGCTCATTCTCTTTCTATTTGTTTCATCTCTTCGATTGTCGGTTCTTTTGAGCCATACCAGGAATAAGCCACCTCATAAATCTCGCCTTCTTGCACGAGATTCCATGACAGTTCGTTTTCCATTAGGAGTTCAATTGCCTCTCCTTCTCCTTCTGGCTGAACAAACACGTAATGATGATGATCCGTACTTTCTTTCTTAATCACTTCTCCTCTTTCAAGATGTTCCTCATGCACATAGGTGTATCTTCCGATTAAAAAAATACTAACTAGTACAACGATGCTGGCAATGGTAATGTTTAATGCTCTCTTTTTCTTCATAATGCCTCCGTCAAGTAATGGTTTACTAATAAAGTACCACAAACATGATTTATTTAACAAAGTTAGGCATGTATGTTTAATGAAAAATTGATGCGGGTAACCCTGTACTAAGAGACATTACAAGGAGGAATTACTAATGGCTAAGAATTCACAATATCAACCGATTCATGAGAGCGGATTTTCTCTAAGTGACGCTCAAGAGGTAAAATACGCAAAAGATTTTAAGAAAGCAGATATCGCAGGAGGCATTCGTAAGCCAAAAGTTAAGCGAGCTAAGAATGAAAATCCTGATTTACTGAAATAAACTGAATCATCTATCGACAGTAACTAAGAAACAATCAATATAAAGCTTACATGAACGAAATAGTAAGCTTAGCGTAAATAAAGAGAGGGAGGCCACTGGGCTCCCTCTCTTTTTATTTGTTTACGTAGAAAATTTAACCTTCTTGTTTCACAAATGCATTGTAACCTTTTTTCTTCAATTCTTCACATAAATGATCTGCCCTGCTCTTTTCCTTATAAGCACCTGATTGGACGAAATAGAGCGGGCTACTGTTAAGATTCCCTTTTGTGTAACGCACAGCAGCAAGCGCTGCTGCTTCAGCTAACTGAAAACGAAAGGAACGAACATTTAATTTCCTTCGATCGACAGCAGAGTCTAGAAAACCATATTCAATAATAAGTGTTTCAACCTGACCAGTTAATCGATGCATATAATAATAATCTTTCCCATTTGACCCTTCTCTTGAAAATACCCTCCGCACTGGCATTACCTTCTTCAATGCATCAGCAGTGCTTTTAGCAAAAGCGGGGGTAGCATATTTTGAATGAATCACTTCTGCTCCACTCCCACCACCTGCATTAAAATGATTGCTTAAACAAACCGTTGCATCAGAAGATCGTACGAGCTCAGAACGCTTATCAGGAGACAAATCAATATCCGTTTTTCGAGTCAGTTTACAAGGAATACCGAGCTTTTTCAAAAATTCATATTGATGTAAGGATACCTCTAAATTCCAATCCTTTTCTTTTACTCCATCCGCAATAGCCCCTGGATCTTTCCCACCATGACCCGCATCAATGATAATCATCTTTTTCCTCCCTTATTCGAAATAAATTTTTGATTACTTCTTAACTTACTTCAAATCCTTCTTATCCTATATATCGAAAGAAAAAAGGAAAAAGGGGCAAGGTAATCAAATTATTTATCAGTTAACGCAACTTTTCAGCTACGGACTCGTCTTTATAGTAAATGTCATTTAAAGGATGGTCGTATGAACGAAAACTCACAAGGTGATTTCAAATTAGATTTCACTAGCTATACTACTGTTCAAAAAACAGAATTAATTGAGCATTTAATGGAAACGTATGGTGAAGCGTTAGTAAGACTCGCTTATACATATACAAAGGACTGGGGAAAAGCAGAAGATATTGTACAGGAAGTATTTCTTGCATGCTTTTTAAAGCTTCACACGTTTCGAGGAGAGGCATCGTTAAAAAACTGGCTCTATCGCATTGCGATTAATCGTTGTCATGACCATGTGCGAAGCTGGTCTTTTCGAAATATTATACCGACAAACGTGATGATGAAGTTCATCAAAAATCATACCACCTCACCCGAACTTATTGCAGTGAAAAATGAAGAATCACATAAATTACGAACCTCCATTTTTCAACTTTCATTAAAATATCGTGAAACATTCATTCTCTATTACCATGAAGATTTATCCATTCGAGAAATTAGTTCACTCCTTGACACAAAAGAAGCAACGATTAAATCAAGGTTGTATCGTGCTCGTCGCCTCCTCGAATTAAGACTAAACGAAGAAAGGGAGTGAATAACAAGGTGGAGGAAAAACAGTTAAGAGAAAAAGTAAAAGAATCCTTATTTCAAAAACAACACTTTACAAACAGAAAAAAAGAACGGATGCTCGAAAATATCCTTCTTGCCCATTACGGTAACAATAAGAAAAAACGAAATCTTATGCTAGAGTGGATGGGCATCTTAGCCTGCATTTCATTACTCGTTATCGCCACTCTCTCTGTTACTGGTATTTCTTTGGACTCACCTGAAATACATGAAGGTTCACTCGACCAGAATGAGGCTCCATATATAAGTGCTGCCTATCTGAAAAGGGCTTCCGAAATTGCTCATCGTGATTTAGATATTAGCCACGCTATTTATTTTTCAATTGATTCCACCGTTTATCTTGATCTCATGGTATCTGACAAGCTTTCCGAACAGAAGATGAAGGAACTCGCAACAGAGTATTTAGGCGTGCTGTCTCATTTGTATCAAACGGAAAACGAAGGCATCAACGATATTTGGAACCATTATCATGTGGAAGTGACTATTAAAGGTGATAGAGAGTATCCTTCAACCGCTTATTTTGACGAAGCAGACGAGTCCTATTATTTAAAAGGCTCAAAGAGAAAAAAGGAAACGACGATTCAGTGGTACTCTACTTCCCAATAAATAACCAAATGAATAATAAAGGAACAGCACAACCGTTAATTGTGCTGTTCCTTTTTTTCATATCAATTACCTTTTAGCAAAGATGGGTAAGTAACGAAAAAACAGCCACCAAAACTACCTGCTGGCTGTTTTTCGTTCTTCTCCCCTATCAGTTCTTTCCAAGAAATAGAATGCGCTCGAATCGAAGCTCTTCTTATAACTGTCACTCTGAATAACCTGACGTGAACGTGGCATAATTTGTTTTTCTGCTAATTGCTTAAAACCTTCTAACAATAGATTTACACTGAAAATAACGAGCACAAAAAACAAAATCGGAACAAGTGGAATCCACGTATCATATGGGAGAAATCGAAATGTAGAGCCGATTAAACCTGACCATTCAGATGACACAGACCGATATTCATCTCCTAATATTGGATCTGGATTAAAAAATGTACCTCCAAAAAACAACTTCAATAACCCAAGATGAAGTAAGAGAATCAGCACGTTAATCATTTGTTGGAGAAATATAATAACCATGCGCGGTCCTAGGTGAGGAAGAATATGTTTTGTTAAGATATGAACTTTAGAGCCGCCTAGCGTTTTAGCTCCTTCAATAAACCCTTTCCCCCAAATGGCATGCGTTTCATTGGATATTAATGTTGTGGTAGTTGGAATCGCAACTGCTGTTAAAACAACAATTTCAAATACCATCCGCTCAAAAAATGAAAACTGAAATGTCCCTTCCATCCCATTTTCCATTAAAACACCGCTAAGAATAAAATAACAAAGCAATGAAATCGGTATATATTGCATAGCATCAACGAATCCAGATGTACTTCGCAACGTGCGGCGAAAATAAGTCCCTCCGACTACACCAGCAACAAAAGAGAGGGCTAATCTCATCGAGGCAACGAGAAATGCAATACCAATTGTATACTTTGCCCCAATTATGATTTGATCAAATAGATGATACCCATACTTATCAGTTCCAAATGGAGCAACCTGTAACGGTGTAAAAGGTGAACGGTCGATTAAATTTCCGTCTTGATCATAGAGCATGGAGGTTTGCGGCACAGCATCATCATGAGCAATGGAATAGTATATACTGCTACCGAGCAGAAGAACAATGATGAACAATCCTGTCATGAACATTGGATTTTTTAAAGCATGTTTATAAATTTGTATTCCCTCCTTTTTCTGCTACATCAAAGCTTCTTCCTGAGCAGTTCGCTCCGCCACAAGCTGATATATGGTTAGAAACAAGAAAATAGGTATAAAAAGCAATAGTGCACTAACAGTGAATATTTCTGGTGTAGGGTGCTCATACATAAAGCGAATTAACCCATTAAGGTTAAACACATACTCCATAATAAAAAGATTAGACAAAGTAAACCAAACAATCGATCTCGAGTGAAAATAAGTTGATAATAGTGTATTTCGAACAATATGGAAAAGAAATATTTTGGTGGGTTCTAACCCTTTTGTCCTCGCAAGTTCAACATACGGTTTCTCAACTTCCTCATCTAGCACGTGTATCATAATTCGATACAATAAAAAGGTAGGCAATATAGCAAGGATGAGAATTGGCATAGTGTAAATGCGTTCATATGCGGCAACGTCCATCAACAGAACCTCTGTTTTTTTATAAACCCAAATCACCCCAATTTGAACAATCGCGAGTATAAAAACGTCTGGAAAGGATTCTGTCAAAAACGCTACTCTTTTAAACAATTTTTGAATAAACGAAGGAGAGATGTAAGTTACATAGGTAAATAGAAATGCAACAATAAAAGCAAGAATCAAAGCACTAAATAAGATGATGATTGAATAAAAGAGGTATTCATAAATGAGAGGAAATAGTTGATAACTCTCATCCCCTGACCGAAACGTTAATTGTTGAAAATGAATCAATTCCTCTATCGTGCGTTGAAGCCTTTTCATATAACCTCCAGGATCTAATTTCATTCCATTAAACATTCCTGGTATGGCGCCAAGTAACAACACGCCTAGAAAAGCAGCGATAAACTGAGAGCCAATGCGTACCATATTCCCCATGTGTTTACTCCTTTCTTTGTGATATACATTTAAGACGGATCTAACCCTCGAAGGTTTCAATAAAATGACCAATTTGATTAGCTGTGATGAAATAGCGCTCTCTCGAATAAGCTGGTAATAGTGCATTTTTGAAAGGAGGCAACACGTTGAAACACTCTGTCTCACTTGAAATAATCCGAAAAGCAGAAGGGATTAAACGACTGGAGCACTATGTAAAGAATCTGATTGATCACGATAAAAGAGCAGTGATTTCTCTTTTAAATGAAGATACTCTATCTTACCCCACTATCTATGTCCTATCTTCCACTATAAGAGAGCACAATCTATCGAAACACTTGTCAGATCGAAACAGAATCGCTTTATCGATTCAAAAAGATATTCTCGCAAAGGAGCGTGCACCTGCTGCTCCATTTCCCTACTCGATCTGCGACCTCCCACAATATATCCACTCTGTACTAAGATGGATGGTTGAAACGGGTTCTGAAGAGAAATTAAACACCCGCTATCGTCTTGTAATTGATCGAGCAGCTGGATTATTGACAACGATCTATCAACATCCTGACGATTTATTACTTGTTTCAAAGTTACTATTCAACAGGAAACGCGCAGGCCTTTCTACTCACTATGTGACTTGGGCCTATTTTTCTTCATACAATATTGCAAGTTTACTTCCAATCGGTGAAAAATTACTATCAGCCGACGAAGAAGAAGTTGCATTTGCAAGAGAGCTTCTTCACTTTATTACTGGTTTAGATGAAAGTGATGACCCTTACGCTTACTTTAGAAGCTGGTATGAAGAAAACCTGCCATATCTTTTGCATAACGAAAATAGCTATGAATTAACTGCTGAGCTCGCACCATATGTTGTCGATCACGACACTAAATATCGGGAATGCTTCTCTCATAAAGCATCTTCCGACTTAAGAGAAGATGGATTTCATTCTCTTTCTGAACAAGAAAAAGAACAGTTAGCAAATCTTTCTTACAGAATCCGAATGAGGTCACGTAGTGAATGGATAGAGTGGATGAATCGTCCCCTGAGTGCCCAGTTGATGTTCATGGAGGAGGTTCAGCATGATCACGATAGCAGGTAGCAGTGCAAATAAAGAAGTTATAGTAAATGCAGGAATACAGACCCCTCTTGAACTAACCATTGTCGACGTCATGTTGATGAGTCCACATACTTATGCGTACAGGTCGCTCGATGCTTTGATGTTTGAAATTAGGTTTCGAGTTTCTATTACGAGTAGTTCACGTGACCTGTATTATAGCGGGGTCCAATTTGCTGACTTTTATCGTTCACGTTGTAATCCTATGTTTTGGCACCTCTTACCGGACGGCGCGTTTCAACTTAAGGCGGGGGTGCCGGCTTCAGAAGCGATTTTAGATATTTATCGGAATGGACCAATGTATGCATTTGAATGCGCCACGGCGATGATCATTATTCTCTATCATGCGGCTGTAAAAATGTTACCAGTTAACAAGTTTAATCAACTATTCGCCAACATGCGGCTGTGGGGATGGAAATACGACCAGGATTTGCAAATAGTGCACAATATACCACCTGATTATCTTCCCGGGGATATTCGTTATGTAAAGAACCCTGACGTGAACCCTCTTACACCGGAATGGCAGGGAGAAAACATAGTCGATTTAGGTGATGGTACTTTTTTTGGTCATGGATTGGGCTTTCGAACCGTAGGAGGAATGATTGAGGCACTGGCGATGCGAAGAAGACCAGGAGCAACACGAATGCCGTACTTAATGCTTCCGGCCACCAGGCCAGGTTTTTCTTATTTGTATCAGTACTCGTTCAATCGCACAATGTCAGACAACTCGATTTTACTTTTCGATAATGGGCTCGAGCGTTCATCACTATCACCTGAAGAATATGAAGAGAACCGTAGTGAACTTCTTAAGAATTTTATTACGGTTCGATTTGGAAACACGTATTAAACGAATTCGGGCTTTTCATCGTGTTATCCGCCCTCTACCCTTTCTTTTAAGAACATATGTTAAGGGTAAAGGATGGTGAAGTGATTGAGAGTTTTTCCTGAAATAGAAACAAAGCGCCTTAACCTTACCGCACTAAAAGAAGAAGATCAGACATCTCTTTTTTCCATTTTTTCAGATCCACAAGTTACGTATTATGATGGTGGTAACGTCATGAAAACACAAACTCAGGCTCTTCATTACATTCGGGCGTATAAAGATCCCTCTTCTATCTTATCCACCCATGCAATCCGTTTTGGAATCCGCTTAAAAGGTTCTGGAGAATTAATCGGAACAGCTGGTTTTCAAAATTGGGACCGCGCCTCATCAAAAGCAGAAATGGGTGCTATATTATCCAGAAATTATTGGAGTGGTGGATACGGACTTGAAGCAGCCAAAGCGATTATTCATTATGGGTTTCATCACATAAAGCTTCATAAAATTTATGCTCAAACAATCGAAGACAACCATTCAGCAGTTAAGCGGCTCGAACAACTAGATTTTGAAAAAGAAGGCCATTTTAAAGATCATATCTATTTGCGAAACCGTTATTATGACGTGGTTGTTTATTCTCTCATACACAAGTAAGCGCTCCTTCCGCGTGCGAGAAGAAGCGCTTTGCTATGCTTGTTTTCGTGGACCCCCATCAACCTCAAATCATTCGATCATGCGCGACTTCAACAATCACTCCGTTTAATCCCCCTACACCAACACAGTATATCCCTTCGTTTATTCTATACCTCTTCATCAAAACCTATCTCTTTTTGTAATCTTCCTGTAACCTTTTAACTAGATAACTCGTTTTGTTTTATAGAAGAAGGAGGGCTGAAGAATGGATAAGACATTTGAGCGTTTGTACGATCGCTACCACACGAACTTATTTCAATTTTTATTTTATATGGTAAAAAATAGAGCGATTGCAGAAGAACTCGTTCAAGAAGTCTATATTAACGTGCTTCGTTCTTATCACAATTACGAGGAACGAAGCAATGAAAAGACGTGGCTCTTTGCCATTGCGAGAAATATAGCGATTGATTATTTACGTACACACAATCGAAGAACTTCAAGGTGGCTTAGTAAGTTTGACTTTAACAAACAACATCCCAAAGACGAGGCTCCTCTACCTGAAGAAATTCTGCTTCAAAAAGAAGAAGTTCAAGCTATTTATAAGTGTTTAAGAGAATGTACACTTGATCAACAACAAGTTCTTATTCTTCGCTACATCCAAGAGCTCTCCATTAACGAAACGGCTGAAATTCTAAATTGGAGTGTTAGCAAAGTAAAAACAACACAGCACAGAGCAATTAAAGCGCTAAGGGAACTTGTTGATGATCCAGCTAATCATCAACTAAAGGGGGTCTTATGATGAACGATCGAACAAAATCCCTTCTTTCTCAGCTACCTGTTGTAAAAGATGAAAGAAGTAAAGCAAGCATTTATGAAAATATCGAGAAAAAAAGGAATGAGCAGATGTCCCGATCAACAAAAAAGAAAACGCCATGGATTATCCCTGGAATAGCTGCTGTTGTTGTTTTATTGTTAGCTGTTCTAATCACTCCAGGACTCTTCAATCAAAATAATAGTGATTCTAATATAGCAATTACACAATCCGACTCAAACGAAACAAGCGACAATTCTTCAAACTCAGCAAGTGATTCGAAAGCGGAAACCACAACATTAGCTCCTGCCGAAGAAAAGACAAGCGATACCAAAGTAGAAGAGGTGCCAACGTTTGCGGAAGAACCGACTGTGTTTGATAGTTACATTCCAGCATTTCAACAATCTGATGGAAAAAGCGTCATCATTTCTTATCCTGACCCAGAAAGCACGCTACTCGTACCGCTATCCTTTCCGCTAGATGAAAGTAAGAGCACACAAGAAAATATCGAGTTCATTTTAACGAACTTTCGCGCTTCCGATTATGGACTTGAACGCTCACCGTTAACCGATGCTACCTTCGAATTGACTAATATAACTGGAAAGGAAACGCTTATAGTTAGCTTTCCTGAACCTGGTGATGGTCTCTCATCTACAGAATCCATTATGATAAACGATAGTGTTCAACAGCTAGCCAAAAGCCTTGGTGCAGACCAAATCAATTGGCAAACCAATGGAGAAGACGGCTACACGTTGGGGAATTTCGGGAATGCTGATCCTTCAGTAAACAAAAAACCTTCGCCCTATTTTCTTTATAAATCGAGGACAGAATCACATTTTCTCGTAAACGGACCTGCCCTTCAAGGTGAAGAAGGAGCTGAGATGGATGTTGCTCTCTCTCTAATGAAAGATGGCGATCAAAGTACTCCTTATTACCTGCCATCTATACCAGCTACAGTAGCAATCTACTCTTTCGATGGAAACGGATCAGAAGCATCCATTGCCTTTACGGAAGAAAGCAAATTTCAGTCTGAAGAAGAAGCGATGCAAACAATAGAAGCTTTAATGCTTGTTGCTTCACAATACGACTATCAAACAATTCGCTTTGAAAATACGGGATTCGACAAGATTGGGAGATATTCACTAGACAAACCATTAACCATTCCATCGTCTCCAAACGCTGTCGAACTAAATTAATGGTTTCGTTATAAACTAACAAAATAAAGAAAGTAAAAAACACCCGGCATTAGTATTCGCCGGGTGTTTCTCTATCGGGTAATTTCCTCTACAATCTCAGCAGAAGACATATCTGTTTTAAGGGTATAATCCCCCGGTTGCACAGCCATTTCCTTGTCCATGTCACGGAGAGCTTTAATAAAATCATCCGATTTCTTTACTAACATTTGATCCTGAAGACTTTGAGCCACTTCCTGACTAGTCATACCCTCTTTAATGGTAAATTTGATCTCTTGAGGTTTATTGACTGCTTCCTCTTTCTTATTCTCTGTTGCGCTATTTTCGTTGTCAGGTTGTTTTGCTTCTTTTAGAGAATCATATTCTTCCTTCGCAACCATAACCATCCCTTTTTCCTCTAAATGCTGTTTTACCATCGCATCTGTTACTTCATTGTTTTCTTCTGCTTTAGCTTGTGAAAACATAAAATAGTAAGCAGTTAAAAGAATCGCGGCAAAAAGGAGACCAGCTGCAATTCCCTTTGCTTCTTGTTTACTCATGTTGACCACCGCTCACTGACTTTGTTTTGCTTTCTAATATTTCAGTACGCTTCTTAACCGTTTTCAGTTCTTTCATTAAGTTGATATAAACATCATCAACCTGTCCTTTCACTTCTTTCGCATAGTCTTTCACGAAATATGAATAAATAAAGAACCCAACTGACGCGGCAAGTAAAACAAAAATAATGGTTAACATTGTTTCCCCCTAAAAATTGTTTGGCATTCTCTCTATATACTGCGCTTTTATACAATTAATTGTTTCGTATCTTTCTGATGATTTTTGTCGTATATTCTATTAATTTAGAGCACTATTTGCAATAAAAAGGGCTAAGTTATTGATATTTTAAACAAAAAAACTAGAAAAAACCGACATAAATCGACCTTTTCTAGTTTACCTATATTTGATTCAATTCACAATAGATTGTTTTCAGAAAATGAGCTCAATCATTTATTTTCATCTAATAATTGAATAAAATGATACAAAATTCTTGCCGTCATGCCCCAAATGACATAATCACGATAATAATAAAAAAACTCAGGCATGTTCGAGGAAGACCAGTTGTATTCTTCACCATTTGGAATAAGGTGAAAAGGAAAACTATCATCAGGCTGAACATGAACACGAATATCGTGGCGCTCTGGTGGATTCGCGATAAAATGGGAAAGAGGTACTGTAAATACCTCCTCTACCTCATCTGGGTTAGGCGATAATTCTGATGCGACGTTAATCACACCTGCAAAAGGATAAACAATGGATTGAAAAGATGTCACAAGGAAATCTAATTCTCCGATGACAGATACTTCTCTTTCTAGAATCCCAAGTTCTTCGCATGTTTCTCTAATTGCTGCATTTTTTGGACTTTGATCATGTCGGTCTACTTTTCCACCTGGAAAGCAAACTTCTCCCGGTTGTCTTCTGAGCGTATGTGCTCTTACCTCAAATAAAACATGAAGTTCACCCTGACGTTCGATGAGAGGCAGGAAGACCGCAAATTTATAAAAACGTTCATTTCCAAGTACACCTGCATTTCTGCCATTTACCCTAGCATGAATGTCAACTAATGATGGCTTCATTCTATCGAACTCCTTTAATTAAACTTGTCTATCTATTATATGGCTTATGTGACCATATATCCTGTTTCTACAGCCTGCTATAAAGAATTGTAACTTTCTGGAGCCTCATCTCGTCTATTTAAAAAAGGAGTGATGAGATGGTTAAATATGCAATGATTGGAACGATGGTCCTCCTAACTTTATCTGGATGTGGAGAGGAGAACTCATTGATGATGAATACGAAGAACGAAAGTAGCGAACAAGTATCAGGCTCTTCTGGTATTGTCGCAGGCTCACTTGAACCTACGCTTACCCTCACAGCGACCGAAAATGAAACAGCCACATTCTTGTATCGCATTCAAAATCAAACGGAACAAGTTCAAACGATCCACTTTCCAAGTAGTCAAACCTACGACTATACCCTTTATAATGACGAAGGTGAAGCCCTTAAAACATATTCAGCTAATAAAAGTTTTGTAAAAGAGGAAGAAACCGTTGAATTAAAACAAGCTGAAGTTCTTGAATATACGATTACGATAGAAGATCTTAAACCAGGGTCCTATACGGTAGACATGTGGTTAGCTACTGAAGAGCAATTTAAGCAAACCGTTAACTTTTCAATTGAGTAAATGAAATGAGCTGTGGCCTAAAACAGGTAACAGCTCGTTTTTTTACATCTAGGAGTTTTTCTTCATCTCCATACATCTTCTAGATATTGTTTTGATAACGATTGGTAAAAAGAAGCTTGAACGGAAAGTGCTGCAGAAATAAGCAACTTTTCAATATCTTCTTTTTGTTTTTCAGTTAAATCCGAAAAAATAGATGATAATTCCATTGCTTTCTTTCTAATACCCTCTTTAGTAGGTTTTACTTTCGTATGGATCGCTTCAAAAAGTTGTGAATAAGCCGTATAAAAAGCAAGCGGATCAATGAGATCATCATTTCGATCAGCCGGATTGTTAAAGGCAAACTTTAAAAGAAGACGAATGCTTTCGAAGTCATGTGTATTCTTTAAATCCTCTACAATAAATAAAATCGCCGCTTGTTCGATAGCATATTTTTTACCTAATTGCGGCGCGCCAATCCACTCTTTAATGTCTCTTTTAACCCAATTTTGTACCGCTGTAGAACGAAAGCTAGCATACTCAAGCTGATTGCCAAGGGTCGCAATTTCATTTATTGAGAATCCAAAACTTCCTTCCGTTGCTTTTGATAATTTAGAAAAAATCGTTGGTAAGTCTTCTTTTTCACTACCGGACCTTTTCATTGCCTTCATTAAAATTTTATCAGGTATTTCTTGTTTACGAATGGTTTCGAGAATTGTTCCCATTTCTGTTCTAGTTAAATAAAATCCTCTCATCTGACACCTCTGTATTTAAGGTCATTTGAACTTATCGTATAGTTTCTTTATGGAAATTTCAAGAATAGAACGCATCTTTACTATAGTTACGCCCAATTTTTCATTAGGTTAGTAACTGTTTTCGATCTGGGTGAATATCCTGTGTTGTGTAAAGGAGGAACTGCTTATGAACATGTACGGTAATCATATGAATCAAGGAGTTCAGGGTGCAATGCAAGGCAATATGCCTAACCAGGCCGTTCAAGGCGCAATGCAAGGCAATATGCCTAACCAGGCCGTTCAAGGGGCAATGCAAGGCAATATGCCTAATCAGGCTGTTCAAGGTGCAATGCAAGGCAATATGCCTAATCAGGCTGTTCAAGGTGCAATGCAAGGCAATATGCCTAATCAGGCCGTTCAAGGCGCGATGATGCCTGGTAAAGAAAAACAGCTTCAAGGGGATATGAAACAGCTTTGTCAACGCTATCATAGCTACCACGCTAAAGTAAGAATGCAGGATGGAGTAGAATATGAAGGAATCATTATGGACTCAGATGACGAGCATATGTGCTTGATGATTCCACAAGAAGTGGAAGAAAGCGAAGGACAGGAAATGGAAAGACAATACGGTCGCTACCGCAGATTTGGACGTTTTTTCTTTCCATTAGCTGGCATCGCTGCACTTAGTCTGATTCCTTTTTATCGACCATATCCATACTATCCTTATTATGGGTACCCGCCTTATTACTATTAACATAGAAAAGGAAGCCGATTGGCTTCCTTTTTTTATACGCATAGATGAACATTTTCTCTAGAAGCGATCTGTCGTTATTTTTCAGCTAGTCGAACCGCTAGTTTTCCGAATTGATGACTACTGTTTAAATGAGTAAAAGCTTCTTTAATCTCTTGAAAATCATATATCTTGTCCATGACGGGCTTAATTGAATGTTCATTTATAAAAGCAACCATATCATGAAATTCTTCAGAACTTCCCATCGTCGAGCCAAGCAAGTTATACTGACCGTAAAAGAATGTACGCAAATCAAATTCAATTTTATCTCCTGTTGAAGAACCAAAGATAACGAGCGTACCTCCTTTCCCTAATACTTCAAGAGATCGGTTAAATGTTGCTGCTCCGACACTTTCAATCACTAAATCCACTTTTTCATTAGTGGTTTCTTCTATCCAGTCTGCATCATCAGCAAGTGCACGATCCGCCCCAAGCGTTAGGGCTAATTGGCGCTTCTCCTCACTTCTTGAACTTACAATCACTCTTGCTCCTGCTGCCTTGGCAAATTTCAGCAAGAATGTTGCAACGCCTCCTCCAATTCCAGGAATAAAGACGGTTTGTCCACTTCGAAGCTGCCCTCTCGTAAACAACGAGCGATAAGCTGTTAATCCTGCTAAACCAATGACAGACGCTTCTTCAAACGTAAGGCTTTCTGGCTTTTTCACTGCATTAACCTCTGGAACAACGATTGTTTCTGCAAAAGTACCATGCCCTGGAAAACCTACAATTTGAAATCCTACTGGCGGGATGGGGGCATTTTTTTCCCAACCAAGGCCAGGGTTAATGATCACCTCATCACCTTCCTGAATCTCTTTCACACCTTCGCCAACTGCGATGACGACTCCGGCTCCGTCTGATCCAAGGATAACATCTGCCTCCTCTGGATCATGGCGATCAGGGATAAACAAATCGCGATGATTCAAACCAGCTGCTTTCAGTTTGATTTTCACTTCCCCATGCTGAGGTTCTTGTTCAGCAAGCTGCTCTTTCAGTGATAACCCCTGTAGACCAGCCTGTCCTCCGTGAACAAATCCTTTCATATGTAGATCCTCCTTTCTGTTCTTACAGGCACTCAAAATCGAGTGCAAGTACATCACTCATTCCTATTTCTTTAAGGTAGGCCACTACTTCTTGATGGGCCGGATGTGGTCCATATGACTCTAGTGCTTCTTTCGATTCAAAGCGCACCGTTAACCCACTTTCAAATCCCTGGCTTCGATCAGAAAAGTTATTTCCAGCTTGAATATCAACAATACCTGGGATTTTGTCTTTTACTTTAATTAACCTTCTCATACCTTCTTCTTTCTGTTCTACCGTTGTTTCTTCACTGAATTTAAATAAAACTACATGCTCGATCATTTAAAGATAGCCTCCTTTTTATATAAGTTAAGTTAATCAAAAAAAGCGCCAGGAAACAAATCATTTACCTGACGCTTCGCTATAAGATTAGATAGGATACGCAACTATTTAAAATAGATACCTACTTACTGATCCACGTGTACTCTTGTCCCCAGCTTTCCTTGGCAAGGGATTTTACAATGGAGATGTTCTCAGCTTCAACTGCATAAGCATCTCCTTGTTCATATGGGTTATAGTGAAAAGCATATAAACGTGAAGTAAACTCCTCGAATGGTAGCGAGCTTTCACCTGAGAGCTCTCCTTTCCCCATAACCGTACATTCAATTCCTTGCCCCCAATTTTGAGAACCATCATTATTCGGATTGTAAAAGTAGACTCGGTATTCTCCATCTGGACTTTTAGCAATTCTTTGAATGGACACCGCATGAAAGCCAAGCATTTTTCCATGAACGTTTGTGATAAAAATCCCTACCGGATTCGGATAGATCAATTCATAATCATCATTGTACTCCGGATGGTGTGTGGCATAAAACAATCTGACGAAACCTGGATAGTCCGTTACGCTACCGGTAATCGGCTCAATGACCGTGCTAAATCCTTTTTGAACCCAATTCCCATAAAAGGCTGGGTTTACCCAGCGATGACCATCTTCTCCTCTTAATGCCACTCTGCTCATCATCTCACTATAAATGCGATCAAGATGAGGAACGAGGACAAGCGATACGGGATCAAGTTCTGGATGGAGGTCGGGTGCGAGTCCACCTTGAAGGTCTTTCGAATGAATTTGAACCCCTTCAAACACCATATCGATATCTCCATCTCTTGCAGCTCTTGGGATGATCTCCAGTAAATATCCAGGCGCATGTTGAGCCCAGAGACTAATTCCTCTTGCTGCCTGACAAGTTGGGTTTAAACCTTGTCCAACACCAAGCGGCTGACCAAGAACGCTAATTACACCTGCTAACAAAATGCTGTTAGCCGTTAGACCCTCTCCTTCACCAACCGTGTTAAATAAGGCACTTCGCACTTCTGGTCGAATATCAAGCTCAATCATTCGCCTTAAACCTGGAATCACTGGCGAAGCAGAAAGCACGCCTCTTTCTAATAAAAGAGCTAATCCATAGACCGATTGACAAGTCGATGGAAATAGCGAAACTTTTATAAGCTGGTGAACGAGCTCAGCGTGTTCTTCAAGATTAGCCTTTCCTTTACCAGTTAATTGCAACAGTACTGGAAGTAAGTGCGGCGATTTTCTACTTAAGAAACGGGCAAGTACACTGTGATGCGGGGAACAAAGCCCTGTTTTTCTCATGGAGAGCCCAAGCTGCTCACTCTCTTTTCGCAGCTCTTCTGTGGAGAGCGCCAATAGTTGTTTTCGATATTCATTTGGCTGCTGATAGGAACGACTTAACTCTGAAGGTCCTTCAATGGAAGATACGTACGATTCTAGCATAACGCGCTGATCGTCACTTGTTTCAGAGCGAAGCATTTCTTTCGCCATTTTTATCATCGACACTGTTCTTTTCACCGTGATTGGTCGTTGTGCGGTTAAGCGTTCAATCTCATAAATAAGTGTTTCTGATAAAGCACTCGAAGAAAGGTATTGCGAGATAAACTGGAATAATCGCTGTGTTTCGACCGTATTTTCTTTTTCTTCAATTCGTGAAGCTTCTGATGTGTTTGGAAAAAGCAAGTCAAGGTTTAAGGCCATGACTTCATTTAAGAAATCCATTGCCATTTCTTTAGAAACCTTGGGATGCTCGCCCTTTCCTTCCGCTAATGCAAGCATCCGAAGATCGCTCAACATTTCAATGACATACGGGAGTCCCTTCGCTTGAAGGGATCCAGCGACAAGCGGTGGCTGAAGTTTTGATGGGTCTTCCCAGGGACCATCTTGAAAAACACCTGCATTGTCAAACCGGTGCGCGTATTGGTAAAGAAACTCAAGACCTTCTTCCGTTTCCAATAGGCGATTTGCCTCTTGAAAAACATCTGTCTGATAGCGTGATTTCGCATAAGAAGGCGCTTCCTCTAAGCGCGTTAATGACCTGGAAAACCTTGCAATCTTTCCTTCTGTTACTTCAGATGGCATGCTTAATTCTCCTTTATTGTAAAAATATTATGCTACAAATAGAAATCATACTTTTCATAGTCTACAAGTAAACGAGTCATCTCTGCACTGTCATCTCCGAAAAAGAAAATGGTGCCATAGTGATTTCCAAATCCTACGCGCTCAGCCACTTTTCCCTGCGGAGGCGTAAACATATCATGCTTCTCAAAGAAGGAATGTTCTTCAAGCTCTTCAGGAATGGTTAACTTCTCAATGTAATTCACATGAGGGTGCACCATTAAACACCCAGCATAACCTAACGCCTCATCTTCTGCGGGGAAGAACTTTCTTAACTCTTCTTCCGTTGTATTAGGGTCACTACATAGAATCTGTGCTTCATAAGCGCTAAATCCGTAAGCTCGCTCTATAAGATCAAAAATGTGTCCACCTGGAACGCGAGCTGCTACTTCTCCAAAGTGTAACGTTCCATCAGGCATAATAAAGTACTCCGGATGAATAACACCATTTTCGATCTCAAACGCTTCAATAAGCTGTTCAATCGCTTTTCTGATAACAGGACGTTTCTCTTCAAGAGAAGGAGAAGGTGGGACAAAATTCGAATAACCTAACTTTACGTATTCCGTTATATTTAAAAATTGAATCTTTCCATTGTTAACAAACACTTCGCACGAAAATTCTTGCCCATCAAGGTGACTTTCCATCAGTAGCGGAAAGTCATTATCTGTCAACGCTTCAATATCTGCAGGATCATCAATTGCGCGGTGACCTACTGATCCAGCCTTATCTAAGGGCTTACAGTGAATCGGCTCATATTTATCCCCATCAACTTTCAAGAGAGCATCATTTACTCTTTTAAGAAAACGCTTTACATCCTCTTTATCTCTTGCTTCTTCAAAGACGCCTACTTTAATACCGGCCATCTGTGCTTTTCGTTTCATCATCCCTTTATCTCTTAAAAGAAGAGATCGGTTAAATAGTCTTGGTTCTTCTCTAAAGCGTGAATTGAGAGCACCTGCCCATTCTACACACTCTTCATAGAGAGGTACCGCCACCTCAGCTCCGAGGGCTTTAAGCTGCTTATAGAGCTTGTCTGATCCCTCATTCAACCTATCAAACTCCCACCCTACGAAAGTAATATCGTGCTTTTCGGCGTAATCCTTAAAATCAGGAGGACCTACCACTACAAAAGGCCGATTCAACTTGTCACAGGCCTCAATTGCGGGAAGACTCCATCCAATTAATGCTGTTAAATAAGGAATTGTCTTTCCTTCTGGCTGACTTTCTTGTAACGTCTGGTTCAACTCTAACTGATCCAGTTCCATTTGTTCTCGCTCCTTTATAAAAATAGTAGAGAAGTCTTTCCTGACCTTCCTTATCTAACGTAGCAGATCTTACAACTTATTTTAACTAATATTCTGACTTTTCGACTTATAACCGCAAAAGAAGTCAAAATCGTATAAGATTCGACAACATTATTAAAGGTAAGAAATCAGGATTGTATATTAATAACTTCCCTATTATTGTAAAAACTAACATCAAAAAAAAGCCGCTCCATCTTTATAGAGCGACTTCCTTACTAAAAAAATTATTTCTTTTGTGAAACAACAATCTTATCTTCTACAATTTCAACCGCCACTGATTTGATACTGCCTTCATCAACAAGCAAATCAGCAATACCATCTTCAACATGTTCTTCAATTACTCTGCGAAGAGGACGTGCACCAAACTGTGGATTATATCCAAGTACAGCCAACTTCTCTTTTGCTGCTTCACTAATTGTAAGTGTAATATTCTGTTCTTCAAGACTTTCATCTAAATCATTAATCATAAGATCTACGATGGTAACGAGACTTGATTGTTCAAGTGACTTAAATGGAATAATTCCATCAAACCGATTTAAGAATTCAGGTCTAAAGTAACCACCAAGGCTCTCCATCACCCCTGTATAGCTTTCTGCTGATTCAAAACCAACAGTAATTCTTCGCTCAGAAGTTCCGGCGTTACTTGTCATGATAATAACCGTATCTTTAAAGCTTACCGTCCTACCTTGACTATCTGTAAGACGACCATCATCAAGGATTTGAAGGAACATATTTTGAACATCCGGATGAGCTTTCTCCACTTCATCAATTAAGATGATGCTATATGGTTTACGGCGTACTCTTTCTGTTAATTGTCCTGCTTCCTCATGACCAACATAGCCTGGAGGGGAACCGATCAGTTTAGAGACAGAGTGCTTTTCCATATATTCACTCATATCAAGTCGAATCATTGCTTCTCGATCACCGAACATTTCTTCTGCAAGAGAACGGGAAAGTTCCGTTTTTCCGACACCAGTTGGACCGACGAATAGGAAAGAACCAATCGGTCGATTTTGCCGCTTCAATCCTGCTCGACTTCTGCGGATGGCTTTTGCTACTTTGTTAACCGCATCTTCCTGACCAATTACTTTAGCATTCAGTCGCTCTGCAAGGTTTTTCATTTTCGTCTGCTCATCTTCCCTAAGCTTACGAACTGGAATTCCTGTTTTTCCTTCGACAATCTGCTGAATCTCTTCAAGATCGACCGAATAGTTCATATTTGAATTACTTTTCAATGTTTCTTCAAGCTGTTTTTCAAGCTGTAATTCTTCTGTTCTTAATTTTGCAGCAAGCTCATAATCTTCCGCCTCTGCTGCCTTGTTTTTTTCAGTAGCGATTTGTTGAAGACGCTCTTGAATTTCATCGTGGTTCGATACAGCAAATGTTAAGTTCATTTTGGCGCCTGCTTCATCCATTAAGTCGATTGCTTTATCTGGTAAGAAACGATCTTGAATGAATCGGTTCGATAATGATACACACGCCCGAATCGCTTCTTCCGTATAGTTCACTTCATGGTACTCTTCATACTTAGGTTGCAAACCTTTTAGAATCTGAATGGCTTCTTCTACAGTAGGCTCATTCACCATTACTGGTTGAAAACGTCGTTCTAATGCTGCATCTTTTTCGATTTGACGGTACTCTTTAAGCGTCGTAGCACCAATTAATTGAAGCTCGCCTCTTGCAAGAGCTGGCTTTAAAATATTTCCTGCATCCATTGATCCTTCTGCAGATCCAGCTCCTACGATTTGATGCAGTTCATCTATAAATAAGATTACATTTTTCCGACTTTGAAGTTCAGAAATCAGTTGTTTCATTCTTTCTTCAAACTGTCCTCTTACACCCGTATTTGAAACAAGTGACGCGACGTCCAATAAATAAATTTCTTTATTCTTTAGTTTAGAAGGAACTTGACCTTCCGAAATCCTTAGAGCAAGACCTTCTGCAATCGCCGTTTTACCGACTCCTGCTTCACCGATTAAAACTGGATTATTTTTGTTACGACGGTTTAATGTTTCAATCACTCTCGCTACCTCATTTTCGCGCCCAATAACTGGGTCAATCAAACCAGCTTTTGCTGCGTCAGATAAATTCCGACCAAGGTTGTCGAGTAAACCGCCTTTACCTTTTCCAGATTCTGTTTGTGGTCCATTTTCTTGACTTGTAAAACCATTCTGTTCTGCTGAAGCCATAAAGGATTGAAAGAAATCATCCATTTGACCTTTTGGCGATGAAGCTGTTTGACCATTCATCACATTTGCGTAACACGTGCTACAAAGGTTAACTCTTTTCTTATGTTGATTCATTTGGACATTCAGTTGAACCGAAGCCTGGTTTTGTTGGCATTGATCACAAAGCATATGATGGCCTCCTTATTATTTATCTATCTCGTCATTAATTAAACTAGTTAAAAGGTGAAAGATGTTTCCTTTGACTTTGACTATCTTTGACCTTGTAACCATATTATAATTTGACTATCTCTGACTTTCAAGTCTTTTGCTCAAACATTTTTAAGATTAACGGTTTAAAAAACTTATTCGTAGGAAGGTGAAGTTGGATTCAAATTAATTTGGCTTCAGCTTGGTGGATAAAGCAGTTCGAAGAAAATATTTGTAATATTTGAAATGAAGGAATTTTTTCGAAGGTTGGATAATAGATTGTAATAACTACTTTTCGACAAAGGGGTATACAAGTTTACTAGTACGGTAACACTGATGATAGATTACAAAGGGAGGATACGAACGATATGAATGATTCTGTCTATCAGTTGATTGTTGAAACCACCGTCAAACGAGTGCCTAGCTGTCACGAGTCCCCAGCAGACTTCTTTATTGCCCTTGATGATCAGGAATATCCTTATTTAATCTTACCCACGCCGAAGGAAATGTTTGATAATGACGATGTTTTCACTATCCGCTTGATTCCAGATGCCCTTAATAAATTTCGATTTGAATTGGACAACTCATTTACCAAACTATCTTTTAGACGGTTTTCTACTTTTTTTGACGATAAGACATACTACTTTGGACCTGATGATAATATGCTTATACACTTTCTAAAATCGCCAATTTACCGAAGCTACGTAGCGTGGATAAGTCATTTGTACTTTAAGCGCATTGATGATCTGATTGAACGATACAACAAGGAACAGTTACCTGAAGAAAAAAGATCCATTAAAGCGAAACTTTCTCGCCTTCTGATCGAAGCTTAATATCTAAACGATCGATTTCATTCTGGACAAGTTGAGTCCCTTCTTCGAGCGACTCGTATGAAAGATTGATGATGTTGCCTTCATTTTCATATGCTTTGTATTCGTATCTTGGATCATAATAATAAAGCAACAATCGTTCAATAATTACAGCATAGTTTTTTGCTTCAAGGGCCTGATCAATCACTTCTTTATCTTCACCAGAGAATCGTTTTTCAATTTTTGTAATGGCGTCAGTGATTTCTTCGTGATGTTGTTCAGGATGATACGTATTTAAGATCGTACGAATTCGATAAGAAAGCGGGGCGTGGACTTGTATACGCGTCCCTTTTTGTTTGCCCTCTAGAATAAAGTCAGGAATAATGATATTTCCGAGGCGCTTACTTTCAGATTCTATAATGTAATAAGGTGTTTCTCCAATCTTCTTCAATCGGTGGTAAAGCTTCGCTTCAAATTCCTTCTGACTTCTCTCAGGTAAATCTACTCTACCAAACACGGAGCCTCTGTGAGCAGCTAGACCTTCGAGATCAATCACTGGATATCCCTTCTTTTCTAAAGCAGTTAGAATTTCGGTCTTCGAAGTTCCAGTTAATCCTTCTAGAACAAGATATGGAGTTGATTGAGTCGAAAAATCCTCTAAGCCAGTTGTTACTTTCTGTCGGTATGCTCGAATGCCACCTTCAACCTGAAGACTCGGTAATCCCATCATCTCAAAAATGGTAGCAAGACTTTTACTTCGCATTCCGCCTCTCCAGCAGTAAACAGCAAACTCTTGATGATTTGTTAATTCTTTTGCACGTTTATAAAACTCAGGGAGTAATGGCGAGACAATCGAAATCCCCAAATCTTTCGCTGCCTCTGTCCCTTTTTGCTTATAAGTAGTCCCTACCACTTCCCGTTCCTCATTCGAGAAAATCGGCAAGTTAACCGCTCCAGGAATATGGAACTTCTCAAATTCAGCCGGGGTTCTAACATCTAATAAAGGTATCTTTTTATTTAGAGCTTCATCTATCGATATTTTTTTCATAACAATCATCCTTCATCTCATTTCATAGTACAAGTATATCATCATCCCTGATGTAAATTTAGTTAGACGGTTTATGTTACCTTCAGATGGGGAAAATTAGGAACGAGGTGAATAAAATGGATACTACAACGTTATCAGAAGTTCGCAATACGCTAGCTGATTGGGTTGGTGGTCATATCATCATCGAAAAAAAAGAACAGGAAGATCTTGATAAGACAATTATGAAACTTGAAGACTTTTCCTTTCAACATCGCGGTGAAACCGTTGATGACTACACCGCTTCAACTCTCCTTCAGCTTAAAGGTGAAGGAAAGGTGATTTCGGATGAAGCTGCCGTACCACTTCCTCACTCTATTTTCGAAATACCACTTGAAGAACTAAACAATGTAAAAAAGCAGTCGGCTGAATTAATCTTTCTCACCAACCGTGCCTCCTATCACATCAGCTATAACGCAAATTAAGGGACCAGAATTGGTTCCTTTTTTTATTGAAGAATTTCTTAACGGCATATCCCAAACCATTTTCTAATATGCTGAACATAGGTAGAGGCTACAGGAGGGATTGTGATGGAAAAGAAAGACATTACACCTGATCAAATCACACGTCAGTGGGCTATGTACGTTCATCTTTCTGCATTGTCTGGTTATTTAGTTCCCCTCGGACATATCATCGCTCCCATCATGATTTGGTCAATAAAGAAGGAAGGGAATTCGTTCATCGATGCCCAGGGTAAAGAGTCTCTAAACTTCCAAATTAGCATGACGCTATATGCCGTCATCCTTGCTATTCTCACCATTGTGATCATTGGATTATTTCTTCTTCCATTGCTTTTTATCGTTCACCTTACTTTCATCGTCATCGCCTCTGTGAAGGCGAATCAAGGTGAGTTTTATCGATATCCCATTACTATTCGGTTCGTATCTTGAATTTCTAACAATTTCAATCGTTCACACATAATTTAGCTATGTCCATGTTATAATGAAACTAAACTTATGATGTGGAGGGTCTGCTCTTGGCTACTAAGGAAAAAGAATGGAACCGTTTTACTGTATGGGCACTAGCCTTTATGGTTTGGATAGTGCCTATCGCATTTGTAATCGGTTTCTACATAATCTCTCAACCCCAATAAGGTGAATTGAACGATCCTTAATGAACAACAATTTCTCAACTCGACTAACCTCATCTCTAGGTAGGTTGAGGAAAATCAGCGTAAATGCGCTGATTTTTTTAATTCTCCTAGAAAGCAGGTTTTATTCTCCTTTATCGTGGGAAGTGTTAATTATACACAGCTTAAAGGAGGATATAACTATGAAGGAATATACAGTAGCACCAAACAAAGATGTTACAGGTTGGTACGTTAAAATTGAGGACGTTGCTCCAACGGATCTTTACGATATGCGTTCAACTGCTATTGAAAAGGCAGAAGAACTAGCGAAAGGTGATTCCCCAAGTCGCCTATTAATCCTTAATGATCAGCATGAAGTTGAAGAAGAACGCAAATTTTAATACATAAAAGATCCCTTCGCAGGAGCGAAGGGATCTTTTATGTATAGCTTTAAACCTTCTTTAGTCATTGCTTAGTAAAAAATAAAAGAACGGAGGGAAATCCCTCCGTTCTTTTTCTTACCGATTTCTCAATTGTTACCGCTCTTCTTACCGCCCTTTTTGCCTATTTCTTCGTAAAATTCCTTATCTTGATTTTTGGACGTTTGTTCTCCGCCTTTTTGGCCTATTTCCTGATAAAACTCTTTATCGTGCTCTCTAGCTGTTTTCTTACCGCCTTTTTCACCTATTTCTTCAAAGAACTCTTTGTCATGTTCACGAGCGGTTTTTTTGCCACCTTTTTCGCCTATTTCTTGATAGAACTCTTGATCATGTTCCTTGGCTGTCTTTTCTCCACCTTTTTGTCCAATATCTTGATAAAAATCTTTGTTATGTTCTCTAGATGTTTTGTTTCCGCCTTTACGCCCTGCTTCTTCTCTACTCATTTTGTCATTACTGTTATTACTATTGTTAGCCATTCTAGAAACCTCCTCTAGTAATTTTGATAACCTTTGCTACACTAGTTGTATTCCACGCTATCCAATTGATAAACGACAAAATGGATTCTTTTTACATTTTTGATTCCTTCTTACTAAAAATAGGAAAGTTGCTTCACATAAAAAAACGCCCCCTTACTAGGGACGTTTGTCTTTAAGAATAGTAAACATGTATTGGTTTTTCATATTTCTTAGAAATCTTTTCAAGAGATTTTTTTACGTTAATCAAATCATCTTTATCTATTCCACAACCAATTTTTATTTTGAATCCCTTTTCTTCAAATGGCTTTAATTCTTTAATCATATGTTCAAACGATTTTAACCACGCAGGGTAATTGGTTTGCAGACCAGCAGGTTTATACTGACCATAGAGATTTGCAATGATCCGTTTATTATCTCGACTTAAAGCAAAAGAACATTTCCCTAACTTCTTCTTTGGTGAAAATGGAAAGTCCTCATCTGCTTTCGCTGCTTCAGGATAAGTTTCTTTTACTGATTTTGCAATTCCAACGTCCATAGCATTAAAACAGTCACATTGATGCGCAATCACAGTACAGTCACTTTTAAGAAGGTTGCCTTTTTCTAAACGAATCATACATGCACTCTCCTTTTTTGAGAACCCTTTTGTATGATTATAATGAAAATTCTATTAATTTCAATAGGAATATTTTACTTCCTTCAGCATATTATGATAAGTTTCGCGTTACGGTCTCTCTTTCACATAGGTAACTGCCTGGAAAATTGGTTTACAATTATTATTGCGAAATATTTGCTGCATTGGTTTATTCTCAGTGCCTGTACTGCCTATATAATAAGTAGCCCCTTTTTCTTGCAATAATGCTAATCCAAGATGATGGAAAGGCGTTCCAAGTCCTTTACCACGCCATTCTGGTAAAATGCCCATATAAAACAGCCTTCCCTCTTCATTTGTACCAGGTTCAATAATAGGAATCATCATGCCTAATGGCTTGTCATCCCAATAGATACGAAAACAGCTTGTTTTGTACTGCTTTCCAATCTCCTGCTTCATCGCCTCATATTGAGCGCGAATAGAATGCTTAGAAGGTGAATTGAGCGAGTCCTTCGAACATAACTCCCACATCGAAAGAAAAGCATCAATTCTCGACTCTTCGACCTGTTCATACGTAATACTACGATTATAATTTGCAACCATTTTTTCCAATTGAAATCTTTTATAGTATTCGATCGTTGTAGACTGTAAAAAATAATATTTTTTTTCTAACAGCTGACTTCCTTTTGTAAAAAAACGATCCAGTGTAATTGAAACTTGGTTTACTTCATTAAATTTTAAAGCAATATCCAATCGATCCAACAATGATTCAATGACCTCTTCTTCTTTCAATTTTTCAATTCCCTCTAACGAAAGATAGAAAGGTCGGCCATCAAGTAATTTCACACCTGCTTTGAGTTCACTCTCTTTCAATGAAAATGGCATTTTCACCCCTGATTGTTTTGCATATATACTTCTTCATAAGGCTGGACGACCACAAAACCGTCTCCTTCGAATCTCATTTGAACAGACTCACCGCTCCCTCTACCAAAGAAAGACTTTAAAGAAATATCTGTTTGAAAATCCGGCTGCAATTGGCCAGACCAGGCTACAGTTGCATTTGGATCGGTAATAACTGGTTTCCCTGGTGAAACTCGAATTGTAAGAGGTTCATAATGGCTTGTAATCGCAACCATTCCGGGGCCTTGACAGGTAACATTAAATAATCCTCCCGCCATCATTCCTGTTATCCGTTTCATCATTTTGATATCCCACTGGATTCCATCTTCAAATGCAAGAAGATCATTCCCATTTACACTGATTGATTCTCCATTTTGCAAATGAAGAATGGATATCTTCTTCCCTGCATCCGCAAGATAGAGCTTCCCATTTCCTTCTGCTTTCATCAAAGAAGCGCCTTCACCTGTGAGTGCTTTTTTGAACATTTTCCCTAGACCGTGTTCAAGAATTCCTTCTCTTTCGAACTTTATTTGACCATTGTAAGTAATCATTGCGCCCGCTTTTGCCCAAACTCTTCCTGATAAGTTCACTTCTAGCATACGTTGTGTTTCTAGTTCAAAAAAGCCTTCTCCCTTATCTTTTTGTTCTGTAGACTTTACAAATTCCTCAATCGAATAACGATTCATTATTCATCTCTCCTTCCAGTTATTGATTACGTTTTAAAGTATACAAACGTTTCAATTTTCTGCAAAATGTTTTCACAACAATTTGTTTGCGTATAGCATGTTAAGGGTAAGAGAATATTAACTAATGGTCTTAAATGGGAGGTTATGAAATGGTTATTGTCTACATTAGCATCGGTATTGTTGTTCTTTCTCTTATTTATTTAGGATACATAGCAGTTAAGAACTTAAAAGAAACAAAAAAATCATTAACGAACTTATCGGAAACAGCAGCACGGTTTCAAGAAAAAGTTGATCAAATTAATGATGAAACAACTAAGCTAACTTTAACGACAGCATCAATTTCTGAAGGTATTCAAACTAAGAAAGAGACAGTTCAAGGCGTTATTCAGACAGCTAAATCCTCACCAGAACCCTTTAAAAAGCTTGTATCATCCATTAAGAATACGCCCAACCCGCAGCGTGAAACAAGAGATTCACAATTAGTTGAAATAGGTGATCAGCTTATTGATTTATGGGGTAGATACCGCGTGAAGCGTAAATCCAAACACGCTGAGTAAGGGCTATGCCCTTACTTTTTTTGTTCAAATTCAAATGAGGTGGGCTACATTATGAAACAAGCAAGACAAATACTATTCTTTCTTCTTATGACAACATCCCTTTCAATTATTCTGTTCACTTCTTTAGAGCCTATCTGGAAATGGGGAGCAGGCTTTCTTTATACCGCTATTTTACTATCTATTTTATACGTTCTATTACTTGAGGGAAGATCTCCCTACAAATCATTATTATGGATCTACGTATTGATCTTCTTTCCTATCGTCGGGTATGTTTTCTTTTTATTTTCTGGTCAACTCGAAGTAAAAGGGCATTTATTTAAAGAAAAGCGAACCAATGGACTGGAGTTTTTTCAGAAGTACATTAATTTTCCTGCTTCTGAAAAGTGGCACGAACTAAGTGAGCGAAATCAAAACTTTTCGAATCTCATTGCTACAATGGTCTCAAGTCCCATTAGTTTGCGATCTTCCACAAAACTTTTATTAAATGGGAAAGAAACGTTTACCACCATTAAAGACGAAATTGAAAAGGCCGAAACGTATATACACATGGAATATTACACGTTCCGATCAGATGAGCTAGGACTTTCAATCATTGATTTACTTATCAAAAAAGCGAAGCAAGGTGTTGAAGTTCGTGTCCTATATGATTCAATTGGGAGTCACAACCTTTCCCGAGCTTCGAAAGCAGCACTAAGGGACGCTGGTGCAAGTGTTCAACAATTTCTACCAATTAAATACGGGTTCGTGAATCAAACCGTTAATTTCCGAAACCATCGTAAAATCATTGTCATTGATGGGAAAGCCGGGTTTGTAGGTGGACTAAATATCGGTGATGAGTATGCTGGAGATATGAATTCATTGCCATTCTGGCGTGACAGTCACCTCCTTGTTAAGGGAGAGGTCCTTTCTGCTCTTCATGGCGTTTTCCTAATGGACTGGTCGTATATGTCTGGAGAAGAATTGCTATCAAGAAAATACCTTGATACTTATGATGTTGAAGGAGATGGAGGAGCACAGCTGGTTGCAAGTGGACCTGACACGAAAAGAGGCGCTATGTCTGATTTGTATTTCAGCTTAATCACTTCAGCTAGAAAGCGAGTCTGGATTGCAACTCCCTACTTTGTTCCGAATAAAGCCATTCGAACTGCACTAGCTATGGCTTCTATGAGAGGCATCGAAGTCAGACTCATTGTTCCTGAAATCAGTGACGGTTTTCTCACTCAATATGGAACACGGTCTTACTTTTCAGAGCTTCTTGATTATGGGGTCGAAATTTATATGTATCAAAAAGGATTTTTGCATCAAAAAATTATGATTGTCGATGATGATCTTGCTACAATCGGTACGGCTAATATGGATATGCGCTCTCTAAATTTAAATTTTGAAGTAAACATGTTCTTATTTCAATCAAGTACAATTCATGACTTAATTGAAGCCTATCAAAATGACCTAACCGATTCGGTAAGCGTAACAAAAGATTCATACAGTAAACGCGGACTTAAACACCGCACAAAAGAATCTTTCGCAAGACTGTTCTCTCCAGTTTTGTAATTTAAATTTAAGGATGAGACATTCTCTCATCCTTAAGTTTATCTAAGCTTTGTACCATTCTTTTGTTAAGATTGAGTACATAATCAAATCCATATACACTCCTCCTGCATACACATAATCCCTCAAAACACCTTCTTCACGAAATCCTAGATTTTGCACAAGCTTTCTCGAAGAATTGTTATTTGGGTGAATTAATGCTCCAATTCGGTGAATATTCATTTGTTGAAAGGCGAACGGAATCATGGTTGAAAGTGCTTCAGACATGTATCCTTTGCCTTCTTTTTCTTGATTTAATTCATATCCCATTTCTATGCGATTCACCCGTTTTGCCCAGTTATGTAAGCCACAGGTCCCAATCAATTCTCCAGTCTCTTTTAACTCAATTCCAAAACGGATAGCCTGTTTTTTTTCAAATCCTTGTTTGAAACTCATTAACATTCCTTCTATTTCTTCAATCCCTGTCATTTTTTCGCTACCATAGTACCTCATTGTGTGCGGATTTGAAAATATAGATAGGAGAACAGGAGCATCTGATTCTCTTAATTCTCTTAATCGTAATCGCTTTGTTGATAACTCTGGGAATTTTTCCACTTCGCTCACTCCTATTGAATCTAATTTTCATACTTTTCAAACACTTCCTTATGAAAAAAATGCTTAAAGAATGGATAACCATACTTTAAGCAAACAGGGGGTAAAACATCTTGTTAAAAAGGGGTCTCTCTTATAACGACTATGCCGCCATAAAAGTTTCAATATTCTACAAATGATTTCCAACAAACCTTATGAATGTTAAAATCGATCATAGTATTCCTTACTCAAATTACGAGGAGCGGCGACAATAATGAAAAAAATATATCTCGTCAGACACTGCCAGGCGACTGGCCAAGAACCAAGTGCTTCATTAACAAAAGAAGGACGTAACCAGGCTACAAAGCTAGCTCAAACTCTTGGATCTATCCCGTTTGATAAATTGTATAGTTCTCCTTTTAGACGTGCCGTCCAGTCGATAGAGCCACTTGCACTTCAATTAGATAAAGCGATTACGTTGGATGATCGACTAGAGGAAAGAACGTTATCTGGAAACCCAATTGACAATTGGTTAGAAGAATTAGAGAAAACTTTCAGAGACCTTTCTTATACCGTTCCAGGTGGCGAATCAAGTCAGAAGGCTATGTCAAGAGGCTTTGCTGCGGTTAGTGAAGCTATTCATCACACAAAAGAATATGCCGTCCTGATGACTCACGGAAACCTATTAACCTTAATGCTACATCACTTCGATCCAACATACGATTTCAAGACTTGGAAAGCTCTTAGAAATCCTGAGATTTACTGTCTACATTTTCAAAATGGTGAAATAGACTCTATTGAAAATGTAGCATTAATAGAGGATACACCTTAATGGCTGAACGCTATTCTCGTTTTCATTGCTGTGCTACATGTATTCATTTCGAAGTTATAAAAAGGGCAAGAACAACTTATCGCTGTGTAAGACTGGGGTTTGAAACGAAGCCTGCTTATCAGTTTAATTGCTGGGAACCAAAAGAGATTGTCAAAAAGAGAATGGAAAAAGAAAACATTTCGAGGGCTGATAATAACCTATAAATAAGCTGTAATAGAACACTTCATATCGTTCTGCATATGCCTTGAATCTTTCTCTTCTTGAATGTCTTCTAGCTAGAAGACATTCAAGAAGAGGTACCTGACATAGCCATCTCTTCCTTCCATTTATCGATTAGCTCTTGTGGTACATCCCAACTAATCCACGAAACCATAATTTTCACATCTTGATTCTCGACAATCCAATATTCATATCTTTTCTCGGAGAAATTCTCAATGATGCCCGTCCGGTCTACCTTCATCTATTGATCCTCCTTTAGTTGACTTTACTTCCTTTATACCCTAAAAACAGTGTACTTAATTCTCTTTTGCTCTTCTCCACTTTCAATATATGTATGAAACATCCCCTTATCTTCACATACTAACCCTAATCTTTTTATTTGGAGGCAAAGGGGATATGGAGCATAATAAGTTTAAACGAATCCAATCAAGCTTCTGGTTTATCCCAACATTCTATGGGGTAGGGGCATTTCTTGCTGCCATTTTAACTCTGGTAATTGATCGTACAGTTATTCAAGGGCAACCTGTCGTTCTTCCCTATTTTTTCTTTGCCACCTATGACACAAGTGTTACGATCTTAAGCACGCTTGTTTCCTCCATGTTAACAATGACCACAATTACGTTCTCAACAATAATGGTTGTTCTTACAACGTACCTATCTAACTTCTCACCAAGAACCCTACAAAACTTCATCACAGATCGCATTACAAAAAGAGTACTTGGTATTTTCGTTGGAGGCATTATTTATTTTATTATACTTCTTCTTTTAATTGAACAAAGCAGTCAAGATGATGTCGTCTATCTTTCACCCGTTTTCGCCGTTATTTATGCCATCGTCTGTGTAGCCTATTTTGTATTCTTTATCCATCACGTTTCAAATTGGATACTTGTCGGCAATTTAATTCACCACATTACAATGAACACATTGACCACAATTGATCGTACTTTCCTAGACTTTGAAGAAGCTAATCAAGGTAACCTTGCTTCGTGGGACTCCTGGGAATTAGATGAGATTAAGATGAAAAAACCGATTTCGATACGATCAACAAAATCAGGGTATTTACAAAATATCGATTTACCTGATTTAATTTCAACCGCTACAAAACTTGATTTTATCATTCGACTTGAACGTGATATTGGAGAGTATGTTGATGAAGGAACAGTCATTTTTTCCTACTGGTCTTCTTCAGATCAGAATCCCAATCAACAGGTTCTACTTAACACACTCTCACTTGGAACAGAACGAACGACCGATCAAGATATTGAGTATGGCATTCAAAAGCTTGTTGAAATAGCCTTAAGAGCGATTTCACCTGGAATTAATGATCCAAACACAGCCATTAACTGCATTAACCGATTAGGAAGAGTATTATCACGCCTTGGGCAAAAACACATCCCTCATCCTCTCTACCATGATGCCAAAAAGAACTTAAGGGTAATTACAAGGCCAATCACATATGATACGTACCTTTATAAAAGCTTCTATCAGATCAGGCATTATGCGAAGGAAGATGTATCCGTTCTAGGATCGATTCTACACTCGTTAGTGTTAGCTGCTGATGGAAACAAACACGATACGCACGAAACCATCTGGGAGTTTGGGCAATTCGTTATTAGAGGGTTTGATCCTAAAGTTCTCGATAAGTTTGATCATCGCTACATTAATGAAAAACTTGAAAGACTAGCGAAAGCGACAGGTTTTCAAGATGCTTATCAGCCGATATCACACAAATAGCTTCCATTTTCGCAATAAGAAAAACGGTCTCAGTTTCCGAGACCGTTTTTTCATTTTACTTGATCAAGCCATCCTTCCATGTCTTTTAACGTCAACGGACCTACTCGTTTCTGCCGAATAACTCCTTCACGATCAATCATGAATGACGTTGGCATTGAAATAACTTGATAAAGATTCTCCCCAACTTTGCCTTCTCGATCCATAAGAATCGGGAATGTTAGGTTATGTGATTCCACAAATTTAGGAATGGCTTCCTTATTGGGTTCAAACTTAGTGAAATTCACGGATAATACCGCTACTTCTTCCCCATATTCATCTGAAAATTGTTGAATATCAGGCATTTCTTCTTCACATGGTGGACACCAGGTTGCCCAGAAGTTCAAGAAAACAGGTTGTCCTTCATAATCTGAAAGGCTGACTTCTTTGCCTTCCATCGTTTCAAGGGTAAAATCTGCCGCCTGATCACCAACCTCAGTACCAACACTTCGATCAGCAATCACAGTCTTATAGATACCCCATCCAAGTGCAACCGCAAGAACAATCAACACAAACTTCTTAATCATTTTTATTCTGGCTTTTTTATTCATCCGTTACTCCAATGAAAAGCGATCATCACGAATAAAAACCTCTTCTCGCTCAACCGCTTCCTGTTTTGAGGCTAGAACTAGACCAAGCGGTGTGTCTGTTTCTTTGTCATTCACAATTGTAAATGATATAGAAAGCTTGCTTGCTTCCTTAATATATTTTGAAAGCATCGAATAGGATAAGTCCCCGTTCAAATAAAGAATCCCATTACGAACTCTTCTCATTTCTTCTTTCACTTCTTTATAAACATTATTTTGCGCAACTTGTCTTTTCGTAAGGGCAATATAAACTCGCTCTCTAAATGTTGATAAGAACAAGGCTTTTTCGGCTGGCTTTAATTCCGGTGTTCCATATATGCCGGCATCAAGTACTCTTTTAATTTCTTCGTTCACGTTTGTCACCTCATCATCATTAATCTAACAATATGCATAAAGCACGATCTCATACTCTACTTTACTACTCACTATTCATCCTATACTATCTTTCCTTTTTCTTAAAGTGAAGGTTCTGTTACGGTAAGAGCACTTCAAAACAGGATACCCTACAAGTTGTTAGTTATTCATACAAAAAAAGACGCCCCTTAGTCATTGGGAGCGTCCTTTTCGTATTCATTTAACATAATTAGTCGTTCCATCATCGTAGGATGCCCATATTTAAAGTATTTTACGATAAATGGCGGATTCACTTCATTTAAGCTGTTTACAGTCAACGTTTGAAAAGACCCAATTGCGGCATCAACATCATGAGTCATTTCGATAGCATACGCATCTGCTTTCATTTCAGCGTTACGAGAAATTGCTAGTTCAACAGGACTAGCAACGAAAGACATAAGTGAAAAAAGCAGGAATAATGCTGGTAAGGATGCAAGATCTGATGCTGAGGTAACTCCCCATGCATCACCCCATTTTCGAATCATCGCTCCTAGAAGCCTGTATGCGAGATACAATCCCATAAAGCTCGTAACGAGTGCACCAACTAAATTTCCATATAAATGATTCATCACATAATGACCCATTTCATGAGCCATAATAAACAGCACTTCATCATCATCTAGCTTATTCAGAGTGGTATCCCAAAGAACAATTCTTAAATTTGAACCAATACCAGATACATAGGCATTCATTGCGTTTGTTTTCTCTGACATGTTTACTTCAAATACTCGATCAGCTGGAATGTCAGCACTATCCGCCATTGTAAGAATTTCTTCTTCTAGTGCTTTATCTGTTAGGGAAGTAAAATCATTATATAAAGGATCTATGACAACTGGTTGAATGTACATCATAAAGGCAAGATACGGAACCATTAGCCCCCACGCCATCAGCCACCACTTTTTCTTATAACGTTTCATTAACGCATAAAGGACACCGATAATAAGGGATGTCAATAGAATGTCAATCCAAAAGGATATCATTTCATCTTTCATCCACCCAGAGAACGATTGAGTGTTAATGCCGTACTTAACTGAAAGTGATCTCGCCCAATAATGCAGAGGAAATGTGAGCAACCATGTAAACGTTGTAAGTAGAAGCAAATAAAGAGGAACCACAACGGCACTTTTTCTAGAAACCCCTTCACTAAATTGCTTAAACAGCTTTGATAAGCCAAATCCAAGAACGGCTAAATAAATTAACCATTCATAGGGGATTGCGATAAAAGATAAAAAACTTCTGTAACGTGAATACTCCTCTGATAGTTCTAACTGCCTGTCTGTCATGAAAGTTGCTGGATCTGCCGCTGTCCCCCGATACGCCTCAGGTACTCCAAAATCCGCCCAATTAAATAAATAGAGCCCCAGAATCAGGGCATACATAGAGAATCCTAGAATGATCCATGTTATACGTTTCTTCATCTTCATTCTCCTCCCGATACGACCTCTATATAAATAGTACGAGCAAAACATTTTTTTAGAACAGGCCAATCACGGTCTCTCCTATATGTTCTACAAAATCACTATAAACCTTTCAATAGAATTTAAAAGGGTAATCTAATCAATGCCCCTCAAAAAAAGCCGACAGATAATCTGCCGGCTTCCTAACGCATTTATGAACTTTCCACATAGACATTTGTACGATCGTAACTGTGATCAAACCGATTGAGGATACCACATACCGGGCATTCGGCAAGGACATGAAGTTCAACAATTGGTGCCTGACTGCTTTTTGTCGTAATTCCCGTTGCTTCAACACGATCATTTGCATGAACGTTTTCCTTAGCAATCGGTATAAACCACGTATACTCTGTTTCACACATCCGACACGTTGCTTTTTCTTCAATTTCTGTTGGTTTCATCATTGTTTTTTTCCAGCTCCTTTAGCAGAGTATTTCAAAGACTGCGCGAACAAGGGTCCGGAAAACCTCCTTCAAACTGGGAATCCCTTCCTATAAAAGCAGTTCCCGTTGTCAAAAAAGTTAAACATCTTCTGGACTTCTCTTAACTAGAAAGAAGATCTTCGTCCATTAATTTATAAATAGCATGCGCAACGCCGTCATGTTCGTTGCTTTTCGTGACAAACGAAACTTGTTGTTTTATTTTCTCATCGGCATTTCCCATCGCGATGGAATAGGATGCTTTTTTAAACATGGAAATGTCATTATAATTATCTCCAATTGCAGCCGTTTGCTTCATATCTAGTCCAGTTTGGGCAACAAACGTCTCAAGAGCTAGTCCCTTTTGTGCATTCTCGTGATTAATTTCGAGGTTTTCTTTACCTGATGAGGTCACAACTGTCTTCTGTACACTTTCCGCTGAAGAAGCCGCTCGTTCCAATCGTTCTTCATCAAAAGAGAAACTAAGGAATTTATAGACATGGAGGCTTTTATCTGACAACAATTCATCAAAGTTATCAACGGCCTTGAGTGACAAACTCTCAAACTGACGCTTAGCGCCAACAAGCAATTCTTCTTCAGTTAAATTAGGATTTGAACTTTTCATCATATCGATGATTAAGTCAATCGTGCCCTCATAGTCATGAGTGAATACACCCTTGTTGGTAAATAGCTGATAATAAATACCTTCAGCATCAAGAATTCCTTTTATCGACTGAACTTGCTCATCATCAAGGTAAATGGCGTGTAAAATGTCTCCTTCAATTGAACGAATCTCAGCACCGTTATAGCAAATGATCGGGAGCTCTAGACCAGTGCCTTCAAGTGGCTTTTTGGCACCATCATAAGCTCTCCCAGTATTAAGAACTACTGTAATACCTTGACTCTGTGCTTCTCGAATAGCATTTACATTCTCAAAACTAACAGTTTGTTCGTTCGTTAACAGCGTCCCATCCATATCAATTGAAATACATCTCATAAGGGCAACATCCTTTTCTATTTGGTCCTATCTTTGTTGCAAAGTTCTTGAATAGTATAGCAAAATTTTAATGCACATTAAAAAGCAAAGAAAAAAAGAGCTTTCGAAAGCTCTTTTTCAACACGTTATCTTTTATTGTGAAAGAATAAGTCAATAAATGAGGAGATTACTTCGACAGATTGGAACCAAACGAGTGACACAGCGGTCATTGAGAAAAAACCAACCATCAAAATACGAAACAAATGCATGTTTCATTCCTCCTCTTTAGAAGACAATATTTAGTTTTACTTTGGTTATATCACAAAAATCAGAAAATATAAATCATTAAATTTTTGATTATATTAAATAAAATAGGCATACGTACTTAAAACCGCTACTGCAAACATAACGACAACGATTAAGTTTGCCCCAAGGTATGCAGCAAAGATTGCCGCCACAGCTCCAATAACACCAAATAGAAAATCATCATGGATTGAAAGGATGCCAGGAAAGATGAGCGCCCCTAGAATAGCGAAGGGAACATTCTTTAGTACGTTTTGAACAACAGATGGTATTTTATCTGAGTTAAAAAAAACGAGTGGAATCATTCTTGGAATATACGTCACAATAGCGAGACCTATAATTAGCCAGATCATCGTGTTACTCACTTTCCCCCTCCCCCATCACCCACTCAACAATTATGGAAGACAACAAAGTTGCAAGCACAATCCCCCAGCCAGTTGAAAACTGAGCGAACGCAAGGAAACTATTAAATAAAGCAGCAAGGGCCGCGAGAAAAAGCACTTTCCGACTTTTTTTAGCAGAGGGAATAAGCAGCCCAATAAACATTGCATAAAGCGCAACGCTCATTCCTTGCTGAATCACACTTGGGAGCGTAGCACCAGCTAAGTAACCTCCCCCTGTAAAAAGAACCCAGCTGGAATAAGAGATCAAACATAAACCAAACATATATCCAGTCGTGAGTCTACCTGCTTTCGTTGCTGAAACCGTAAACGTTTCATCTGTAATACCAAAGGCATAGATTGCTTTTTTCCATGGTGTATCTTCTTCCACTTTCTCATTAATAGAGGCACTCATTAGGAGATGTCGAATATTAACGATAAAGATTGTAAAAATAATTTCAAATGCACCTGTGCCAATCGCGATTAAGCTTAACGTAATGTACTGAGCAGCCCCAGCAAAGACGAGGACGCTCATAAGAACAGCTTCATAAAGTGTAAGTCCTGTCGTTCTTGCGAGTAAACCAAAGGTCAGGGCAACTGGCATATACCCGACAGCAATGCTTATTCCTGCCTTTAATCCCTCTCCAAACTCTGAATCGTTTGCTACGCTTGCCTCCATCATATCCCTCCTGTTGCTCTAATTTGTTTAATATATTAAACTTATTGTATGTTATATTAAACGAATTTTCAATAAATGATCTCCATCAAACAGTTAAAAAAGGAGTATGTAATGGAAAACCAATCGTTAACGCAACAAATCGGTCAGAAATTAAAAAAACTGCGTCTTGAAAATAGATTAAGTCTCGATCAATTATCAGAGCGATGTTCTGTTAGTAAGCCAATGCTTGCACAAATTGAGCGAGGAGCTTCGAATCCTACCGTTAACACGTTATGGAAAATTGCTAACGGACTGGGCGTATCTTTCACAGCATTCATTGATGAAGAACAGCCCGTAATCAAAAAAGTAAACAGATTTGAAATAGAGCCTCTAATAGAAGAAGGCGGAAGTATGAAAGTCGTTCCCCTCTTCCCTATGGAACCTGGAAAATCATTTGAAACTTTTTATATTGAACTTGCCCCGGGCTGTAACTATCTTTCAAACCCTCACCCTGAGGGCGTAGAAGAATATGTGTTTATTGAAGAAGGGAGTATGAGCCTTGAAGTTGATACACAAACATTTATAATTTCACATGGAGAAAGTTTAAGATTCACAGCAAATTACCCCCACTATTATCGAAATACTTCTGATCAACCATGTAAAGCCACAATGATCATTCATTATCCCTCTCCTTTCCGCTGATCAGTAGATTTTTAAAAGCAAATCAAAAAACGCTCCAATCGGAGCGTTTTATTGACCTACTTTTGTTTCCACCTTGATCTCCACTGTACTTTCAATTGCATCCGTCCATGCTTCTCCATAACCTGGATGTGGTGTATAAGGATAGATAAAATCTTCATCCCTCGCACCCATTTCAATAGCAAGCGTTGCTTTTTCAATGAGTTCTACTGCACCAGCACCTATGGCATGAAATCCTAACAACACATGATTTTCTCGATCACGATGGATCACAACCTTTCCTTCTGTGTTTCCAGTGACCATCGCATAACCGTTTGCTTTCATTGAGGAGCTCGCTGTCATCACTTCGTAGCCTGCTTCTTTCGCTTCTATTTCGGTTAACCCTACCGACGATATCGGAGTTTGAGTGTGTATGACCTTTGGAAGGCATTCAAGCGAGAAGGCAGACTTTACCCCACAACAATGATCTGCAGCTGTCTTTCCCTGCTTGATTCCTTTCACTGCGAGGAAAGGTCCTCCTGTTAGATCACCACAAGCATATATGTTTGCGCTTGCTGTTTTACATTCCTCAGAAGTAGGAATGGTGCCATCATCCTTTATATCAATTCCTACTTGGTCCATCCTTAACGAATCGCTATTTCCGACTCGGCCAATTGAATAGACGATGATCTCTGTTTCTACTTCTACGTTCTCTCCTTTAGCATTACAAAAAACCAAGGTCTTTTCACGTTCCTTCACCAGACAACCGGATACTCCTGTGTACAAGGAGACTTTTTGCTTCTTAAACTGCCTTATCGATTCTCGTTGAATGCTTTCATCCCATTCAGGAAGAATGGTCTCTTGATCCGTCACAATCGTTACTTCAACTCCTAGCGCACGAAACGTGCTAGCAGCCTCTATTGTGAGATAATCAGACCCAAACAGGATAAGCTGATTTGGAAGAGACGATAAAGTATAAAGATGTTCTAACGGAAAAATATTAGGGTGAGAAGAGGATGAAAGAAAGTTAGGCGTAATCGGTCTGCTACCCGTCGCAAGAATGACATGGTTAAATGACCATACCTCAAATTTCTCCCCCTGTTCAGCTCCAATCCTGTTTTCTGAGAGAAAAGATGCCTGTCCTTTTACACATTCGATGTTGCTTGAATGAAAGCGGGCTTGTAGTCCTCTTTCCATCGTAGTAATCAGAGAATTCTTTTCTTTTTGCCATTTGTCCATGCAAAATGCGGGTGTCACCGTAATTCCTGGTGTCTTTTCATGCATTTTCCTAGCAGCGGTTGCAAGCAGTTTTGAAGGAATGCATCCGCTATGGAGGCATTCCCCACCGGGACGAAATCGATCAATTAGCGTAACGTCTCTCCCATTCTTAGCAGCACGAAATGCCGCTTCATATCCGGCTGGACCTGCACCAATTATGACAACGTCTTTTTCATGTATAATTTCACCTACCACCATTAGACAAGCTCCGTTAATAGTAGGGAAGGTTGTTCAATCAATTCAATAAAACGATTCGTAAAACGCATAGAGGTACCTCCATCTGCAATCCGGTGATCAAATGTCATAGAAATCGACATAATCGAGCGGATGATAATTTCATCATTCTCTGTTACAACCGGCATTTTCTTCGTCTTATGGAAAGCGAGAAGGGCTGCTTCTGGATAATTAATAATCGGCGTAGCTCCTGTACTGCCAAGTGGCCCTGCGTTACTAATAGTAAACGTACCAGATGATAGGTCTTTGCTAGTGAGTTCATTGTTCATTGCTGCTTTATGAAGGCTTTTCATTTCTTTATGAATTTCGTTGATTGAGAGTTTATCACAATGATGGATAACCGGAACGATTAGTCCTTCTTCCGTATCAGTAGCTAAACCAATATGAAGATCGGGCTTCAAGTAAATCAGACCTTCTTCTTCTCTTAACTCCGAATTAAAAATAGGGAACTCTTTTAACGCCACGCATACCGCTTTAATATAAAAAGCAGCAACTGAAATAGATTGACCTTTACCTTCTTTCATTGCCTTTTTCATTTCTAAGATGTTCGTTACATCAACTTCGTCAAAATGAGTCACATGTGGAATGGTTAAAGTGGACTTTTTCATTTTCGCTGAAATTTGTTTCCGTCTTGTTGAAAAGGGAATGGTTCGTTCCTTTGCTTCTTTCTCTATTGCTCTCTCTGTTTCTTTTTCTTCGGGCTTTTGAGTTGTCGCAAGATGCCTAAAAACATCTTCATCAGTAATTCGTCCCGCTGGCCCTGTCCCCTTAACTTCCTCAATATCGATATTATTTTCGCGCGCAACTTTTCTCGTGAAAGGGGCCGCTAAAATTCTTTTCTTTCGGTTAGGAAGCCGTGTTTGCTCGGTATGCTGTGGAATTGGAGAAATCGTTAACAGCGTCCCTCCTACTTCAATAACTTCGCCTGCTTCTACATAAATCGTTTCTACTTTTCCTGCAAAAGGAGACGGGAGCTCCGCCGTCACTTTATCGGTCTGTACTTCGACTAATGGCTGGTCAACTAGCACATGATCGCCTGGCTTAACTAGAAGCTGCACGATTTCGCCTTCTGACATTCCTTCTCCAATGTCATGCAATTTCACATCCATCATTCAACCTCCCTTCAGAAGCGAACTGTCTCTTCAATCGCTCGCAAAACTTTGTTAGCATCCGGTAAATAATCATCTTCTAGCGTAAACAAAGGAACAGGCGCATCATAACCCGTTACTTTTTTAATAGGAGACTTCATATAAAGAAACGATGTATCATTAATGATTGAAATCACTTCACTACCGACGCCGCCAGAGGAAGGGGCTTCATGGATAATAACCGCTCTACCTGTTTTCTGCACCGATTCTGCGATCAGTTCTTTATCTAAAGGATAGAGAGAACGAAGATCGATAACATCACATCCTACTCCTTTAGCAGCAGCTTTCTCCGCTGCTTCTTCCGCAACTTTCACCATTGCTCCCCATGCAAAAAGGGATACATCCTCTCCAATACGTCGCCTATAACCTTTACCAAGTGGAATTGTATAACTTCCTGTAGGAACGTCACCTTTACCAGTCCGGTACATTTTCATCGGCTCAAGAAACAGCACCGGATCAGGATCTTTAATACTACTAATTAATAACCCCTTTGCATCATGTGGCGTTGAAGGAACAACTACCTTCAACCCAGGTATGTGAGTAAAAAGCGCTTCTGTACTATCACTATGAATTTCAGGGGCCCGTACACCTGCTCCATAAGGTACTCGAATCGTAAGTGGCACGGTATATCGACTTTGCGTTCGGGTTCGAATGCGCGTTGCATGAGTAATTAATTGATTAAAGCCTGGATAAATAAAGCCAAGAAACTGGATCTCCACAACAGGAGTATATCCATTCATCGCAAGTCCAATTGATGTACCAATTAAACCTGATTCTGCAAGAGGTGTATCCATCACTCGCTGATCACCAAACAGTTCAAACAAGCCGTCAGTTGCTCTAAAAACTCCGCCGTTTCTTCCTACATCCTCTCCTAGAACAAGGACAGACTCATCTTCTTCAAGAACCACCTTTAGTGCTTCTGTAATCGCCTGCACCATCGTTAGCTTTTTCATATTGACCGCTATGCTCATTTCCCACTCTCCTTATGAAAAAAGCGCTCCTTTTGTTCTTGAACCGGCCAAACATCCGTCCCAAACACATGATCAAATATAAGTCCTTCATCCGATTTTTTTGTTTTTTCCATTTCCTCAACAGCAAGTTGTAATCGTTTCTCAGACTTTTTCTTAAGCTCTTCCTCCCAATCAGCATCCCAGCTACCTTCAGCTTTCAGATACTTTTCAACTCGACTAATTGGATCATCCGTCTGCCTTCTCCGTTCACTTTCTCCCTGGTCACGATATTTCGATGGCTCATCGGTCGTCGTGTGAGCTCCATAGCGCCATGTAACCGCCTCAATCAACGTTGGACCATCACCTTTTCTCGCACGTTCAACTGCTTTTAGCGTCTCACTATACACAGCAAAAACATCATTTCCATCCACTCTTACACCAGGCATGTCATAAGCGAGGGATTTTTGAGCAATGGTTTTTGTATTCATCTGTCGCTCGACCGGAACGCTAATGGCGTAGCCATTATTTTGATTAAAGAAAACCACTGGAATTTGGAACACACTCGCAAAATTTAATCCCTCGTGAAAATCCCCTTCCGATGTTGCACCGTCTCCAAAATATACAAGCGATACTCTGTCGCTTCCTTTTTTCTTCTCAGCCCATGCTGTACCAGTCGCATGAAGAATTTGGGAAGCAATCGGAACGGATGGTGGAAAAATGTGTTTTCCTTCTGGAGGAACACACCCTTCAATACATCCTTTCCAGTAAAGAAAGATATTGACGAGTGAATGCCCAAAAGCTGCCGTTGCGGCATGATCACGATAAGTAGGAAACATCCAGTCACCATCTTCTAAAGCTAGAGCACTTCCAATTTGCGCGCCTTCCTGACCTTCAAACGGAGCATAGGTACCGATTCGACCCTGACGCTGGAGATTAACAGCTTTTCGATCAAACATACGAGAAAACATCATTTGTTCATAAAATCGTTTTGCATTCGCTACCGTAATGGATGGATTTTCTTCCAGTTGTTTACCTTCTCCATTGACTAATTGAATAAATGGGAATTGCTCAGTTACGTCCATTAAACTCCCCCTCTCACATTAATATTAAGAGCGAACAGACCATTTCCCTGGTTTCTTATGCGCAAAGAAGCTATTTCTCCGTTTTCGGCTTTCAATTCGCTGTTCACAAAAAAGATTCGCCGCTTTTATCGTTGAAAATGAGTGAGTCTCCGCCTGCTCAAAAATGGACAATAACGTATCGTAAATCGCCTTTGTTTTTTGAAGCACTCGTTTGGGGTTTGGTGAATACAATTCATCAGATACCTGGATTAAGCCCCCGCTATTTACAATATAGTCAGGCGCATAAAGAATACCGCGTTCATTGAGCTGATCGCCGTGCTCATTTGTTAAAAGCTGATTATTCGCAGAACCGACAATCGCTTGTACTTTAAGCTTATGGATGGTTTGATCATTAATGATCCCTCCAAGTGCACAGGGAACAAAAACATCGGCGTCTGCTTCGTAAATGTCATCTCCAGTAACGACCTTTACCCCCTGGTTGAGCTCAATCGCTCGTTGAATTAAGCGATCAATCGCTGATTGATTAATATCTGAAACAATCAAATCTGCTCCTTTTTCAAGAAGCATTTCCGCGACTTTATAGCCAACCTTTCCAAGACCTTGAATCGCATATGTTCTCCCACCTAATTCTTCTGAACCGAAAACAGTTTTATTCGTAGCTTGTATGCCGTAAAGAACGCCGTTAGCTGTTGGAATTGAGGAATCTCCACTGCCACCATATTCTTCTGGAACCCCTACAATACAGCTACTTTCTCTTAGTGAATGAACAAAATTATCAGGAGTTGTTCCCATATCTGTTCCTGTGTAAAATCGTCCATTCAACGATTCTACAAATTGACCAAAGGCTCGAAAAAGCTCAGGCGTCCGATCTTTCAGCGGATCACCGATAATCACTGCCTTGCCACCTCCAAAATCCACATCAGCAGCTGCACATTTATACGTCATGCCTTTGGAAAGTCTTAAGACGTCTTCAATGGCATCATCTACCGTTTCATAGGGACGCATTCGACATCCACCAAGCGCTGGTCCTAGCGTTGTGTTATGTATGGCGATTATGGCTTTTAGACCTGTATCAGCATCATTACAAAATAATAATTGCTCATGCTCTTCTATGCGATCAAACACGATTTTCACCCCTTTATGAAATCGCTTACATTTTAGCGTTTTCTAATTTCTCGTCGATCACCTTTTTAGGGAGAATAAACTGAATCACTTTTCCTGTTCCAATAAGCTCTCTTCCTTTTTTAACATCTATTCTGCTAATAACCGATTTGTGTGTAAGTGTAATAATAACGGCTCGTATTGTAAGGGATTGCCCTTCACACGCTGGACCCATATGCTTTACCTCAACACCGCCGCCGATTCCCTCTTCATCATCTTCAAGATAAGGAAGGATTAACTGTCTTGCGGCCCACTCCATATGATAGACCATCGATACAGTCGAATAAGCTTGATGAATGATTTTGCCTTCAAACTGAGCATACATATCTGGCGTGACCTTTACATGAATGACAGCACTCTGTCCAACCGAAATCCCCTGTTTCATCAGCTACACCTCACACCATAATATATGACGTTTATTTAACGATATAATAACATCACGTATAATAACCGTCAATAAATTGTCAAAAAATTAGGAACTAAACAATAGTGAAACAATCTAAAGGTAAGCATGCTAAAGAATCTTCCTTACCTCCATAAGCCATTTCAAGAAAAACCAACCGGAAATCCGATTGGTTTCAATTCCTACCCTAAGAGGGCTCGGTCATTGTTCATCTTTGTACCTTTGATTCGCTGGAATTCTTGAAGCAGAGCCTCAATTGTTAAATTCTGCTTATCTTCTCCCTCAACTTCTAATATAATTTTACCGCTATCCATCATAATTAATCGGTTGCCTAAGTCCAGTGCCTGTTGCATATTATGAGTGACCATAAGTGTTGTTAATTGAGTTCTTTCTACAATTTCACCAGTCAATTTTGTAATTAAAGCTGCTCGGGCAGGATCGAGAGCTGCAGTATGTTCATCTAATAAGAGCATTTTAGGCTCTGTGAAAGTCGCCATTAAAAGGGACAGTGCTTGCCTCTCTCCTCCCGATAGCATGCCAACTTTCGCAGATAGGCGATCCTCAAGACCAAGATGAAGCGTTTCAAGTGCTTCCTGAAAAGTTGTTTTCAGCTTTTTAGTCACGCCTTTCATTAGCGTTCTTCTTCGATTTCGATTGTAGGCGAGGGCAAGGTTTTCCTGTATCGTCATGGATGGAGCTGTTCCTGCCATAGGATCCTGGAAAACGCGTCCGATTAACTTTGACCTCTTATATTCTGGTAAGCTTGTAATCTTCTTATCATCAATAAAGACATCTCCAACATCAGGTGTTAATACCCCGGAAATCATATTCATTAACGTTGATTTCCCTGCCCCGTTACTTCCGATCACTGTAACAAAATCACCTGGATCAAGCGTTAAATTAATATCTTCAAGTGCAATCTTCTCATCAAGCGTACCTTCGTTAAATACTTTGTGAATTTGATTTAGTTGAAGCATACTCTTCGCCTCCATCCTTCATTTCTTTTAACTTCAACTCTTGCTGAAGACGTTTTCGCTTCTTTCGATTTCGTTCTTTTTGACCATCTATTAATTGTGGAAGAACAAGAGCAGCAATTACAATCACAGCTGTAATCAATTTCATATCACCTGTCTCCAGGAAATCCACTCGCAGCGCTAAACTGACAACAATTCGATAGACGATCGCTCCTCCAACTACAGCGAATGTCGTCACTGCTATTGTCCGTGTTCCAAAAATTGCTTCTCCAATAATCACTGAAGCAAGTCCAATAATAATCATTCCAATGCCCATCCCAACATCTGCAAATGAGCTATACTGTGCAATTAATGCGCCGGCAAGTGCTACAAGAGCGTTCGAAAGCCCAAGTCCAAGAATCGTAAATTGATCCGTGTTCGCTGAGAAACTACGAATCATTCGTTTATTATCACCTGTTGCTCGAAGTGCAAGACCAATTTGCGTGCGTAAAAATAAATCCGTCAAAATTTTTATAAGTGTCGTAACAAGTAGCATGCTTATTAAAACGGACCATGTTGATGTTAGGTTGCCAAGTCCAATTGATGAAGCTAAGTTGCTTAGTAGAGGATCGAGCCCAGATGCTTCAAAAAAACCTTCTAATTTGGTAAAAACAGATTCCTCATTTAGCAACGGAACATTGGACCTTCCCATTATTCTTAAGTTTATGGAATAGAGTGCAATCATCATAAGAATCCCCGCAAGAAGAGGATTGATTTTCCCTTTTGTATGTAGGAGGCCTGTTACGCAACCCGCTAAAAACCCCACTCCGATCGCTATAAGCGTTGCAAAAAAAGGATTCGTTCCATTTACAATTAGAATTGCAGCAATAGCTGCACCAGTGACGAAGCTCCCATCAACGGTTAAATCGGGGAAATCTAGAATACGAAACGATAAATAAACACCAAGTGCCATAATTGCATAAATAATGCCAGATTCTACTGCTCCAAACATTGCTGAACCCATCCCGAACTCCCTCCTAATCTTTTCACAGTGGATTTATCCATTTGAAAACGGTATTCGTAAAAAAGGTTCGAAAAAGAAAACCCCTTCTTTTTCGAACCCATTTTTCTACTCTGTGTATTCCCCCATCTCTTCCCATTCTGACTTCACTTCGATGCCCATTTCTTCTGCTGCTGTTTCATTCATTTTAAGTTTTAAATTCTGAGGGTATTGCACTGGAATATCTGCCGTCGTTTCTTCACCTTTTAAAATCTTTGCAGCCATCTGACCTGCTTCATAGCCAATATCTTGATAATCAAAACCATAAGCCGCAAAGGCACCGCGGTTAACAGAATCAAATTCTCCCGCAAACATCGGAATGTCCTTATCATTTGCTACGCTGATGACCGATTCGAGCGCTGATACGACCGTGTTATCTGTCACGATGTAAATCACATCTACTTTACCAACAAGCGCTTCAGCTGCTTGCTTTACCTCAGCTGAAGTGGAAACACTCTTCTCAACAGCTTTCATATCCTTACCTTCCATTGCTTCTTTCACAATATCAACTTGGGCCACAGAATTTTGTTCCCCGGCATTGTAGATCAGCCCAACATTTTTAGCATCGAACTCATTGGCAATAAACTCAATTGTTTTTGGAATCGCTTCAGGATGAGTATCTGTTGTACCTGTTATATTCTCACCTGGTTTATCAAAATCCTCGACAAGTTTTGCACCAACTGGATCCGTTACCGAAGTAAAAACAATCGGAATATCGGAAGTGGCATTTAACGCGGACTGTGCGCTTGGCGTTGAATTGGCAAAAATTAAATCTACTTCATCACCTACTAGGTTTTGCGCAATCGTGTTACTGTTGTTCATGTCATTCTGAGCATTTTGAACATCGTAAGTAATGTTATCTCCTTCTTTAAATCCGTTCTCTTCGAGTGCCATTTTAAAACCTTCATAAGCTGCATCTAGTGAAGGGTGCTCCACGATTTGCGTGACGCCAATTGTATAAGTACCTTTACTTGCTTGTCCTTCATCATCTGCGTTTGATGACGAATTGTTCGATCCACACCCTGAAAGTACCATCACGCTTACTACCGAAATTCCAATCCACTTTTTCCAGGATTTCAAATGCCTGTCCTCCCCCAAATAAGTTCTTCCAACTTATTGTCATCATATTTTAATCCTATCGCCTGTCCGGCATATTGTATCGTTATGGTACACTTGCAAATCTAGCTTGTCAACGAGTATTCAAACAATTATTACTATTTTATATTTTCAAAAATAATATTCCGATATAGATCTAGTGCTTTAAATAAAAACCTTTAAATGCTTTCATCTGATTCTCGTAAATTTGCTCAGCTCCTTCCATCATTTCTTTAAATAGCTCCTGAACTGTCGGAATGGACTTAACTAATCCGCTTATTTGTCCGCCATTAATAAATCCTTCATCCAATCGCCCTTCTACTGCACCAATTCGATGTTTTTCCTCATCTGTCATTGCTTCAAAATCATCTGGATGAATACCTGCTCCTTCCGCTTGAATTAACCGGTCAGCATAAGCTGTTTTTAAAATCCTACGTACTTTTCCGACGCTCCGTCCTACGATGACCGTTTCTGTATCATCTGCTTCTAGTAACCTTTCAACATACCGTTCATGATAAGGTGATTCCTTCGTTGCAATTAACCTTGTTCCCATCTGAATCCCCTCTGCCCCTAAAGCTAATGCTGCGGCAAAGCCTTTTGAATCACCTACCCCTCCTGCAGCAACGACGGGTATTTGCACTTTAGAGACAAGTTGAGGTATAAGCGTCATTGTCGTAAGCTCAAGTGGCGAATTGATTCCAGCAGCTTCAAAGCCTTCTCCTACGATAAGATCAGCACCAGCTTTTTCAGCTTTTTGTGCATGCTTCACGCTAGCGGTAACACAAATGACCTTGATGTTATTTTGTTTAAAATATTGAATATAAGGGGCTGGGTTACCGGCTGAAAGAGAGACGACAGGTACAGCGTATTTTACAGCTAATTCACACATTCCTTTTAAGTTTGCTGTAACCGAAATTGGTATATTGAGCGCAAATGTTTTCTTAGTTCGTTTCTTCATATCAAGAAGCAATAATTCTACTTCATCTACTGTTAAAGTACCCGTTCCGATTGTTCCGAGTCCGCCTGCTTCAGACACAGCTGATGCAAGAACAGGACTAGAAATATTCCCCATTCCTCCTTGTATAAATGGGTAGTGAACGCACAGCAACTCACAAAGACGTCTCATTGTATATCTCCCCCTAAATTTATGACGATATTAATACGCTTTAATTAAAACGTGTTATACTTATTTATAACATTCAAAGTGAAATAAAAAATTCCTGCTTCTTATGAAACACGATTTATTTCTAGTCCGTCACTAGCCTGTTATTTCGGAAAGGAGAACACGCTTATATGTTATTTTCGTATAATGGTTTAACACCAGATCTTGCGGAAGATGTGTACGTAGCTCCAGGCGCCAAAATTATTGGGGATGTTACAATTGGAGAAAAATCAACCGTATGGTTTAATGCCGTTTTAAGAGGGGATGAAGCACCAATCATAATTGGAAAAGGGTGCAATATCCAGGACAATTGTACGTGCCATTTGTTTGAAGGGTTCCCACTTGTGTTAGAAGACGAAGTATCTGTTGGCCATAATGCGATTCTACATGGCTGTACAATTCGTAATGGAGCATTAATCGGTATGGGAGCAATCGTACTTGACGGGGCTGAGATTGGTGAAGGTTCGCTAATAGGGGCAAATACGCTGATCCCTTCTGGTAAAAAGATTCCACCACATTCTATGGTTCTCGGCTCTCCAGGAAAAGTAATCAGGCAATTAACAGAGAAAGACAAGGAACTCATTACCTTAACGATTGAAACGTATAAAACAAAGGGAAAAGAATTTAAGGATCAGGTACATGAAGTGGTCAGATAACGAAAAAGAAGGAACGGGATACCCGTTCCTTCTTTCTACTTCTATGACCTGTCCGATAACAAAGGATGCTGGAGCGCATCATACTCATTATCTTTATTTTTTAGTTCATTTCCTTCTCGAAAAACCTCTTCAAAAAAACGTGAAGCTGGTCTCGCAAGCGTTTTATAGTAATCGCTAAATAACATGGCTGCATGCTCGCCAGGCCATTCGTCAGGTAATAGTTGGGATGGAAGGCCCGGATCAATAAATAGAAACTTCCGGTACTCATGAACGAGCTTTGCGCGTTCTACAAAACAGTCGCCATCACTCATTTTCCCTTTTTCTATTTTACTACGATCGATAACATAACGCTCGCTATACATTTTAATAAACTCACGGTATCGATTGCTTATTTCATTCAAATCCCAGCATTCATTGACAAGGGCATGGCTTTCGTGTGGACCTTTATAATCAGCAACAAAGAAATGAACGTAGTCGTTAATTTCATACTTATCGATCAGCCATTTCACCTGTTCTTCAAGGTGATTAGGTGAAAGCCATAAGCTAGCGGATGAACTTCCGAACCCGCTCCAAACAAGCTCTTTACGTAGCTCATCTCGAATATGTCGCTTCTCTTCAGGGATCGTATAAAGAAACATACGCCATCTTCCATCCCATTCTGCTGGCCGGAGCTTAAATATTCTCTCAGCCGCCTCATCCATTCTCCTAATCCCACGTTCTGTTAAATAGTAGAAACTCTTATTTCCTTCTTTCCTTGCTTCCACCCAGCCCTGCTTACTCATTCGTGAAATCGCCGCTCGAACAGATTGGTCATTGTGCCCAAACTCTTTTAGAAGACGAATCAAACTACCAATCCAAATATCATTTCCATAGTGTCTAACATACTCTCCATACAATGTAAAAATCATGGAGCGTGTATTCAAAGATTCGCTCATCATCATACCTCCGCTTGCTTAAAGCATTCCGAAATAAAAACGCGGTTCAAATATGATGTTATACTACCAGAGCCTTTCCTCTTCTGCAACAACTACTCCCCTTTAAAAATTGGTTTCCTTTTTTCTGCAAAGGCATCTAATGCTTCAAGACGGTCATTCGTTGGGATTGTTACTTCATAAGCTTTCGATTCAATTGCCATTCCTGTATGACGATCCACATTCATACCTTCTCGGACAGCAAACTTCGCCTGCTGCACAGCAATTGGAGCATTTTGGCAGATTTCGCGTGCTAACTCTTCACATTTTTTAAGCAAGTCTTCACGTGGTACGACCCCGTTTAGAATACCACTTTCGTAAGCCTCTACTGATGTTAATTTTCGTGCTGTTAACACCAATTCCATCGCTTTCGCTGTGCCAATTAGACGAGGTAAACGCTGGGTTCCTCCCGCTCCCGGTATGATACCTAGACTTGTTTCGGTTAAGCCCATTTTTGTTCCTTCGACGGCATAGCGAAAATCACACGCGAGAGCAAGCTCAAAACCTCCACCAAAAGCAAACCCATTCAATGCTGCGATTGTTGGCTGAGGAAGTGATTCAACAGAAGAAAACACTTCTCGGATTTTTTTTACGTTGCGGCGGACTTCACTGTCAGAGAGTGTTCTTCTTTCTTTTAAATCAGCTCCTGCGCTGAAAGCCTTTTCACCAGCTCCCAAAAAAATAACGGCACGAACCTCGCGATCTGAATAGATATCGTCAACAATTCCCTGCAGTACTGAAAGGGTTTCGTAGTTAAAACAGTTTAGAACTTCTGGTCGATTTAAAGTTACGTATCCAACATGGTTTTTTACTTCATATGTAACAACTGACATTTGAAGACCTCCTTCTATGGTAGTAAGCATAGGAAAGAGCCGGGAAGTTCGTTCACCAACCTCCACGGCTACTTTCACTCTATAGCATCTATTCAAGATTTACCCCCGGTTTCCTGCTTTTTTCTCTCGCTCTCTTAACTCCCCTGGAAAACTGGTTTACGTTTCTCGGTAAATGCTAGAAGACCTTCCTTATGGTCTTTCGTTTGACCAGCTTCGGCCTGCGCAACAGCTTCCATTTCAAGCACCTCATCAAGGGTACTTTCCCAGCTGCGGAGTAAGCTCTGTTTAATGAGAGTTACCGCTTTGGGCGGAAGGCTAGCTAGACGGTTTGCAAACTGATTAATTCCTTTCTCCCATTGTTCATTAGAAAAAATTTGCGTCACAAGTCCAAGCTCCTTAGCATCTGGAGCACTTACTTTGTCTCCAAGTAGCGCAAGTTCTAGCGCTTTCGCATGACCAATCAGGCGCGGAAGAAAATAGGTACTCCCAGAATCAGGAACAAGGCCAACATGAACAAATGCTTCAATAAAGCTTGCGTTTTCATGAGCTAATCGAAAATCACACGCAAGAGCAAGACTCATGCCTGCCCCTGCCGCTACACCGTTAACTGCAGCAATGACCGGTTTAGAAGAAGAGGTAATTTCTTTTACCATCGGATTATAAGTAGCCCTTAGCATTTCACCATGATCCACACCTTCTTCAACGCCACCTAAATCCTGACCTGAGCAAAAAGCTCTTCCATTACCTGTGATCACCACACAGCGAGCTTTATTATCGTTATTCGCTAGCTTCATCGCTTCCGTTATTTCTTGATTCATTTTAAATGTAAACGCATTCAATTTATTCGGTCGATTTAACCGAATCCAACTTACGCGATCCTTAACTTCATAATCAATCGTTTCAAACATTCATTGCACCTCACTTTAATTTGTATCTGCTGTTTCTCCAACTTCTTCACCAATCATTAGTGTTACAAGATCGCCTGCAAAACTCATTAAATCTTTACCTGAAGCCTTACCTTCTTGAGACTTCATTCCCGCTTTCATCGATTCATGATCTTCATAGTACATTTCACACATCAAATAATAGTCGCTTTTTCCCATAGGTGACCCAACAATCTTTGTCACTTCCATTTTTTTCAGTCCAGGGATTTTTGCTGTAATTGGGGCGTGCGTATTAAAATAATGCTCATCGAATTTCTGGGCGTTCTCCGGCTGTTTATACAATGCGATCACTTTAACCATCATTCATCAACCTTTCTTCTTTTAATTAAATTGACACAGGCTTCATCGCTTCAAATGGGTTTTTACACGACTTACAATACAAAATACTTCGACAAGCGGCTGGTCCAAAAATATTATCCATTGTTGTATAAACTGATCCACAATATGGACACGGCACATGCCATTCCCCTTCCACACGGTCTTCAGGTGGCGCAATACCGAACTTTTTCAATTCCTGCCTCCCCTTCTCCGAAACAAGTTCGGTTGTCCATATGGGATGCCGAATAAATGCAACAGATAAAGAATTCACTTCAGGAATACTTTCTACAGCAAGCTCGATATTCCTTTTGATGATTTCTAATGCAGGACACCCAGAGAATGTTGGCATCACTTCAATTGTGACTCGATGATTATGAATAGAAACGTTGTGGATCATCCCAAGGTCCACTACGCTTACAACAGGAATCTCCGGATCTTTTACCGTATCAAGCACCTTCATCACTTTCTCTTTAAGTATCATTCCCTCCCCCTCCTCACCACTCCGCTGTTGGGACAGATTGATATACTTCTGACAACGTAGCAAGCGCTTCCGCTAAATGGGGTGTATGAATGCCATTTCGACCATCCCCCTGTTTCATTTTCATAGAATACTGGATGTTTTCTTTATTTAAGTAAACCATCCATCGTTCTTTAAGGACATCTTCACTTTCAATAAGCGAAAGCCTCGCCATTCGATCACCAATACGCCCGTATGAAAAAACACCACCTAACTCTTCAAATACAATGCTCATTGCTTCTTCCATTCTACTTTTCGCTTCAGCTGTACTACTGATAAGCTGCTTAAACCAAACTTCCCAATGCATCATATGGTAGCTCATCTCAATGGAGATTTTTTGAACAATGTGTTGCAGTGGCTCATAAGATGATTTCTTAATTGAATCAAGTCGAACCTTTTTGGCCAGCGTATAGAAGTAATTTCGAACAACAGTAAATGCCCAATCATATGATGGATTTTCTAAATAAGTCCCCGTTCCATTCGGCAACTCTACAAGAATTGCATTTCGAAAATAGTCAGGAGAGCGATTATGCGTTAAGTGATCTATCTTTCCTTCTCCAAGCTCTTCTAGTAATCCATAATAAAGTGCGGCATGCCCCATCAAATCCTGACTAATTGAAGCAAACGCTACATCTTCTTCAATATGAGGCGCAAGACCTAGCCATTCTGATCCACGGTATGCTAGCAGAAAATCATCATCTGCTAATTGATAGATCAGTTCAATTAAGCACTCTCGGTATTCCAAAGCCTCCATTAGCCCTCTCCCCCTCCCATGATGTCTTTTGCAGTAAGTTGCTCTTGCTCATACTGACGCCATTTTTTCTTTAAATACCCATAACCCTTCGTTTCTCGGTAACTCTTCTCTAAGTGCTTCACTGCCTCTTTTTCTTCAGAATTCATTCGTTTAATGTGGTCTCGCTTCACGACCCAGATATCAGCTGCCTGCTCACGTCGAAAGAAATTTTCCTTTGCCATAACAAAGGCAAGTTCCTCATTTGGCGCAAGAAGACTAAATTGATGCTGAAGTGCTGATGTATCTGTTTTTTTGCTAAACACCTCATAGACTTCATAAAAAGGACTACTCACGACAGATCACCTCGCAATATTTGATACCTTACTTGTTCCGAGCGCTTCCCTCACCCAACTGTTCATTTCATACGATCGCATTCGTAGCGCTAATCGCTCCTTGGATTTTGGACCATGTCCAGTCACAATTTTCTTGAATTCTTCCCAATCTGGCTGTTGATACTGCCATTCAGAAGTTTCTTCATCAAATTTCAGCGTGGGATCTGGAATCGTTAGACCTAGCGCCCATACTCGAGGAACATATTTTGTTAGAAATTCCTGCCTGAGCTGTTCATTCGTTTTGGTACGAAGTTTATAGCGCATATTTTTATCTTGATGGCTGTGTCCTGTTTCGGCGTTTGTTTTTGGCCCAAAAAACATTAATAACGAGGTCCACCATCTGTTAATAGAATCTTGTAATAAGGTTCGTTGCTCCTTCGTTCCTTCAGCTAGCGCCATAATAATGCTTTCACCATGCTGAGCATGAAACACCTCTTCAGCACAAATGCGTTTCAAAGCGCGCCCATAAGGTCCATAAGACGTTCCAAGCATCATCGTCTGCGATATAATTGCCGCGCCGTCTACTAACCACGCAATCACACCAGCATCCCCCCACGTTGGGGCTTTCATATGAAAGACATTATGGAATTTCAATTTTCCTGAAAAAAGATCCTTCATAATATCATCACGATTCCTCCCTAGTGGTTCCATTAAATCTTCTGCTACTCGAAGTAATAGTTGACCATGGCCCATTTCATCCTGAACTTTCGCCATAATCGCAAGCTTTCGGTAGATAGATGGAGCCTTTGGAACCCATTCTTTTTCAGGTAAAGCTCCCATAATCTCACTAATCCCATGCATGGATATCAAACGAATTAATGCTTCTCTATAGTCATCCGGCATCCAATCATCCGCTTCAATTTTTTCACCACTATTGATACGATTCATAAAATGATCCATTCTTTCGTTTAAAGAAATCACTATTATGCGCACCTCCAATATAACGTTTATTTAACGTCATTATATTTTATTGTTATACAAATATCAATCGTTTTCTGATTATTCATAACAAAAGCCGATCCTAAATGGATCGGCTTTTGTCTTAAGCGTTTACTTGTTTACGAAGAGCTTTTCTTAATATTTTTCCAGTTGTATTCTTCGGCAATTCACTAATAAATTCTACAATCGTCGGACATTTATATTTTGCCAGATGCTCTTTACAATAGTTCATTACATCTTCTTCCGTCATCTGCTGCTTTGTGACAACAAAGGCTTGAACTGCCTCCCCGAAGTTTGGATCTGGGACGCCCACTACCGCTGTTTCAACGATATCAGGATGCTGATAAAGAACTTCTTCAACTTCTCTTGGATAGACATTATATCCGCCTACGATGACCATATCCTTTTTTCGATCCACAATATAGAAGTAGCCCTCTTCATCCATCTTCGCTAAATCACCAGTAAATAGCCAGCCTTCTTTCAGCGTTACTGCGGTATCCTCTGGCATTTTATAATAACCTTTCATCACATTTGGACCTTTAACAGCTAGCTCTCCAACCTCCCCTACCGGAACTTCCTGTCCTAGTTCATCAACGACTTTATTTTCAACATTCGTGATGTTCATACCAATCGAGCCTGCTTTACGGGGACGATCCAGTGGATTGAAGCACGTAACAGGAGATGCTTCTGATAATCCATATCCCTCTGAAATCCGAACTTGAAACTTTTCTTCAAAACGGTGTAGAAGGGCCACAGGTAAAGAAGAACCTCCTGAAATACAAAGTCGCATATGCTGAAAATATTCAGCTCGACCTTCTGGGTATTGGTATAAGAAATTATACATGGTTGGTACTCCTGCAAAAATAGTAGCTTTGAATTTCTCAGCAACGCGGAAAACTTCTTGAGGACTGAACTTAGGAAGGATTAACAATGTTCCTCCTGAAATAAGAGGGGCATTCATTGAAACGGTCATGCAAAACACGTGAAACATAGGAAGGGCAGTGACCACAACGTCATTAGAAGAGATTTGAAGGTAAGAGCCAGTATCTGATGCATTACTAAATAAATTCTTATGCGAAAGCATCGCACCTTTTGGTTTTCCTGTTGTTCCCGATGTATACAGGATAACAGCCAAGTCATCTTCGTTTATCGTAACATCTGGAAAAACCTCGTTTTGATCCTCAATCATTTTTGTAAACGGTTTCAATTTTGTGTTTGCAATAACTCTCTCTTCTTTCCCCTCACCAGTATAAGTAACGAGAACGATATCAGTTAATTGACCGGCCATTTTTTCAACTAGAGGGAGTGCTTGTTCCAATGTAACAATTGCCTTCACGTCTCCATTATGAAGAAGATAGCCAATTTCATCCGGAGTATAAATGGGGTTAATTGGAATAACGACGGCGCCAGCTCTTAAAACTCCGTAGTAAGCAATTAAAAACTCTGGTGAGTTACCTAATATTAAAGCCACATGATCGTCTTTTTTAATTCCTTCTGCCAATAAATTTGTAGCAAAACCAGAAACCTTCTGATCAAGTTCTTTGTACAAAACAGCTTCATCCTGATAAATGTAAGCTTGTTTCTCAGGATAAGTCGCTGCTGTCTCTTTTAATTGCTGAGATAGATTCATTCGCTCTCCTCCTATATGAATGAGTAGTCATTCATTTTTAATTTTCTAAATATATTATATTGGAAGAAAATTTTACTAGCAAGGGGAACAAAGAAAAGTTCATAAATTAATTCTCAACAAAAAACGTTCTAAAATATTTTGAACAACTAAAAAGAGGCAACAAAAGAAGAAGGAGCTGGATTCCCAGCTCCTTTCTTTTAGTATAGAAGATCAATGAATTCCTTTTTTGTTATTTTCCCGAAATAATGAGATACGTCCACTTCTTGAAGAGCTTCTTCAAGCGATCCACGTTCATAGCGAACACCTATTAGTTGGTTTTCTATCTCTTTCACGTCCCCAACGCCGAAGAAATCTCCAAAAATCGTAGCCTGTTCGATGTACCCCTTCTTTACTTCAAGACGAACATCTATTGACCCAATCGGAAAACGCTTTGAATGCTGAACGTTAAATTTTGGAGAGCGACCATAATTCCAATCCCAATTCTTATACCGTTCCTCCGCAATTTCATGGATGGCTTTCCAATCTTTTTCGGTTAAGTCATAAGAGGGGATTTCTTTTTCTCCTTCGAAAATATACTGAAGTAACGTTTGTTTAAATTGCTCGCGCGTCATCTCTTGATCCATATGTTCACTAATATTGGTAACGCGACTGCGAATGGATTTAATGCCCTTCGATTCAATCTTCTCTTTATTTACTTTTAGAGCTTTCACTACATTTTCTAAGTTCACATGAAACATTAGCGTTCCGTGACTATACATTCTCCCCTTTGTCGAAAACTGGGCATTACCTGATATTTTCTTCCCGTTCACTAACAAATCGTTTCGTCCACTGAGCTCCGCATCGACACCAAGTTTGCTAAGTGCCTTTACTACCGGATCGGTGAACTTCTTATAGTTGTGAAAACTATTGCCGTCATCCTTCGTAATAATGCTAAAGCTTAGATTACCCGGATCGTTATAAACCGCGCCTCCACCCGAAAGACGACGAATGACATCCACACCATTCTCACGTATGTAGCTCGTATCAATTTGCTCAATGGTATTCTGATTTTTCCCAACAATAACTGTTGGATTCATCGAGTAAAATAACAAATAAGTTTCCTCAGGATCAAGCTCCTTCAAAATGTATTCCTCAATCGCTAGATTAATCCCAGCATCCATAATGTTCTCATTATCTATATAAAGCATCCTTGTACCTCCTGTATGTTCTCTATCTCTATTCTAATGAATTGTTGGAAAGGAATCAAAACCTGATACTTATGTCCCCCCGACCAAAGTACGAAAAAGCACAACACCTCTACCCTTTCCTAGCTGTCTCCGTACGAATATTGTAAGCAAACGTACTATGAGGAGGAGCAATATGAAAATCGTTTATTACGAAAAAGGTGAAATCCCCGTCGTCGTAGGGGCTTCCAACCTAAACTCTAGCCTAACCATCGAACAGATCAAATCCGAAGGCGAAAAAAAATCTAAAGAACTAGCCCGCCTACTAGGCCGAGAAATCGGCTTCCTAATGGACATGAACGGAAAACTAGACGCAACGTTAGGGGAATAACGAAAAGCGGAAGCCTCCGTTTAGACCCGGCAGGCACTGGAGCCCTCCAAATTGAACACGGTCTTTGTGTTCGAGTTGTAGGGTGAAGTGACCGAGGGTCTGGAGGCTGCAGCTAGACATGAAAAGCGGAAGTGGGCGGTTAGGTCCGACAAGCGCTGGAAGACGTATATTTGAACACTGTCTTTGTGTTCGGATGTACGTCTGAAGCGACTCGAGGACCTGCCCACTGCATCTGGATCTACGAAAAGCGGAGACGAGCGTTTAGAAACGGAGATATTGGAGTTCTTGAACTAGAGCACGGTCTTTGTGTTCTGGTTCAAGAGCGAAATATCGCAGTTTCTGCGAGTCACAGCTGGATCTACGAAAAGCGGAAGTGCCCGTTTAGCCTCGAAAAGCGCTGGAGCCTCATAAAAAGAACACGGTCTTTGTGTTCATTTTATGAGGTGAAGCGATCGAGAGGCTGGGCGCTGCAGCTGGATCTACGAAAAGCGGAGACGAGCGTTTAGAAACGGAGATATTGGAGTTCTTGAACGAAAACAAAAATTGCTTCATTTCTATCATTCAAAAAGCCAGAAGAAGGACTCCTTCTTCTGGCTTTTTACTATAACTCTTTTTCTGAATCCCAAACTAGTCCTGTAGAAGCAAGTACAACTTCCCCATCAAAGTATTTTTTTGCATCTTTTTGAAGATCCGATAACTCTCCAAAATGCGGAAGATGCGTTAACATAAGAGTGGAAACATTCGCTACGCTTGCAATTGTTGCTGCATCCGTACTATTCATGTGCCCCATTTTAGAACCATCCATATCCGCATAAAGGTTGCATTCTGAGATGAGTAAGTCAGCTCCAGCAGAAAAGACTTCGAACTCTTTTATATAGCTTGAATCTGCTGTAAACACTACGGTATGCTTTCCATCAGTTATGCGCATAGCAAAACATACAACCGGATGTTTTGTTTTTTGAAAAGTAATGGAAAACGGGCCGAGCTCTAAACGATCTTCTTCCGTGTAAGACCTCGCTTCGGTATAAGGCGTATGATCCAAACTATTAAAACCTGCTTCATCATGGGAATGACCATAGATCGGTAGCGCTGGTAATTCAGACTTTGTTTTGGATTGAATCAAGCGCCCGTGATAAAGAACCCCTACATCTGCAATATGATCTGGATGGTAGTGACTAATGATGACACTATCGAGTTCTTCGACGGAAAGGTGATATTGAAGTTGTGCCAATACACCACTTCCACAATCAATTAACAAGTTATAGCCTTCACTCTGGAAAAGATACCCTGCACTCGCTTCTCCAGCTTTAGGGTAACCTCCCCACGGACCTAATACAGTCATTTTCATTGTTTATCCCTCCCCTGCTTTTTCTTCTCTAATAAAGCGCGAGCCGTAAAGTGATCGGTTATAAGAACATTGGCATAGCCACCTTCCAACGCCCCATATATCGCTTCAACTTTATTTGGACCACCAGCCGCCAATATTGACTTTTCTTTTGTAGCAAGCTCTTGTAGATCAATTCCAATTGTGCGTTCATTTAATTTCTTATGAATGAGCTTCCCTTTTTCGTCAAAAAATCTCGAACAAATTTCACCAACAGATCTCGTATGAATGACTTCTAGCTCTTCTTTTGATACATAATCTGCCTGTACAATAACCGAGTCATTTGTTGGAATTCCAACACTAAATAAAGCAATATTCGCATTCCGACCCATGTCAAGAACACGACGAATGTGTCTATCTTCTTCCATCGTTTGCTTTACAAGAAGATGGTCAACTATGGCAGGAACAGGCAAGAAATGGCTCGTAGCATGAAATGCACGGCCAAGCATTTGAATCACTTCATAAGCATAGGTGTTGGTTTCTGAATAACTAATGCCGCCATTTAATTGAACAACCGAAACGTTTTTCAGTAACTTATGACGAAGGTTCTTACCGATCTCATTTAGCGTGGTGCCCCATGAAACACCAATCAAATCATTGTCTTGAATAGCTGTATTTAAATAATCAGCTGCAATTTTACCGATATGTTTTTTAACAAGGTCATCCTCAAATTGAGGAACAATGGCGATCCGCGTTTCTAATAATCCAAACAAATCAGCAAGTTCTGATGAAAGCATATGAACATCTTGGGATGGATCATGAATCTTAATTTCAACAACGCCTTCTGCTTTCGCTTGTTTTAATAAACGCGAAACCGTCGGCCTTGAAACCGCTAATTTCTTTGCGATCTCCTGTTGACTATAGTCCAATTGATAGTATAAGCGGGCAGCTTCTACCACCTTTGTCAGTTTATCTTTATCCATAGCAACACCCGTGTATTCAAATATTTAATGGTCTTTAGTTAAGAAAAAGGCTTCCAGAAAGACCATTTCGCCTTCTGAAAGCCTTCCGCTCTTCATCTTAAGATACGATTATCTTATTTGGAGAGCATTGCTTTAACTTTATTGACAACATTTTCTGCAGTAAAGCCAAATTCCTTAATAACAGTGTCGCCAGGCGCAGATGCTCCAAAGCGGTCAATCGCAAGAATATCACCTTTTTGGCCAACATACTTATCCCAGCCAAATGATACGCCCATTTCAATACCAAGACGAGCTGTTACGTTGTCTGGTAGAACGCTTTGCTTATAATCAGCTGATTGTTTTTCAAATCGATCCCAGCTTGGCATGCTGACAACAGAAGCTGAAATGCCTTCTTTTGAAAGAAGTTCTTGCGCTTCTACTGCTAAGCCAACTTCAGATCCAGACGCAAGAAGAATGGCTTCAGCATCGTCACTACCAGCTACAACATACGCACCGCGTTTCACGCCTTCGTATGCTTGTTCCGGTGACTCTGTCACAACTGGAAGATTCTGACGAGAAAGCACTAGAGCTGTTGGGTGATCCGTTGCTTCAACAGACAATTTCCATGCTGCAGCAGTTTCATTTCCATCCGCTGGTCGGATAACTGAAAGACCTGGCATCGCACGAAGTGAAGCGAGTTGCTCAACAGGTTCGTGAGTCGGACCATCTTCTCCCACTGCTACGCTATCATGAGTGAATACGTATGTTACAGGTACACCCATCAATGCTGATAGACGAAGTGCAGGACGAAGGTAGTCAGAGAATACGAAGAACGTTGCACCAAAGATACGAAGACCTTTGTGGAGGGCAATTCCGTTCATTGCTGCAGCCATTCCAAATTCACGTACGCCGAACCAAATATTACGGCCACTATAATCTGCTGGTGAGAAGTCCTGCTCATCTTTCAACATTGTTTTGTTAGAAGACGCAAGGTCCGCTGATCCACCGAAGATTTGAGGGTTATTTTTAGCAAGAGCATTAAGAACTTCTCCAGATGCAGCACGAGATGCTGTGCTTGTTCCTTTTTCATAAGTAGGAACTTCGCTATCCCAACCTTCAGGAAGTTCATTATTTAGAGCTGCTGATAATTGCTTTGCAAGCTCTGGATATTGTGCTTCGTATTTTTTGAAAAGTTCATTCCATTCCTGCTCTTTTTTGCTTCCAGCTTCTTTAAAATCTGCAAATTGGCCTTTCACTTCTTCAGGAATATAGAAATCTTCTTCGAAAGTCCACTGGTAGTTTTCTTTCACTAGCTGAATTTCATCTTTCCCAAGTGGTGCACCATGGGAAGTGTTTTTGCCACCTTTGTTTGGTGAACCATACCCAATTGTTGTTTTCACTTCAATTAGTGTCGGTTGCTCTGTATTGCTTTTCGCTTGTTTAAGAGCGTCTGCAATAGCACCCATATCATTGCCATCTTCAACGCGAATTACTTGCCAGCCGTATGCTTCATAACGTTGTTGAACGTTTTCTGAGAAGGACTGATCAAGATCACCATCAAGAGAGATGTCGTTTGAATCATACATAACAATAAGATGACCAAGCTTCAAATGTGCAGCTAATGAAGCAGATTCTGAAGATACGCCTTCCATTAAGTCGCCATCTCCGCAAATGCTGTACGTATAGTGATCAATGACATTAAAGTTATCTCGGTTATACGTTGCAGCTAAATGACGTTCAGCCATTGCCATACCAGTTGCCATCGCAAGGCCCTGGCCAAGCGGTCCAGTTGTTGCATCTACTCCTGGTGTCTCACCGAATTCTGGGTGTCCTGGAGTATTGCTCCCCCACTGGCGGAATGATTTTAAATCTTCCATTGTAACGTCATATCCAAACAAGTGAAGCATGCTATATAATAGTGCTGAACCATGACCTGCTGAAAGAACAAATCGGTCGCGGTTAAACCAATCCGGGTTAGATGGATTGTGATTCATGAACTGACTCCATAGCGTGTAGGCCATAGGTGCAGCTCCCATCGGCATGCCTGGGTGACCTGAGTTTGCTTTTTCAACTGCATCGATTGCTAGCGTACGAATCGTATTTACAGCAAGTGAATCCATTTGAGTCGTTGTCATATGTATACACTCCTTTTTTATATTGAAATTTAGTAAAATCCCTAATGAACAAATGTACATCTGTTATTATACATGAGTGAAACAAAAAGAAAAAGGAAACCGAATACTTTTCAAGAAAATTCTTTTTCTCAAAATTATCTTCCCTCGAAATAAAGAATTCAATCCTTTAAAAAACGATAAAGTAAAACCCAAATGAAAGAAAGCGCAGGCTGCGCCCGCGCTTGTACCTACATCATATACACTTTCACTTCGTAAGGGCGCATGTTCGACTCATTTTGCAACTGATTCGCCACATCTTGGTAATTATGAACGAGTAGTTTTCCGCCGTTTAACGTTTCTGGAAGATTCAGTTCACACGTTTCTTTCGAGAAGTTAGCAGCAATAACCAACGTCGTGTCCTGATAACGCCTCGTGTACACATATAAATTCTCATCCTCTTCTAAAAGTAGCTGATAATTACCATGGATAAGTACAGGAAGCTCTTTTCGAAGGCGAATTAAATTTTTGTAAAAGTAAAAAATAGAATTTTCGTCACTTAACGCCTTTCTGGCATTAATTTCGTGATAATTACCATTCACTTTTAACCATGGATTTCCAGTCGTAAACCCCGCGTTTTTCTCATCAGTCCACTGCATAGGCGTCCGTGCATTATCACGGCCTTTTTTGTGGATAGCGTCGAGTACTTCTTCTGGATTTCTTCCTTTTTCAACAACTTCTTCGTTATACATATTAAGCGTTTCGATGTCCTCGTAATCCTTAATATCATCAAAGTAGACATTCGTCATCCCGAGCTCTTGTCCTTGATAAATATATGGCGTTCCTTGGAGAAAATGAAGCCATGCAGCCAGCATCTTGGCTGATTCTACACGATATTCCTGATCATCTCCAAATACAGAAACTGAACGAGGCTGATCATGATTCTCCATATATAAACTATTCCACCCAGTACCGTGAAGCTCGGTCTGCCATTTTGAAATAATCCGTTTTAAATCCGTTAGTTTCCAAGCCTGTTGATCCCATTTACCTCCAGGCCCACTTGTTACATCCATGTGTTCAAACTGAAACAGCATATTCACAATACCATCATTTTCATTCGTGTACTTTTTACCATCTTCAGGCGTGGCCATTGGCATTTCGCCAACCGTCATTGCATCGTATTTTGATAAAACCTGTTCGTTCATTTCGTTCATGTATTCTAAGAATTTCGGACCATTTACGAAGTAATCTCCTCCCCACTGATAAGGAGAATCATCCGTTACTTCGGCATCTGGTAAACCAGGTGTTTTGGAAATCAAATTTATAACATCCATCCTGAATCCATCGACCCCTTTATCGAGCCAAAATTTCATCAGAGCATACACTTCTTCTCTTAGCTTTTCGTTTTCCCAATTGAGGTCAGGTTGCTTTTTTGAAAAGAGATGTAGAAAATATTCATCACTCTCTTCATCATACTCCCACGCAGAACCTCCGAAAAAAGATCCCCAGTTGTTTGGAGGCTGGTCTTCCTTACTTTCTCGCCATATATAATATTCACGAAACGGATTATCTTTTGATTTTCTCGCTTCGGTAAACCACGCATGTTCATCAGAAGAATGGTTAACAACTAGGTCCATTACAAGACGGATTCCACGTTGATGCATTCCTTCTAACATCTCTTCCCAGTCTTCCATCGTTCCGAACTCATCCATAATCGTTCGATAATCACTAATATCGTAACCGTTGTCATCATTCGGCGACTTATAAACGGGTGATAACCACACCACATCGATGCCTAATTCGTTCAAATAATCGAGTTTTTCTGTAATTCCTCGAATATCACCAATTCCATCCCCGTTACTGTCATTAAAACTTCTAGGATAAATTTGATAAACAACGCTTTCCTTCCACCACTGTTGAGCCATGCAGTCTCCTCCTTTATACCGTGAACTTATGCGCAAACGTTTTCACTGACTATTATAGAAGAATGTCACCGAGAGTACAACTGCAGAAGTGAAACGTTTTCTCTTCCATTGAGGGTAAGTTCTTTTCTAATTGAGCAAAGGATTGATATAATGGTTTTTATCGAAAGCTCCTTCTACATGAAGGAAGAAAGTAGCATGAGAGGAGACAGTTGCAACAATGAGCATCATCCAGGTGAAAGATCTTAAGAAATCGTTCGGAGAGTTAGAAGTATTAAAGAATATTAATACAGATGTAAAAGAAAAAGAAGTTGTTTGCGTAGTTGGTCCTTCTGGTTCAGGCAAAAGCACCTTTCTTCGCTGTTTAAATAAATTAGAGGAAATAACGGGCGGTAGCGTCATCGTTAATGGTCATAATATTGCGGATCCTAAAACGAATATCAATAAGGTTCGTCAGGACGTTGGAATGGTTTTTCAACATTTTAACCTCTTTCCACATAAAACAGTTCTTGAGAATGTAACCCTTGCCCCCATTAAAGTAAAAGGGGAAAACAAACAAAACTCCGCAAAGAAAGCAAAGGAACTTCTTGCTAAAGTTGGTCTTGGAGATAAGGCCAATAATTACCCGGGCGAACTTTCAGGTGGACAAAAACAGCGTGTAGCGATTGCAAGAGCTCTTGCGATGGAACCTAGCGTCATGCTGTTTGATGAACCAACTTCAGCCCTTGATCCTGAAATGATCGGCGAAGTGTTAGAAGTAATGAAAGACCTTGCAAAAGAAGGAATGACAATGGTTGTTGTTACTCATGAAATGGGATTTGCACGTGAAGTAGGCGACCGCGTTATTTTTATGGACGGCGGCTATATCGTAGAAGAGAACGTCCCTAACGAATTGTTCTCAAATCCTCAAAATGAGCGAACTCAGGCTTTCTTAAGTAAAATCCTATAACAAAAACGTGCAGGAAATTCCTGCACGTTTTTGTTTGGAGAAAGTGAACATCAACAACCATTCGTACTACCTCTATGCAAATCATAGTGAATGGTGTCCCCTACAATTATCTCAGCTATTCTTCCTTATCTATCACATCAAATATCTTCCTTGATTCAAATAAATCGACTACTTTGTTCAACCACTCGTAGTATCCCAGAGCGTAAGACATCTTATCTAAGTCTTCTATAGCCTTATTCTTATCTTCGTTCGTAATATCGCCATCCAACACTTCCATTAGCTCAGCAATCGACTCTTTGCAAGCATCCCGATTCATTTCAATTCCTTTTCGCCAATGGATACAAAAGAAATCCGTAAAGGTTTGATACCAATCTGACTTCACTTCGTAAAGATCTTTACGCTCCCCCTTTCTCCACACCTTATCCACCATATTTAAGTCGATTAATGTCCTTACTCCGGTCGACATACTTGTCTTACTCATTTGAAGCTTATCCTTCATTTCATCAAGCGTCATCGGCTCTTTTTCGAAAAACATCGCGCCATATAACCGCCCCACAGAAGGAGTTACGCTATAAATATCCATATTTTTAGAGATTGATTCAATCACTCGTTCTCTTGCATTCTCTACTCGTTTATCTTGCAAACTATACACCTACTTTTCCAATCGTTTGTCATTTCATAGTTTAGTGTTAACCCCATGAATTGTAAAGTTTACTAGCAAACCTTGTAGCATATACTAGCATCCTAGACGATACTTAAGCATTTACCCGTTTAGTTTGTACAGTTTTTTCTGTATGTACTGAATTACCTGAATTTGAGCACTCACGACGTTTGTAGTATTAAGTACCTACACTCTATACTTAATAGGTCGGTAAAAAAAGACTAGTAAATGACTGATTATCGTAAATTTCGACATATTTCAGTTATTTTTGTAATTTTATCCGCTAACTATTTGAAATAAAGGCAGAGGTGAAACTATGGAGAAAGCCAAAATTACAGTTAAAGACGTAACCAAAATATTTGGCAAATCGCCCAAACAAGCTACAAAGCTTTTAGATCAGGGCAAATCAAAAAGTGAGATTTTAAAAGAGACCGGAAATACGGTTGGCGTTAACCGCGCAAGTTTCGACGTATATCCCGGTGAAATCTTTGTCATCATGGGGCTATCAGGTAGTGGTAAATCTACACTTGTTCGGCTTCTCAATCGCTTAATTGAACCTACTTCAGGACAGGTTCTCATTGATGATGAAGATATCGTCAGGATGAAACCTGAACAGCTTCGGGATGTTAGACGAAAAAAGCTTAGTATGGTATTTCAACGTTTCGCGCTTTTCCCTCATAAGACAGTACTTGAAAACACAGAGTACGGGCTTGAGGTGCAAAACATTAGTAAAGAGAAACGTTCTGGAAAAGCGCAGGAATCACTCGAACTTGTCGGATTAAAAGGATATGAAAAAAGCTATCCGTCAGAACTAAGCGGAGGTATGCAGCAGCGTGTTGGTCTTGCCCGTGCTCTTGCAAACGATCCCGATGTTCTTTTAATGGACGAAGCTTTTAGTGCACTTGATCCACTCATTCGTAAAGATATGCAAGATGAGCTTCTTGAACTTCAAGAGTCTATGGAGAAAACGATTGTTTTTATTACACATGACCTTGATGAAGCACTTCGTATCGGTGATCGGATCGCATTGATGAAGGACGGTTCTATTGTTCAAATTGGAACACCAGAAGAAATTATGACGAATCCGGCCAATGACTACGTTGAACGATTTGTAGAAGACGTTGACCTTTCCAAAGTATTAACAGCTTCTCACGTTATGAAGCGAGCTGAAACACTTAGAGCTGATCGTGGCCCACGTGTAGCGCTTCAACTTATGCGAGAACAAAAGCTTTCTAGCTTATATATCGTAGATAAAAAACAAAAATTAATTGGTGCAATTACAGCGGATGATGCCGCAAAAGCGATCGAAGCAAAAAAAGAAATTGCAGATATTCTCATTACGGATCTTCCAACTGTCGCACCTGATACGTTATTAACAGATATGTTTGTGAAAATGGCAAGCTCGTCTCTTCCACTACCAGTCATTGATGAAAACGATAAGTTTAAAGGCATTATTGTACGTGGCGCGGTTATCGGAGCACTTGCCGGCAATGAAACAGAATCAGCGAAAGGAGAGGTGAGCTAAATGCAGCTATTCCCTAAAATCCCTCTAGCTGATTGGGTAGACAGCTTTGTCGATATGCTTACAGATAATCTTGAACCCGTTTTTGATGGGATTACATCAGGAATTGATTGGTTTGTTGAGGGGATTGTTTCGATTTTAGCCTTCCCTCCAGCTCTTGTACTAATCGCAATCTTTACGATCCTAGCGTGGTGGTCAAGTCGCTGGCCTGTTGCTATATTCACGTTACTTGGTCTGTTGTTAATCGATAATTTAGGTTATTGGGATCCAACAATTGAGACACTCGCGCTCGTTTTAACTTCGGTTATTATATCCATTATTCTTGGGGTTCCACTTGGAATATGGGCATCACAAAGTGACCGTGTCAGAGGCATTATTACACCTGTTCTTGATTTTATGCAGACAATGCCTGCCTTCGTCTATCTGATTCCTGCTATCTTGTTCTTTGGAATTGGGATGGTACCAGGTATCATCGCATCTGTTATTTTTGCGATGCCACCAACGATTCGCTTAACAAACCTTGGTATTCGCCAGGTACCTGAAGACTTAATTGAAGCATCAAATGCTTTTGGTTCAACAACAAAACAGAAATTAATTAAAGTACAGCTACCGCTTGCAACACCTACCATTATGGCGGGAATTAACCAAAGCATCATGCTTTCCCTTTCTATGGTTGTTATCGCATCGCTAGTAGGTGCACCTGGCCTAGGGGCAGATGTTTATCGAGCTGTAACGCAAATTAAAGTTGGTATTGGTTTTGAAGCTGGTCTTGCCATTGTGATACTAGCAATTATGCTCGACCGGATTTCTCAAAATATAGGTAAAACAAAAAACTAAGGGGGAATTACATGTTTAATTTTAAAAAAGGGTTAACAGGACTAGCATTATTTTTGTCACTTACATTGATTCTTGCTGCTTGCGGCGGAAACAATAGCGGAGAAAGCAGCGAAGGCTCTAGCGAAAGCGGTTCTAACGTTGGAGAAGAAATGGATTATGAAATTGTCGGTATTGAACCTGGTGCTGGAATTATGAAAGCTACAACTTCTGCACTTGAAGAGTACGATAGCCTTAAAGGTTGGGAATTAATCGAGTCTTCTTCTGCAGCAATGGCTGCAGAACTTGGGAAAGCCATTGAAGACGAAGAGCCAATTATCGTAACTGGCTGGACGCCACACTGGATGTTCGCGAAATACGATCTTAAATACCTTGAAGATCCAAAAGGACTTTATGGTGAAGAAGAAAACATTGAAACATTTGCACGTAAAGGATTAAAAGAAGATCAACCTTCTGCTCATACAATTCTTGATCAGTTCAACTGGACTCCAGAAGATATGAGTTCTGTAATGGTTGAAATTCAAGAAGGTGCTAAGCCTGAAGAAGCCGCACAAAACTGGGTAAACGAACATACAGATATGGTTGAAGAATGGACAAATGGCGCTGATGAAGTAGACGGCGAAGAAATCTCACTTGCCTATGTTGCATGGGATTCTGAAATCGCAAGTACAAACGTCGTTGCGAAAGTACTTGAAAGCATGGGTTATAAAGTAGAGTTAACTCAGCTTGATGCTGCTTCTATGTTCATCGCTGTTTCTGAAGGTGATGCTGATGCAATGGTAGCTGGATGGCTTCCAATTACACACGCTGATCTTCTAGATGAGTATGGTGACAACATGGACCGTCTTGGACCAAACCTTGAAGGTGCGAAAACTGGACTTGTTGTGCCATCTTACGTTGAAGCTGATTCAATTGAAGATTTAAAACCAGCTGAATAACATCAATGAAAAAGCGAGATGAGGAATTCCTCATCTCGCTTTTTATTATTCGATCAATCCCTTGTCTTTCAAGAATTCAACAGCTACATCTTCAGGTTCTTCTCCATCCATATCAACTTTTGCATTCATCTCAGACATTTCTTCTTCTGAAATACTTCCAGCAAATTCATTCACAACCTTCTCAAGGTCTGGATGGGAATCAAGAACTTCCTGGCGAACAATTGGTGCAGCATAATATGGTGGGAAGAATTGCTTATCGTCTTCTGTTGTAGCAAGATCAAAACGAGCAATTCGACCATCAGTGGTAAAGGCAGGAATGACGTCAACTTCTCCTTCATTTAACGCATCGTACATGATGTTCGGATCTAGACTCACTTCATCCTTGTAAGTAAACCCATATGCTTCTACGAGTGCATCGTAACCATCTTCTCTTTCATAGAATGTGTGTGGTCCACCAAATACCAAATCATTTGAAGCTGGGATGATGTCTGAAAATGTTTCTGCATTCACCTCTTTATTTGTTTCTTGGGTCATCGCAAGCGTGTATCCATTTTCAAAACCTAAAGGCTCAAGCCAAACAAGGTTATATTCATCTTTATAGCCTTTTTTCACTCGTTCAAAAATTTCATCAGCCGATTCATCAGATTCAGCACTTTCTTTTAATACCGCTTCAAGACCAGTACCCGTATATTCAACATACATATCAATGTCACCATCAACTAGCGCCTGTTGAAGAATATTTACTTCTCCAACACCTGCATCAACTTCTACTTCATAGTCACTATTCGCTTTTATGTACTCTGCAAGAAGATGCGGTAAAATGTATTGCTCTGTCCACGGCTTACCGGAAATAACGATTGGATCACTTTCTTCACTTCCACTGTCTCCCCCACATGCAGCAAGAACCATCAATACACCCAGTAAAAGCACGGTCAATCTCTTCAATCAAATCTCTCCCTTTATTTTTTTGCTTTAACTCCTTTAGGAGTTGCCGCGTTTTCTAATAACTTTAGAATTAGGTCAAAACCAAGAGCAAGAATGGTTGCCGGTAGTGCACCAGCTAGCACAAGCTCATCTTTATTAGACGTTAGTCCTCGATAAATAATATCACCTAATCCTCCTGCACCAACAAACGTCGCTAGAGTTGCCACCCCGATCGTCAATACGGTAGCCGTACGAACGCCCGCCATAATGACAGGAAGAGAAAGAGGTACTTCAATCTTCATTAAAATCTGCATACTTGTCATCCCCATCCCTCTCCCAGCTTCAATGGAAGATTGGTCCACGGATGTGATGCCGGTGTATGTATTCCTTAAAATCGGAAGAAGTGCATACACCGTTAATGCGATGATGGCAGTAATATTTCCGATTCCAAGAAACGGAATAAGAAAACCAAACAATGCAAGACTCGGAACCGTTTGAAAAATAGCAGCAACAGCAATAAACGGCTCAGCCAACTTCTTGCGTCTGGAAATAAAGATACCAAGTGGAACTGAGATTAAGATGGCAATTACAATCGATATAAATGATAGGAAAAGGTGCTCCTGAAGCGCAACAAAAATATCATCCCAACGATTTTGCATCGTTTCAATAAATAAAACAAAAAAGTTTTCCTCATTCATTCAGAGGTTCCTCCTCCTTATAACCGAGTTGCTCAAGACCAGCTAGTCCGCGCATCATGCTACTTCTCGTGACTAATCCCGTCAGCTTTTCCCCTTCTACTACTGGGATACTGATTGGCTGCTTTTCAGCAAAACGTTTTGCGATTTCAGGATAAAGCGTATTTCTCTGAATTGGCTCAATCCGTTCAATAACATCTGCAATTCTTTTTGTATCACTTTCATAATGCTTTTGAACTTGATCAAGAGTCACGACACCTTTATATTGCTGCTCAGGTCCCGTGACGACGAGACTATCCACACGTTCTGATTTCATCAGTCGAAAAGCTTCGGCTAAACCTCTGCTCTCTTTCACAGTCGCTACTTTTTGAATCATTAAATCAACTGCAGTAGGAGCTTGTCCTTTAGCCATCCGTTCATCACCTATAAAATTGCGAACAAACTCATTCTTTGGATGACGTAACAAACGATCAGGTGTATCAAGTTGAAGAATTTCACCGTCTTTCATGATCGCAATCCGATCGGCAATCTTCATCGCTTCATCCATGTCATGGGTGACAAAAACAATCGTTTTTTGGATTTCTTTTTGTAATTTCACAAGCTCATCTTGAAGCTGTTCACGACTAATTGGATCGAGTGCACTGAAAGGCTCATCCATTAAAATGATGGGAGGTTCTGCTGCAAGGGCACGAATGACACCGACTCGCTGCTGCTGACCTCCACTTAACTCAAGTGGATAGCGAGACCGAAAGACTGACGGCTCAAGTCCAACAAGGTTCAGCATTTCATCAACTCGTTTATCTATTTTGCTTTTATCCCATTTTTTCAATTTAGGAATGAGTGCAATATTTTCTGCAATTGTCATATGTGGCAAGAGACCAATTTGCTGGATGACATATCCGATACTCCTTCTTAACTCAACAGGATCTTGGTCAGAGATTGGTTTTCCATCAATGGAAATTTGACCTCCACTAGGTTCGATTAAACGGTTAATCATTTTCATCGTGGTTGTTTTACCACATCCACTCGGGCCAATTAACGTTAACAATTCGCCTTGTTCAATATGTAAATTAATATCTTTCAACGCCTCAGTACCATCAGCAAACTTTTTGCTAACATGCTCGAAAGTAATCATTCTATCGCTTCTCCTGCCTCCCTATAAATCCATAACTTTATTGTATTTACCCGTTCCTTTCCTAGACGTAAACTATTTATCGCACAATAACACAACTTTCTTACTAATACTGTATCGTTTTTCCAACCAATTATCAAAAGAAAAGAGGCTAGCTTAATCAATTGATTAAACTAGCCTCATAGATCATAGATTTCTTATTCGTTCATCGCAGGTTCCAACCCATGTTTCTTACGTTTCTTCAATTCTACAAAGAAGAAAGTGATTGTTCCAATGGCAAAGATTCCAATAAATCCTAATAATACGTAGACATTCTTCCACATGAATGCAAAATCTCCGCTGGAAATAACAGCTTTCAATCCTGAAACGGTGTACGTCATTGGCAACCAAGTATTAAACACTTGTAACCCTTCAGGAATCAACTCAAGTGGGAACGTACCGGCACTTGTTGTTAATTGTAAAATCAGGATAATGATCGCTACAAATCGCCCTGGATCTCCTAATGTCGTAACAAAGAATTGAATCAATGTCATATAAGCGAGACTTGATACGACAGAGAAGAGTAAAAATAACGGCACACTCTGCACTTCAATCTGCAATGCATATAAAAGAACAGCATCAGAGACAAGTGCTTGAATCACGCCAACTACTAATAAAATACCGTATTTACTCATAAACCAACCGATTGCCGTTCGTGGCGTTCCTGCTGGATCACGAAGTGGAAATACAATAGACATGAGAAGTGCCCCTACAAACAAACCAAGGGAAAGGAAGTAAGGTGCAAATCCGGTTCCGTAGTTTGGTACGCCTGAAACAGCCTCTGTATCGACATTAACTGGATCAGCAAACATACTGTACGTCTCATCATCAGCATTCGTATTCGACGTTTCTTCCGCAGCATCTCCTAGTTTATCCCGAAGCTCTGATGTACCATCTGTTAATTTCTGCGCTCCGTTATCAAGGTCTTTAGATCCATCTGCTAATTTCCCTGCACCAGAAGTTATTTCTGAAGATCCTCCTTCTAACTCAGAAAGTCCGGATGCTAACTCTTGTGAACCACTAGATAATTCTGTCATACCTGAATTGAGTGTTCCTACGTTATCGATCAATGAATTCCAGCCTGTGGAAACCGTATTGGTTCCATCTGCAACCTGTATAGCACCATTATGCAGTTGATCGATTCCAGCATTAGCTTGATTTATTTTGTCACCGAATTTTTCTAGACCTTGTTCAAGATCGGCCTGTCCTTCATATAATGCTGTAGCTCCCTGGGCAAGCTGACGCTGCCCTTCTACTAGAGCATCTAGACTTGAAGATGCACCTGAAAGTTTCTCTGCTTCGTTTGAAAATTTCGTAGCTGCTTCCCCAACTGAATTCGCTGCAGTACCAGACTTCTCAGCAATTGGTTGAAGCTGACTAATCAGCGCTTGCTTTTGCTCATCCGTATACTGATCGCTTCCTTGAATTGACTCTATAACACCCTGCAATTCCTTAGGAACAGCTGAGGCATTCGTCACGCCACTTGTTAGTGATTGTTTCAATCCTTCGGCATCAACAGAAGGTAATGATTTATTTTCTAATGCTGATACTGAAGCATTTAGGCCATCCATCAACTGCTTTGTTCCATCTCTGCTTTGCTTCACACCAGCTAGAAGCTGCTCTTGTCCACCTTTAAAATCTCCCATATTGCTGCTAAGTTCACCAAGCCCATTACTGAGTTGAGAAGATCCATCAGCTAACTGATTCACTTGTGGCTGTTTTTCTTTCAACCCATCTAATAAATCAGTCGTTCCCTGGTTCGCTTCACTAATGCCATTTGCAAGATCAATTGATCCGTTTTCTGCACTACTTAAGCCATTTGTTAACTCAATCGATCCCTCATTAAGCACGGCAAGATTATCTTTCAGTTGCTTTGTACCATCTTTTAGATCAGAAGAACCATCCGCAAGCTCTCCTGCTCCCTCTGATGCATCTGAAAGACCATCAGCTATTTCACTAAACTTATCAAAGACGAGCTCACTATAATTCTCAGTGATGTTTTCAGCAATTTGTGATTTGATTTCACTAACAGCCGTTCCGCCTATTTGCCCAGCCAAGAAGTTAAAACTCTCATTTGGCACATATTCTAAGTTTAATTTATCAGGATGTTCATCAAGAACGGTCGTCGATTTCTCAGAAAAATCTTCTGGGATATGAATCTTCATATAGTAGGTTTGATCTTCAAGACCTTTATTTGCTTCTTCTTCATCAACAAAATCCCACTTGAATTCAGGCTCATCTTTCAACTTATCGACAAGCTCATTCCCTATTTCAAGATGCTCCCCTTCAAAATCCGCCCCATTGTCACTATTAACAACAGCGACTGGAATCTGATCTAAATTTTCGTATGGATCCCAGAATGCCCATAAAAACATGCCACTATATAATACCGGTATAAACAACACAGCAATGACTGGAATTAAGATTTTTTTATTCTTAAGCAATGACGCCCATTCAGAGCGAAATTGTTTTGATGACTTCTTCATGTTTACCCTCCTGTCTAATTGACCACTTTCCTCATATGGTCATTTCGCCTCAAAAAAAAAGACTTTTCTCTACTTACTATGGATTGCAAGTGATGTGACCAATTTTGCAATCTGGTCATTTTTTTCTACAAGAGATAATATATCACCCTTTATTTAGAATAGCAATAGCAGTAGCTTACTTTATTTTCACTACTGCTCTTCCGTCTTAATTCCACTCATCATATAAAATTCAAGGTGATTTGCAATTTCTTCTTTACTAAAGGAAGGATGCGTTTTCTCCCAATCGAAAATTAGCGCGATATACATTTTAAACATAAGAAAGGCTGCAAGAGATGGATCACATCTTTTCACTTCGCCATCTGAAATGCCACGTTCAATCTCTTGTTCAAGAAAATGAAGGATCGCCTTTTCTACAAGACTCAAAGCATCCATAGCTGCAGGGGTTCCAATCTCACGTACTTCTTGAGAGAGCTTTATCGCCAACTTATGCTCCCGCCGATGTTCCAATACACTATAAAGAGCACGATGAAGATTTTCAAAAAACGTATCCTCTCTATGAATGGAATCTTGAGCAAGTTCTTTTAGTTCAATAACCATTCCCCGTACAATTTCATTGAACAGTTCCTCTTTATTTTTAAAGAAATTATAGATTGTTCCCTTCCCTACATTCGCAATTTTAGCAACTTGATCCATTGTTGTCGCTTTGTAGCCAAACATTGAAAATGATTTTTCGGCTGCTTCCATTATGCTTTTCTTTCGATCGAACGTCATCTTACTCCTCCTATTGTTTTATAATTGGCAATGTGACAGTTACGGTTGTTCCAACGTCCTGGGCACTTGTATAGTGAACTTTCCCCCCAACATTACGAATTAATCGATTTGTAATCATCGTACCGAGTCCAGTTCCTTTCGATTTTGTTGTATAAAATGGCAAACCAATCTTCTCAAGTTCTTGTTCACTCATCCCTGCCCCATTGTCACGAATCACGATATCTACCGTACCTTTTTTTGTCCCATATTGCAAAGCTACAAGAATAAGACCTTCGCCTTCTATGGATTCAATCGCATTTTTAATTAAATTGATTAAGCATTGTTTTAATTCTTGAGAGTTCCCCCATATTAAAAATTCACCTTTTTCTTCATAATGAATTTTCACATTATAATAGGAGGCGAGTACTTCAGTTAGTGCCGTTGTATCTTTCACAACCTTGTTCAACTCAACCTGTTCATAGTTATCTTTAGTTGGTTTAATTAACATCAGGTAGTCCGTAATAATTTTATTGGTTCGTTCAACTTCTTCGAGCATGAGTGGAGCATAATTTTTCACTTTACTATCCTCAGTGTCACTTGAGATAAACTGTAGCAGTCCTTTAATCGTTGTTAAAGGATTTCGAATTTCATGCGCAATCGCCGCTGCCATTTTCCCTGCCACAGACAACTTTTCTAAATAAACTGTTTCTTGAAGCTGAATGTTAATCATAACTAACCGCTCTGTTAAGTAAAAGATAATAAAATATGCAATAATAAATGCAGTAAAATAAATCGGATAGAAATAAGGTTGTAACGGATCTAAGAATAGAATGAGAATCACGATGTAAGAAAGGATAAACACTCCACCAGTAATTAGAATTCCCTTCCACTTTCGAATAGACTTTCGGAAATAAGGGCCAAAACTACTAGCAATGATAAACCCTATAACAGCGATTAATACACCCACCCATGCATTCTCGCCGCCCATCCATAATCGGCCAGAAGAAATGGTAAGTGTACAAATGATCCCAGGCAGTTTACCACCATAAAGAGTGACAAGAATGAGAGGAACAACTCGTAAATCAAATACAGTATCTCCGAATATCTCCAGTGGGAAAAGCATACAAAGCAATGCCATCACAGAACTGATTGCTCCGTATATTAATTTTTCTTTTAAATTAATTGAGCTTGCTCTCGTAAATGGCATGACCATATTCCAGATAAATAACACTGAGAAGAGCATTGCAATATTAACAAGTAAAGGTCTTACCATCTCTAACATGATTATTTCTCCTTTGAGACTAATTGTTGCCATTTACATTCTACCACTAGACCTCTTTCTACACTAACAAAATTAGATAATCATTCCAGATTGAGACGGCAAAGAATTTAGAGTAAAAAACAGTTAAGGACACATCTAATGGATGTGTCCTTAACTTTATTTCAAATAGTTTTGAACAGAAGTAACAGCTTCCTCGCCTTGGTCAATACAGTCAGGAAGGCCTACTCCATTATAAGAAGCACCTGCCAGAAAAACACCAGGCATTTTCTGATGGATCCCTTTTATAACCTTGTCGATTCTTTCACGGTGACCTACTTCATATTGCGGCATCGACTGTCGCCATCTTGTGATACGATAAAACTCAGGATGGCCCTCAATTTCCATAATTTGATTCAGGTCGTTTAATACCGTCTGTACAATTTCTTCATCACTCTTGTCGACGATTTCTTCTTTCCCTGCTCTTCCAACATAGCAACGAAGAAGAACTTTTCCTTTTGGTGCAGCATGTTCCCACTTTCGATGAGTCCAGGTACAAGCTGTAATGGTGTAATCAGCATTTCGAGATACAACGAACCCTGTGCCGTCCATTGCCTTTTTGATCGCTTCTTCTGAAAAGGCCATTGCAACTGTTGCAACTGTTGTAGAAGGCATTTCTTGCAATGGAGCGACTTCTTTATGCTCCCTCAGCATGTGAAAAACTTGCTGATGCGGCGTTGTAACGATGATGGAATCAGCCATTAATTCTTCTCCGCTCGTTGTCAGAAGCGTATATGAGTTATGGTTTCTCTGTATCTGATCCACCTTAACACTTTTTCGAATGTGCACATCTGTTAACTTTTCTTCGAGGGTTCTGACAAAAGACTGCAATCCTGATTTAACCGTTAAAAATGCTGGTTTTTTCTTACCAGTACTTCTTCTAGAAGGTGGCGTTGTCTTTTTCATACCTAATATCAAGCTACGGTACTGTTTTTCCACTTCTGAGAATTGCGGGAATGTAGACATCAAGCTTAATTTATCGATATCGCCTGCATAGATGCCTGACAATAACGGTTCAATTAAATTCTCCACCACTTCATTTCCAAGTCGTCTTCTAAAGAATAATCCTAGCGATTGATCTACATCTCCGTTATTCGCTCTTGGAAGAATTAAATCTCCTGCCGCTCTTGATTTCCCTTTTAAGCTAAATAATTTAGTCGATATGAATGGTGAAAGTTCAGTTGGGATACCCATCACAGCTCCACCCGGTATTGGATAGAGCTGATCGTTATTCAACACAAAAGCTTGACCAGTCGAATTCGGAACAAGCTGATCTTCCATACCAACTTCTTTTACCAAACGTGCCGCGCTCTCTTTTCTCGCAAGAAAAGAGTCAGGCCCGCGTTCAATTACAAAGCCATTTGTTGTATCTGTCTGAATCTTTCCACCGAGACGATCGGTGCCTTCAAGTAACGTTATCTCATATGGGAGTTGAGCATTTCTCATCTCTTTTTGAAGATAGTAGGCGGCTGTTAAACCCGTGATTCCGCCTCCGATAATGACAATTTTTTTTGTTTGCTTATTCATGACTTATCATCTTCTTTTTAATTAATTCGTTCGTCACAACTGTTGCTAAGATCTCAATAAACTCATTTGTTGCGTTTGGCATTTCTGGACGATGGTAAGCTGCCCCAAGTTCATCAGTCATCTGTCGACACTCATAATCGTTATCATATAATACTTCAAGATGATCTGCGACAAACCCTACAGGACAATAGATAAAACCCGTGTAGCCTTCTTGTTCAAATAAATCACGTGTTAAATCCTGAATATCCGGTCCAATCCAGGGGTCAGGCGTATTTCCTTCGCTTTGCCAACCTACCGCATAGTGATCAATACCAGCTCTCTTTGCAATATGTTTTGCTGTTTCCTCAAGCTGAGCTGGGTAAGGATCACCTTCTTTTAATATTCTTTCTGGTAAGCTATGAGCAGAGAAAATAACAATCGTTTTCTGCTTCTCTTGCTCACTTATTTGGCTTAGGTAAGATTGAAGCTGATTAACCCAGTATTGAATGAACTTCGGCTCGTTGTACCATTGATCAATCGCTACAATATCGGGATAACCTAGCTTGTTTGCTTCTGTTCTAGCTCGTTCATTATACGTTTTTACACCAACAGTCGAATAGTGTGGAGCTAGGACAATACTAACCGCTTCCTCTATTCCATCTTTTTGCATATTGCGGACTGCATCTTCTACAAAAGGTTCAATGTGCTTTAAACCAAGATAGCTTTTAAACGTGACCTCATCGCCGAACTGTTTATTCATGTGATCTTCTAATTTTTGAGCCTGTTCTTTCGAAATATCTGATAGGGGAGATATACCGCCTATGGCTTCATAGCGTTCAATTAAGTCCTGCAGCATTTCCTCTGTAGGTCGTTTCCCCCGACGTATATGTGTATAGTATGGTTCAATTTCTGCTTCACTTCGCGGTGTACCGTAGGCCATAACTAGTAGGCCGATGGTTCGCTTCATCCCATACCTCCCCCGTTTCTTTACCTATTTCTTTCGTGTGTACTCGTGTACAAAGTGAGTAAGACGTTGCAAGGTTTCTACTTGAACTTGCGGAAACACACCGTGTCCAAGATTAAAAATAAATCCAGGTGTTTCCATCCCTTGATCAAGGATTTCCTTCGTTCTTTCCTCAATAACTTCCCATGGAGCAAGAAGGAGAGCCGGCTCTAGATTTCCCATTAGAGGCTTTGTAATGCCTTCCACTTCTCTCGCCTTCTTAATTGATATTCTCCAATCAATTCCAATCACATCGACAGGAAGCTTATTCCACTCCTGAATAAGGTGACTAGCTCCCACCCCAAACATTAAGAGCGGCACATTCAATTCTTTAAGACGTGAGAAAATTCGATTCATCACTGGTGCAATATAAGTGCGATAATCTGCTTCGTTTAGCGCACCTACCCATGAATCAAAAAGCTGAACCGCTTGAGCTCCTGCTTGTACTTGAGCTGTAAGATAAGCAATTGTCATATCTCCAAGCTTATTCATTAGTTGATACCATCCCTCAGGATCTGAATACATAAATGCCTTGGTTTTATGATAATTCTTAGACGGGCCACCTTCAATCATATAGCTCGCTACAGTAAACGGCGCCCCGCTAAATCCAATTAACGGAACTGATAGCTGGTCTCGAAGCATTTTAATGGTCTCCATCACATACGGAATATCTTTCAATGGATCAAGTTCGCCAAGTCGATCAATATCAGATCTTGTTTTAATCGGATTATCAATAACAGGACCAATTCCTGATTTAATTTCAACATCTATTCCAATAGAAGGAAGAGGCGTCATAATATCCGCAAATAGAATGGCTGAATCAACCCCAAGTTGTTCAACAGCAAATCGCGTTACTTCAGCTGCTACTTCCGGATTCAAATTCATCTCATGAAACGAATACTTTTCTCTGATCTTTCTATACTCGGCTTGGTATCGCCCAGCTTGTCTCATATACCATACAGGTGTATGGTCCGTTTCTTCTCCCCGGCATGCCCGAAGAAATTGATCATTAAATGTTGCTTTATTCATGCTTGTCCACCTTTCTAATTCCACAACGTTCATTTATACATCCTTACATACTATAGCGATCGTTAGCTTCAGTGTACAGATATTGAAGAAAAAAGTCATAAAATCGTCCAACTTTGAAGCCGTTTACATCGTATACTTTAACACAATTCCTTTAGCAAAAAAGTGAATTTCCTCACTCATTTTCTGTTTTTCTTTCTTGCGCTTGTTTTCTGTTTCTCTTATTCACTATTTTTAAACCTATCAAATAAGCTAACCGAAGCCTCATTAGAGACTTCACCTTCTTGATCTGTTAACGGATTAAATGGTACAACTTCATATGATACAGATCCAAAGAAAGAAATCGAATTTCTAGTATACTCTCCAGTTCCATCTACTTCAGCGATTTGCTCTCGCTCTCCATCCTTTATTTCATAAATATGATAAACGACACGCTTATCTGATGAAGCGGTCCACTTTAGTTTGACTGCTGGTAGACCATATAGAAAATCAAACTCAGCTTTAACATCATTAATAGTCGGAAGAGAGATTGGTTTCTCCATATCTTTCACACCTGAAGGTTTCTTAAACTCCTTCTGACCATTTTCATTCGAAGAGGCATTAACAACTTCTTTAAACAGTTGAACAGGATATTCACTTCCACCAGATAAATAGTGTGAATCTGTGGTTCTATCGTACCCCATCCAAACAGCACCAACGTATTCAGGAGTGAATCCAACAAACCAGGCATCGCGAGAGCCTCCTGATACTCCTTCATAAGAAGTGGTTCCTGTTTTACCAGCAACGGCCACCTCCGACTTACCACTTGTAGCAGTTCCATTTTTTACAACGCCCTCAAGAATCCTAGTCATATACCATGCCGTTTGCTTTGTATAAACTTTTTCTTCAGTTTGATTGGCTTCTCCCACAAGCTTGCCTTCATTATTGTATAGTTTACTAATAAAAAATGGCTTAATCTGCTTCCCACCTTCAATAAACGGTCGATAAGCTGCCATCATTTCAAATGGTGATACGCCCTTATCAATCCCGCCAAGTGCGATTTTCAGGTCACGATCTTCAATCGAAAGTCCACTTTTCTCAAGATAAGATTTGGAATACGGAATACCAATTTCATTTAGAAGCCAAACAGCAGAGGCATTCGCCGACACTCTTACAGCATCATAAAGTGAAAGTTTGCCTTTGTATTGATTATTATAGTTGGATGGTGAGTAACCATCGTAATCAATCTTCTCATCTTTAAGTAACGTATAGGGACTATACTCTTTTTTCTCGAGCGCCGGAGCATAAACCGCTAATGGTTTTAGAGCAGAACCAGGTTGTCTTTTTGCTGTAACGTGATTAAACCCTTTCTGAACGTAATCACGACCTCCCTGAACGGCCACTACACCTCCGCTTGCTGCATTCATCATTGAAAACCCTCCCTGTGGTGGGGTTTCTGCGTCGCTTCCTGGAAATAGAGCATCATTTTGAAACTGTTCATATGCGGCTTTCTGCAATGACGGATTTAATGGTACAACGATTTGATAACCACCCCTCAGCACCTCTTCGTTCGATAAATTATATCGTGTCTTAGCTTCTTGAAGTGTCATATCAATATACGTAAGATATGCCGGTTCTTTCGTAACCTCAGCAATATCAAGAGCAAGCGTTTTTCCCTGAAGGCGAACTGCTTCTTCTGGTGTTAGATAATCATGCTTTTCCATCAAAGTTAAAACAAGATCACGTCGATCTTTACTTTCCTCTGGATGATTAATAGGCGAATAATTAGATGGTGCTTTCGGGAGACCCGCAAGCATGGCCCCCTCCTCTACGCTTAATTCTGAAGCAGGTTTATTAAAAAACATTGTAGAAGCAGATTGAATACCATAGGCCCCATGACCGAAATAAATTTGATTCAAGTACATTTCTAAAATTTTTTCTTTGCTATAACTCCGTTCGAGATTAATGGCAATAACGGCTTCTTTTGTTTTCCTAAGCCACGACTTATCATTCGTTAGAAACACATTTTTAGCGAGTTGCTGTGTGATTGTACTTCCTCCTTCTACTTTCCCCCCTGCTAAAATGTCACGATAGAGCGCTCTTCCTATTGCTTTCACATCCAAACCATGATGTTCATAGAAGCGACTGTCTTCTGTTGCTACAAATGCTTCTTGCACATGTTCAGGGATGTCATCTATTGAAATAGGTTCACGGTTTTCGAAATAAAGTTTCGTTATAAGATCACCATTTTCATCGACGAGTTCGGTTGCAGAATTCATTACAAGCTTTTTTTCGTCAATAACATAGTTTCCTGCTAATAATATCCCTAAGTATCCTAATAACCCAATTAGGAACACGGCGAGAGTTGCGATTAAGCCTATGCCGAGTTTTTTCATTCTATATGGCACTCCCTTTAATCAATTAATTACAGCTAAGCTTACATGAAATAGTGCGTAGTTTGTACTATAGACAATGACGATTCTGTTTAGTTTTTGCCAAATAAGGGTAAAGTATCAGGCAAATCTCCCTGATCATTTAATTGAAAGGATGGGTATGATGAATAGTTACGTTACATATGGAACTTACGATTATCTATTGAAACTAAAAGAAAAACACGAGGATGAGAATATTTTTCTCTTCACTAATCCAGATGGTGCTGCATTGTATCATGAAACAAATGGCACTACTTTTTTCAAGAACGCAAAAAAATATGAAGTTATCGACAGTAAAGGTGATGTACAAAACCCTGGATTTGTTGTGTTAAATCATATCCCTGTCGAAGAGAGTGAACGCGCTGTATTTGAAGATCGTTTTAAAAACAGAGCGGGCAAGGTTGAGAATGAACAGGGCTGTGAAGGAATCCGAATCTTACGTCCTGTGGCTAATGACACTTATGTAGTAGCAACATTCTGGGATAGTGAGGCATCTTTCAAGAGTTGGCAAACATCTGAAGCCTATGAAACAGCTCATAAAAACCGTCATACAAGTAAAGGTCTTCCTAAAACGATTTTCTCGGGTAAACCTTATCTAAAAACCTATCAAATAGAAAAACCAGAATCAGTTTAATCGCAAATAGATCTGGGTAACGGTTAATTAAAACGGATTTATGGTAGAGGAGTGAGCCTTATGCTAGTAAGCGAAAATGAAGTCTATAAATATGCAATCGATACAAAAGATGGAGAAAAAGGCATCTTAAAGGAACTTTATTTCGATGATGAACACTGGGCGATCCGCTATCTTGTCATTGACACACATAAATGGTTACCAGGTCGTAAGGTGTTGATTTCTCCTATCTCTATCGAACATACGAACCATGAAACTGAATCATTCTCCGTTTCACTTACTTCTCAAGAAGTAAGTGAAAGCCCTGATATCGATACAAACCAACCCATTTCTCGAAAACATGAAATGGACGTAAACCGCCATTTTAGCTGGCCCTACTATTGGGTAGGTACTGGTGCTTGGGGAAACGGCATGTATCCTAGACCATTTATGGCAGATGATTTACCTGATGCAAATTCATCACTACGCAGTTCCAATGAAGACGAGGAAAACCATCTGCGTAGCACGAAAGAAGTAGCAGGCTATCACATCCAAGCTACGGATGGTGAGATTGGTCATGTTAAAGATTTTATCTTTGACGAAGAAACGTGGCAGCTTCGTTATTTTATCGTTGATACAAAAAACTGGTTTTCAGGCAAAGAAGTTCTACTCTCAACCAAATGGATTCATGATATTAACTGGCAGGACCGCACGGTTATTGTAGATGTTACTAAAGAAGACATTGATCAAGCTCCAGAATATCGATTAAACGAACCGATTACACGTCGATTTGAAGAAGATCTTCATACCCATTATGGAAAAACTGGATACTGGAAATTTTAACCAAGGCGAGGTGGTCTTCCATCTCGCTTATTTTGACATAATCCGAGATCATTTCCCAGGGAATCTGAATAGTGGACAACCAACACGAGTTTTCAACAAATTCGCCTGTCACAAATCTGTTGGTTTATATTTCCTCACGAAAAGGGTACTTGTTGTAAAAGAGAAAAGATAGGAGCGTTTTTGTGGCAAATCCAAGTAAAAAACACAAAGAAGTAAAATATCCTGAAAGACAATTTTATTTTCCCGCACAAATCGTAGAAACATTTATTGCTAAAGGAGAATCTCATAGCGATCGTCCTCTTAACAGACAGTTCATACTGTCCATTTTAGCTGGAGCCTTCGTAACATTTGGTGCTATTTTCTCTGTCCTTATCGCGATGGGGGTAGAAACAGAAGGCGTTAGTAAACTTCTATCAGGCATCGGCTTCGTAACGGGGTATGCCATTGTCTTTATTTCAGGAGCTATTTTGTTTACAGAAGTAAATGTCCTCCTTCCCACCTATATTCTTCAAAGGAAGTTTTGGATTCCGAAAAACATATTAAAGTTCTGGGTCGTTTGTTACTTCGGTAACTTAATTGGTGCTTTGCTAGTGGGGACGCTTGTTGTGGCCTCCGGCTCATTAACCCCTGAGTTTTATTCAGAATTAACGACGTATACCGAACATAAAATGAAATTCTTATCTGATGGAACGTTAGGCTGGTTCCAAATTCTGCTCTCAGGAATTATCGCAAACTGGTTAATTGGAATGGCTGCATTTCTCGCCACTGCCGCTCGTGATTTAACTGGTAAAGTACTTGCAACCACACTCCCTGTCATTATTTTCGTAGCAGGGAATTTCCAGCATAGTGTCGCAAATATGGGTTATTTCAGTACCTCCTTTATCCATGGATCGGAATACTCCTGGATGGAATTCCTTTTCTTCAACCTGGTCCCCGCGAGTATCGGTAACTTAATCGGTGGTGGTGTTCTCGTAGCTTTAACGTTCACCTATGCTTTTAAAGAAGAAATCAATGAAGAACGACTGCCAAAAGAAGAAGCAGAATAAAATAAGGCAGCATGTCAATGGACATGCTGCCTTATTTTAATGAAAGAGACCGGACTTTCTAGATTTTTTCATCAGCTGATTGGTCTTTTTATTTAAGAGCTCTTTAAGAAATGCTCCTAACAGAAGAAAGACAATCGCAAACACTCCCAGAAAGAATAAATCTTCTTTTACGCGCGCCAAAACAATTCCTCCTACTGCTTCTCTCATCAAATCGACCGCGTAAGAAAACGGTAAGAATGGATGAATTTTCTGAAAGAATTCTGGTAAAAGCGCGACTGGATACGTTCCGCCAGAACCTGCAATTTGGAGAACAAGAAAGACGATAGCCATTGCCTAAGCTCCTACTAAAAAATATGTACCTACCTCTACTAGTATAGTTCCCCATTAAGAAAATTGTCATGAGTATGACCATGATTTAACCTCATATAACTTACTATTAAGATCATTTTCCTACGAAAATTATATGTTCACCCTAATCCTCCCCAAGTATTTTTGGTTCAATATACTATTTTAATCTCTGTATTTGAGTGTAGGTGCTAAGTGATAAGGGAATAAGAAAGAGAGATTACGTGAAAGGAGCCATAACATTGACACGTGTAGCCATTATTTTAAATCCTAAAGCAGGAAATGTTAAAATGGTCAATCAAATTGACCTGATACAAGAACGACTTCAAGAAAAATATGAACACGTTTCTCTTCACAAGACAGAACATGAAGGACACGGTGCTGAATTAGTAGAGGACTTGGCGGATGATGTCGACATTCTTATCGGGGCTGGTGGAGATGGTACCATCTATGAACTAGCAAATGCGATTTGTAAGAGGGAGAATCGTCCTATTTTCGGTGTGATTCCTGGTGGAACTTGTAATGACTTCTCTCGAGCGATTGGGATCAATCAAAATCCGATACAAGCTGTCGAACAGCTTTTAGAAGAAAACCGCTCCCTTATTGATGTTGGACGCTCTAATGACGAGTATTTCTTGAATTTCTGGGGGATTGGGTTAATCACGCAAACATCAGAAAACATTAATCCTGATACGAAAGAGGTTTTTGGAAGGCTTTCCTATTACATTAGTACAGCCCAAACCATTAATAATCCAGAACCTTTTCACCTTAAAGTAGAAGCCGATGAAACGAATTTTGAAGGCGAAGCGGTGATGATGATTGTGGGGAACGGTCCTTTTACAGGAGGCATTCAAGCATTCTTCCCTGAAAACAACCTGCAAGATGGAGAATTCGATGTATTAATCATTAAAGAGACGTCACTCCCTACTTTCTGGTCAATTTTTCAATCCAAAGTGTTCAAACAATCTCGATTTAACGAAGATATACTTCATTTCCAAACAAAGAACTTAAGTATAACGGCCAGTCCAGAACAAACAATCGACTGCGACGGAGAACGTTATTATACGACCCCGTCCACACTCGAAGTTCTACCAAAATACTTAACTGTTCTTACTGGAAAAAACTTTCCGAACTGATCCTAAACTGAAAGAGGAACGTTTCATCCAAAGAACCCACTCCAAAGAGAAGATACAAACAGATAGCCAGAGGGTACCGGCAGCATAGCCTGCTAGTACATCACTTGGATAATGAACCCCTAAATAGATTCGGCTAAATCCAATCATTAGAATAAATAGTAGTACAAGTAAGCCACTTATCCATTTTGTTGTCCTTCCTCTCTGGCTTCTTACAATTAAATATCCGATAAATCCGTAAAGTAAAAATGATCCCATTGCGTGACCGCTTGGAAAACTATACCCAACCGCATCATATGCAGCATCCACAGAAGGTCTTGATCGTGCAAAGAAATGTTTTAACACTTTCGTTAAGAGCCCGCCAGCCGCCTGGGCAATGATAAAAAAGAGAATACTCCATCCATCACGTTTCTTAAACCACAGTATAGCTACTGTTGTGATTGAAACAACTGTGATCCACCAGACTGATCCTAATTCCGTAATGATTTCAATCACGTTCATCAATCCATCAGACCTGATAGGGTCGATTGCCGATATGATCGATTGATCAAATTGAAGCGTTTCTTTTTCAAGTATTTCTTCCGCTAACTCTGAAAATAACATGATTGCTAATATAGCAACTAATAGGCCAAATGCATTTAAGAGAAGAGGTAACCAAACCTTTTTTTGTTTTAACGCTCCAGAAAGCGTACTAAAAAACTCATTTTTGTTCATATTCTTACGCCTTTCTTATTTAGACTTTTAAAAAAAGCCGCTGAACCAGCAGCGGCTTTTTCTTAGTTTTCTTTATTCAATACCATTCGAACGAGAAGATGAGCCAATTCGTGACGCTGTTCTTTATTGCCAACGAGCCAAAGTTCCTGAAGAAGTTTCTCTTCTCTATTTTTAGGCTCTTCCTTCGCGGCTAAGTAACCTGCTACTTTTTCTGCTGCCTGGGCCAATCTCTCTTCACTAAGTCCTAGTTTTTCTCCCAGCTCCACTCTTGTAGCAAGATAAGATTTAAACTGTTCGAAATTAGAAAGGATATCATCCATACGCTCGTCACTCATTCGATCTAACGTATCATCAACTTTATTTACGTTAAGCTCACTTTCTTTATTAACTAAATGATTTTTCTCAGTCATTACTTTCACTCCTTTAATCAGCTATCCATCACTGACAACGATTTTTCGATAAACGCTGGAATATCGTCAGGGTTTCGACTGCTCACGAGATTACCTCCACAAACGACAACCTCTTCATCAAATACGTTCGCTCCAGCATATTTTAAATCCGTTTGAATGGACTTGAACCCAGTAATGTTTCTTCCATTTAAAACTTCCGCTGAAATGAGTAGCTGTGGCCCATGACAAATAACGAGCGTTTTCTTATTCAAAAACATCATTTTCTTCGTAAATACAACAAATCGATCGTCTGCCCTTAGTTCATCTGGAGAAACCCCTCCAGGAATAAACAGAACATCAAACTCTTCAGGTTTGACATCGTCTATTCCCTTATCAGATGTAACTTTAGCCTCACCTTGTTTCCCAGTTAATTCTTGCCCTGCTTTCGAGCTAATAACGGTTAAAGAATGACCAGCGTTGTTAAACTGCTCTGCGGGTTTTGTATATTCTACATCCTCAAACATATCTGTCATTAATACAGCAATCTTACTCAAAATAAAACCTCCTAGATAAATGAAATAGTGTCATTGATATAATGAATATTACCCCTCCTAACATCCGTCAAACATTAATTCTATTCTCCCTAAATATTCTTTGGTTTATGTTTTATCGTGCCAATGTAAGGGTAAAATTAATATGGAACCAAAACAGTAACGATTTAGAAAGGATGTTTAAAATGGCAGACAAAAAACAGGAACTCATCGATGGACTAAATGTAGACCTTGCTAACGAATACGCTGCAAGTATTATGTATACTTATAATGCGGCAGTTGTATCTGGCTTATATCGTCAAACATTGAAACCATTCTTTGAAAGTGAAATCGCAGATGAACTGGGCCACGCTCTTTACCTTGCAGAAAAGATTAAAGTATTAGGCGGTACCCCTACTACTGCGCCAGCTGAAGTAAAACAGCTTACCGATGTAAAAGAAATGCTTATTGAAGCTCGCACAGCTGAGAAGGATACCATTGATCGTTATGAAAAGCGTAAAAAACAAGCTGAAGAACTTGGTTTTACTGAACTTGTTGTAAAGCTAGACGATATGATTGCGGACGAAACACATCACATGGAAGAAATGGATCGCATTCTTAGCGACGCACGATTCGAATAAACAACATCCTTACCTATCATCAATAAGGTTACAGACAGAAAAGAGCCAGCATGGATACCTCCAGCTGGCTCTTTTCTTTATGTTGTTTGGTTTTCTTCTTTGATCATCCGTGTCCGATAAGCATTGATTGCATTTTCACCTAGCCAATCAAGAAAGTGATAGTTCACGTAAGCTCCCACAATTGCCCCTACGCCGGGTACCATTTGAAGTAATTTAGGGAGATCAATATAATCTCGATACTCAAGCTGAAAAGTTTTCCAATCATGCTCTTCGTACTTTTTCCGAACGTCTATTTGACTAAGGCTCTCATCCCAACAAGAAATCTTCCGATAACTTTTTCTTCTAGTATCATCAGATGAAAAAGCGAGCTGAAAAATAGTTAGAATAAAAACCCTTTCTTCTATTTTTTTAGCATCATATCCATAAGTGCTAGCGAGGTCAAAGAGGAGTTTCATTTTAATCGATAAAAGCAACGGGAAATCAGCTAATCCTAATAGAATTCCTCCCGCTCCTGTACCAGCACCTTCAGTAGCAGCAATTCGTTTGTATTTACGTATCAATTCTTTCGCCTGTTGATCTCTCACTTGAAGTGATAGATTTTTTTTAGGTGGATGTACCGTATACGTACTTCCAACGAGTACCCCTTGCACCATCGTCTTTATACTATTTGTCACAATTGAATGAAGACGTTCTGGTATAACACCATTGATTCGATTTTGTATTCTTTTGGCTGATCGTGAAACCATAGAAGATTTCCTCGTGATTTTTCGTTCCCACGCTTCAAGTTCTTCCGATATTTCGCTTCGATATTCCATGCAACTAAACACCCTTTGCTTGTTCATTCCTAACGTTTTAAGAGACCGACCTTCTAACTACTGCTGCGCGAGATGTTGCAACAACAACGGCTGCACTACCTGCTAAAAGCACAGATAGAAATACGATCACATCAAGAGATAAAAGAAAAGAAAGAGCTGCAAATGTTACTGCTTGTGCACCCAATAAGCGAAGCAGCATAAGGCGAAACGCTTTTCCTTGTTCATGATCCGATACTGGATAAAGCTTTACCATGACATGTGCTTGATAATGAGGATAAAGCGTGCGTAACTGAGTGGCTGTCAGATAAATAATCAGAGCAGCACCAATCACTTTCCCAATTAAACCGGGCACAAAAGCAACTACTGCAAGACCTAGAAGCCACAATCTAAAATAAATGCCAAAATACTCGTTACTCCGAATAAAAGCTTTTTGATAAAGAGTAGCATAGACAGAATCAGATGGTAATAGCTTCTCACCCAGGCTACTTAACAATCGTCTTTGTTTAACTGATTGCTTCAATTTAGGAACATCTGTAAATAAGTTAGCCGTACGATAGAATTTCATACTTTGCTTTTCATCCATTGCAAGCAACTTCTCCCATTTGATCGCATATTTCCGTTGCAGAGGGAGAAACATCAAAAAGAAAGTGACGACGAATAGTACGGCAGATAGAGCGACATAGAACCATTGCGCCTGTATGAGCAATAAGTAGGTGAATATAATCGTTACAGCAAGTCTTGCCAGGATATAAACATTAGTCGAATGGTGAGCTGGCAGATGCAGCTCCATCCATTTCATGAGAACATTCGCGCCTTTTAATACAATCAGAACACAAATCACAAAAACATAATATCCAGTTCCAGCAGCCATTTCATGCTGATAGAGTGGTGCAAGGATCGTCATCACAACTACTGTTGTGAATACTTGAAGAGCAAAGCTATACATAAGTGATTTACGAAAATAACCTTGCAATCGATTCTCAGCAGGTAGCATAAAAACAAGATCTGCTTCGGATAAAAAGAAACGAAGTGGTGTACGAACAAGTATAAAAGCTGCAACGATGGTAATAACGGCCACACCTGGAAAGGATTCAGGTAGCACCTTTAGAATTTCACTGTAATAATACGCTCCAAAAATGAGAGCCAGAACAAGAGTGAACAAAAAGCTGCTGTTTCCAATTAGCCTGAAATACCGCATAGCAATGTTCCAGAAGGCTCCTGCCCTTTCTTTCCATAAGGTCTGTAGCTGCATCATTTTCCACTCCTGGTCGCTTCGATATAAATGTCATCAAGCGTTGCAGCGCCATTACCGATTTGATTTCGTAATTCTGCCATTGTTCCTGCCATAACAATTTGTCCATCATGCAAAATAATAAATCGATCGCAATATCTTTCAGCCGTTGAAAGGATATGGGTGGACATTAGCACTCCAGCCCCTTTATCTTTCATTTCAAGCATCATATCAAGAAATGATTGAATACCGATGGGATCTAACCCAACAAATGGCTCGTCGACGATATACAGGGATGGCTTTACTAGAAAGGCGCACATAATCATAACCTTCTGTCTCATTCCTTTAGAAAAATGCCCCGGAAACCATTTTTTCATATTCGTCATACGAAATTCCTGCAAAAGTGCTTCAGCTCTTTCTTTCCACTCTTCACCAAGTTCATAAGCCAATGCCGTTAACTGCAAATGCTCCCAAAGCGTTAATTCATCATATAATAGAGGCGTTTCGGGTATGTAGGAAAATTGTTTGCGATATCCGTCTTTATTATCAGCAAAAGTAGTCCCTCCCACTTTGATTTCACCATTCATTGGATCAAGCAATCCGAGAATATGTTTAATTGTTGTGCTTTTTCCAGCACCGTTAAGTCCGATCAATCCAACAATTTCATTTGAGTTTACACGTAGAGACACATCGTGAAGGACAGGCTTATTTGCCTGATACCCACCAGTAAGATGACTGACTTCTAAAATTGAATTATTCATAGCGTTCCTCTCATTTCATCATTTGCTTTTATTTTAACAAACTTTTATTTAGGGAGTGATAGACCGGAGTCATTGTTTTTCTTTCACTATCCACATCTTACCTTTTTCATAGAAGAGATGCTAGAAGAGTCCAAAAAACAAGGACATTGAATAGAATTCCTCTTTTAAGAGCATCCTTTTAAAGAGTGTGGCGTCTTCCCTTAATTAAGTTACACTCAGGGCTCTGCACCCCCGGCAGAGCCTTTTTTAGTTAGAGTCAATCGCATCAAATAAGAAAATTATGGTACGATAAATAAAAAGATTGAAAGGATGATACTTATGAGTCATTCACCAGATTGTATCTTTTGCAAAATTATTAATGGGGATATCCCTTCTGCCAAAGTTTACGAAAATGATGATGTGTTAGCTTTTCTCGACCTCACCCAGGTAACAGAAGGACACACCCTCGTTATCCCCAAAAAGCATAAACAAAACATCTATGAACTTGAGCCTGAAACGGCGTCGAAGCTCTTTGAAGCGGTCCCTGAGATTGCAAATGCTCTAAAAGCCAACTTTACCCCTGAAGGGATGAATATTCTTAATAACAATGAAGCCATTGCAGGACAATCTGTCTTCCATTACCATCTCCACCTGATTCCTCGCTACGGAAAAGGAGACGGATTTGGAGCTGTTTGGAAGACACATGAAGATGAGTACGATACAGAGAAGTTGCAGCGCCTAGCTGAAGGGATTCGTTCACAGCTATCTCAGTAAACCTTTCTCACCACTTGAAAAGAGACCGCTACGGTCTCTTTTTAATTTGGGAACGAGTCATTTCATTTAACGTATAAAAACCATTTGGTATTCCCCAATCAGGATGTTCAAATGTATGTTCCATTCCATTCAACATTGTAGATAATTTAGTACGTAAATCAGGATTCCACCTTAATTCATGTATGAATTCTTCACGATGGCCCCCGTAACCAAGCATTGCTTTCAATTCGTTTAATAAATCTGCTTGCCACATAGAAGGCAATTCAGATTCTCCCGGAATATCTTTAAATCGAACATAAGAGCCTTCTCTCAAAAAAGCATGTGGATAGTAATAAGCATATACTCGCTCAAATTGTTCGCCTGTTTTAAGCGTTAACTTTCCGTGAAGATGTTCTCGTAGCACATATCCACCTTCTGTCCTATTTAAAAGCTCGAGCTGTTCACGATCAACAAACGTTACCCAAACTTCTGTCTTTGCTCCAGGAACAGGGGCAATAACAGCAGGGAGCGCACCATATGGCGCAAGAAAAGCCCCCGCCACTACGTCCGTATCCTTTAATTCTGCTCGATAATATAGAATAAAGTCACTTAAATCAGGGTTAAGACTAAATTTATACCGAAGTTGAGCGAGACAAACATTTGATCCATAAGCCAGGAGGGGTATTCGCTCTTCTATTGGAGATAAACCTTCTGATAATAGAAGCTCCTCTACCGTAAATTGTTCTGAACTAGAAAAAGCTAATGATCCTGAAACATCCTCTCCTCTAGCATAATGAACAATTTGTTTTTCAACGGGTACGTGCTCACTTTCATCAATCCGATGTGCTTTTCCATTATGGTACAAAAACGACGAAGCTGGTCGTGGCCCGGGGTAAATATCTGGATGATCGTATGGTCCGATATGAGTTGGTTTGTTTTCGCGATACATTGCATAACACCACTTTCTTAACATTCACTTCTATATAGAATAGCAAAACACAAGCAGAGAGCAAATGCTTCTGCTTCAATCGAACGAAATATTCGAAAAGATTAGAAAAAACATAGCTACGCTGATTCTTTTAATGATAGGATGAGTACAAGTTTAATTGAAGCATCGCATTACATTGCTAAAGGAGTGTCGAATCGTGGAGCGTCGTTATAATTTTAATGCTGGTCCGTCTGCTTTACCGCAAGATGTGCTTAGTCATGCTCAATCAGAGCTTCTTAATTATCAGCAGCAAGGCATGTCAATTATGGAGTTTAGTCATCGTAGTAAAGAGTATCAGAGAATTCATGATGGAGCTAATGAACTCCTTAGAGAATTACTTGAGATTCCAGATGATTATGAAGTTCTTTTTCTTCAAGGCGGAGCGAGCCTGCAGTTCTCAATGATTCCGATGAATTTTCTTCATCAAGGTTATATGGCAAACTACTTGCTCACTGGAAGCTGGTCTCAAAAGGCCTTAACAGAAGCCCAAAAAATCGGGGAAACGTACATTGGGGGCAGTAGTAAAGAAGCGGATTTCAAACGTATACCCGATTTAAACGCACTAAAATATGGGGAGAATGATGCCTATGTTCACCTGACATCAAATAATACAATCCACGGGACGCAGTGGAAGAGCTTTCCTCAGCGTAAAGAGTCCACGTTTATTGCGGATATGTCGAGTGATATCTTGAGTCGCTCTCTTCCGATCGACCAATTCGGACTTATTTATGCTGGTGCCCAGAAAAATCTAGGACCAGCTGGCGTTACAGTTGTGATTTTGAAAAAGGATCTACTGAGTGAAATTCCAGATAATCTCCCTACCATGTTAGATTATCGTACTCATGTTGATAAAAAATCTCTTTATAACACTCCTCCATCCTTCGCTATCTATATGTTATCTCTCGTTCTAGAATGGACGAAGAAAAAGGGTGGTTTAAAAGAAATAGAGAAAATGAACGCCGAGAAAACAAAATTACTTTATACCACTATTGATGGTAGTAAAGGTTTTTATAGTGGAACAGCCGAGGCAGACAGTCGTTCCTCTATGAACGTAACCTTTACTCTTCCTAGTAAAGAGCTTGAAGATCTGTTTCTTAAAGAAGCGGAAGAAGAAGGGTTTGTAGGTCTAAAGGGCCACCGTTCTGTTGGTGGATGCCGAGCATCCATCTATAACGCCGTACCGCTTAATTCCGTTCAAGCCTTGAGCGATTTTATGCATACATTCCATCACAAACACAATATTTAACACTTTTCAATAGGAGCTTCGTTTGTTATGATATAAAAAATTAGATCTTTCGCAGCAGGCACATAGGGCACTGTTGGAGAGAATACCATCGAATGATGGAGAATGAGTTGAGAAGAGGAGAGATTTTTTATGAAAACGAAAAACTTAGTACTAATGGCGTTACTGCTTGGTATTGGAACGATTCTTCACGCGATTATTCCAGGGTTAATTTCAGGAATGAAAAACGATATGCTTCTAACAATGATGTTCCTAGGAATCTTGCTATTCCCTGAGCGTAAAAGCGTTCTAGTACTTGGTCTTGCAACTGGCGTTATTTCTACTGCAACAACTACCTTTCCTGGTGGACAGCTTGCAAACATGATCGATAAGCCCGTTACAGCATTTGCATTCTTTGGACTTTATCTTCTTGTTCAGCGTTTTGGACAGTCGCTAGTAACTGTTGGGATCTTAACAGCGATCGGAACAATGATTAGTGGCACTATTTTCCTTGGAGCTGCACTTGTTTTCACAGGACTACCTGGTGGTGCTGCATTTACAGGATTGTTTCTAACAGTCGTTCTTCCAACTGCTGCAGTAAACACCATCGCAATGGTACTAATCTTTCCAGTTGTTCAATCGATTCTTAAACGCACTAGTTTTGCTTTTTAAATCCAACAAAAATCCGGCCAAATTGGCCGGATTTTTTATATTCTCACTCCAGTTTCCCACTCACGAAACTTTTCTAGTTCATTCTTTAATTGCCCTGCTACAAATCCGATTACAGCTACATCGTCTAATAAGCCGATACCAACTAATAAATCTGGCACCGCATCAATCGGACTCACAAAATAAAGAAGTGCTCCCACAATCATGATGACAGATTTTTTGGAGATATCGCGATAACGACCTTTTCTAACTTCTTGAACGAGTCGTGAGAATGTTTTCACATCAACCCACATATCATCCATTCCTTTACGACCCTTATAGAGAGCTCCCTTTTTTAGAGATTCGATTGACACTTCTTGCATTCGATCTTTATCTTTCATTACGGAAACTGCTTTTTTTGTCATTCGTTTAAAAACACTTTTCACCATTCGATTCATCTTTTCACGCTCCTTTGCTATCCTTCTCTCTATAAGATACCTCAAAAGAGCGTCTTTCTAACCACCTATGTGTTTTTTTATGTTTGCGACTTGAAACGGCTGGGGAAAATAAGAAAGCGTGCTAGAAAACAAGCATAGCCATTGAAATACCCAGAATTAGAAAAACAACGGCACAAGTTCCAAACAAGTAAGCACTTTTTTGTTTCCGAATCATTTGTTCATTATGAAAAGAATATTTTCTAATAAGTAACAATCGACTAACCATAGCGGTTAATAATAAACTACCAGCTGCTATGAGAAAAAAGATAAATCCAGCCACACCCGTCCCCTCCCATTACCTTAGCGTATAGTTAAAGATATATGTAACAAAAGCTGTTTTCATAACCTAATAGAATAATGAACAAAATAAGCAGGATTTTTTAAGGGGACGGCGAACTAATTTGTTTAAGTGGCTATATAAGGATTTGGATAGGAAAGGATGATCATCATGGGGAAAGCGAAGACATTATTAAAAGGATTTATATTTGGAGGGGTAGTTTCAGCCGCTTCTGTACTTTTAACAACACCTAAATCAGGCAAAGAACTAATCGCTGAAACAAAAGTTAAGAGCGATGACATAAAAGAAGGATTTGCAAAGCTTAAAAGCGATTTGAACGAGCTTAGTACTCAAGTTAAACAGTTGTCTTCTGAAGGAAAAGAAGTGATCCAAGAAGTAGCTGCTGATTTGAAGCGCTCTATTTCTTCTTATCAACAGGACATTCAACCTAATTTAACAAGGTTAAAAGAAGATGTAGAAGAAATGCAAAAGACAATTGAGACAGTTAAAGATGAAGTAAACAGTCCGGCTTCGAAATAGCCGGTTTTTTTACAGACGATCAACAATATTCTAATATAGCTTGAAAGACCGATAAGAAAAGGAGGGCCTTTATGAAGGAAGAACAGGAAATTTCAATTCAAGAAGCGATGATTTTCAGTCATCGAATAGGCCAATTGAGTAAAGCACTCTGGAAATCTGTTGAACGTGATTGGCAAGAGTGGCTAAAGCCTTTTGATCTTAACATTAATGAACATCATATCCTTTCCATTGCTTACCACCTTGACGGGTCTTCTATTTCTGATATTGCCAAATTTGGTGTGATGCATGTTTCAACCGCATTTAATTTTTCAAAAAAGTTAGAATCTCGATCTCTTCTCACTTTTTCAAAAAAAGAGAATGATAAGCGCAATACATATGTACAACTTACTGAAAAGGGTGAGAAATTGTTGCAGGAAACGTGGAAACATTACTCTCCGAATCGTGATAGTGTCTTAAAAGCTTCCATGCCTATTCGAGATCTTTATGGTAAGTTTCCTGAATTTACAGAAATGATGTGTGTAATTAAAGAACTTTACGGGGAAGACTTTATGGAAATTTTCCAAAAGTCTTTCACCAAGCTTGAAAGTGAATTCTCAAAAGAATTCACAAGCCAGGATGACGAAGAACGATTGAAATCGTTTTAACGATAAGGTGATACTTTCAGAAGTGTCTCCATTAGTTCTCGGTAAGTCTCTTCCTGAGCAAGTAGTGCTTTAATTGTCATTAGCGGATCTAACTTAATATTTAACATACCTACAAAATGCGTGAGCAACGTTGAACGGTTTAAGAGACCTTCTTCGATTTGTTCATGCATTTTTTTATTTACTTCTAAACATAATTGAAACACTTCTGTTACCTCAGCCTCTGTTAGTCCTCTGTCAATCACAAGGCGATAAAATGGGTATTCTCCTTCCTCTTCCATCTTAGCAAGTAAGCGCATATGAAACTCAATTCGATCTAATCTTTTGTGGATAGCTTCCATGTTAACTTAACTCCTTACTTTGCGATCAATTGTACTTATAGTTTACCGGAACAGGGTATAAATTGAAATGTATTTTCCAGACTAATCCAGCGCGAAAAAGCGCTGATTTTGTCAAAAAGATTTCGACTTATTTCTTTACAAAAAAACGTGTTGATTTCTGCGTAGAATCGCTGTACAGTATACGAGTATTCACTATAACACGAACCCACATGAAAGTTACGGAAGCAGGTGATTCTTATGAATTGTTGGAAATCGATTTACCTTAATCGTGAATTCGGAACACATCGATTAACTATATTCTCGATGCTGTTAACTCTATTATACTTTATTGCATTTTATCTCGTCTTCAGTATGTTATATCCGACAACAAAACATGCGATTGTACCGATACTACCGTTTCTCGGTTCCCTGGCTGTCCTTTTTCCTATTCATAAGCTGATCCACTGGCTTCCTTTAACATTAGCCGGCTTAAAAGCAACGATGAAATTAGAAAAAGGATTTGTCCTCCTACCGATGATGCGCTGTGAAACGTGCAGTCCAATTTCAAGAAATCTTTTCTTAATTGCAGCTCTTGCACCAGCCGTTACGATTACGACTGCCGCAATTGTTGCATCAGTTTACATGCCAGCCTATGTATCGTTTTTCTCAATTCTGGCTGCGGTTAACCTTGGTTTTAGCTTTAGCGACTTTCTCTATGCCTCTCAAGTGCTTCGCGCACCAAAGAATGCATATGTAGAAGACCGCAGTGAAGGTTTCCATATCCTTATTAAACGAGCCTCTTAACTTACACCAAAAAAAGTAAGAAGAAATCCTAAAAGAACAGAGCGCTAAAACTTAGCGCTCTGTTCTTTTACTATTGCCTTGCAGTCAGCAGTATTGAATTCTCATAAGACTTCCTTCATAATAATGTTAGGACAACATGCTAATTAATAGGATAGTAGGCATCGAATACAATTTCATCATTAGGAAGGTCGAATGATTTCGCCCTAAGCTTCATATCATTCTTCAATTCTAATTCGCTTACAGCCATATAAATTGTCCCTTTATCAGAATCAATTGTTATTTCAGGCGGCAATGATGCCTGCTTTTTTATAAAGGAAAGAACTTTATCACTTGGAAGCTCAAGCAGACCAATCTGAAAAGATTTTTCTTTTAATAAAAGGTCACCATTTGGCTGTACCTGAGGCTCGAATTTAAGAAAAAAGTCCACTTTCCGATCAAAAATCGTTACGTATCCTTGAAAAGAGGCCAGCTCATCGAGATTAACACTATATCCAATGTTCTTTTGTTTCTCACTGTACTTTTCAAGTTCTTGATTAATGATTTCATTCAATTCATCTTTTTTCATCTGAATCGAAAATGTCGTTTCAAAAGGTTCTTCTGTATTTTTCTCATTTGAGAGTTTGGCAATCTCACTTTCAGGAAAATAGTATTGATAGAATCCTACGACACCTGCAAAAATGAGGACGACAGCAGCTAAGAGAATGATAAAGGCCGTCTTCCATCGGTTTTTAAACATTTGAACAGCTCCTTATGGGACGAATATTTTCCATGATACTACGGATTGAAAGATAAGTTAAAGAAAACCGTTATATATTTCTTCGAATTAACGAAATGGACTCTGGGAGGTTCTTACATGACCATTATTGGATTATTCTTCATCCTATTTGCGACTTTCATTCTAGTTACATTTAACTCTATGACAAATGCCCTATGCTTGAAGAAAAACATTCCTGAAGAAAAACAGCCAAATGTATTTAGAACCATTAACGTTCTTATTACGATTTTGCTCATTTCTTCCTACGTAGAAGTTTTATTCACTTAAGACACAAAGAGCGTATCTCCATGCATACTCAAAAAAGATGAGGCGATGAGCCTCATCTTTTTTTGTTTCGCCTGCTTCGTCTGCTCGACTATTGCCGTTCAAAAAAAGAAGAGGTTTCCTGCATTTAATTATATCAATTTCACACAGAACCTGGTTGTTTTGTGTAATTTTTCTCATATTTCCAATTCAATTTAACTTCACATATCTTTCTATGCTATAGTATTAACTGTATCACAATATTGTTAAATTTAACTAACCCTTTAGGAGTGTATACTTGATGAAAAAAATGTTCATTATGCTTTCTGCTTTAATCGCTTTACTTGCGATATCCGCTTGCAGCAATGATTCAGGAGATAATTCAGAAGCTGTCGTTGAAACAAGTGCTGGAAATGTTACACAGGAAGAATTTTATCAAGCATTAAAAGATCAAGCTGGTGAATCGGTACTAAGCGATCTAGTCCAAACGAAAATTCTAGAAGATAAATACGATGTTTCTGATAAAGAAGTTGAGAAAGAACTCGATAAGATCAAAGAAAATTTTGAAACAGATGAGCAACTTGAACAAGCCCTTCAATCAAATGGATACCAGGACATTGAGCAGTTTAAAGTCGATGTACGAAAGCAACTTCTTGCTCAAAAAGCGGCAACCGACGGTGTAGAGGTGACGGACGAGAAGCTTAAAGAGTTCTATGAAGATAATAAGAACCTCTTCACAGAACTAGAAGCAAGCCACATTTTAGTTGACGATGAAGAAACAGCGAAAGAAGTGCAAAAGAAACTAGAAGACGGCGGAGATTTTGCTGAACTTGCAAAAGAATATTCGAAAGATGGATCAGCTGAAAATGGCGGTGATCTTGGCGTATTCAAACAAGGTGACATGGTTGCAGAGTTTGAAGAAGCTGCCTTTGCATTGAAAGAAGGCGAAGTAAGTGACATTGTTCAATCACAATTTGGCTATCACATTATTAAGCTAAAGAAGAAAACAGTTATGTCCTTTGAAGATGCAAAAGATCAAGTTGAAGAACAGTATATGCTACAAAATGCCAAAGACGTTCCAACAGTTATTGATGAACTAATCAAAGAATCTGATATTAAAGTAAAAGATGATCAGTTTGAAGATCTCTTCAAAACAGAAGAGAAGGAAGAAAACACTGAAACTGAAGAGTCTGACGAGGCTCAATCAGAAGAATAACGTTAAAAAGACGAAAGGGCTTAGCCCTTTCGTCTTTTTTTATTGTGCTATTCCGGTATTCGCTGTTTCCTACGTTCGCGTTCTTCCTCCATTCTTTCCACGTACACTCTGCCTTCTTCTTCAATATGAATCTGATCAACCTTTCTCTCTTCAGCTGTTAATTGCATTGTCTTATAACCACTGTAGACAATACCTGCTAGAACGAAATAGATCCACCATGGAAATTGGGAGAATATGCCTGATAATGTAGCCGATACTTCTGTGAGTTGAAACAAACTTAAAATAAATAGAAAACCTAGAAGTATAAGAACGCCTTTCCTCATCCAAAGCACTTCCTTTCTTTCGTACAAGCTTCTTCAATTACTACACTTTATGTACAAAAGAAATGAATTATACCAGTTAGAAGAGTTAAGAATGGTTAACTCCCTGTTTCTCAGTCATGTCAAACATTACAAAATAGAGGAAAGCTGCACTCACTGCAAGAAAACTGATCAAGTAAAACGTCCACTGAAATCCTATTAAGGCTGTAAGTGGTATAGCTACTGGGGCGACCGTTCTACCGACAGTAAAACGAAGACTTGCAGCTGCAAAATATTGACCACGCATATGTTTTGGAGCTAGACGTGAAACGAATCCTTCTTGAATACCAACAACCATCAGCTCTCCCATTGTAAAAATAAACATAGCAATAGCAAGAAGCCATATAGAAGTAACGTTTCCAAATAAGATCATGCTTAGCGCATAGATCAAACAAGAAACAATAAAAACATTTCGCTCTTTAAATTGATTCATTTTAGTCGTCATATAAACGGTTAACAGCGCAACCAGTAAGCCATTTTCTGATATAAGCCAACTAAATATCTGATTGCCATCTGCTCTGATCGCAGTATTTAAGAACGTAAACACAGCTTGCTCTGGCACTTTTTCGCTTAAATAGACTGCGATTAATAAATCAAGCTGCATAAATGTCTGAGCGACAAGGACGCCAGCCAAAATAAATAACAGAAAAACTTTGTCATTCGCAATCACTCGATAGTCTTGAAGCTGAGTCCAAAGAAACTTTGTCCATTTCGTAGAAGAATCTGTAACGAGACTATTTTGTCTCTTTTCAGGAGCTGTCTCACGAATAAAGATGGAAATTAATACTGCCAAAGAGAAGCTGACGGCAGCAGCAATTAATAGTAACCCAAATCGATGCTGAAAGAAGAATAGTCCGCCTAGAATTGGTCCGACGACAACTGAAATATTGAGTGCCGTATAGAAGACAGCAAAGACTGTATTCCGGTCTTTTTCTTCCACAACATCTGCAACCATGGCATGACTAGCTGGCCAGTACAATGATCCGAAGATGCCAAGAACAGAAAAGCTTACAAACGTTAGCATCGGGGAACTAAGCCATGGAGAATTAGCAAACGCAAACACCACAAACGTGAATCCCTGCCCTAGAGCAGAAAGAAACATCATTTGCTTTCTTCCATATTGATCCGCGCAATACCCACCAATTAAATTAGCGATAACGGCAACAACCTGAGACAAAACTAGTAAAAGACCTGCCATTCCTTTTCCAAATGAATCTGAAAAATAAATGGCCATAAAGGGAAAGAACATCCAAAATAGAATGTTCATCAATCCCTCCCCAAATAGTCTAATCTTTAAATTCCGATCCCAATCCTTTATTTTCATGTCCATCCTCCGAGTAGTCCTTTTTCTCAGAAAAAAGAGAAATGGTTCAAAGAACGCATTTCCCTTCTGTTACCTTACTTTATTTTGTTGCATTTTCACTAATAGGGGTCATCTTAGGTTTATAAAATGAACGATTATCAAGTGCAAAGACGCGATCTGTAAATTCACCTGGCTCAACTTTATTTAGAGCTCGATCAAGCATATTCATTTTCGCATCAATGTTGTCAATCATATGCAAAATCTCTGCTTCCCGAATCATTGGAGGCTTTGGACTACCCCACTCCGCTTTACCATGGTGACTCAAGATCAGATGTTGAAGAAGCATAACTTCTTCACCTTCAATTTCTAAATCCTTTGCTGCCTGACCGATTTCATTCACCATGATTGATATATGACCGAGTAGCTTCCCTTCATTCGTATAGCTTGCTGCAATCGATCCTGATAGCTCTACGACTTTTCCTAAATCATGTAGGATAATTCCGCCGTAAAGCAAATCTGTATCAAGAGATGGGTATAACTGAGATAAGGACTTAGCAATATCAAGCATGGAAACGACATGATAAGATAATCCCGAAACAAACTCATGATGATTTTTTGTTGCGGCTGGGAAGGTCAGAAAGTCACTTTGATGTTTCTTTACAAGATGACGTGTAATACGCTGAATGTTTGGATTACGCATTTCAAACACATACTGCGTGATTTTCTCCATAATTTCATTCACTTCAAGTGGAGCTGATTCAACAAAATCACTTACTTTCACCTGGTCCATATCTGTTGCAAGGCGAATAGCTTTAATTCTTAGTTGATTACGTCCACGATAGTTTGTCACATCACCTTTCACCTTAATAATTTGTTGAGCATCAAAACTCTCTTCATCGTCAGAAGACGCGTCCCAGAGCTTAGCCTCAATATCTCCTGACTTGTCCTGTAAAATTAATGTAAGAAAAGGCTTTCCATTACTTGCTACGCCTTTCACTGATGATTTAATTAATAAGAAGTGATCCACTTGATCACCTACTCGGTAATGTCCGATTCCTTTGAATTCTTTCATCTTTCCACCTCCGGGTCAAAATGTATTTATTTAGTATAGCATAGCGCCTTACTCAGACCTTTCGCTTTGTTTTTTCGGCATTAAAATCGAAAAAACAACTCCCTGATCCAAATTGGTTACTTCTGCTATTCCTTTGTGACGTTCCGCAATTTTTTTAACGATCGCAAGTCCGATTCCAAATTGCCCTTTATCACCTTTTTGAAACGGTTCAAACAATCTATCTTTTTCTACTTTTTGAAATGATAGTGGTTCACCATCATTGTAGACTTCTAATATAATGTGTCCTTCATCCTCACGAGCCATTAAGTGGATCTCACTGTTAGCATAGCGCAATGCGTTTTGAACAAGGTTGTCCATAGCCGTTAACATTTGTTCATGTATTGCCGTCAATTCAATCTGTTCCCCTGATATCGAAAACGTCACATCTTCCCTCTGATACATAAATCGTTCACGAAGTTCTTCAGCAAGGACCCCAAAGCGAAATGTTTCCCATTTTCCTTCAGGCTCATCAATTGAATCCAGCTTAATATACGTCAGCATCCCTTTTACACGCTGCTCCATCCGATCGGACTCATTTAAAATGACTGTCATCGTATTATCGAGCGAATCAGGCATGACGCCATCTTTAATAGACTGCGCATAGCTTTTGATGATCATAATCGGTGTTTTCAACTCATGAGAAGCATGTTGGATAAATGTTTTCTGTGCTTTATCATATCTCATTAAGTTCTGCCTCATTGATTCAAACTGATTGGAAAGTTTCTGAAACTCCTCATCACCTTCCCATTTGAACGGCTCCTTCCAATTGCGGTTTGCAATTTGCTCAAAACGTTCCCCAAGCACGGTTAAAGGTCTTCGCAAATATTGCGCAATCCACGCTGCAGGAAAAAGGCTAAGAAACATAGCAAAGAGTAAAATGATAATTAACCTCCACCAGAGGCGGTCAATCATTTGATTGCGATACGTATCCCACATATAAGAAATAAAGTACGCTTCTTGTCCATTCACATCTACTTTGGATATCACATAAAACAGTGATGCCTGGTTATTATACGTAAGTTCATACCGTCCTTTATCTTTCTTCTGATCCAGCGCATTTTTACGCATTTCAATAATAACTTCATCCGGAATTGGATCTCCTTGTAGTGGGCCACTATACAGTCTTGTAATCAATGTATGTCCCACTGACCGCTCAGCGTCTCTCCGCTCGATGAAATCTTGATCTGTTTGAGGTGGAAGTGGACCATCCTGATCAGGAAACGTATATCGTTGTTGCTCACTCTCAATAATCTGGTAGGTTTCTTCTGTTAACGTTCCTTTAATAGAAAGAGGATAGATAACCGCAATCACGACGCCCACAAGCAGTACTAGAATCATAAACGAGAGCCAAATCCGTTTCGTTAAGTTCAGGCGAATCATGTGATTAACCGGTAACCAAGTCCATAAGACGTCTCAAGATTCATGCGGGGCATTTTTTTTCGTACACGTCTAATCACATCATCAACAGCGCGATCTGATCCAACATAATCGTCTCCCCAAACGTGAACAAGAATTTGTTCTCTAGACAATGTTTGATTAACGTGATCAACTAAATAAAGAATTAAGTCCATTTCTTTCGTCGTTAATTCAACAGGCTCTCCTCGATCTAGTACTTTTCTTGAAACAGGATCAATTTCATATTCTACAATTTCAAATCGTTTTTGGGAAGATTGCTGATACACTCGCTTTAATAGCTTTTTGGCGCGAATGATTAGTTCTCTCGGCATGAATGGCTTTGCAATATAATCATCACTTCCTAATTCAAGACCAACAATGCGATCAAGATCTTCATCTCTCGCTGAAATAAAGATAACCGGCACATCGTCCTCTGCCTTAATTTTCTTTAACAATTCATATCCATCAATTCCAGGAAGCATAATATCCAATATCCAAAGATGACAGGATTCGTGAATGCTTTCGAGCGCTTCTTCCCCACTCAAAAAAGTTTTCACTACAAATCCTTCCTTTTCCATATACGTTTTTAATATTTGAACTAGATTCTCTTCATCTTCAACCAAGTGTATTTTGTAAACTTCTTCCATAATATCACCTCATTAACTGATCTTTTTTATTTATCGCATCAGATGAACGTTCAAGTACATGCATCTTGTCATTTATCCCAACCGTGGTAGCTGTATGGCATGTTAATAAAATAACTTGATGTTCTTTAGAAAACTTCTTAATAAATGCTTTCGCAAGATTCGTCCGTTTTTCATCAAAATTCACAAAAATGTCATCAAGAAAAATGGGCATTTCTACTGCAGATATAGAAGCAAGTGCAAGTCTTATACACAAATATAATTGCTCAGCTGTTCCCCTACTTAATTCAGATGGCTTGTACGCTCGACCGCTCTTATGAACAACTCGAAAAGGTTCACCTTCTAAAGGTGGATAAATAGCGGTGTAACGCTCATCTGTAATGTTCTTGAAGTATTCTTCCGCTTTCTTCATCACAGCCGGTAGGCGTTCTTCTTGATATCTTGCTTTCGCTTTCGTTAGAAGATCAGATGCTACTTTCATGACAGACCATCTTCTGGCATAAGCGTTAATCTCATCCTCCTTTTGCTGCCGTTGTAAAAGCAACTCATCATACGTGCCATCTTCTGTTAAAAGACGAAGTTTTTCTTGCTCAGTAGCTATCTGCTTGTAAAGTGTTTGCTGTTTCTCCAATATAGACGCTTCTTCCTGCTCTACTTGTTGCCGCTGATCCTCTAATTCTTCCACGGTTGCAAATCTTACAGATGCATCCTCACTGAGCTGAGATGAAAGAGTAGCAAGCTGGTGGTTCAGCTCTTTTGCTTCTTGGTGAGCTTTTCCTTTTGTTCGATAGGCCTCTTCGCCTTCTGTCTCTGCTAACAGCATTAGTCCCTTTATTTCCTCATTACAGCTGTTTAATTTTGCAGAAACCTCATCGTACTGCTCCTCAATGGATTTTAACTTACTTTTCGCCATGTCAACTTTTTTCAAACTTTCTCTTTGTTCTTCAGCTTTTTGGAGCACGCGTTGAATCGCATTTTCAGGCGTTTGATCGTGTAAATTCACTTTGTCACATAAACGCTTCATTCTATCTTCGAACAAGGCTAAATGAGAGTCAAGCTCCTCTATCTGTTTCTGCTTTTGATGGCGGTCCGTCTGCAGCTTCTTAATTGAAACTACCCTGTCAAATGCGTCTAGCAATGATGTAGAAGGCAAATTTTCTGGAAACGAATGACGCACGCGCCATTCCTCCAAATCTTTATCAAGTTGATACCTCTCCGCTTCCCAAAGATCTACTTTTTCTGCAGCCTTAAAATAAGCTCGGTTAAGGCGATCAATTTGATCTTTTATTTGTTCAGCTTGTCGAGTCCACTCTCTCTCTCGGATCAGTGCCTCATCTTGCAAGCCGCCCTTAGAGGCCTTGGTTGTGTAAGTCATAAGGATTGCTCCACCGATAACAATAGCCGCCGCCACAAAACCAAGAAGCCAATTTTCAGCTAGACCTATCACTATCAGAAGTATGATGGCGACTGCCATCATCTCATATGGTCGCTTTTGTGTTGAAAAGCTTTCTCTTTCTCCCTTTTTATGCTTTTTCTCAGAAGCAATGCGTTCTTTTATGCGTTTATACTCATTTTCTTCTTTCTCAAGATCTTCTTTAGCCGTGAGAAATCCCTCATTAACGTATTGGTATTTCTGATTTGATTGCAGGTAGGCTTCTTTGATTTGTTTTAAACTTTCACGCCCTGAAAAAGACGTCTTCACAGGTTTTACTTTTTCTTCAGTTTCTCCTAATTCCTGCAACTCTGATTCAAGTGTTTTATCAAGTGATAAAAGTTCTTGCTTACGTCTTCTTCTTTCTTCTGTTCTTCCTCGGTAAAGAATCATTTCTTCGTTCAAAGAGGAAACTTCTTGTAAGAACTTTTTTGCATCAGGAAGAAGATGATTAGGATTAATTTCTGCTTGTAGACCCTGCTTTCTTTTCTTTAAACTTTCTAATTCCCCAGATAAAAGGACAGACTGGTCTTTCCATTTATCGAATCTACCAAGTCCTTCCTCTGGAAAAGGATCAAACTCAGGTAGAGTATCCAATAAATGATGAAGCTTCTGTTTCTGTTTTAGAAGAGGGAAAATTTGTTTCTCATAATCAAGTGTTCGCTGCTCAGATTGTAGTAATTGCAACCTTTCTGCATTGCCCTTCACTTGTGTTTCTAACTTCTCGACCTTCTCGATCAAATGGTTATAGCTCTCGTTTTTCTTCTCCCATTCGTTCGTCTTTTTCTTTAAAGACTCATAGCTTTCCAGTTTTTCATTAAGTTGTGGTTTTCTACCACCTGGCTTAAAAATTTCGCCTTGCCACTTTTCAAAGTTCTTTTCAATGGCAAGTAATGAAGCCCCGCCGCTCATACCGGCTTCATATAATACTTGATTCCAACCTTCCTCATCATAGTATTGATAGTCATTTAACGTTGTCAAATTACAAAAGAAAATTTGTTTAAAGCTCGTTCGATTCATTCCCTTTAATAGTGCCTTTAAATCGTCACTATCTCCAAATGAGCCGTTCGAATAGTAGATCACAACCTGTTCAGACGTGCGATCTTTCGTTCTTTCAATTCGAAACATTTCTCCATTATTTTCAACAGAAAGCACGCCTCCAAAACGCGGCAGTTGATTCATCTTGTAGTTATTTTCTTGACGAGCCTGAAAGCCAAATAATACGTATTCGATAAACGCAATAAGCGTTGATTTCCCTGCTTCGTTCTCTCCAAATATAAGTTGCAATTCAGTTGAAATATCTTCGATTCGATCATTTTCAAACTTTCCGAAACCATAGATTTCGATGCCTTTAAGTTTCATTACTCGCCATCTCCTTTTGAATCAATGAGGTAGGTGAGCAAGAGTTCTTCCGCTTCTTTTATTAACTGGCTTTCATCTTCTAATGGATGAAGTGCCTTTCTCGCTCGCCTGTGGCTATAGAGAGGGGATATGGCTTCTTTCAGATCATTTTGCTCATAGTGGTCTGAAATAAAGAGAATGTCTTGTAAAAAGCCACTCTGCTCTTTTAAACTGTCCCGATCCCATGAAGGCATAGAATGCAAAGATAATTTGTACGGCCACACAAATCCGTTATCTTCCATGTCTCGATTTAATTGGAGCGTCTGGAGAAGGTCATCTAATTGGTTTGCATACAGCAGATCTGTATGTAATGAACTTATCCCAATAAATTCAAAATTGATTAAATGCCCGCCTGTAGAGAAGTTTTCCTGATTCAGTATTTCTTCACAAACGTTTAGAAGTTGCCCCATGGAATTACATTTCCCAATATCAACAACTGGCCTATGCCATGTAACATCAGATGTTTGATGAAAAACCGTGACTGGATCAGCATCGCTTAACTTTACAAAATAACATCCCTTTTTGCCACGTTCTTTAGAATGAGCCCCCTGGATGTTTCCGGGATACACGATCGGTGGATTTTCCAGTAACTCTATCCGTTGATGAATATGACCAAGCGCCCAATAATCGAAGTTTTTTTCGATTAATTCACTTAATGTAAACGGGGCATAAGCAGAGTGCTCCGTCTGTCCTTCTAAATTTCCATGAAGCATTCCGATTTGGAAACTCTCTTCATCCGTCCTTTGATAAGCACTTACCATCCGTTCATTCACATGACGAGTTGGATAACTAAATCCATGAATCCAGGCAACCGTCTTCTCTTCTTGCTTGAATGGAACAGCTTCCACTTCCTCACTGAAAAAGTAGCTTGATTCTGGCCAAGTTAAAGCAGCCCACTCTCCGTCCAGTGCATCATGGTTTCCATGGGAAAGATAACTATAGATCCCCGCTTCATCTAATCTCTTTAACTCTTGTAAGAGAACCATCTGTGTCTTTATGCTACGATAGCTACTATCAAACAAATCTCCAACAAAAAGGACAAAATCGACACGTTGCTGAATAGCAAGATCAACGATAGCGCGCAAAGAGCGATAAGCACTTTCTCGAACAAATTCATGAATCGAAGTTGGTAATTGATTAGCACCGGTGAATGGTCTATCTAAATGTAGATCCGCACAGTGCAGAAAGGATACTTCTTTCATCACTCATCTCCCTTTCAAATGCTCTCTACCATTCATTTTACCATATCTAATCGAGCGCACGTTCGTACGCTTTCACATTCTTTACTCACCTCATCGAGCACTTATGAGCCCAACCGATGAAGATGTAAAAATAAATAAGACCCGAAGAAACCATATCTCCGGGTCTGCTAACTTCTTTTCAGTTGATGTTATTGTTCACGTTTCGATAACTTTAATGCTTTTCCAATGTCTTTTAATGAAGATGACTTTCCATACATGAGAACACCACCCCGGTAGACTTTCGCCCCCATAATGCCAAATAACACAATTGCCCCAACGAGCAACGTAAGGCTTAGAGCTACTTCCCAGAATGGAATCGAGAGCATTCCTACACGTAAAAACATTACGACCGGTGAGAAAAACGGGATATAGGATGAAATCGTGACAAATGTAGAAGATGGGGTACTTAGTCCGAACATCGCTATAAAAAAGGCAATTATTATAAGAAGCTGTATTGGCATGATCATCTGCTGCACTTCTTCTGCTCTACTAACGAGTGAACCGACCATAGCAAGAATTGTTGCATATAGTAAATACCCAAGAATAAAGAAGACAATCGCATAGACGATAAGCGAAGTTGACAAGTTGCCGAAATCAAGAAATGAAAGGAATCCTGTTTCTGTGAGTTCGTCTTCCTGCATTTGCATAAACAGATAACCACTCGCAATAATAATGGCGTATTGCGTTAAACCAAGCAAAGCGATTCCAAGAATTTTTCCAAACATTTGCTTTACAGGAGAAACACTTGAAATTAAGATCTCCATCACTCGTGATGATTTTTCAGTTGCTACTTCAACAGCTACCATATTCCCATAAAAAATGACTGAAAAGTAGATAACGAACAAGAGCACATATACAAACACGCGCGCTTGATTCAATTCCTCCTCCGTCTTCGCCCCTTTTTCTAAAGCTACTTTCTCAAACTGTACAGGCTGATCAATTTGATTAAGCTGCTCCGGAGTTACGCCAGCTTTTTCAGCTGCGATTGTACTCTTCATTTGTTGAAGAGCTGTTTCAATTACTTGAGGAGTGACTTGTTCTGCCACCGTCTCAGCTTTATAAAGACCTGTCGGCTCGAGAGCTTCATTTTCTTCTAGAACCAAGTAGCTGTCAAGGTCTCCCTGTTCGACCGCCTGTTCCGCTTCATATTCTGTTCCCTCGAACTTTTCTAAGACAATTTCCGCGTCCATCATCTTGATTTGATTTTCAAGGGATCTATAAAACGAGCCAGTATCAATTACCCCAACACGGTCGGCCTCACTTGAATCGAACGTATTCATAATGGTTGAGATGTTCGTAATTAAAAAAATCATCAATAATGTAATAACCGTCGTAATAATAAAAGCTTTGGACTTTAAACGGTTTAAGTACGTCTGGGATAGGACAATGAAAAACTTATTCATATGCCGCACCCACCTTTTCAATGAAAATATCATTTAATGACGGCTCTTCTAATTCAAACTGTCGAACAAACCCTTTACTTACCAACTCTCGTAAAACGGTTTGAGACACTTGTTCATTTTCAATTTGAACGATGCTATGATTCAATCCCTGTTTCAATCGAACAACTCCGGCAACGTTTTCTAAAAAGGCAACGTCAAAATCTGCATCAATTCGAATATTCTTTTTTCCATATGAACGTTTAATTTCTTTTAAATTTCCCGATACAACTGATTTTCCTCTATGCAGGATACAAAGATGCTCACAGAGCTCTTCCACATGCTCCATGCGATGACTGGAAAACAAAATGGTCGTCCCACTCTTTTTTAAATCAAGCACAGCCTCTTTTAGCACTTCAACATTTACTGGGTCAAGACCACTAAAAGGCTCATCAAGAATGAGCAATTCCGGCTTGTGAATAACACTTGCAATAAATTGAATTTTTTGTTGGTTTCCCTTCGATAGTTCTTCTACTTTCTTGTCAAGGTACTCAGGGACTTTAAACCGTTCAAGCCATATCGCTATTTCTTTTTCAACTTCTGCTTTTTTCATTCCTCGTAACTTACCAAGATAAATGAGTTGCTCTTTCACTTTCATCTTTGGATAAAGACCGCGTTCTTCAGGTAGGTAGCCAATTAAATGACTGGAATCATAAGAGATCCCTTCTCCCTTCCAACTAATGGTTCCTTGTGTTTGATCAATAAGTCGCAGTAACATCCGAAAGGTGGTGGTTTTACCCGCTCCATTCCCACCGAGCAAACCAAAAATCTCATTCTCTGGAATAGATAAATTAAGACGCTCAACTGCTGTAAAAGCGCCAAACTGCTTTGTTACATTTTGAAATTCGAGCATAATTACCCCCTCTTAATTGACCTTACTTCATTCGAAACACTCCTCGATAAGTATAACGTTTGATTCATCTAAAAGATTCGTTTTTTCAGAAAAAAGTGACAACAAATTGATCAATCGGTAAACTACTAATAGGAGGGGATAACATGGAAAAATACATTATCACGGCATTTGAAAAAAGTGGCGCTACCGTTCTTGATGAAAGTTTTGAGGCGCAAGACGACAAGGAAGCTAAAAAAGTGGGCGAAGAGCTGTTGAAACAAAAAGGATTTGAAAATCATACGGCACGTGTCGTATCATCTGCAGGTAAGTTGATCGTCTTAAAAAGATAGCTGAAATGGACTACCTCACAAAAACCGCCCGTCCATAAAGGACGAGCGGTTCTCTTTTGATTACTTTAAGTTAATCCAAACGCTCTTCACTTCTGTGTAGTTATTCAGAGCATAAGAGCCCATTTCTCTTCCGATACCAGATTGCTTATAGCCACCAAACGGAGAAGCGGCGTCAAACGCATTGTAGCAGTTCACCCATACCGTTCCGGCTTTTATTTTATTTGCAACATAATGAGCAGACTTCAGATTCTCTGTCCAGAGTCCGGCTGCGAGACCATAGTTAGAGTCATTTGCTCGTTCGATCACTTCATCAAGGTCTTCAAACGGCATTGCCGCAACAACAGGGCCAAAGATTTCCTCTTTTGCAATCGTCATTTTATCATCTACATCAGAGAAAATGGTTGGCTGGACGTAGTATCCCTTATCATAAGGAACTTGTCCACCAGTCAATAATTCTGCGCCTTCATCTTGTCCTTTCGAAATATATTTCATAACTCGCTCGTGCTGTTCAGCCGATACAAGTGGGCCCATTTCAGTATCAGGATCCAAGCCAGCTCCCTGCTTGATCTTTTGACTATGGCTTACTAAGTCAGCCATCACATTATCATATGCTTTCTTCTGAACAAAAAGTCTTGATCCCGCACAGCAAACCTGGCCCTGATTAAACATAATACCACTTAACGCGCCTGGTATCGCTTTTGCCATATCAGCGTCAGGTAAGATAATATTTGGAGACTTCCCACCGAGTTCAAGCGTAACCCTCTTCAAATCATTTGAAGCCTGATTCATAATATATTTCCCAACCTCAGTCGACCCAGTAAATGCAATTTTATCCACATTTGGATGTTTGACGAGTGCATCCCCTGCCGTCTCACCATATCCTGGTACAACGTTCACGACACCTTCAGGGAAACCAGCCTCTTCCATTAATTGAGCTAAGTAAAGTGCTGAAAGCGGCGTTTGCTCCGCAGGCTTAAGTACAACCGTACAACCAGTTGCTAGAGCAGCACCAAGTTTCCAGGCTGCCATAAGTAGAGGGAAATTCCATGGAATGATTTGTCCCACAACACCTAATGCTTCATGGCGCGTATAGTTAAAGAACGGACCGTTAACTGGAATGGTTTGTCCCATAATTTTGGTTGACCAACCTGCATAGTAGCGAAAATGCTCAATCGCAAGTGGAACATCCGCATTTTGCGTCTCACGAATTGGTTTACCATTATCAAGCGTATCAATCATCGCAAGCTCTTCTTTATTTTCTTCCATCAAATCAGCTAGCTTATAAATTAAGCGACTTCTAGCAGAGGCAGACATGCGAGGCCACGGTCCGCTATCAAAAGCTTTCCGAGCTGACATAACTGCTTCATCAATATCGTCTTTCATTGCTTCACTAACTGTAGCAAGTACTTCACCTGTTGAGGGGTTTAGCGTATCAAATGTTCTACCTGATACCGAATCCTTCCATTGACCGTTAATATAAAGTTGCTTTGTGCCTTTCAGAAATTCCGTCACCTTTGGATTCAAGTCGAGTAATTTTTGCATACTATCCCTCCAGAATTCAAAATTATCAAACATTATACATATTAGCTGTTTTTTCGTGAAAGCCTTTTCATTTCAGGAAAATGATTCAAAAGTCGCACAAAAGACGCCTTCATTCCCTACTATTCGTCAGGGTTCGATGAAGGCGTCCATAAGCTTGAGCTACCTTTTTAGTTGGACACGCATTTGCTTTCGAAAAACTTCTTTTACCATATAAGAAACGCCTTGTTGGTCATTTGATCGCGTTACCCAGTCGGCAAGTCTCTTTAATTCATACGAAGCATTCCCCATTGCCACGCCAAGACCCGCTTGTCGAATCATTTCAGCATCACAATCTGCGTCACCGATTACAACCATTTCATCCACAGGCACTCCTAATTTCTCCCCTAAAATACGAAGTCCTTTTGCTTTAGAAACGCCTTTTGGAATGATCCCAAAATTACATTTTGTCGATCGAACAACGGATATCGAAGGAATGCGCTCCTCTAACATAAGACGTGCTTCCTCTCTTTCTTCTTCATTAAAGAAATGCGCATCAATTTTTGGAGGAGAGAGGTCTTTCTTTTCTAAATACTCACTTAGTGTTTCCACAAAGTTTACAGGATAAAATAATGGATCTCCTATACCTAGCGTCATCTTTGCTGATAAATAGTTGTTATGCTTCACTCGATTTCCAACAGCTAGCCGTTCATGAATGATGCGAATATGGCAATCGAATTCCTCTAGAATATTAACAATCTTATTAACATCTTCGTTTGAAATCCTTTCTTCATAAATTGGCTTTTCAACCTCTTCAGCAATAAAGGCGCCACTATGCGTAACGAGCATGACGTCATCTAACTTCACTGCCCTTGCAATTTTCTTAGCAGATGCAAAGTTACGACTCGTTGTGAGCGTTACGTATACTCCTTTCTCTCTCACATAACTAATGGCTTCCTTCGTTTCTTTGTCAATTTTATGATTAGATCTAAGTATTGTTCCATCAATATCTAATGCTAGAAGTTGATAAACCATTTAAATCCCTCCCATATAGAAGTACTCCCTTCCCCACTTATCTCTATGACTCGTAAATCTTGTCTTATCACATTAAAATTCATGTAAAATCCTTCATTCCCAAAATTAGGCGTTTAGAAAAGGAAAAGCGTGGGAAGTTTTAATATGAAACTAGTATTATTACAAACGTATTACAATAACGGAGAGGGGTCTTAAACATATGACAAAGGGGAAAGAAAGAATCAGATTTGACTGCACAGGAGCATTTAGTGAGCCGCACATTTATAAATGTTCTGAGTGTGACCATGAATTTCGAGGAACAATTGCCGAAGGTCAGGAAAGAGCTCATCAATTAAACTGTCCTCATTGTTCAGTAGAAGAAACGATTATTACACAGCCAACTCAGTTTGAGGTCATTGGCGTCATTGAGAACGCTTCCTAAGCACTTATCCTTTTTTGTAACTTTTCTCATCATTTTGAGCTTATTCGAATGAAGCATATGTTTCACTCGAATAAACCCAAAATCAAATCATTGAGAGTATGAAATAGAAATTATATAAAAAAACCGCTCATCCTGAGATGAACGGTTTTTTAATTACTGCTGAATGTCTTCTTCAGGGCTACCGTAAAGGTCCTCTAGAGGCTTCGTTACGATTTTGTTAATGTCCTGAATGACCTGACTCATGCGTTGCTCTTGTTGCATCAACTGAGAAATCACTTCATGCTGCTGAACAAGTTCAACCTGTTGTTGAGCTTTTTGAGCTTCTTCTTCTGTGATCTGTTGACCAGACATTTGCTTCTGTTGAAGCTCCATTTGCATGTTGCGGAAGTTATCAAAAAGTTTCTTTGATACTTCATCTTGGTTTACCTGATCATATAATTCTTTAAGCTTCGTGTAGTCCTCATGCTCGCGCATTGCGCTTTCTAATTCGTATGCTACGTCGTAAAGATTTTTCTCTGCCATTGTATATACCTCCTTAGTAAGTGAGGATTATTTCGCTCTCATAACCCTATACTTCCCCACTATAACAAAGACTGAAACGAAATTCATCCCATAAGGGTAATGATTATGCCCTGGATCAACCCAATCAACCCTCCGAGTACTGCCCCAAGATACGTTATCATTTTAAATTCTCGTCTGGATATCGATAAAACCATTTCTTCGAGACGCCCTACAGAGAACGTCTCTACCTGACTTTTCACCACATCGGCAAGATGCAGTTGTTCCATGAGCGGCTGCAAATTCTGACTTAGGTACTGACCAGCTGCATCCACTATTCTTGGCACAAAGTCTTCAACAATACGCTGTTTATAAGGCTCTATTGCTTCTGATAGGCTTAAATTCAACACACGCTGAATTGGAAGTTCATCCACAATAAGGTTTGTTATTCCTTGCACGAGCTCTTCTGAATCGAATTTGTCTTCAAACGTCTCTAATTTCGTTTCTTTAAGCGATTGCCATTCTTTCTCCAGCATCGTAATGATAACATTTTGAATATCTTTTTGCTTCAAAAGGCGAAGCAGCTCAGGTTGCACCTTATCGACTAATCTTGTATTCGTAAAAAACATATTAATCATACTTCCAAGCGTTCCACGGTCAGCAAGATAACGATCAATCATGACAGATAGTTTGTTCTTCCCTTCAGAAGAAGCGATGTAGTCACTGATTTTCGTTAAAATAAGATCTGCAATCGGTTCGATTGCTCCATCAATTCTCTCCTGTGTTTTCTCTGGAAGAACCTCAGTTAATTCCTTGCTTTTTAAACTCACTAGTTTTGTTTCAATTTTTTTAGTAAGATACGTGCTTGCTTTTAATCTTATTTCTTGCTCGGGATTCTCGAGATGAAGTCCTCGCTTTAAAAGATCCTCGATTTTTTCATCAGACTCTACTAATTTCAACACTTCTTTTTGCGCATACTCAATCATCGTACGCTTGAAAACAGGATCATTCATTTTTTGCTGAATTCCTTCAGCAGTTAAAAGGTGTTCAACGACCATTTTTCCAAGTTGCACTGCTAATTCATCTCTTCGCTTCGGAATGAGACCAGGAGTAAATGGAACTTTCCATTTACCTATGTACCGAGCTTGATATGGTCTAAACAGCATTTTAATCGCTAATGAATTCGTGAATCCACCTATTACTGCGCCAATAGCGATCATAAAGAGGATTGTTATAATTATGGATGACATGATACCTCAACCTTTCTATCCTTCACGTTCACATAGTAAACTTCATCTTCATAGTATACGATATCCGCTATTGCCTATCCAGTTAAAGTAAGGTAATAAAGCAAAAAATGTTGAACGAGGGTCTTGAATGAAACTTGCTGAAAAGATTATTATACAACCAGAAAATTCAAGCTCTTCCCAGTCAAAACTTACGTTAACCATTCCTGAAAAAATCGCTTCTAAATGGAAACTGACGGATTCTCCCCTTCCACTGCGATGTGGCGCGGTTGAAGTCAGCGTTTCAATAAAGGTCTATCATACACCATCAAGTCATACCGTATACTGTTCACCTGATCTCCTCCGTTCCCTGTCACTGCCAGATCAAACCATTCCGATTACCATGAGCTTTTGTCATCAGAAACAAATACTCTCACTTGGTCCAATCTTCTGCCTTGCTCTTAACTCTTCTTCAAAAGCAGAGAATCTGTTTGGATCCTATACGGATTTTTGTAAGGAAGTTGCAGAGTATTGCGAGGAACATCATATTCTTTTCTACGTGTATACATTACAGCCTTGGAATGAAACAAAGGTATCTGGATTCATTTGGAATCAGCGAACATGGGTGGAAACGATACTGCCAATACCATCCGTTATCTATAATCGAATCCATTCTAGAAAACTTGAGAATTCTCATTTTATCAAACAATTGAAAGTCTATTGGCAACAACAGAAAATCCCCTATTTTAATGAGTCATTTCTTGATAAATGGGACGTACATCAGAAACTCCTCTTATACGATGAGATTGTTCCATATCTTCCTGAAACGGTTCTCCTAGAAGGGTTTGATGCGATTGAAATCATGATTACAAAACATCCTATCCTATATTTAAAACCGTTAAATGGAAGCCAGGGCAAACATATTTTTCGAATCAGTCAAAGTGATAATCTCTTTCATCTTGATTACTCTAGCTTTAATGGCAGTCAGACAATTTCATCTTCTGCCTTACCTAACCTCTACAAGACTATTCGCTTACGATCTAAATATATTCCCTACCTTATCCAACAAGGCATACCTCTCATCGATATTGACGGATGTCCCGTAGACTTCCGAATTCTATGTTTAAAAGGTACTGGTGGGAAATGGTCAGTTGTATCAGCTGTGTCGCGAGTTTCACGAACAAATGAACAATTTGTTTCAAATATAGCACATGGTGCTCTATTAAAAAAATTCCATGAAGGGCTCGCTCCTTTTCAAGATTCGATGAAAAGCCAACTAATGCGGATTCTCCCTGAACTTGCTCGTGAAGTTGCACAAATCATTGATCGTGAGAGTGAAGGTTTATTTGGGGAGCTTGGAATCGACATGTCAGTGGATCAAGACGGTCATCCGTGGATAATTGAAGTAAACACAAAACCTTCAAAAACCTCAGAGGGAACAACCTTAAGTACCTACCGTCCGTCCGTAAAAGCGCTAATCCGTTTGGTACATTGGTATTCATCCTTATAGAAGGGGGAGATTATGAAATCATTCGGTATTCTCCAACATTCACTTCAACATGAAATGGATTACGTCTCCAAATTAAGTGAAGCTGGAATAGATTTAGGTTTCGACGTCTATCGATTTTCACCTAACCAGCATTCTTCCCATCACATACAGGGGCTAAAATACGAACCACTACAAAAAGAATGGGTGGAAACGAACTTTAAGGTGCCGGAATTTATCTATGATCGATGCTTTCATAGCGGAAGCACCACAAAAAAAGAAACAGCTTTTATTCGATGGCTGAAAACGGAATCTAACGCTACTTTCCTAGGTCATGGGCTTCCAGGAAAGTGGGAGATATACAAACAATTAAAGAAAAGCCCTTTACTAAATCGGCATATACCACATTCGATAAAGCTTCATCCTCACACGTGTGCTAAAGTACTATCCGATTTATTAACTGAACACGGCAAGATTATTCTGAAACCAATTATCGGCTCACAAGGTAACGGTATCATGCTACTCACTCAAAACCAGGACCAGATTGGTGTTCAAATCAATCATAATGGGCGTATCTTTCATCATACTTATGATAAAACCAGTTCTTTACTAAAAATGATCAGGAGCATTTTAAAACAGCGCGACTATATCGCACAGCAATGGCTTTCTTTGCTTGATCAAAACAATCAACCGTTTGATCGAAGAGTGGTCATGAAAAAAACCTCCTATACAACCTGGGAAGAAATCGGTCGCGCAACTCGTGTAGGAAACCCTGAATCTTTTGTATCAAACTTGCATAGCGGTGGCACCATTCAAACCGACCAAAAGCTTTTAATGTCAGAGTCTGTCTTTCATCATGCTGAGTCAATAATCAGCCGACTTTCTCATTGCGTAGCTACTATTTTAGAAGAAACTTTTTCTCCATTGTTTGAACTTGGATTAGACTTCGGAATTGATCGATCAGGTAAAGTCTGGTTACTTGAAGCAAATTCAAAACCGGGGCATAAGGCCATTCGGTCGCATCAAGATTACTATACGATTCCATTTTACTATTGCCATTCGCTTATCAGCGAGAGGAAAGGGGTTAACTGCTATGGATGTAATTCTTCCATTAAAAAAGGATAGTACTTCTCAAGGGAATTTCTATGTTCCAGCCACTCTGTTTAAGCGTTGGGTCGATCGCATTTCTTTTCCTAATCAGCTATGTTTTGGTTCCAGACGATCCTTTTGCACAGTCTCTCCTCATCCGGATAACAAAGAAGAGTACCTTCTATCAGAAGATTTATGGAAGGTGCTGGGTGTGCCTTCAGAAACATCTGTTCATCTTTTTGAGAAGGGAAATTCACTTCATATCGGACCGCTAATTGGGATTTTTACAGCAGGTTTTACAAAGGATAGCATGAGGCCGATTGGGGAACGAAGTATGTATTTCGCTAAATTATTGTCAGCTACCTTGAAGTGTGGTGCTATTGGCTTTGCTTTTGGAGCGCATCACATTGATTGGAAAACAGGAAGTATTAAAGGATTAATGTATAACAAACGAGGCTGGTACAGAGTAACCGTACCAATCCCAGATGTTGTTTACGACCGCCTTCCAAACCGAAGTTCAGCAAACATTGAACAAGTCAGTACGACAATGAAGAAACTTCAGTCGCAATATTTCACCCCCTGGTTTAATCCTGGATTTTTTGATAAGTGGACGATGTTCGAGAAATTAAGCACAGATAAAGCCGTAAAAGATTATTTACCAGAAACGGTTCTAAGTCCTAAAACAACGATTATCGCAAGCATGTTGAAAGAGTATGAGCAACTATATATTAAACCTGCCAACGGAAGTCTTGGTCTTGGCATTCAGCAAATCTTAAAACCAGCTAATGAAAAGTATTATTATTGCCGCTTCAGAACAGATAAAGAGAACCGACTTAGACGATATACATCACTAGCAAGGCTCCTCAAAACGCAGTACCCAAATGGAATGGAAGGTCTCATTGCTCAACAGGGAATTGATTTACATCGCATTCATCATCGTTCAATGGATTATCGCGTTCATACAAACAAAAACAAAGAGGGATACTGGGAAGTCAGTGCGATTGCTGCAAAAATCGCAGGCGCTGGAAGCTTAACGACTCACATGGCATCTAACGGAACGGTTAAAACAATTGGAGAGCTCACTTCTGAATATGGCGTAAAGAAGCAGGTAGAAACTGATTTAATGGAGGCTGCCCTTCAATTAAGTCGTGCGATAGATAAAAAAGTCTCTGGCTTTATTGGTGAAATTGGGTTTGATCTTGGTATTACAAAAGAAGGGAAAATTTATTTATTTGAAGCAAATTCAAAACCAGGTAGAGGTATTTTCTCCCATCCGAAATTAAAAGCAGAAGAGGCAAGAACGAGAATGTTACCGATCGAATATGCCATCTTTCTTGCACAATCGACCATCGAAAAGCAATTGGTTACGACAGTATGATTGAATTATTTTATAGTCATGCAAATAAACGCTGGTATCAGCAGAGCAGTTATCAATCCATTTACTGGGGGAAAGAGCCAAATAAGCTCTCTCCCTTTCCCTCTTTTGCTTCTTCTATTATGAAATTGCAGTCGTCCCATGATGCCATCAGGCCTCTTGTCGGAATTCTTGCAGGTTCTACCCGCAAGCAGCACTTCAGTGGTAATGGCACGATATTCAAAGCCATTCAAAAAGAACTTACTGATTCTGGAGGGCTTTCTTACGTATTTACACCTGATGATATTCACTCATCGTTTATAACTGGTTACCTTTACGATCACTTTTCTCAAAAATGGACAGGTTATCGTTTCCCGTACCCTAACATTGTTTACAATCGGATTCCTGATCGCGGAGAAGAGAAATCCGATAAAGTGACCGCTTTTTTCAGCTTATTAAAGAAGAAAGGAATCCCATATTTTAATCGGTCATTTTTTCAAAAAGATCATGTACTTGCTCACTTATCAGCAAACGAAGAATTATTACCTTTTATTCCAGAGACAGCATCTGTTAACGGATCAAATGTAGAACAATTTCTCAATACGCATCATTCCATATTTTTCAAACCAACTTCAGGCAGTAAAGGAAGAGGAATTTTTAAATTAAATAGAGTAAAGACTGGATTTCACTATGTCGATCATGAAAGGAGTTATTTGTTTTCAACTTTCTCTTTATTAAGAGAACATCTTGCTACTCAAATTGGAGAGTCTTACATCATGCAACGTAAAATTAAACTGGCAACACATCAAGGAGAAGCTTATGATTTTCGAGTCCTTTTACAAAAACCGTTCAAAAGCTGGCAGGTCACAGGAATTGGAGTTCGTGCAGCTCCACCTAATGGACTAACAACCCACGTTCCAAAAGGTGGGCGTATTCTTCCGTTTCATAAATTAGCCACTCAGGAAGATGAAGCACGACTGACTGCACTTGCGATTCGTACAGCTGAAGTTCTCGAAGAAAAAGAACAGATGCTCGAATGCTCTTTAGACATCGGAAAAGATCAAGATGGACAGCTATGGATTTTTGAAGCGAATGCAAAACCAATGCGTTTTGACGAACCATTGATTCATCAAGCCTTTATACGATCCCTCACCTCATCTTTTCGAACGTATTCAGCGTATTAACATCCTATGTTATGATGATAAAAAAGTGGACATGGGGGAATACAATGATTTCGCACTTTCAATATAAATCCGTTGGATCAAAAGTAAGAAAACCTAAATGGGAAGTATCTTTTTTTCACCAAGGAACGTATTACCGTACGCTATACCTTCATACTGGAGAATTCGAATGGTTCCAGCCCGCTCCACCCGAATCGGAACAAAACAAACTTCAGTCTCAAATTCATGAACTTATGCTTTTCCATGTATACGAACAAGATTCATAATCCTACTCAAGGGAACACATACTATCCTTATTCAATGAAATAAGGAGATGAATCAGGTTGCCAACTAAAAAAACAGAAGACTCAATGTACGAAGGCCGCGATAAGTATGATATGGATATCGATCGTATGGTAAATGAAGGAATGGCTGGCGGGGCCGTTCATCAAAGTTACAGACAAGCACAAATTGAAGAAGCCATCCCCGTGATGGAACAAGAGCCACCCTATTCTAGTGTAGAAAAAAAAGATAAAGACAAACAGAAATAATATAACCAAAGAACCTCTTGCATTGGAAGAGGTTCTTTTCGATTCATTCTCTATTAATTTGAAGCAGCTGATGCGTTATACTAGAGGATAACTGTACATTAGGAGGACCACTTATGAATGCAAAACTTGCCGATTTATATGGAAATGATTATGTCCTCACCTCCGAACAGCCCGATCTGTTCCATTGGTACCGAACCACTGATGGGGAAGAATTCGGGATTCGAAAAACTCGTCTTACGGGACGCGAGAAGGATCTTCTAAATGCCCTTTTCCCTTCCATCCGCATATTAGATGATCGGATGAACGAGGTTCAAATAAAATGGGCTTCTCTCCTTTTTGAAGATACTTCAAGCGTGGAACTTAACCTTAATTCACCTGTCCGGTATATCCATTTTTATTTAAAAGAAGCACCATCCGATCTTTCTGATTTTATCGAGGCTATGACTGGATTGTTTTCTGATGAAACCGTGCTTTTGTTTGAAAATGAGAGGAAAGGCGTCCTCGTGCAAGCTAACGATATAGACCAACAAATCGTTCATGAACTCGAACAAACAGCTGCAGCCCTAACAGCTGACTTTTTTACTGGAATGTCTTTGTTTGTTGGTCAGACAATAAGTCATTCGGATAGCAGTCACTTGAAGCGTGTTTATAAAGCCGAAAAAAAATGGTTTGCTACAGGAAGAGAGCTGATGCCTTCTCAAATGGTTTTTACACACGTGGATATTGTCCCTGCTGTTCTTTTCAATGAAGCGAGTGAAGATACCATTGATTACTTAATTAAACTCATGGAACCAATTCAACATGACTCTGAACTACTAAAAAGTATCCGGATTTATTTAGAATCAAACTTAAACATTACCCTTGCAGCAAAACAGCTATACGTACATAGAAATAGTCTCCAATATCGTGTCGATAAGTTTATTGAAAAAACGGGAATCGATGTTAAAAGCTTTCAAGGAGCTGTAATGGTTTACCTTTCTCTTCTTGCGATGGAACTGCGTTAAAGGACGCAGTTTTTTTAGTGCGTTACCCCTTTTCTCTCACGTCTTTCGGTCAAAATGCACAAAACCTCGGAACAAGTTTGTGCACGCTTACAATTTACGATAGCGTTTTCATAGAGTAGACTTAGAACTAGCAAAAGGAGTTCATTTCATAGGAGGCATTAACATGGCAGAGATCGCACTCAATCACATTTACAAAAGATATGATAACAAATTTGAGGCAGTAAAAGACTTTAACCTTGATATTAAAGATAAGGAATTCATCGTGTTTGTAGGACCTTCTGGTTGCGGTAAATCAACAACGCTTCGTATGATTGCCGGCCTTGAAGATATCTCAGATGGCGACCTCGTTATTGGTGATCGTCGCGTGAATGACGTAGCACCAAAAGATCGTGATATCGCAATGGTATTCCAAAACTATGCTCTTTATCCTCACATGAACGTATACGATAATATGGCTTTTGGTTTGAAACTGCGTAAGTTCGACAAAAAAGAAATTGAACGTCGCGTAACGGACGCTGCTCGTATTCTTGGTCTTGAAAGCCTGCTCGATCGTAAACCTAAAGCACTCTCAGGTGGTCAGCGTCAGCGTGTTGCACTAGGTCGTGCCATTGTACGTGATCCACAAGTGTTCCTAATGGATGAGCCACTTTCAAACCTAGATGCAAAACTTCGTGTGCAAATGCGTGCTGAGATTTCTAAGCTTCATCAGCGTTTACAAACAACGACAATTTATGTAACTCATGACCAAACAGAAGCAATGACTATGGCAACGCGTATCGTTATTATGAAAGATGGCCTTATCCAACAAGTAGGAACACCAAAAGATGTATACGATGCACCTGACAACGTTTTTGTTGGCGGATTTATTGGATCTCCTGCCATGAACTTCTTCCGTGGTACATTGCAAGATGGCTTCTTCAAACTAGGTGATGTTCAAGTAAAAGTTCCTGAAGGGAAAATGAAAGTCCTTCGTGATCAAGGATACTTGAACAAAGAAGTGATGCTTGGTATTCGTCCTGAAGATATTCATGATGAGCCAGTATTTATCGAATCTTCTCAAGATACAAAAGTAAGTGCTGTCATTGATGTAGCTGAATTGATGGGTGCAGAAACTTACCTTTATTCGAAAGTTGCAGATCAAGACTTCGTAGCACGTGTTGACTCTCGTACCGATATTCAAAACGGTCAGAATATCAGCCTTGCGTTTGATATGAATAAATGCCATTTCTTTGATACTGAATCAGAACTTCGCATTCGTTAATAAAATGGCTAAAAAAGCTTCCTCTTAAAGCGAGGAAGCTTTTTTATTTGTCTTTTTGCATGAAGCAGTAAATTAACGTCAATAATGTTTCTTGATTGACTTTAAGTCAAATGCTAACTACAATAAATTTATAATTCACATCAATTTTGTAGGAATTAAAAGGAGGACTTTATTTTGAACAAAAAATGGATGCTAGGGTTGGTACTTGCCTTAACACTTACTGTACTTGCTGCCTGCGGTAGCAATAATAATACAGAGAATAGCGAAGAAGGAAGTTCCAACGAAAAAGAAACACTGTTAATTGGAACGGAAGCAACTTACCCACCATTTAGCTATCGTGATGACAATAATGAAATCACTGGTTACGACGTGGAAGTTGCCAGAGAAGTAGCCGATCGCATTGGAATGAAAGCGGAATTCAAAGCAATTGAATGGAAAGGGCTTCTATCCTCACTTGAAACAGAACGTATTGATATGGTCGCCAATCAAGTAACCATTACGGATGATCGTAAAGAACAATTTGATTTTACAGAACCATATACTTATTCAGGTGGACAGGTGATCGTTAACGAGAATAACGATGATATTAAAGGTATTGAAGATCTTGAAGGAAAAACAGTTGGAACCACACAGGGGAGTAACTACGCACAAGCTGCTGAAGAAGCTGGAGCTGAAACAAAAATTTACAAAGGCGCAAACCAGGTTCTTACAGATCTCAGTAACGAACGTAACATCGAAGCAGCAATGAATGACCGTCTCTTCATTTTAACGGAACTGCCTGAGCAGGATTATAAAGTAAAAGGCGTTGGCGAGACGTTCAACAAAACAGAAATGGCCTTTGCTCTTCCAAAAGGAAATGAAGACTTGGTTAACAAGATCAATGATGCATTAAAGGAAATGAAAGAAGACGGAACACTCGCAGACCTTTCAAAAGAATATTTTGATGGAGAGAACGTAAGTGAGTGAGACAACTGATGTGTTAATTAATTCTTTGCCCTTTCTCCTTGAAGGGGCTAAGAATACACTTCTTCTTAGTTTCTTTTCCATCTTTGGTGCTTTATTCGTTGGATTAATGATTGCATTGTTGCGTCTTTCTAAAAGTAAAATAGCGACTGGGTTAGCAAAATTATATGTCTCGTTCTTCAGAGGCACTCCACTACTAATCCAATTATTTATTTTGTATTATGGTCTTGTCTCTGTTGATATCCAATTAACAGCCTGGCAAGCCGCATACACTGGCCTTATCTTACACTTTGGAGCCTATATCTCTGAATCATTCCGAGCAGCCATCCTCTCCCTCTCAAAAGGACAGTGGGAAGCTGCGATGTCACTCGGGATGAAGAAATCGTTAATTTACAAAGAAGTCATTTTACCTCAAGCTTGGAGAAGAGCGATTCCACCCGTGTGGAATTCTTTAATTGATATCGTAAAAGCCTCTTCTCTTGCTTCCGTACTGACGATTTCAGAATTAACCTATAATGCAGATCAGATTGCTGCATCAAACTTTAAAGTCTTACCAATCTTATTAACGGCAGCTTTCATTTACTGGTTCTTTACAACGATTCTTAATCTCATCCAAAGTTTTCTTGAGAAGAAATTGTATATTCCATCCTCTTAATAAGATAAAGAGCTGCCCTAACCGGCAGCTCTTTGCTATGTAATCCATTCTTCAATTAAATAGACATCATTCCATCCGCACGTTGGACAAGATAGAAGATGGGGGCATTCATGCGCTTTGCTTTTATATCCGTCCGCTTTTTTCATTGATTCAATAGGCTCATACGCACTATATTCATCATAATACTCCGCTTCTCTTCCCTTATCCGTTAACTTATCTCCACATACCTGACAAACAAGCTCAATAGCAGCAAAGCTATTACAGAGCGGACATTCAAAAGACATAAAGCCTCCTCCTTCTATGGATAAATCACGTAAGAAGGGATGGACGAATCCACCCCTTACAGCCATGGTATAAAATTATTTTTGGTAACCGCCAAGCTGTTGTTCAGCCATTTGAACCAAACGCTTTGTGATTTCTCCACCAACAGATCCGTTAGCGCGAGAAGTTGAATCTGGACCAAGTTGCACTCCGAATTCAGTAGCGATTTCATACTTCATCTGGTCGATAGCTTGAGCCACACCAGGTACTACAAGGTTGTTAGAGCTTCCTTGTCTGCTTTGTTGTTGAGCCATGTCAATCACCTCCTTTGTACAACTAGTTTGTGAAATCCCGATTTTTATATACCAATATTTTTTGGTAAATAAGACCAAGAAAAGCGAAGACGAGCGTTTAGAAACGGAGATATTGGAACTCTTGAACTAGAACACGCCTTTTGTGTTCTGGTAAAAGAGTGAAATATCGCAGTTTCTGCGAGTCGCAGCTAGACAAGAAAAGCGGAAGTGGGCGATTAGACACTGCAGGCATCATAAAAACGTATTTCCGCGATTTCTGCGATATTTCCGCGTTATTTTTATTTTTCCCGCGATAATGAACAATATTTCCGCGAAAATCCAACTAATTCCGCGTAACAGAAAACAACTACTACATTGAAAGGACTTAACGAAAAAAAAAGCAAGTAGCACTAGGCCACTTGCTTTTATCCAATAATAACTCGTTCTGTTGGATAGTGGTATCTTTCACGAAGAACCGTTCCTCTAATAAGGAAGAGAAACGAAAGAATCCCAATTCTTCCGATAAACATCAAACACATAATTACAATTTTACCAAATGTACTTAGCCCTGGTGTTACCCCCATTGATAAACCAGTAGTACCAAATGCTGATGAGACTTCGAAAATAATCGCCACAATCGGAAATGGTTCTGAGAATGAGAGCATAATAATTCCACAGCTCCACACGATAATGGCTACGGTGAAGACGACAAATGCTTTGTGAATGTCCTCATGATGCAATTCTCGTCCAAAAACTTTGATCGATGTCCCGCCTTTTGCGAAGAAGAAAATAGCAAGTAGTACAATTGCAAAGGTTGTTGTTCGAACTCCCCCTCCAACACTGCTTGGGGAAGCACCGATAAACATTAATGCAGATAATAGTAGCTGTGTAGGCTCCTGGAACTGATTCACATCCATCGTTGAGAGTCCTCCACTACGAGTAGTTACCGACTGAAACATGGCATAGAAAAACGATTCATGCCAGCTTTTGTCCGCAAAAAAGGTTGTCGCTTCAAAAGCCCAAATCAGGATAGCACCTGATACAACTAACACAAAGAACGTCATTGTAGTTAGTTTTGTAAATAAAGAAAATTTGTAGCGATAACTATTTTGTCTAGAAAACAAAAAGTTTTTCACTTCAATTAAAACTGGAAACCCTATTGCTCCAGTCACAATCAATAAGATATGAATAAATTGCACGAAATAGTCTTGAGCGAACGGCTGAAGCGAGCTACCTGTTATATCAAAGCCACCATTTGTCGTTGCACTAACAGAAGCAAAGAACCCCTGTAAATAGGCTTCCTGCCAAGTTTCAAAGAAGCGAAGGTAATAAGTACCTAGAACAAGAGCACCGATCACTTCTATAATGAATATCAAGCCAAGAATTTGTTTCATCAGTTGCACTAGGCCTGCGAGGGTTGATTGATTTTGATCTGTCATAATCAACTGTCTTTCTTTCAACCCAATCTTCTTGCCCATGACAAGCCACACAAATGTACCGAGCGTCATAATTCCAATCCCACCAATTTGGAGGACTGCAGCGAGGATGAAAATACCTGGAACGCTGAACGTATCCGCAATAGATACAACAGAAAGACCCGTTACACTTACCGCACTAACGGCTGTAAATAGCGCATCAATAAAGGAGAGCTCCACACCAGGTTGATGGGCAATCGGTAAACCAATTAAGAAAGTGGAAACCGTTACCGCTATTAAATAAAACAAAACGATTAACTGAACAGACGTTAATCGGATTCGTCGAAATCGAGATCTTAACAAAGCATCCACAGCCTTTTCATATAATACAAACTTTTGAGAAAGCTCCTAATCAGTTGTTCCATCATTTAAAGTTAGGAGTTGAACTCATATGAAGGGTTAGATAATTACATTCCCTATCTTAACCCATATACGCTTTCTGTCAATCTCTTTCCTATATCCTCCATTATTGAGAATCTTCTTACCTTCTATTCCTTATTCCCTTATCCGAACTAAAAAACCTCACAAAAATAAGAAGCTGTCACTGACAGCTTCTTATTTTTGTGAGGTTTCTATCCAAGTTGAAATGGTTTGGACAGTTTCATCGATTTGTTGTTCCGATGTAAGTGATCCAGGATTATCTCCTTTTTGTTCACCGTACATACCATAATTCGCATGATTTCCGCCTTCAATTACATGAATGACAGCTTGAGAAGATAGCAAGCTTTCTTTTTCCTTTTGGTCAGATAAGGTAGCTACTCCATCATCCTCCCCGTATATTGTTAACGTTGGCATCTCTAAGTTAGACATGTCTTCAATCGGATAAGCAGCGAGAAAAAACAACCCCTGTATGCGATCGGGATGTTCCATTGCAAATGAGGAAGCCACAGCACCACCTAGTGAATGACCACCAATGTACCAATTATCGATCGTGCTATATCGATCGATAATACTCGTAGCTTCGTCGCCATCCAGAATAGCGAGATTTAACGTTAGACGCGGGATGACAACAAAATAACCTTTCTCAGCAAGCTGGTGCGCTAGGTACGCATAGGCTTCTTCTTCTACTTTGCCGCCTTGATAAAAGATGATCCCTTTCTCTGCGTCTGTTGATCCAAAAGTTAATTCATTTTCATTGGATTTTTCCATATAAGCTAGCGCTTCTTTTGTTGGTTCATATGCAGAGCGAGCCCAGAAAAAGAAAGCGATCGAAAGGATCACTACTAACAGTAAAACAATAAGGCTGATTCGTTTTATCACTTTTTTCATATGAGATCCCCTTTATATGTGCATAATCACATATATCATACGATAGATCTCATACTTCGACAAGAGACACCTAAAACGATCGCTGCTTGCCTTGACTTAGAAGCGAATTAATTTCACACTGATACAGTTTTGCTTCTTTCGGACCTACCGCTTCACCCACTTTCGCTTGAAGTTTTGTGAGACGTTCCATTTCTTCTTCCGTTAAGTAAATAGGTGATGGACTCATAATTCCTTTTACCTTTGACCCGTCTGCTTCATTTTTTACAGCATATATTTGAATATTTTTATTTTGAATCGCACTGTTATTTTGATCAATAATTTGATCTGTTTTTTGATCCACGTATCGCTTTAGAAAAGCACTGCTCCCAAATCCTGTGAGCAGTGCTAAGTATAACAAATACTGAGCTGAAGCTGTTTCGATAAACAAAAGCGTTGTTAAAATACCGCCAATGGCTCCTACAAACGGCTCTTTAATAGACCCTAGACTGTAGTAAACTGTTTGATTTTCGTAATTGATTACTTTACGAAAACGCTGGAATTCACCTGAGATAAGAATATTTCCAACTCCTCCTACTGCGCCAGCGACCGTAATAAAGAGAAGATAAGTCCAGAAATGATCATTTAATTGACTCAGGATGTCCAAGGCCTACAAATACCTTCGATGTAATTTCTTTCCGTCATATGAAAAAAGAACTTCTTTATCTTCCACTTTTGTTTCCATATGAACCGGACGCCCCCAAAGCTGATAAATATAAGGAATAACGCGCTCTAGATATTGAAGATCAAGTTCTGTGTCTTCAAAAGAATGGTGAAGATACATTTCGCCAGCTTTCATATAGTTTCCGTCATTGACAGTTAAATAAGGAAAGCCGCCATTTACTCTCATTGTCACAAGTTGATCGCGAATATGCTCCCATTCTTTATCTACAATTTTATAATCCCGCCCCTTTTTCTGAAATAAATATAAATCTTCTTTGTGGACGAGGTCTTTCGTTAAATAATTTCGAATGAATGAAATATCAGCTTCTACTTCACGGACCTCAAACATCTTTTCTCGCCCTTTCCCAGGCTCGAATCCCCGCTGCCTCATCTCTTCCGTTGGGTTATCGTAGACTTCTTCAATATGCTCGAAAATTTTAAGCCCCAGGTAGTAAGGATTAATACGTGTGCGTGAAGGCTGCACAACATTAGCATTTAAAGAAGCAAATTCAATTGCTTCATCCGTCGTTAAATCCATTTCGCGCAGAATACGCTGATGCCAGTAGCTCGCCCAGCCCTCATTCATGATCTTTGTTTCAAGCTGTGGCCAGAAATAAAGCATTTCCTCTCGCATCATGGTCAAAATATCGCGTTGCCAGTCTTCTAACTCGGTGCTGTATTCCTGAATGAAAAGAAGAAGATCTTTTTCTGGTTGTGGAGGGAATTTCTTCTTTTTCTTTGGAGTTGGCTCGTCCGCAGAATCATCCTTATCGATTGACCATAAATCATTGTATGGTGAATCATGTTTCACTGGAATTGGTGTATCGTCTTGATAATTATAAGTTAGTCTAGGACGCATGATAGAAGGATCTATATGTTCTTGTATCGAGAGGACGGCATCAAGGAAGTTTTCTACTTCGTCTTTCCCATAATGATGTTCATAATAAGCAACACGCTCAGCAGTGGCCGTCATACTTTCCACCATGTCTCTTCGTGTATTGGAGAAACGAACATTATTCTTAAAAAAGTCACAGTGCGCCAATACATGAGCAATAATAAGCTTATTTTGAATGAGGCTATTTGTATCTAATAAAAAGGCATAGCAAGGATCTGAATTAATAACAAGCTCATAGATTTTACTTAGTCCTAGATCATATTGCAGCTTCATTTTATGAAACTGTTTTCCAAAGCTCCAATGAGAGAACCGCGTTGGCATACCATATGCTCCGAATGTGTAAATAATATCTGCTGGACATATCTCATAACGCATTGGGTAATAATCGAGTCCGAACCCTTTTGCGATCTCCGTAATCTCTTCTATGGCATAAAAGATTTCTTTCTCTGTAGACATTTCATTCCCTCCTAATGTATTGCTTACTAATATGTATGACCGGACAAGTAGGTTCATGATTAGGCGGAAGAAAATCGTTATGGAAAAATAGTTGGATAAGTTTTCAGATAGTATTGAAAATTGTTTAAATAAGCGTATAATCAAGATTAAAATTTCTAAGGATGTGGTGGAATGAAAGCTCTTGAAAAGGCAAGTCGCTTTGCGGGAAATACATTTGCAGTTTGGGTACTTCTTTTTGCAGTGTTAGGTTTTATTTATCCTGAAGGATTTACGTGGATTACTTCTTACATAACCATACTACTAGGCGTTATTATGTTTGGGATGGGGATGACCCTCTCTACCAATGATTTTAAAGAAGTGGTGAAGCAGCCAAAAAGTGTTGCCATAGGGGTGGCAGCACAGTTCATCATTATGCCATTACTCGCATACGCTCTAGCGGTTGTATTTCGGTTACCCGCTGAAGTTGCTGTAGGTGTCATCCTAGTCGGTTGCTGTCCTGGCGGAACAGCTTCCAATGTGATCACTTATCTCTCTAAAGGAAATACAGCTTTATCCGTAGCCATTACAGCTGTCTCAACACTACTTGCTCCTTTATTAACGCCTGCACTCGTTTTATTATTTGCGAGTCAGTGGTTACCGGTCTCAGCTGGAGATCTATTCTTATCCATTTTCCAAATGGTCGTCATACCAATCACTCTTGGCGTTATCGTAAAGCTTATTTTCAAAGAAAAAGTTGCTGAAAGTGTAAAAGCGTTACCCCTTGTTTCGGTCATTTCTATCGTAGCCATTGTGGCTGCAGTCGTAGGCGCAAGCAAGGACCGCATAGCAGAGACAGGACTGTTGATCTTCTCAATTGTTATTCTTCATAACTTGCTCGGCCTAATGATTGGCTATTTTCTCGCAAAATTATTTCGACTTAATGAACGCGATCAACGAGCTATCTCTATTGAAGTTGGGATGCAGAATTCGGGTCTTGGAGCAGCACTCGCAGCAGCTCATTTCAATCCAATTGCCGCCGTACCGAGTGCCATCTTCAGTGTATGGCATAATATATCAGGCCCTATTCTTGCTACCATTTGGAGTAAAAGGAAGCCGGCTACTAAAGAACAAAACGTTTTATCAAAGAGAAGCGCATAGAAGAAGGCAGGTCTCTCAAACGGAGACCTGCCTTCTTCTTTAGCTATACATTTTCTCTTCTTCATGAGATCGTGCACTTTCAACATGGAGTGTTTGCGTAGGGAATGCAAAGGAAACTTGCTCTTCCTCCATGATTTTCATAATTTTAAAGTTCACGTCTTGCTTCACATTTAAAAAATCGCCCCACGTTGTCGTATTTGTAAAGAAATAAAGAAAAACATCAAGGCTACTATGATTAAACTCATCAAAAGAAACAAAGATCGTTTCAGGGTGAATTTCATCATGATCTCGAAGCATCTTCTCAATACGAGTAATACACGTTTCAAGTCTTTCTGAAGGCGTATTGTACGTGACACCAACATGGAACGTAATCTGACGTTTCCCCATTTTTGACCAGTTTGTAATATTTTCATTAGCTAGTCTCGCATTTGGAACGGTAACAAGCGCTTGAGCAAACGTACGGATTTTCGTACTTCTAAACGTAATGTCTTCAACGACCCCTTCAACACTAGGCGTTTTAATCCATTCCCCAATTGAGAATGGCTTTTCTGTAATAATCACAATGCCACCAAAGAAGTTCTCAATCGTTTCTTTTGCTGCAAGAGCAAAGGCTAATCCTCCTAGTCCAAGCCCTGTAATAAACCCATTCACATCATAACCAAATTCTCCAGCAATGACGCTGAACGTCATGGCAACAATTAAGAGACGGAGCGTTTTTGATAGAAATGGAATTAGAAGTTGATCAATTTTTAAATTATATTTCGTGTTCATCGTTTGGAAAAACAATGAAGAAGCTGAGGATAAATTATACAGCCCCCAAGCCGCTAAGAAAATTAACGATGAACTCATAATGTCTGTGAAGAGTTCATTATGATGATCAAGAAAAGAAACATATCGAACAGAAATATTTAATCCTATAATCACAAACAGCATTCGTAGCGGTCTTTCAAATGCTAAAAAAAGATGTGTGAAAAATTCATTAGAAGATTTTCTGCTTAATTTAAGAACGAGATTATAAATATACTTCGCGAAAATTTTCCTCATTAATAGAAAAAGAAGGAAGATTCCAATGGCAATTCCAAGCTGAATCCAGGTGTCATCAATACGTAACAAATCCATTACGCAATTTCCCCTTTACTAAAATAGGTTATAAAGATATACATTCGTTTTCATTTTCTTCTATTTGTCAGTTATCTAAAATTATACTGCTTTTTTTGGATTTACTTTCACCGAAAACATCCCATTGGGAAATGACAATGCCAGCAAGAACGAGAAAGACGCCAAACCATTGAATCATATGAACGGCTTCATGTAGAATGATAGCCGAGAGAAACACTGCTGCGGGGAGCTCTGAAGAACTAAGGATTGTTCCAACACTCGAACCAACTTTCGGTACACCTATTGCCATAAAAAGAACAGGGAATATATTCCCGAGGATCGCTAAGAAGAAACCAAACAGCGTCCATTCTAACGATAGCCCACCATGTAGAAGAGACCCTGGAGTAAATGTCGTTAACACTAGAACTCCTGCGACGGTCACCATGAAAAAGCTTTTCTGTATTGCAGGAACTTCCGCCGAAGTTTTACCCATAATAAAAATGTACATGGCAAAACAAATTGCTGATAAAAGCCCTAACATGATTCCGGTTGGATCATAAGTTATCTTCTCACTTCCAATAATTCCACTCGCTAGAGTCGTCCCGATAAGAAGAATGCTAACGGAAAGAAACGTTTTTAAATTTGGCCATTTTTTTTGATATAAGGAATCAATGACAATACCAATCCATGTAAATTGGAACAAAAGCAAAACAGCAATGGAAGCTGGAAGCTTTGAGACAGCAAGCGTATAAAATATGGAAACACACCCGATCATAGCTCCGCCAAGCAACAAAAATTTAGCTCCTTTAAAACTTGGCTTTTGTTTAAAGATTAGAAGTAGAACAAGTAAGACCAACCATCCAAAGACAAACTGTCCTGCTAAAAGTTCTCCTACAGAAAATCCTCTTGTAATCCCTATTTTTGTAATTGTTGAAAGTGATCCCAGACTGCATCCAGCAGCTAAAACAAGCAATACATACTTCCACATTTATGAATCCCCCCATTCATTCCACTTTTCTTAATATCAACTTCAGAAACAGCTTATTACTGTGTGTAAACATTAAAAAATCGCCCCCTGTCGATTTAATCAACAGAGGGCGATGAAAATGAGAGATCCGTCTCTCAGAAAAATCGCCGTCCAGCCATCTTTGGGCTGGTTTTAGTATACATTGTACAGCATAAGTGCTATTTCACAAAACGTCAACGGAAACATATTCTTTCAAACTTTATAAAATTAATCACCTTTTTTAATAAGCTTGATAAAGACCACTAGTGATGAAGTAGCCAACTAACACACCCAGAAACACTGACATCGATATGTAAGACCATTTTGATTTGAATTCGTACCCAATTCCATCTACTGTTTCATAAATCCAACTGTATTGGACATACCCGAGTATAACAAATAGCATTACACCAAATCCTAGATTTGCCACAGTTCACTCCCCCTTATGTGTCAACTGTTTATCTTCAATGTTTCCTAAAATCGTCTTCTAAAAAGAACAAAGGAACGAACAACAAGACATAGATAACCAACAAGTGATCACTTTATCGAGCAGAGAATGCCAAATCGTTCATCATTTCTTTACTCATAGGACCAATCACTTTCTTCATGATTATACCATTTTTGTCAATAACATAAGTAGTAGGAATTGTAATGGTCGCGAATGTTTCCATTAATTGTCCCTCTGTGTCTAACAAAATAGGAAAAGTAAGATTATTTTTCCTTGCAAAATCTTTTACAACCTGTGAGGATGACTCATTCGTTGTAAGATTAACCGCAAAGATTTCCGCATCAAGCTCTTTCCCATCTTCCTCATAAAACTGCTGCATATCAGGCATTTCTTCTTTACATGGAGGACACCAGGTGGTCCAGAAATTAATAAAGGTAACCTTTCCTTTGGAATCTGAAAGGCTCACTTCTTTCCCTTCAAGCGAATATAATGTGAAATCAGGTGCACGATTTCCCTCTTGAATTCCTATTTCATGAGCATTAGACGTTACTTCAGAAGCTTGCATTTGAGCTGGATGGCTCACTTCTTTCTCTTGATATGAAGAATAGAGACTATATGCTAGAAAACCGAGAACAAAAACGATTCCTATTCTTAGACGTTTCATTTGCTCCTCCTTTTTTCAAACAAACGTAAAAGCAATCATCTCTATCCATTCATGCAAATAGAACTAAAAGCAAATAACAGAAATGAGAAGATCTATTATTCACTATTTCTCCAGCTTGCAAGTTATATACACTCTCATTCATTTTGATTGACCACAACATGAATTGTATCCGACAATATAAAATGTTTGAGGCAAAATTGAACTAGCGGCTTTTCACTAATAGTTGTACGGCTTCTTTTACGACATCTTCTGTGGACTCACCCTTATCAAGTTGTTCTCGAATGCATTCTTCAAGATTCGAACCAACAATTAATCCAATCGTACGGTCAATTGCCGTCCGACTCGCAGAAAGCTGAGTAATAACGTCTTTACAATCTTTTTCTTCTTCGATCATCCGGAGAACACCGCGAATTTGACCTTCCACTCTTTTTAAACGATTTTTCATTTCATTTGTATATTCCATGGTATGACTCCCTTTCATGTCCATTTAATTTATTACATATAAGAATATTCTGTCATAATTATATTAATTTCTTGCTACTTCTCTTCATATATTGTAAAATAAATCGTAATTTAAGGATAGGAAAAAGGTTTAGATCATTATAAGGAGGCAGTGCCTTTTGGATTTATCCGAAGATGATAAACGGTTATCTAAAATTTATCGAAAAATTGTTACCTCGAACGAATACAAAGCAGGTAAAATTCTCGAAAAACTAGATAGCGAAACGAAAGACAAAGTATTTCATCTCATTCGTAAGAATAAAGCTGATTACGAACATCAATTGAATAAACAACAACTTCACCAATAGTAGAAAAACCGGTTTGCTAACCGGTTTTTTTTTCATGTTTTTAGTTAAATAAGAAAACCAGGACGAACATTGTCCTGGTTTTCTTTCACCACTACCCTATTATTCCAACCGGTCATTCACTTTACTCATCACAGATTTTCTAAGTTCAGCCAATTTACTCTGACTGTGTTCTAGATTATCACCGTTCACTCCAAAATAAAACTTCACCTTTGGCTCGGTTCCTGAAGGTCGCAGACAGAACCATGATCCATCTTCAAGTTTATACTTCAATACATTTGAAGTAGGCAAATCAATTTGTTCACTCTTATCTTGACCTAAATAAGTTCGTTTACTTATCTCATAGTCTTCTACGCTTTGAACAGTTAATCCAGCTGCTTCAGTAGGTGGATCTTCACGAAACTTTGCAAGTAAAGATACGATTTTTTCAGCGCCTTCTTTCCCTTTAAGTGTTAGTGATTCCAGCCCTTCTTGATAATAGCCATATTGTTCGAATACCTCGAGAAGTCCTTCATAAAGTGTCATTCCTTTGGATTTGTAAAATGCAGCAACTTCTGCGGCGACAAGACATGCTTGAACAGCATCTTTATCTCGAACAAAGTCTCCAACAAGGTAACCATAGCTCTCTTCATATCCGAATAAGAAAGTATGCTCCCCAGTCGTTTCAAACTCTTTTATTTTCTCGCCAATGAACTTAAATCCAGTTAACGTATCATAGGAAGTCAGACCATTGTCTTCTGCAATCTTACGACCGATTTCAGAAGTGACAATTGTCTTTAGGACTGCCCCATTTTGTGGAAGTTCACCATTTTCTTTTTTCTGAGTAATAATATAATTCAACAGAAGAGCACCTGTTTGATTCCCAGTAAGAACAACATATTTACCTTCCTTGTTCTTTACAGCTATACCAACGCGATCAGCATCAGGGTCAGTAGCTAAAAGAATGTCAGCGTCTTGCTGCTCGCCGTATTGAATAGCAAGTTCAAATGCTGCGTGCTCTTCCGGATTTGGAGAAGAAACAGTAGAGAAGTTAGGATCTGGCATCTCTTGTTCCTTTACCACCGTCACATTGTTAAAACCATAAGCTTTCAATCCTTCTCTAACAGGGATATTAGCTGTTCCATGTAAAGGAGTGAAGACGATCTTTAACTGCTCACCCATTTCAGAAAGTAGTGATTGATTCACGCGAAGCGTTTTTAATTGCTCAACGTATTGACGATCAATTTCTGCGCCAATCATTTGAATGAGTCCTTTGTCTTTTAATTCTCGTTCAGAAGAAACATTCACCTCTAACTCATTCTCTATGCCGTCTACATATGAAATCACTTCTGAAGCAGCTTTAGGAGGAAGTTGACCTCCATCTTCGCCATATACTTTGTACCCATTATACTCTGGCGGATTATGACTAGCTGTGATAACGATTCCAGCACAAGCATTTAACGTTCGAACAGCAAAAGAAAGCTCTGGTGTAGGGCGTAGCTCTTCAAAGACATATGTTTGAATCCCATGTGTCGCTAACGTCTTAGCGGCTTCCATGGCGAACTCAGGTGACTTGTGACGTGAATCGTATGCAATGGCTACTCCTCGTTTTTGATATTCCTCACCGTTTGCATCTATGTATTGCGCTAAGCCTTCAGACGCCTTACGTATCGTATATAAGTTCATACGATTAGTACCAGGACCGATTTCTCCACGCATCCCACCTGTTCCAAACTCAAGGTTTTTGTAAAAAGCATCTTCAAGTGCTTTATCCTGTCCACTAAGAGCTTCCAGATCCTTTTTTAATTCCTCATCAAGTGAAGTTGCTGATGTCCATCTCTTGTACGCGTTTTTCCAGTCCATTTTTTTCCTCCCGTTATGTATAGCTTCTTTATCACGTTTGTATCATTTCTAGAAAACCGACTGAAGTCCTTCCTTTTGGTCAGATTTTCTCCTATTCTTACTTAATCATAATACGAATTGTTTGATCAGCCAATGCTATTTAGGAAAAAGACACCATTTCCTAAAAAACGACAAAAAAAAGCAAGCCGTTGAGGCTTACTTTTTATAATGAATTTCATATAAGTCTTTTCGACGATCTCGTAATTGACGAACCGTTCCAGACTGACGCTGCCTTCTTAGAATTTCAAGATCGACATCCCCTACAACGACAGTTTCAATATTCGGGTGACACTCTCCGGCAATGCCGTCTCTTGAAAATGCAAAGTCGGATGGCGTAAAAATGCCGGATTGCGCATACTGAACATCCATATTCTCTACTTGAGAAAGGTTACCGATTGTACCAGCAATCACTGTGTAGATTTGATTTTCAACCGCTCTAGCCTGCGCGCAGTATCGAACACGTAAATATCCTTGACGGTCATCTGTACAAAAAGGTGTAAAAAGAATATTTGCTCCTTTATCTGTTGCAATACGACCGAGTTCTGGAAACTCAATATCATAACATATTTGAATCGCGATTTTACCACAGTCTGTATCGAAAACCTCGATGCCATCAGAACCGTGAATTCCCCACCAGCGACGCTCATTCGGTGTAACATGGATTTTGTACTGTTTTTCAATCGTTCCGTCTCTTCTAAACAAATAGGCAATATTGTAGATTTTTTCATCCTCTAATACAAAGTGAGAGCCACCAATAATGTTCACATTGTACTTAACTGCTAATTCAGTGAAAAGTTCAATGTAAGGCTCTGTATACTCTGTTAATTTACGGACGGCTTTACTTGGAATTTTCTCATCCATAAACGACATAAGTTGTGTTGTAAAGATCTCTGGGAAGACTGCAAAATCAGAGCCAAAATCAGCTGCCACATCTACATAATATTCTACCTGGTTGGCAAATTCCTCAAACGAAGAAATCTTCTTCATAGCATATTGAATGGCGCAAATTCTTACAGGGAAAGAGGACCTAAAGTGTCTTCTTGTCACTGCCTTATATTCAACGTTATTCCATTCCATTAACGTGGCGAACTGCTTTGACGCTTTATCATCTGGTAAGTAGTTTGGATTGATTCTCATTACGTTAAAACCATTCATTAACTGGAACGTTAACACCGGATCATAAATATTTTGGAATTTTACTTCCTCCACATATTCAGATGCCTTCATTTCATCTGCATGTTTATGATAATTCGGAATTCGTCCCCCGATTATGATACTCTTAACATTTAATTCACGAGCAAGATCTTTACGTGCATCATATAAGCGCTTGCCGATCTTCATTCTTCTATATTCAGGATGAACCATTACTTCAATTCCATATAGGTTATAGCCATCGGGATTATGGTTTGTAATATAACCTTCATCTGTAATATCGTCCCATGTATGCTGATCATCGTACTCATCAAAGTTAACCATCAGACTTGAACAGGAACCAATAATTTCTCCCTCAAGCTCTACACAAAACTGACCTTCCGGAAAGATATCAAGGTGACTTTCCAGGTGTTCTCTTTTCCAGGGGTCCATTCCAGGAAAACACTTTTTTTGTAAGGCTAGGATTTCTTCGATATCCTCGTGACGAATTTGCCTGATCTCAATCTTTTTTTCGAATTTCGATACGTCTAATTCTGACATCTGCTTTCCCTCCACTTTAGATCTATTTTACTATGTACCCTTTTTATGGCTGTTTGTACCTTAATTTTATCATATGTAAAAAGAGAGGAGACTGACGTAGTCAGTCTCCCTGGCTTTACGCCTTTGGAGCACCATTTTGAGAAATGCTGGATAGCGCTGTACCTGCTTCTTGTTGCTCCGGTGTTTTGGTTGCAAAATCTCCAAGTGACACCATTCCAACAACCTGATTGTTTTCTACAACAGGCAAGCGACGGATTTGATTCTGAGCCATCAAAGCCGCAGCTTCTTCTGCACTCATGTTAGAAGTGGCTGAAACAATGTTATCAGACATACATTGACTCACCTGACAGTTAGCATTTCCTCCAGTCGCAGTGGCACGAGTTGTAATATCACGATCCGTAACCATTCCATAAAGCTGACCGTTCTTCATTACTGGTAATGAACCAATGTTGTGTTGATTCATTAACGCGGCTGCTTCTTGAATGGACTGCTCTGGTGTGACAGACACAATGTTCTTAGACATGAGATTTTGCAGATTGTTTTGCACAAGCATTCCTCCCAGGTTGTATGATCATTGAGCTTGGAAAGGCATTGCCTTCCACCGTTATAGTGTAGGCTCAATTCGAATATATTATTTTTCCTTTTTATGTGAGATAAGATTATTTTCGGTATGGAAGCTAATATTCTTTCCGTCACTTGTTGCAATAATTGTTCCGATTTGATCCGTTCTTAGAATGGAAATATCATTCCCACGCAACCTTTGAAGCACATCATTATCAGGAAAATGATACCGGTTATCTTTTCCGACTGAAATCACAGCAGTTTCAGGACTCACAGCTTTTATAAACGCTTCTGTAGTCGCAGAGTTTGCTCCGTGATGGCCGATTTTCAACACTTCAGATACTAGATGCTTCTTTTTCAATCCATCGAGCATTTGCTTTTCCACTTCTACACCGGCATCCCCCATAAATAAAAAACGATTATCCCCATGTTTAAGACGCAGCACTGCACTATAGTCGTTAAAATCCTCGTACTCAGCATTTTCAGAAGGTGAAATCACCTGTACACTCACACGACGCCCAAGTTTTATCTTCACGCCTTCGTGCGCCGTCGTAACAGGAATGTCTTTTTTCTTCAATTCCTTGAGTAAAGATTTATAATGAGTAGTTGGATAAGATACATCTGGCATCAGCACCCGTTCCACTTCAAAACCTTTTATCACCTCATCCATGCCACCGATATGATCGTGGTGAGGGTGAGTAGCTACGAGATAATCCAATTGCTTAACTCCTAGCTCTTTTAAATAATTGGTTACCATTCCCCCATCACCATTATCGCCTGCGTCCACTAACATTGTTTCTTCTCCAAATGTAATGAAAATACTATCAGCCTGTCCAACATCCAGAAAGTGGACCTCAACCAAATTTGTTTCTGCAGTCACGAGATACGGCATTTGTAATAGGATAAGATGGGAGAAAAAAAGAGCGATTAAAAACTTCATCATCGTCCCTCCTATTTTTTCTTCCCATTAGTATGCTCTTTCCTTTCTTAACTAAAAGCATAATGATCTGGTAATCCGTTACTTTGCATACAAAAAGAAAAAACTCCCCATTTCAGGGAAGTTTTATGAACGAACTTCTTCTTCTTTTCGAAAGAAACTTTTCATGGCATGGTAAACATCTTTTTTCTCTTTTAAAATATAATGCCTAAATTTCGGATCATGGATATTCTTATAAGCGCTCATTAGTGTAGAGTGTCTGTTATAAGCATTTACTTCTCCATATCCGAACATATTGGATACCTTCATGATTTGATTCACCAGTTTAACGCATCTTGTGTTATCAGACGTTAAATTATCACCATCTGAGAAGTGGAATGGATAGATGTTATAGCGAGATGGAGAATACTTTTCATCAATTAATTCAAGCGCTTTTCGATAGGCGGATGAACAAATCGTTCCACCGCTTTCTCCTTTTGAAAAAAAATCGTCTTCTGTGACGACTTTTGCTTCTGTATGATGAGCGATAAACTCGATCTCTACTGTTTCGTATTTTGATCTAAGAAAACGAGACATCCAGAAGAAAAAGCTTCTAGCCATATATTTTTCCCATTTTCCCATCGAGCCACTTGTATCCATCATCGCCAAAACAACCGCTTTTGACTCACGCTTAATTTCTTCATTCCATGTTTTAAAACGAAGGTCATCTTGATAGATCGGTGCAATTGCTGGTTTACCGCTAATGGCATTTCGCTTATACGCAGTTAATATGGTACGTTTTTTATCAATATTACCCATTAGACCAGTTTTTCGAATATCATTAAATTCTACTTTTTTCTGGACAACATCTGCTGTTTCTTTTTCACGTAAATTCGGCAATTCAAGTTCTTTAAATAGGATATCCTGAAGTTCTACAAGCGACACTTCCGCTTCGTAGTAATCTTCTCCAGGTTGATCACCGGCTCCTTCACCCTTACCTGCTCCTGGCTGCTTTTCGCCGGAGCCATCACGTGCTACTACGTCTCCCACCTGGCTATCGCCTTCGCCCTGCCCAACGTGCTTTGATTTATCATAGTTGTATCGAATTTTATATTCATCAAGTGATCGAATTGGTATTTTAATGACATCTCGACCGTTGGAAAGAATAATGTTCTCTTCACTGATGAGATCCGGGAGATTGTTTTGGATAGCATCCTGAACTTTTTCGGCATGGCGTTGTTGATCCTGATAGCCTTTTCGGTGGAGGGACCAATTCTCCTGAGAGACGACGAAATTGTTGGAATTCTTGTCTTTCATGCCTTATTCCCCTCCTTAAAAAAATAAAATTTCTATCGGAAATTTATTCAATGATCGATGATCACTCATGATGATTGTTCTAAAGCAGCATCCATATATGGACATCCCCTGGCTGCGTTGAATAGTATACTTTATCCTATGCAAATACAAGCGATAATTGACAATTAATTCTGACAAATTAACGTTTTATCAAACTTCTTATTGGATTTGGACAAAATATTGACCCTTCCTTCCCTCTTTTGCTATTCCTACAATTATTCTAAAAAAAAATAACCCCCTGTTAGGAGTTATTTTTCATCGGCTTTCTCTTCATGTTGAACTGGGTCTGGACGACGACCCTTTTTCTTAAGTTCATCATTTGTCTCTAGTTCTTCCATCTCTTTACCAAGTGCCTGCATTTCCTTTTCATCCATTGCCATTGAGCTATTGTCCGGTTTATCTTTTCGGTCTGCCATCATGCATCACCTCATTAATCTACGTACCCAGATCTCATCATTATTAACCTATTTGCACTTCATTTTTCGAACGTGAAGTCGAATTTTTCAAGTGGCCAATAACGAAGGTTTACTTCTCCAACTACTTGATCCATTGGTACAAAGCCAATATGCCGACTATCATAACTATGTCTCCGATTATCACCCATTAAAAATAAAGAGTTCTCAGGAACCTTCATTTTGCCTGTTTTATCTTCAAGATTGAAGTTTTCCGTTAAATTACCGTTAAATATCTCATCCTTGTACCGTTCAAGATAAGGTTCACTCATCTTCTCGCCATTTACATAAAGATGATCATTTTTGTATTCGATTGTATCCCCCGGGAGACCAATCACTCTCTTAATATAATCTTCTTGTTCGTTCGCATGAAATACGACAAGATCAAACCGATTAGGCTCAGATACTTCGTAGCCAATTTTATTAATTATTAAACGATTCCCGTCTTGAATCGTTGGCATCATCGATTCGCCGTGTACCACATAATTCGTGATGAGAAATTCACGAATAACAATCGCCAGGACGACAGCTATTGAAAAAGCCTTTATCCACTCCCAAAGCGGATTGCGTTCCTTCTCCATCTCAAACCTCTTTTCAATACGTCTTTACGTCTAATCTATCACTCCTAATAAGCTGGCACAAGCGCACCCGCCTTAGTAAGCGATTACATAAAGAATGTTTGGCACATTCATACATTCCAAAAAGCATACCCCTTTTGAGGTATGCTTTTTGAAAATTATCGGTTTAGGAGACTTCCAACATAACGGAGCAGTTCGTTGGCTGAAATCGAATTGTAGCCATGTTCATCAATAAGACAAGCAATAACCTCATTGATTTTTTTGAGTTGATTCTCATTTGGTGTTTTAGATGAAGTTGTAATTTTTACGACATCTTTTAAATCTGCAAACAATTTCTTCTGAATCGCTTCTCTTAAACGCTCATGAGAATTGTAATCAAATTTCTTACCTTTCCTTGCGTAAGCAGAAATTCGAATCAAGATCTCTTCACGGAATGCTTTTTTCGCATTTTCAGAAATTCCGATTTGCTCCTCAATCGAGCGCATGAGTTTGTCATCTGGACTCATTTCTTCACCAGTCAGTGGATCACGCAATTTATTTTTATTACAGTAGGCTTCTACGTTATCAAGATAGTTATCCATTAACGTTTTCGCACTTTCTTCATAGGAGTATACAAAAGCTTTCTGTACTTCTTTCTTCGCAATTTCATCATATTCTTTACGTGCGATCGAGATGAAATTCATATAGCGCTCTTTGTCTTCTTTTGAAATAGAAGCATGTTGATCTAGTCCATCCTTCAATGAACGCAATACATCTAGTGCATTAATGGACGGTACTTCTTTTCTTATAATGGTGGAAGAAATCCGGTTAATGACATAACGTGGATCAATTCCGCTCATCCCTTCATCTGAATGCTCTTTATGAAGCTCATCCACATCTACCTGATTAAACCCTTCCACGATTTCTCCATCATAGAGTCGCATCTTCTTAACAAGATCTACTCCTTGACGATTCGTATCTTTTAACCTCGTCAAGATAGAGAAAATGGCAGCCACTCTAAGAGCATGCGGGGCAATATGAACATCTGCCACATCACTTTCACGAATCATTTTCTCGTAAATACGTTCTTCCTGGCTAACTTTCAAGTTATATGGAACCGGCATAACAATAATACGAGAGTGAAGAGCTTCATTCTTTTTGTTCGATATAAATGAACGGTACTCTGCTTCATTCGTATGGGCCACAACTAATTCATCCGCCGAAATTAAAGCAAAGCGCCCGGCCTTAAAATTCCCTTCTTGTGTCAGTGACAGCAAATGCCATAGAAACTTCTCATCACATTTCAACATTTCCTGGAACTCCATCATACCGCGATTTGCTTTATTTAACTCGCCATCAAATCGATATGCTCTTGGGTCAGACTCCGATCCAAACTCAGCAATTGTTGAAAAGTCAATACTCCCTGTTAAGTCTGCTATATCTTGCGACTTTGGATCTGATGGACTAAATGTACCAATACCTGTCCGCTTATCTTCGTTAAAGAAAATACGTTCAACCATGACATCCTCAATACGGCCACCATACTCCTCCTCAAGACGCATAACGTTAAGCGGCGAGAGACTTCCTTCAATTCGTATTCCATATTCCTCATGGAACTCATCTCTTAAATGATGTGGAATCAAATGAAGCGGATCTTCATGCATTGGACACCCTTTAATTGCATATACGGCACCTGAATCTTCATGGGAATATTTTTCTAAACCTCTTTTTAATACAGTAACTAGCGTCGATTTACCACCACTAACTGGCCCCATCAATAAGAGAATTCGTTTCCGAACATCTAACCGTTTGGCAGCTGGATGAAAATATTCTTCTACAAGACGTTCGATCGCTTCCTCGAGACCGTACAGTTCTTCTGAGAAAAAAGAATAACTACGCTTCCCGTCAACTTCATCGATCCCTGCATCTTTTATCATATTATAAACACGTGAATGAGCTGACTGCGCTACTTCAGGTCGTTCCCGGATAATGTCTAAATACTCGCTGAAGGTTCCTTCCCACTTCAGCCGCCTTTCATCTTCTCGATGCTGCTGGATTTTACGTAAGATATCCATTACGAGCCCCCTCCAAGTTTGATTCATCGGATTTAATACATGTTATGCGGGGATGTCCTATAACATTCGGCTTTCTTTTTGAACGTAAAAACACGGATAAGGGCTAAATAAGTTCACGTAAAAGAGAGATCACAAGAACTTTATAAAACAAACAAAAAGAGCCGGCTCGGCCGGCTCTCACTCTTACGTATGATAGACAACAGTAAACTCACTAAGTTCATTACCAGTTGCGGGTGATTTCTCTTTCGATTCACGTTTTTCTTTATGAGCATTCTTGAAGGAATCGGAATGTACCCAGTTCTGATAAGCCTCTTCATTTTCCCACTTCGTAAACACAATTAACTTTCCATTCTCAGCAGATTGTTCCAGAAACATAAATTCTAAACAACCTTCTACATTCTTCATACTCTCTGCGCTCTTACCAAAACGTTGTTTCATCATATCCTTAGCTTCATCTGGCACCTTTAATTCATTCATGACAACATACATAATTAAAAAGCCTCCTTTATCTTTCTATCTCTATCCTATCGAATAACCGTATTTTTTTCCAATTCAAACCACCCACAATCCAAGAATTCCCCTCAAAACATTCACACCTCACCTCACATGGTTTATAATGAGAGGTAGATTTGGACACAATTTTACCTGAGGAGGATGAGACCATGAGTTTCCTGGGTATTTTAGTAGTAATCCTGGCATTCCTAGCAGCAATCTTCACCGCCGGCTACAACGACCGACCAAGCAAAACCAAAAAAGGTAGTCGGTAACACGAAAAGCGGAAGTGGGCGGTTAGACACGGCAGGCACTGGAGCCTTTTCATTTGAACACGTTCTTTGTGTTCGGATGAAAAGGTGAAGTGACCGAGTGTCTGCCCACTGCAGCTGGATCTAACGAAAAGCACAGACGAGCGTTTAGAAACGGAGATATTGGAACTCTTTATCTGAGTAACCATTCGATCGTCTATCAAAAAAAGAACGACTTACAGCTCTTTGCTGAAAAGTCGTTCTTTTTTATTTCATTCCAGGGTAATTTTGCTGTCTCAACGCTTCATACACCATAATTGCAGCTGTATTAGATAGGTTAAGAGCGCGAACGTGATCAGTCATCGGTAGACGAAGACAACGTTCTTTATTATTCTCAATCAATTCATCTGGCAAGCCATTTGTTTCTCTTCCAAAAACAAAATACGTATTCTCGTCTTGATCAGAGTAATCAAAATCAGTATGTGTATTTGTACCATATTTCGTTATATAGTAATATTTCCCATCCTGATTTTTTTCAAAAAACTCATCTAGAGAATCATAATAATGAACATCAGCATATTGCCAGTAATCCAATCCCGCACGTTTCAACATCTTATCATCAGTTGAAAAGCCCAATGGACGAATTAAATGTAAACTTGTATGAGTAGCTGCACATGTTCGTGCGATATTCCCCGTATTCGCCGGTATTTCTGGCTGAAAAAGGACGATATTTAAAGACATCTTCATTCACCTCCACTTCAAAACATTTCTATTATAGCATGTTTTTAAATGGAGATGGAATTCACTAATCTTCAATATGAAAAAACTTATACTTGATCTCAGGTGTCCATGCCGTAGAATCTTCATAAGCCCAATAGCGCATTCTGCTATTTGTCGTATGAGCATTTACAAGAGGATACCCCTTCTCATCATTATCAACAACGAAAGTAGTATGTTGCCAATGACCATCTCCATCGAAGTCATAGCATATAATATCTCCTGGAATCAAATCATCAGGATTTGCTACTTCACGTGCGCGTAGACCAGTCTTCGAGCCACTTAAATGCCAGCGAAGAGCATGGGCCACTGTCCAAGAATAACTCCAATTACTCCCTTTCATCCACCATCCTTTTGTGCGATCAGGATAACCACGCATTGGAGCCTTTCCCGCATGAAGACATTGTGAAATATAGTTCGTACAATCAACATCAAATGATTGATATGCCGGGTTATAATCGTCCCACCAGCGTTCAGCATACTTAAGAGCAGATAATCGATCATAGTATGAACCTTTCATACCAACGCGATCGTCTCCTTCACTCTCTATTGTTTGAGGTCGCTCTCCTTCAACTTCCACAGAACAATCTAGAACAAGATCACCTTCATTCATCTTCGCGAATCTCTTTTCCATTCGTTCTTCTTGATAAAGTTTCTTCCCTTGCTTGATCAAGAACTGTTGATGGAGAAGGTAATCATACATTTGATCCTTTGAAAAACCTTTTTTGCTAAGAAGAATTCCTTTGTTTTTTATTCGAATAACAGCGGCTCCTCTATCCTCACATTGTTGCAGGTACCGCGCCGCTGCTTCTTCTTCTGTAGTAGGACGAATTCCTAACCTAGCTAATTCCGTACCATTTATTAAACTAGTTGCTTGATCTTTCCAAAAAGATTTCAACTCTTCTCCCCACCCCATATGCGTCCCCCCTCATCGCAATTTATGATAAGGAAAACTCACACATGACATGGAATCAAGAATGAGCAGCTGCTTCAGGTGAAGAATGATTTATTTTTTTTAGGAGTTTATCAAACCAACCGACAAGGAAACCGAGTAGGAGGACTTCAACAAACGTACCTGCACCAATGGGACCACCAAGAAGAAAGGCTAAAACAAATGCAATAGCTTCCGTTATTGTCTTTGTAACACCGATACTCCATCCGGTTCGTTCAGTAAGTGCAAGCATTAATTCATCATTTGGAATAGATGCCAATGAAGCAAATAAATACACAGCTATCCCAAGTCCCATAATGACTAATCCAACAAGAAACAACATCCATCTGGGAACGATTCCATTTACGTCGATAAAAGTTAATATTTTTAAATTCAATAAGTCTACAAACAGTCCTAGTAAAATAATCGGGATAAAACCAGCCAGATTAGGCTTTCTCATCATAATTAGACTGTTAATGAAAATCAAAATGCCTCCAACAATAAACACCCATGATCCTACTGTAAATCCGATTTGATCAGAAAGAGCTACATAAAGAGCATCCCAGGGAGCAATTCCAACATCAGCATTGATTAACAATACTACTCCAAAGGCAAGGGTAAATAGGCCTGCTACGTAAATAAGGCTTTTCGACAAAAAGCTGTTCATCATTTCCACTCCTCTTAAGAAGACTCTGAATACAATCCATTTACTTGTTGCATTCATTACTTTTTATTTAAATTTTTCATCTGTCCTTTAACCGCATTTGCTATTTTACAAGAAAGCACACGCTTTTTGTAGCATTATGCCTAAGACGAAAAATTCAAAAAAGCCTGTTTGCCACGGATTAAACGTAGCAAACAGGCTTCAAATCTTGTTATGGCAACATTGCATGCATGGCATGGTGTTGTTCAAGTGATAATAAATATTCTTTCTTCGTGACGCCACCACCGTATCCAACGAGAGCACCATTGCTTCCAATTACTCTATGACACGGTACAATAATGGGAATCGGGTTTCGATTATTAGCTGAACCAATTGCTCGAACAGCTTTTGGGGCGGAAATACCGACGGCAACATCTCTGTAAGAACGCGTTTCCCCATATGGAATTTCCGAGAGGTTTTTCCATACTTTCTGCTGAAAAATCGTTCCTATTGGATCAAGCTGGAGATCAAAAACCTTTCTTTTTCCACTGAAGTATTCCTCCAATTGCATGACAATTGGTTCAATCATATCAGAATTGAAAACAAGGTCCGCATTTACATGATGTTTCTTGTACCATGTTTCAGCAGCAGGCAGCACATCCTCCTGGCAACCAAAATCGAGCCTACTAACTCCTTTCGAACTAGCAAACAACGTTAATGGACCAATCGGTGATTGAAACTCCCCATAATAAATCACTTGTTTCTCCATTCTATCCCTTCTTTATTGTACATTTTTCACTATCTTACAACGCATCTAATCGTTTGACCATCAGCATTAAGCCTTATTTTCAAGCATTGACAGGCCCTTAGCGATCTCATCTGCCACATCCGTATCTTTTTCTCTCATTTGCTCCTTCATAAGGGCATGAAGGGCCTTCTTACCACCGATTTTTCCTAGGGCCCAAGCTGAGGTTCCGCGGATCACCGGACGAGGATCTTTTTCCATAACTTCCACCAGAGTATCAACTGCTGTTTCATCTTTATAATGAGCAAGAGCAAGAATTGCATTTCTCTGGATTGGCTTCTTCCCTCTCCATGAGCCCGCTGCTTTACCAAATTGCTCTTTAAATTCACGATTCGTCATAGTTAAGAGTGGAATTAACTTTGGTTTTACCATTTCTGGATCAGGTTCGAGTTCAGGATGGTGATGAAAATCTTTTCCTTTGTTTTTAGGACAAACAAGCTGACACGTATCACACCCATATAAACGATTGCCTAATTTAGACCTGTATTCGTCAGGTAAAAAACCCTTTGTTTGCGTAAGAAAAGCAATGCATTTATTCGCGTTAAGCTGACCACCTTCAATTAAGGCACCCGTTGGACAGGCATCTACACAAATATTACAGTCTCCACATCCCTCCTCAACAGGCTCGTCAGGTTCCAAATTCAGATCAGTAATCATTTCACCAAGGTAGACCCATGATCCAAATTCTTCTGTAATGGTCATTGTGTTTTTACCGCTAAAACCAATGCCGGCTCTTTCAGCTACAGCTCGATCGGATAATTCGCCCGTATCGACCATTGAACTCGTTCTAGCTTCAGGAACCTTCGATTTAATATATGCATCTAGGAGGGAGAGTTTCTCTCTAAGCACATGATGGTAATCAACACCCCATGAAGCGCGACAAAATAGTCCTCTTCGTTCGCCTTTCTTACTTCTTGGGCTATCCTTCATTCGCGAAGGATAAGCAATGGCAATCGAAACAATGGTCGTTGCACCGCTCAACAAAAGCTCAGGCTTTGTTCTCTTCTCAATATCAGATTCCTCAAAACCCGACTGATACCCAAGCTCCTGCTGACGCTGCAATCGTTGTTTCAGTGTTTTAAACGGATCTGCAGCAGCGAAGCCTATTTTATCAATCCCAATTGTTTTACTGTATGCCACAATATCAGCTTTTAATTGTGCGTTTGTCATTCATTACCCTCCTTCCTTTATTGGCGTGAGTTTATTTTATTTTTAACGTTCGAATCCGATTGAATATCGCTGCCATTTCCGTTCTTCTAATTCGAGCAATGTCCCCTGGATGCTGATCTTGAAATAACGAAAAGGAACCTAGCCCCTCACTATTTATTCTTTCTTCAATGAAGTCCAATAGCTCAGGAATCGACTTATTTCCTAACGTCTGATTTCTTTCAAGAAAATGAAGAACATCAGCAGCAAATCTTGTTTGGCTGGGATCAACAAGTTGCTCTACTTGAAGAAAGGAAACTTCCGTATGACCATATTGAATTTGGTGCAGTCCTCGAGCAGTCACTTTCGATTTCTTTCCCTTTTGACTGTTCAAACTACTCCGTTCAGGTACTCTCTTTCTTGCATCACCAAACGTTTCTCCACCTTCTTTTTGGCGGGCCGATTCTTGCGCAATTTCTTTAGCTTTTTTGGTTACATCGAATGGACGATAATTTTCCATTAAAATGACCTGATCAGCTACCTCAAAGTAATCCCCAGATCCACCCATAACAAGTACGGTTGATATGTGTCGTTCTGTACTTAATTGCTTTACACGATCAATAAATGGCGTAATGGGTTCTTTTTCTTTTGCTACCAACTGTTGCATCCGATAATCTCGAATCATAAAGTTTGTTGCACTCGTATCTTCGTCAATTAGAAGCGTATCTGCACCAGCTTCTAAGGCTTCTATAATATTCGCAGCTTGTGACGTACTTCCACTAGCATTTTCAGATGTGAAAGACCGTGTATCCTTGCCATATGGAAGATTGTTGATAAATGGCGATATATCAACTCCAGTCACCTGACGCCCATCTTCTGAACGAATCTTCATTGCGTGGTGATTTGTGAGCACATACTCTCTTCCATCTCCTGAAATATGATCATAGACGCCATGCTCCATAGCATGCAAGAGGGTACTTTTTCCATGGTAACCACCACCAACAATTAAAGTAATCCCTTCTTTTACCGCCATCCCTGCTAAAGGTTCTGACCGATGTGGAATCTTAAGAGATACTTCCATACTTTCAGGCGATTCAAATTGGACGGCCTTTTGCTGCATAGGACGATCGCTAACCCCACTCTCACGTGGCAGAATAGCTCCATTTGCTACAAAGCTAACATATCCGTTTTCAGTGAGGTAGTCACGAATCGCCTCCTGTTGATCTGCTAGAAAAAGCGCCTTAACAATGTGATCTTTATTTAGTGCAAAGACAGATTTTTTCATAACGTCTGGAATACGATGCAAAAGCAAGTCAAGCGCCTGTCTGCCAAGAACTTTCCTACCTTGAGCGGGTAATCCAATTGATAGACAAATTGTAATGACTTCCTCTGTGAGGTTCACAGAGGCTCGCTCAATGACCTTTTGACCAGGTTGATCGATAAAGAGCAATCCACTTTTCCCGGTGCCTTTTGTATGCTTCTCTGTCTTTTTAATGGCCCCTCCTACTTCTCGCGCAATCCAATCTTCCGTTCGGACTCTCCTCACAGACGATTCAAACCATTCACGTTCTATAATTGTTTTCGTACGAGGAACGATGATTCTTATCCGAGAAGGGCTTGCGAACGGGTCTCCCTGAACATAATCAATCGCAAGGGTAAAATCATTAAAATTATAGCGTCCTTTAATGTCCTTGTATGCCTTATACCCTTTTCCATCAATGCGTTCTAGCTGTTTTTTTAGTTCTTTCATATATGAGGCAAACCTCCTTTTAAGCTTCAAAATTTGGTATATGGTAAAATGAACGGAAAATATGAAGTAGGAGGAAAGTGTGATGACTAATATTACTCTCGCTCCATCTATTAAAGAGCTTTATCCTGATTTTAAAATTGGTTATGCTATTTATCATAATATCGTGGTTGAAAAGTCACCGCAAATGGTACGCGGTCGCTTTCAATTTTATCAAGAAACAATGATGATGGACCTTGAAGGGATCGATCTCAATTCGTTTTCCGCCGTTTCAGAATGGCGATCCATTTTCAAAAAACTCGGTACGGATCCTGCTCGATATCGTCCCTCTTCTGAATCTCTCTTACGACGATTAAAAAAAGGAAGTACGATACCTCTCGTTCACTCTGCTGCCGACATCAACAACTTACTATCGCTTCAATACAAAATTCCAATTGGAATCTACGATCTTGATCAAATCGAAGGAGATATTACGATCGATATTGGAGATAATAATACCTTCTATGATGGTTTAAATGGTCGTGAGGTCTCTTTTAATAACAAACTCCATTCGTCCGATCAAAGAGGTGCGTTCGGAAGTCCAATTGTCGATTCTAAACGAACGGCTGTGACGGAAAATTCAACTAACGCGATTCAGCTCTTTTATCTCCAACCGTCACTACCCTTATCAGAATGTAAAAAACTTGTAAACGCTTCTGCTGAAATGTTTCATCAGATTCATGGTGGTCATGTTGAAAATGGAATTTCCATTTAAAGGAATCTATCAGACATAAAAAAACGCAACGCTTCGTTAATATTAACGAAACACTGCGTTGGGTCAATGGTGAAAATTCGAGGAATTTCTACAATCCTCGCTGATGTAGATAGAATACCATAGAACGTATGTAAGAAACAACACATTTTTCATAATTTCTTAACAAAACAATTCTTTCATTTCATTATTATTAGACCTATACGCACAGTATCAGGTTTGACGCCTTCTAAATGTCCATCTATAATCGGAACTATCAGTAGAAAGGAGAACGCATATGGAACCATTCTCTACACCATTTTTCGAAGAAAATTTTCGACAATACATACAAAAAAACCGAGATGTATTCTCAAAATTAGAGGCAATGAATAGCTATTATCGTTCTGTCGTTTCTTCTATGATCTATGACAACCTTAACAAAAACTCTGAAATTGTTCGTCGCATTCGTAACCTTGATTCAGCTTACAAAACGATTAAACAAGAAAATACAGACGTATAAGAAAAAGCTCTCTTTTCAATAAGAGAGCTTTCTTACGCTTTTATTTAGGAAAATCACATGAGTCAGCAGAACACGCTTCTGTATTACCACCAACGACCTCAAGCTGGTTACCTTCTCCCCAGGCCTTCTGAACGGCCTGTTTAAACATTTCTACGGGCTGAGCACCTGACACCGCATATTTACCGTCAAATACAAAGAACGGTACACCCTGGATGCCTAGTTGGCTTCCCATTGCTTCATCACTGCGAACTTCTTTCGTAAACTCTTCAGTTCCTAGCATACGTTTTATATCCTTAGCGTCTAACCCAAGCTCCTCACCAAGTGAAGCAAGTGTTTCATGATCACTGATATTTTTGGATTCAGTAAAGAAGGCATAAAAAAGACGTTCTGACATCTCATTACCTTTACCATGCTCTGTTGCATAGTGAACTAGACGATGGGCATCAAATGAATTCGTTGGAATCATTTGATCGAAATCATACGTAAGGTTTTCTCCTTCAGCTTGTTGCCTCATATTCTCACACATACCTTGAGCTTGTTCTAGACTCACATTATATTTCGCTGCTAAAAGCTCAGCCATGCTTTCCCCATTAGATTCTTTCGCATTCGGATCAAGTTCAAAGCTTTTAAAAACGACATCTACTTGATCACGCTGTGGGAAAGTCTGAAGCGCACTCTCAAGACGTCTTTTCCCTATATAGCAAAATGGACATACAAAGTCAGACCATACTTCAATTCTCATCAAATCACTCTTTCAGTTTATCATTATTTTTACGTACTTATATTTTATCACCTCTATTTTAAAATGAGCAGGAATTTGCTCAACAAGGTCTTCCCAATGAATCATTGAAGTTTACTAGGTACTGGTGGATTATGAACATTTGACCCCACCTCATCAAATAAAGTGGATTTTTTATCAACAGAATTTGCCGGATGTGTTTTTAGTACAGGACTGTTTGATAAACCTTGGATAACTTGATTAAGGTTCTTTAACTCTTCGTAGATCTTGGCGACCTCTTCCTTGGTCGCGGGTTGCTTCGATTCTTTAAGCTGAAATCCAAGCTGGCCATTTGGCTCTAACGTGGCATCAGCTACATCCGAGATAGAGTGAATTTGTGATTGTCTTAGTTTCATTTCAAGCTGATCAACAGTAAAGCGTAATTTTTTAAGATTATTTTCTTGGAGTATCCCATTTTTAATTAGAATTTTTGAGCGCCCAGTAATAAACCGTTCTAGCCAATCAAATTTCAGCTGACTATATTCAACAATAACGAGAGTTAAAACAAGTGCCAGGCCTACTAAAAGTGTCGTAAACACGTTTTTACCTACAATGGGTTGAATAAGTAATGAGCCAATCCCAATCATGATGACAACTTGGGCAAGCGTCATTTGGGAGATCGATTTACGACCAGCCACACGTAAGAGCAACGTTCCCCCGATCACAATTAACACAGCTTTCCAAAGTAGATCGAAATCCATAAACAGCCTCCTAGCTATATTTAATTCTATCGCTTAGTATGCCGTTTTCTAGTTAGTTAAATCTGGTTTCACTCAAATAAGAATATAAAGGTTAAGATATACAAAAAAGACCTCAACGAGAACGTTGAAGTCTTGAAATTACGTATGTAATGGTACCGGTGGTCGGGTTCGAACCGACACTCCTCTCGGAACACGATTTTGAGTCGTGCGCGTCTGCCAATTCCGCCACACCGGCAAAGTACCATGTTTAATTTAGGCAAAAAATAAGTGGTGCCGGAGGCCGGGCTCGAACCGGCACGGAGGTACACCCTCCGCAGGATTTTAAGTCCTGTGCGTCTGCCAATTCCGCCACTCCGGCAGGACTTTAAAGAAAAAATATTAAGATTGGAGGCGGCACCCGGATTTGAACCGGGGCGTAAGGGTTTTGCAGACCCGTGCCTTACCACTTGGCTATGCCGCCTTTGTAAAATGGAGCGGAAGACGGGATTCGAACCCGCGACCCCCACCTTGGCAAGGTGATGTTCTACCACTGAACTACTTCCGCAACAAAATGGCTGGGCTAGCTGGATTCGAACCAGCGCATGACGGAATCAAAATCCGTTGCCTTACCGCTTGGCTATAGCCCAAAAATGGGGCGGCTGATGGGAATTGAACCCACGAATGCCGGAATCACAATCCGGTGCGTTAACCACTTCGCCACAACCGCCATAAAAGAATTAAATTGGCAGGGGTAGTAGGACTCGAACCCACACCGGAGGTTTTGGAGACCTCTGTTCTACCTTTAAACTATACCCCTATAAAAATGGTGGAGGGGGACGGATTCGAACCGCCGAACCCTGAGGGAGCGGATTTACAGTCCGCCGCGTTTAGCCACTTCGCTACCCCTCCAAATTAACAATTACCATTGTAATACATATCTTATGAAAGTGCAATGGAAATTGATCTCATTTCGAGAAAATGGTGCCGGCCAGAGGACTTGAACCCCCAACCTACTGATTACAAGTCAGTTGCTCTACCAATTGAGCTAGACCGGCAACATGGTGGCTCCGGACGGAATCGAACCGCCGACACGTGGATTTTCAGTCCACTGCTCTACCGACTGAGCTACAGAGCCATGTTTTAAAATTTAATTGGTTGTCCTTACCAGGACTAGATTCTAATTTTAGCAACGATGATTAATCGACGCAGATAAAATTAATTGGTTGCGGGGGCAGGATTTGAACCTGCGACCTTTGGGTTATGAGCCCAACGAGCTACCGAACTGCTCCACCCCGCGATAATGTGAATGAAATGATGCTGCACCTGCTCATTACGCTGAGCACTGTTTCTTTCTCTACAAGGTTATGCTCCGAAGCGTATCCGTCGAAACAACTCGATGCTGTTTCAAGGAAGTATCGCTTGTTGCTCCACCCCGCGATAATATGAAAGTTTAAAATGGCGGTCCCGACGGGAATCGAACCCGCGATCTCCTGCGTGACAGGCAGGCATGTTAACCGCTACACCACGGGACCTTAGAAAATGGTGGAGGATGACGGGCTCGAACCGCCGACCCTCTGCTTGTAAGGCAGATGCTCTCCCAGCTGAGCTAATCCTCCACAGAGTTTAAATAATATTGGTGACCCGTACGGGATTCGAACCCGTGTTACCGCCGTGAAAGGGCGGTGTCTTAACCGCTTGACCAACGGGCCTTTGCTGCTATTTATGTAGGCTAGTGGCGGAGAGCGAGGGATTCGAACCCTCGAGACGGCGTTGACCGTCTACACGATTTCCAATCGTGCTCCTTCGGCCACTCGGACAGCTCTCCATGGCTCCACAGGTAGGATTCGAACCTACGACCGATCGGTTAACAGCCGATAGCTCTACCACTGAGCTACTGTGGAATAATATCAGTCTGGCAACGTCCTACTCTTGCAGGGGGAGATCCCCCAACTACCATCGGCGCTGAAGAGCTTAACTTCCGTGTTCGGCATGGGAACGGGTGTGACCTCTTCGCCATCATTACCAGACTAATTTTCACATTTTTTGATTTGCCAGCGACAAAATATATCATACTATATTTCATCATGTTTTTCAAGAAAAAATTTATTCCCTGAAAACTAGATAGCACGCACAACGTATTCCAATAATGTGTCCAGCTACGTAAGCCAAATCCTCGATCGTTTCACCTTTTGATTCTGACGCAAAAAGCGCGTCTGATTCAAAAGCCTCCAACGCTTGTCGGATTTAAACGGCTTACTTCGCTTTTCGTTTTAGGTTAAGCCCTCGATCGATTAGTATTCGTCAGCTCCACGTGTTGCCACGCTTCCACCCCGAACCTATCTACCTCATCATCTCTAAGGGATCTTACCAGCTTAATGCTGTGGGAAATCTCATC
>NZ_JAQQWV010000005.1:0-213246 GCF_028610665.1 Guptibacillus sedimenti
CGCTAAGATCAGGGAGCAAGCTCCCATCTCTTCGCTCGACTTGCATGTATTAGGCACGCCGCCAGCGTTCGTCCTGAGCCAGGATCAAACTCTCCGATAGAAAGCTTAATCTAGCTTTTAAAACAATTTGCTTCCGTAGAAACAACTACTTACATGGCGTTTCGTTCAGTTTTCAAAGAGCAATCCATTTCTTTCAATGTCGTTTTCAGCGACTTTATTAATGTAACACATTAACTCGGTTGGCGTCAACAACTTTTTTAAAGTTTTTTGTTGCCGTGTTAATCTCTCGCGGCGACAAGTAATAATATACCACGGAGAAAAAATAGGGTCAACCCTTTTTTTGATATTTTTTCTCCGCGTATTACTTTTATTTGATTGCGCTGTATTCTCTAATAAATATACCAGATCCTTTTGTCTCGCTTCTATGCACTTCAACCAAACCTTTTTCAATCATATATTCTAGCAGGGCACCAAGATCTATTCCATATTCTTTAAGCTGCTCTTCTTCCATTAGTTCCTGATAAGTCCAGGCATTACTACGTTCATTCATAACCTTCCTAATATGAACAGTCGCGTTTTTTGATTTTGATGATAATGAAAAATCATTAGCAAGCAACAGTAATTCCAGGCGCTTATCAAGCGGGTCTTCCCCCGATAAGAGCTCAGTATAAAGCTTGAAAATTTCAGGTTCAATATGTTTTACCTGATTCCATACCGTAATCTCTGGATGGAATCCATGCTCAATAACTGATAAACGAGCAAGATGATGCAAAGCATGAAGAATAAAATTATAAGCGTCCATATATTGCCTCGATGCAAACAATTCTTTCCCTTCTGTATAGCGACGAATTAACCTTGCAAACTCCACGCCGATTTTACGAGTGCGCTCTTCATAAGGAAAGTCCCTGATTCTCTCTTTCACCCCAGCTATGTACTCGTTACGATCGAAAATAATTTTCCCATTAACAAGCCAAGCTACAAGACGTCGATGGCTACCCGAAATCAACCATTCATTAACTTGCTCTTCCGACACTACGTGCATGGCTGCTTTCTTACCCTCAAAATCATAATGTTTAACGAACCATGGTTTCTCATTATCTTGAACGATGATCAGTAATACTACATCAAAATTATCAGTAAGCGGATGAAAAGGCTTTGTTTTTTCAATTACTAGTACACCTAGCGTTCCTGGGTGACTCGCTCTCTCTTGATAAATCGGCCTTAAAAGATTTTCCATTATTCGATCCTCCAGAACTACTTATACTTTTGTTTCATTACAAAAATCATTTTTCTCTTTTCAGTATTATCTTAAGTATTCAACAGTCCATATTATAAATCCTGTCGAAAATTAAGCAATCCCTGAATTTGAAGTTTCACTAAGAAAACTACTCGTTCCTTCTATAGAAACATTACACTACGAAGAAATAACCTTAATCCGTTTGCCTGATAAGGAAAGTGCTTACACCTTTTGCTTATGCTATAATTGGGTGCAGGAGGGACACGCAATGCAATTAAAGTATACTAATAAGATTAATAAAATTCGTACGTTCGCGCTGAGTCTCGTTTTTATTGGAATTGCGATTATGTATATAGGAATATTCTTCAAGACTTCTGTCTTGCTTATGACCATCTTCATGCTCATTGGATTTCTTGCAACAATCGCAAGTGCTGTTGTTTATTTTTGGATCGGTATGCTCTCAACAAGAGCGATACAGGTAGTCTGTCCAAATTGTGAAAAACCAACGAAAGTTCTCGGACGTGTAGATGCCTGTATGCATTGCAAGCAGCCTTTAACTATGGACCCTGACTTGGATGGTAAAGAGTTTGATGAGAAATATAATGTAAAGAGAGCACAAAAAAGAACGCAGTGAAAAAAGAGCCTCCGCTACATAAGCGGAAGCTCTTTTTATTAATGTTTGCTTTTTTGGCAATCTGGACACTTTCCGTAAATCTCCATTCTGTGATCGCCGACTCGGAAGCCTGTTACCTGTTCCGCAAGCGTTTCTACTTCGTCCAATCCCGGATAATGAAAGTCTACAATCTTACCACAATCATCACAAATAATATGATAATGATCTGTTGTGACACAATCAAACCGGCTGGAAGCATCTCCGTACGTTAATTCTTTCACCAGTCCAATTTCCTTAAATACTCTCAGGTTATTATAAACAGTTGCTACACTCATATTAGGAAATTTTCCTTCAAGAGACTTATATATTTCATCTGCTGTAGGATGTGACATGGACTGGATTAAATGCTCCAGAATGGCATGACGCTGCGGGGTAATACGCACTCCTGAATTTTTCATTGCATCAATTGCTTCATGCAGTTTCTCTTCAGCCATTCGTCATGCACCTCGCTTTCAACAAGCATTCTTACTTTGTAATGTTTATAATTAGTGTACATGGTAAAAGAGGGTTTTGTCAATAACGGCACGTCTATGAAGGGTTCTTACCTCTGATCTTGATGAAGCACTGACTCATTTTCTCCCATATGATAGTTAATGAAACGTGCCGCAACGAATAAGAAATCAGACAGACGATTCAAAAATGAAAGAACAAGTGGATTCGTCTCTTCAACCATAGTCGTCAGACGCTCGGCACGTCTAACAATAGTGCGCGCAACATGTAAGCATGCTCCCGCTGAGTGCCCACCTGGCAAGATAAAATTATGCAAAGGTTCAAGTTGCTGCTCCCAGGCGTCGATTTGCTTTTCCATTTCATTAATATGTGTTTCTTCAATTGTCCATCCTACTTTTTTTCCTTTTGGAGTTGCAAGCTCAGCGCCAACATGGAAAAGCCATGTTTGTACTTTATGAAAAATAGACTCCCACTCTTCTTTTCCCTCAAAGTGTGTCGCACCAATATAACTTAAGGCAAGTCCAATTTGAGAATTCGCCTCATCACATGTTCCATAAGCTTCAACCCGAATATCGTTTTTTAATACTCGCTGTCCATAAACGAGGGATGTTTCCCCTTTATCGCCTGTCTTCGTATAAATCTTCAAATTTAATACCCCCTATCTGGATCAATAACATTCTTAAAATCGTTCATTCTATTTTGGTATTGTAATAAGTTATGCTCAAAAATTTCAATTGCTCTAGGTTGATAGTTGTCAGATATAGCTGAATGATGCGGCGTAACGGTTACATTCTCCATTTCCCAAAAAGGATGAGACGCATCAAGTGGTTCGTTTTTAAACACATCCAGCACGGCATGGGCTAGATGATTTTCATTTAATGCATCAATAAGATCCTGTTCCTTTACAGTATCTCCTCTACCAATATTAATAAATACGCCTGAGTCTTTCATTGCTAAAAATTGCTCTTTCTTAAAATAATTCATTGTTTCATTCGTACTAGGTAGCACACTAATAACGAAGTCACATTTTGGAAGCATTGTTAAAAGGTCTTCATTTTTATAAATTTCATCAAAGTGCTCTACTCTATGACCTGATCGATTGACGCCTAGCGTTTTTATTCGAAAAGCTTTAGCTACCCTTGCAATCTCACTGCCGATAGCACCCGTGCCAATAATTCCGATTGTACTGCCAGTGATTTCGCGTATCGGGGTTTTCTTCTTCCAAATCTTCGATGATTCATTTGCGAGAACTACTTTCGTGTCTCTAGCGACTTGAAGCATAACGGAAAGGGTATATTCAGCCATAGGTATACGATGGATACCTCTCGCATTTGTAAGAAGAATCTTTTTCTCTTTAATCGCTTTTAGGGGCATTCGTTCTAGTCCTGCTGAAAGGACCATTATCCATTTAAGTTGGGTAGCTTTCTGAATAAGAGTATCGTCCAAGTCTTCCCCATATGTAAGAAGAACTTCCGCTTCGGAAAGATACGGTTCGGCTTCCTCCATTGATGAAAAGAACTGAAATGTGATCTCTGGATAGTTTTCATTTAAGTGATCTTTAATTGTTGTTTTAAGTTTACCAGTTGATAATACCTTCATTTTTTTCACCACTTTCATCATTAAATAAACTCTTAATAAAGTATAGCTGATTTTCTCTCATCCCTTAAGCAGAAGCTCTTTTCTTCTAAAAAAAGCCAACAGGAAGAACCTGCTGGCTTTTACTAATTAGAATTTAATTTGTACCTTCTTATCTTCAGATGCAGGTACGTTTACATAAAGAATACTTTGCTTCTTATCAAAGAAATAAGATTCTTTCGTTGCTTTAACTTCTTCAAGACTTTTCACTTCTTTGTATTTACTACTAGCAGCCTGTACCTTCTTAGGCTTACTTTGATCGTGAAGTTTTAATGTGTACGAAGAAAGATCGGTTTTATAATTTTCTACCACTTGTTCATTACTAAATTCGATTTTTTTATTCTTCTTAACAACATTAAAGTTAGTTACGTTATACTCACCATCTTTATAATCTTCTGTTGCACCATCGTCCTCATAGAAGGAATAACTTGCTTCCTTTTCAAGATGGGTATCTAGAATTAAATTCTCCAGTGGAAGTTCGCCTGTATATTGCTGCACTTCACGAGTTGGAATGATGGAGTCTTGTTTTACAAATAACGGCATAGTTCCAAGATCGGCATCTCTGCTAATTGATTGACCACCGTCAAATTCTTCACCCGTCCAGAAATCTACCCACGATGCACCTTCAGGTAGGTATACATCACGTTTGTTCACACCTTCTTCTACCACTGGTGCAGCCATTAGAGATTCGCCAAACATAAACTGATCATTAATATCATATGTTTCCTCGTCTTCTTGGAATTGATAAACTAATGGCTGTTGAACAGGACTTCCTGTCTCAGCTGCATCGTTAAATGCATTATATAGGTATGGCATTAGTTTGTAGCGAAGTTCAATGTATTTCTTACTGATTTCTTCTACTTCAGGTCCAAATGCCCACGGCTCTTGTGCCTGTTCAACTTCAGACTTACCATCTGAATCATAGTGAATTCTCGAAAACGGTAAGAATGCACCAACTTCAATCCACCTTGCAAAAAGCTCTGCATCAGGGCGTGAAGCAAAACCACCAATGTCATTTCCAACAAACGGTTGACCTGAAAGCCCAACATTCATGTTCATAGGAAGAGACATTTGTAGATGTTCCCATTCACTAACGTTATCTCCTGTCCAAAGTGCTGCATAACGTTGCGTACCAGCATACATATCCCGTGTTAAAACAAACGGTCTTACATTAGGCTGATGCATTTCAAAAGCCTCATATGTTGCTTCCGCTTCATCATGTCCATAAAGGTTATGGTATTCCTCATGAAGCATTGTATTCTCGCCTTCACCAAACTGAATATCAAGTGGCATCGTATGGTATGGACCATCAAAAACAGCTGGTTCGTTCATATCATTCCAAATTCCATCGATCCCTTTTTCAAAAAGTACGTTAGAATTTGTTGCCCACCAATCTCGAACGGCAGGCTTCGAGAAATCAGGAAATGCAGATTTACCAGGCCATACTTCACCGAAGAAAGTAGTGCCGTCAGGGTTTTTAGCCCAGTAATCATTCTGCGTTCCTTCTTGGTAAATACGATAATCTTCATCATATTTTACGGCAGGATCGTTAATTGCAATCTTATGGAAATTCATGCTATCGAGCTTGTTATGAAGTTCGGGACTTCCAAAATCATCTGCCCAAGTAAACACTCGGAATTCATCCATATAATCAATATCAAAATGCATGGTATCTACAGGAATCTCTTTTTCACGATAGGTTTCTGCTACGCGTTCAATGTCTTCTGCAGAATATTGCCATTTACTTTGATGTAGCCCAAGGGTCCACTTAGCAGGCTTCTGCATTTTACCAGTCAATTCAGTATAGCGATCTAGTACATCCTGAATTTCAGGACCGTACATCATATAATATGTAAGCTCTCCGCCATCAGAATAGAAATAGTAGTAATCATCACTTTCGCTTGCCATTTCGAAATATGTTCTGTAAGTATTATCAAAGAAAATACCATATGCTTTATCATCTTTTAATCCAATAAAGAAAGGAATAGAAGTATATAAGTACTTTGTATCATTTTCATAAGCGTAGGCATCAGTATTAAACATCCCAATACTTTCACCACGTTTGTTGAAATCACCAGACTGCTCGCCAAAACCGTAAAAGTTCTCGTCTTCATTCGTTTTCTTAAAAACGTAAGGCTTATCATCTGCATAACCAGAACCATAATTCATGGAATCTTCGTTAATGACGTTTCCTTCTTTATCTAGCATCTTAACGCCAAATGGTTCTTTGTTAACCATCACGGTAATTTCATCCGTTTTAAGCATGATCGTTCCGTCTTCTTCTTTCAATGTAAACTTCGGAACTTCCCAGTCCTTCTTTGCAATCCCAGGAGAATACGTTTCCTCCTGACCGTTTTCTAGTACAGATACTTTTACAAGATCCTCCGCAAATAATCGAATTGTCGCTTTTTGTCCTTGATCAAGCTTAAGCTCAATACCATTATCTAGCTTTTTAACATCCTGTACCTCAAGCATCTTCTTTGCTTCCTGTTTATTCAACGGCTCATCCGGATGCGGTTGAGTAACGGCTAATGCTTGTGGAGCAGCTGCCGTAATGACCATTGAAAATGCAAGCGCGGAAGAAAGAACTGTTTTCTTAAATGTCATTTTCACATTCTCACCTCTTATTTTATGTTTCGCTTTAAACTATAGGCTGAGGAATGCGAGGCGTCAAAAAGAAGAAAACAACAAAATAAACGAGTCTTTTAGCACAGACATCCTGTATAGACAAGTGTACGAAAACGAATACATTTTCTGAAAGGGTTATCATACTTCCTTTTAAAATGAACCAAAGTACCCCTTTTTGTGTTAGCCACCATATTCACGCGATTTTGTAATGTTTTTGTCATATTTCTCTCGTATCTTCTACACTTTAGATTTTTAAAGACAAAAAAAAGAGCGCATGATGCGCCCTCAACTGAAGATATGATCTACTATACTCTATGTACAAAAATCTATCGAGTATAGCCAAGTGCCCTGTAGACAAACGTTTAAGATAAGTTTTCTTTAATATAGCTTAAGGCGGACTCTACGTGATCTTTCACACGGACCTTGCGCCACTCTTTGACAAGGTTTCCTTCTTTATCAATAACAAAAGTAGAGCGGACAATGCCCATGTATTCTTTACCAAAGTTTTTCTTTAACTGCCATACTTCATATGACTCTGCAGCAGAATGATCCTCATCCGCAAGTAGAAGAAACGGAAGATCATATTTATCAATAAATTTCTTATGTTTTTCGACAGGATCAGGACTGACTCCCAAGATTACTGTATCTAGTTCTTCAAATCCTTCAATGTGATCCCGAAAATCACATGCCTCCGTCGTACATCCAGGTGTCATATCTTTAGGGTAAAAATAAAGCACGACATTTTTTCCTTTGTAGTCGGAAAGAGACACAGTCTCCCCCGTGCTTGCTTCTAATTTAAAATCAGGAGCTTTTTCGCCAACTTCAATACTCATTGTTACGCCTCCTTTAATCATCTTAAGTTAAGCGTAACGAAATTCATGTTAACTTACAACTTCGAGCTTTCTCGATAATCGACAATTGTAGTGACAAAAAAAGCAGCTGGCATTAAGTAGCCAATTAATGCTTCAATAATCGCAATCCATCTCCCTATTCCAATTGGTGTAAGATCTCCATAGCCAACAGATAGAAGCGTGACGGCACTGAAATAGAGTACAGACTGAACTCTTGTAAGCGGCGTTAATGTCATGTCCGCTAAATCGACTTGTCCTTCTTGAAGAACAGGGATATCAAGTATGATTAGACTTAAATACATACTTCCAAATGCGGTAATCATCGTTAAATAGACAAGAAATAGCAGAAACATCTTATACACAGAGAGAAGACTTCCTGGTACTCTCGTTCTTTTCATGAGAGCGATCATACTTCTCCCCACACTAATAAGGGCAAGAATAATAGCACAAGTAATCAATAAGAGCATTAGTAAACACCTCATAATAGGTTTATGAGGTGTTCGTTGAATTTAGGACGAACTATTCTGAAACAAGTGTCGTGTAGACAACCATCCGCTCCTCGTGGGTTCCTGCATCTCGATCAAATGTCCCTGTACAAGTAATTAAATTGAGGCTTGATTTGGAACTTGTTCCAAATACTTTCTCGAGTGGCGCATTATTTCTAGGATAAGACTCAACAGCATTCACCTCAAAATCATACGCCAACCCTTGCTCATCCGTAACTGTAACGAGATCTCCATCTTCTAAATCTCCAAGGTGAAAGAACACCGATGGTCCAGTTTTGTTATCAACGTGACCGGCAAGGACGGCATTTCCTCTATCACCAGGTTTTGCTCCAGGCTGATACCATCCAACGTTACGTTCATCTTTTGGCACATCCATTTGCCCATCTGGTAATTGGCCCACATGCTCCACTTCTGCGTCTACATTAATAGCTGGAATGGATAATTGAGCTGGAATGATCCCTACTAACGCAGGTTCAACGGATTCGTTACTCTTAGTTAAATCTGGAGCAGAGATCAGATGTGTTTCTTCAATTTTAGGTAAAACTTCTTTCATTTCATCTGATTGATTAGAAGAAGAGGAGCAGCCTGCCGCTGCTCCTAAAAGTAACATACTTAATAAAAGCTTTTTACACGGCATATGTGCTCCCCCCTTTTCCCTTGATTAAGCTGTTTGCTTCTTACGAAGATAGATTCCAGTTCCTGCAGCTAAAATCGCTCCACCTAGAAGTGCCCATGCAACTGTGTTGGACTGATCCGCTGTCCCTCCCATACCGGTTTGCGGCATTTCTGAAGGCATATTTGTCGCATCAACCATTGGCCAAGCTTCAAGAGTTGGATCACCTTCTACAAGGCCAATAGCATATACCGAGTAAACATACCCTTCTTTCAATTCCACACCAGGGATTTCAAGAACAACATCTTCAGATCCTGCCGGTCGAACTTCAAGGTCTACTGTCATTGGATCAACTTCTGCATAATCAGACGTCGATTTGAATGCGACATCAGAGAAGAGTACATCCCCATCTTTAACTGCTACATCTACATTAGGTGCATCTGGAGAAGCATGTACAACTCTTACTTTTGCTTTACCTTCAGAAGCTTCCATATCATCATTCAGTGCCCAAAGCGAAATGCTATCAAGTTTACCGACAGCTGCAGCAGAATACTTCATTCCTTCTTCAAGTGTCACGGACTGACTAATTACTGGATCGCCTTCTCCATTCTCTCCAGCTGGGAATACTTCAATTTCATGGTCTCCGGCTGGAAGTGCCATGTAATCTGTTGCCTGCTTATATTCAGCACCTTCTACTACTGCTTCACCATCCACATACACATCAACTGCAGGTGCATCTGGAGAAGCATGGATCACACGTACCATCGCTTCGTGATTATCCGCAAACGCTGTTCCTCCAATAATTCCGAACATCATAACCATTGCAACCGCAGCTGCCATAAACTTCCTAAGCATTCCATCCACTCCCCTGATTTAATTTTTGTTATACTTTTGTACAACCTTTGTTCACTTGTTAATACGACATAATCTTGGCATTTGGATCACTTTTTTTTACACTTTTTTTGTTTTTATTTCGAATTCAAGGGAATAGAGCTACTAGCAAAGCTCGGAGGAGGAACAAACTAATGAGTAAAGGCAATTATGCGATTGCTTACTGGGATAGTGAAAACGAGGAGCATTTTAAAGTCTTTTGTATTGAAAACCATCAGACGCTTTTACGCATCGCCCGTCGCATAGTCAATGACCAGCAAATTGCCGAAGAAATCGTTCAGGATGTTTATTTAGAAGTTTGGAATAAGAGAAGCCAATTTGAGTCTGATAAAGGAAAGCTTTCCTCATGGGTAAACCAGATCACACGAAACCGAGCTATTGACCGGATTAAGAAAGAACAGCGCAATTTTAAAGAAACAGTTGTTGAAGCTCACCATTTGGTCGATAAAGAACTTTATACTCAAGATGACTTTGGAAATAAAGATATCATTAATGGAGCCTTAAATTCTTTGAATACGGAACAAAAGGAAATTCTTAAGCTCATCTATTTAGAAGGATATAGTCAAGCAGAAGTAGCTTCAAAAAAGAAGATTCCTCTTGGAACAGTGAAAAGTCGCGTTAGGCTTGGCATAAAAAAATTAAAAGAAAAGATCGATTCATCATTATTAGAACCTGTCTAATCATAAACAAAAAGTCCAGAGGGAGATCCCTCTGGACTTTTTAGTTACCTGCGCCCCTATATTTCGTGACGCCAATATTCCACATAAAGATCGCAAATCCAAAAAAGACAGCGCCCATCACTGGGGTAAGAAAAGCATAACCGTACCATTCTTCACGACCTAAGAAATAAGCAGATGGGTAAACACCAACAAAAGCAAAAGGTAAGATCCACGTTAACACAAAGCGAATGACTTTATTGTAGATATCAACTGGATATCTACCATAGTTTCCGATATTATACATCATTGGCATAATGCTTGTTCTACTATCTGACCAAAAACTGATACTGGCCAGCAAAATAAAGATCCCTGCGTAGACAAAAGCTCCGCCTAGAACCATGAAAAGAAAAACAATAGGATCATACCAGGATATGCTTAAATCAAGACGACTTCCTGCATATATCATAACAGCGATACCAGTTAGTACCCCAAACAATGATTCAAGCTCCATCCGTTCTAAAATAATTTGAAACAAACTATGCACAGGTCTTGTTAAGATTCGATCCATCTCCCCTTTAACAATATACCTTTCATTGAAATCCCAAATATTAAAGAAGGCGCCAAAAATGGCAAATGGAACGAGAAAAAAGCCATAAATAAAAATAATTTCATCCTTCGACCAGCCGCTCAACATATTTGTATGTCCAAATACTACCAATATAAAAATGAGATTGACTGCTTGAAACAATAAATCTGACATAATCTCCATCAGCATATCAACACGATAGGTTAATCTTGTTTTCATATACTGTGCTACATATAGAAAGAAAATACTCGTATGCTTCATCCATTACCCTCCCTGCACAATCAAGCGTTTTTTGGCAATGACCCAAAGCGCTTGAATTGGAAGAATCAAAATAACCGCCCAGACAAGCTGGAAAAGAATCGCTTCCCAAACCGCACTCCCAGTAAAACCTTCTGTGAAAATCATACTTGGGATATAGCTAATAGCTTGAAATGGAAGGAAGTCCATGACATTCTGCGCCCAACCTGGGTAGAAACTAATTGGAAGTAATAAACCCGAGAACAAATCGATTACAACGCGCTTTGCTCGAATCAGTCCATCGTTGTTAAAGAAGAAAAAGGTCATAACACCTGTGAGCAGATTAATTTGAGTATTAACAATAAAACTTAGAATAATTGCAACCATAAAGAACATCCACGTCGACAATGCAGCTGAAAATTCAATCGGAAAAATAAGGCTAACGATAATCATACCTGGAATTGAGAAGAAACTTAATCTAAAAATCCCTTCCCCTAGTCCTTGCATCGTCTTCATTAGTAAATAGTGATAAGGCCGAATAAATTCTACCGCTACCTTACCTTCTTTAATCTCCTGAGCTATTTCTCGATCAATGTTATTAAAATAAAAAGCTCTTGCCATCCAGGCAACCGCAACATAGGTTGTCATTTGAATCACGGATAATCCTTCAATTTCTCCTTTTCCACCATAAATGGCATTCCACAAAAAGTAGTACGCTCCGATATTAATGCTATAAATTAGAATTCCGCTATAATAGTTCGTTCGATAGGCAAGCATCATTAAAAAACGAACTCGAATCATTTCGAGATACTTACCCATTTAACATACCTTCTTCATAGATATTTCGAATAATCTCTTCCGTCGAAATTTCATGAATTTTAATATCCGTAATTCGATTTGCTGCCACAACTCGACCAATCACTTCAGAAATCACGTGCTCTTCGTTAATCACATTCGCAATCCATACGTTATCTCGGTCACCTTTTGTCCATTCTGCTTCGAGTTCTTTCAATAAAGGTTGAAGTTGTTCACCACTAACTTGTTCACCAAACTGAAATTCAATCTGCTTTCCTTCTCCCCAGTTAGAACGGAGCTTAGCAAGTTTTCCATCATAAATAATTTGTCCCTCATCAAGCATGACAACGCGATCACATAACGCCTCAATATCTGTAAGGTCATGGGTGGTAAGTAAGATGGTGGTCTTGTACTTCTCATTAATCTCCTTTAAGAAATTACGAATCTTTAACTTTACAAGGACATCAAGACCAATAGTTGGTTCATCAAGAAACAAAAGCTTTGGATTATGGAGAAGCGCCGCTGCTAATTCACACCGCATACGTTGGCCAAGCGATAATTTTCTGACAGGCTTATCAAGCAGCGGTCCAATATCAAGCGATTCAATAACGTGATTCATATGTTCGTTATACACATCATCCGGTACGTTATAGACTTTCTTAAGCAAACGAAACGATTCTTGTACGGCAATATCCCACCACAATTGAGAACGTTGACCAAACACAACACCAATGGAACGAACAAATTTTTCACGTTCTTTATGAGGGTCCATTCCATTCACCCGAACAGTCCCAGAAGTTGGTGTTAAAATGCCAGTTAGCATTTTAATGCTTGTTGACTTTCCAGCACCATTTTCTCCGATATACCCTACCATTTCCCCTTCGTTAACAGTAAACGATATATCTTTTACAGCAGAAATCACTTTATAATTACGCGTAAACAGATCTCGAAACGCTCCTTTTAATCCTGAGCGGCTTGAATGAGATTTAAAATCCTTACGCAACGACTGCACATCAATAACCTTTTCCATTCGTTATCCTCCTTTTTACACACCAAATTAGTTTACAAGAGCCACTCCTTTTAAACAACCATTGCGCTTAAGTGCAAGTGGGAATAGTGTTTTGTTCCGCTCTACTCATGCTACAATGGACAGTGATGAACAAGTAAGACTAGGAGGTTAACATGAATTTCACGAAATCAGAACAACACCATAAAGAATCACTTGATATTATGCTAGGTGGTGTGAACAGTCCATCTCGATCCTATAAAGGCGTTGGCGGAGGCACTCCCATCTTCATGGAAAAAGCAAAGGGGCCTTATTTCTGGGATGTAGATGGAAATAAGTACATAGACTATCTAGCCGCTTATGGACCAATTATTACTGGACATGCTCATCCTCACATTACAAAAGCGATCACAAAAGCTGCAGAGAATGGCGTTCTATATGGGACACCGACCGTTCTAGAGAATCGCTTTGGATCAATGCTTCAAGAAGCCATTCCTTCTCTTGAGCGCGTTCGGTTTGTAAACTCCGGTACCGAAGCGGTTATGACAACGATTCGTGTTGCAAGGGCCTATACCGGCCGCAACAAAATTGTGAAATTTGCTGGTTGCTATCATGGACACTCAGATCTTGTCCTAGTTGCTGCTGGTTCTGGACCTGCTACTCTAGGAAGTCCGGATTCTGCTGGCGTTCCAAAAAGCATTGCCAGAGAGGTGATCACGGTACCGTTTAACGACATTGAGGCTTATAAAGAAGCAATGGAAAAATGGGGAGATGAAGTAGCGGGTGTTCTCGTTGAGCCGATTGTTGGGAACTTTGGAATCGTTGAGCCTGAAGAAGGTTTTCTTGAACAGGTCAATGAAATCACTCACCAACACGGTGCTCTCGTAATCTACGATGAAGTGATCACGGCGTTCCGCTTTATGTACGGCGGTGCCCAGAACTTACTTGGTGTTGAGCCAGATATGACAGCACTCGGAAAGATTATTGGAGGAGGTCTCCCGATTGGCGCATACGGCGGTAAGCGCGAGATTATGGAACACGTTGCTCCTCTAGGACCAGCTTATCAAGCTGGAACAATGGCCGGAAATCCTGCTTCGATCTCAGCAGGTATTGCGTGTCTTGAAGTCCTCCAAGAAGAAGGGGTATATAACCACTTAGACAAACTTGGAGAACGACTTGAATTAGGCATCCTTCAACACGCAAAGGAAGCCGGTATTCAGATTACAATCAATCGTCTCAAAGGGGCTCTTACCGTCTACTTTAATAACGAGAAAGTAATCAATTACAAACAGGCTGAGGATTCTGATGGAGAGAGATTTGCACGATTCTTTAAACTTATGCTTCAAGAAGGAATTAATCTTGCCCCTTCTAAATACGAAGCTTGGTTTCTAACAACAGAACATACTGAAGAAGACATTGATGAAACGCTTGAAGCAGTAAAACGCGTTTTCCAACAGATGGCTTAATGGAAATGGATAAAGACAGAATGAAGCAACTTCATTCTGTCTTTTCTACTATCTTTGGTATTATTTGAAATAAGCCTTGCTATCCGAACCATTCCGATGTATAACTAGAACGTCTCATATGTTTAAAAGAGGAAATAGAGGTTACTCTCTATATTAATAGTATGCAATGAAAGGATAATAACAGAATGAAGTTTGGTGCCCGTATTTTTAAAACAGGGCTTGCGATTACCATCGCCTTATATTTAGCAACATGGCTTGGATTAGAGCCACCTACTTTCGCTGGTGTAGCTGCATTGTTTGCGATCCAACCATCCATCTACAGATCGTATCAAACGATTATCGATCAATTTCAATCAAACATTATTGGAGCCCTGCTAGCCGTCGTGCTTGTTCTTCTTTTCGGAAATCAGCCCATTGTCATTGGTTTAGGCGCTATCATAATTATCGCCATTAATATTAAATTAAATATTGAAAGTACAATTCCACTAGCTGTTGTAACAGTGATATTAATTATGAACGCGCCACAAGAGGAATTCATCACTTTTGCCACGAATCGATTTCTCGTCATTATGGTTGGGGTCGTCAGTTCTTTCTTTGTGAATTTGATTTTCCTCCCACCGAAGTATGAAACAAAATTGTTTCATAAAATCGTAAGCAACACTGAATATATCTCACAATGGATTCGACTTGCTACGAGGAATGACGCGGAACACAAAGTCCTTAAAGAAAATTTGATTAAGTTAAAAGAAGACACAGTGAAAAGTGATCAGTACTTTCTTCTTTATAAGGAAGAGCGAACCTATTTCAAAAGAAGAGATTTTGTAAAAGCTCGTAAGCTCGTTCTATTCAGACAGATGATCGCTACAACAGAAAAATCACTCGCTATTCTAAAAATGCTTGATCAACTTGATGTCAAGATTTTAATCATGCCCGATGAGGTAAGAAGGATGATTCAGACTCACCTTGATGAGCTGACAAATTATCACGAACGTATCCATTTAAAATATATCGGCAAAGTGAGACATCAGTCTCCTGAAGAAATGTTAAACACAGTTGGATCCGGTGAATCTACTTTAACCGAACGCTATGTTGATTTATACGAAAGTGGTGAATGTAACCGCGAACTTTGGATGACAATCTTTCCTTTAATCGGTATGATTATTGATTACAACGACCATCTTGAACACCTTGATCTGCTAGTCGATAGCTTCCATTCATATCACCAAGAAGAAAATGAAGTCGACATACAAGAGCTTCATGCCAAATAAAAAAATCAGCCGAATCGGCTGATTTTTTTATTTCTTCATTTTAGGATCCAACGCATCACGGAGACCGTCACCTAGTAGATTAAATCCAAGAACTGTTAGCATAATTGCAAGTCCTGGAAAAAACACTGTCCACGGAGCCTGGATAATGTATGAACGGGAGTCTGCTAGCATTTTCCCCCACTCAGGTTGTGGCGCCTGTGCACCGAGACCTAGAAAACTAAGCGCAGCCGCTTCTAGAATAGCAGTCGCGATCGCAAGCGTTCCTTGGACAATAATAGGTGCGAGGGAATTCGGTAATACGTGATGAAAAATGATTCTTGAGTCCCTCATTCCAACAGCCCTTGCCGCCATCACATACTCTTCCTGTTTCACACTTAACACTCTCGAACGAACAAGCCGTCCAAAGTTTGGAATATTAATAATGGCAATCGCGATCAGCGCATTTCTTAATGATGGTCCTAAAACTGCTACAACTGCAATCGCAAGAAGGATACTTGGAAAGGCAAGCATGATATCAAAGATACGAGAAATAATTGTATCTACTAATTTACCGTAATATCCCGCTACCATTCCTAGTAAACTTCCTACCGCTGCTGAACCGAGTACGGCAAAGAAACCAACCCATAAAGAAATACGTGCCCCATAAATAATACGTGATAAAATATCGCGACCGAAATCATCAGTTCCAAACCAATGACTCGCTGATGGTGATTGAAGTCGTTCACCTAATTTTTGTTCGTTAATCCCTTCAGGAGCGATGACCCCTGCAAAGATCGCTAGAAGAATGAAAAAAAGTACAATCCCCATGCCGACCATCGCTAGCTTATTTCTCCTGAATCCTTTCCAGGCTTCACGCCATGGCGATAATACTTCTTCATCTGGTTGTTTCTGAACGTTCACTTGTTTCTGCGGAGAAATTTCAGCCATTTTAGAAGCCCCCCTTAGTTGTATTTGATTCGAGGATCAATTGCAGCATAAAGCAGATCGACAATTAAATTAATAAAAACAAAGATAACTGCAACAATGAGAATACCTGATTGAATGACAGGGTAATCCCTGAAATTGATCGCATCGTAAATATAACGGCCGATTCCTGGCCATCCAAAGATTGTCTCAGTCAGAATGGCACCCCCGAGAAGTAACCCCATTTGCAGACCAATAACGGTTAGAACGGGAATAAAAGCATTTTTCAAAGAATGTTTATAAACTACCCAAAACATTTTTGTTCCTTTTGCACGTGCTGTACGAACGAAATCAGATCGCATAACCTCAAGCATGCTTGAGCGTGTCATTCGTGCAATAATAGCCATTGGAATCGTACCAAGAGCAATCCCAGGTAGAATCAAATGCTTAATGACTTCAACAAATTGATCCATTCTACCCTGAAGTAAGGTATCAATAAGATAAAGATGAGTAATGGCATCTACAGGATTTCTCACATTTTCGCGACCCGTTGATGGAAGCCATCCGAGTTCAAGAGAGAAAGCCCACTGTTCCATCAACCCAAGCCAGAAAACAGGCATGGATACACCAACTAGCGCTAATACCATAGCCGTGTAATCAAACCATGAGTTTTGGAACCAGGCACTAATGATCCCTGCATTTACACCGATAAAAATCGCAATAACCATCGCAACAAGCGACAGTTCAAGAGTAGCAGCAAGATATGGCCAAATTTCCCCACTAATATCTGAACTTGTCCGAAGAGAAGTACCTAAATCTCCTGTAAATAAGTTTTTAATATAATCGATATACTGTAGATACCACGGCTGATCAAGACCAAGCTGTTTTGTTAAACTTTTTATTGCTTCCTCTGTTGCCTGTTGTCCTAAAATAACCTGTGCTGGATCGCCAGGAATGGCTCGAATCATAAAGAATACAATGAGTGTCATCCCAAACAATACCGGGATGAGCATCAGCAGTCGTCTAACTGTATAAGCAAGCATCTACTCACCTCTTCCATCTGTAAAAATCATGTCGTCATAATATGTATGTAACGTTATGAAGAATAAAAGGGGAGTGCATCACTCCCCTTCCTTATTTCCTATTGAAGCGTTACTTTCGTTAGCTTATCAGATCCAGTTGGATGCGGTGAGAAACCTTTAATTGTACTAGAACCGCCAAGTGCTGGCTTAGAGTGTACAAGAGGAATCCACGGTGCATCTTCATGGATAATTTCTTGTGCTTCTTTATAAAGTTTATTACGCTCTTCTTCATCTGGAGTCGACTGTGCTTCGATTAGAAGATCATGAAGCTCCTGATTTTCATAGTACGTATAGTTGTTGCTTCCAATGTTATCTTGATCAAGAAGGACGTATAGGAAGTTATCAGCGTCACCGTTATCGCCAGTCCAACCTAACAAGAAGCTATCTGCTTCACCATTACGCGCTTTTTCAAGATAAGTTGCCCACTCGTAGGATTTGATTTCAGCATCTACGCCAATTTCAGCAAAGCTTTTCTGAAGAACTTCTGCTACTTTTTGGCCATCTGGCATATATGGACGTGGAACCGGCATAGCCCAAAGCTCCATTTCAAATCCATCTTCATAGCCTGCTTCTTTTAGAAGTTCTTTCGCTTTATCAAGATCATACTCATAAGGTTCGATCTCATCGTTATACCCACCAATTACCGGAGGCATCGGATTTTTCGCTGGCTCCGCTTGTCCTGCATAGAAAGAATCAATAAGCGCTTGCTTGTCTACTGCGTGGTTAAGCGCTTGACGGACAAGCTTGTTGTTTAATGGCTCACGGTTTGATGTAAGACCAAGGTAGCCAACGTTCATTGACGGACGGAAGAACGTTTGGAGATCAGCATTGTCCTCTACTTGTTGAACATCAGAAGGATTCAGACCGTCCATTAAATCGATTTCACCAGCCATTAGTGCATTCAATCGTGCAGAGTTATCTGGAATCGCTCTAAAAATAACACTATCAAGTTTTGGATAACCATCCATCCAGTACTCTTCGTTTTTATTTAGAACGATTTTGTCATTTCTGTTCCACTGATCAAATACAAACGGACCAGTACCTACAGGATTTTCACCAAACTTATCGCCCTGCTTTTCAAGTGCATCTGGACTAGCAATAGCAAATGGAGACATTGCGATGTTTTTCAAGAATGGTGCTTGTGGACGCTTCAATTGGAATTCAACCGTGTAATCGTCTTTCGCCGTTACACTTTCAATAACGTGTCCTTCGTCTCCTTTAAATCCACCAAACATGGATTTATAGTAATAGAATGCCTCTTCATTCCCGTTCATCCAACGTTCGAAGTTGTAAACAACGGCGTCTGCATTAAAGTCTGTTCCGTCATGGAACTTCACGCCTTCACGAAGTGTGAATGTATAAGTCTTGCCATCGTCCGAAACTTCCCAATCTGTCGCAAGGGCTTCTTGCACATCTGTGTTATCATCGCCGTAATCAAGAAGCGTATCAAAAATATTCTTTGTTACTTTAAATGATTCCCCGTCTGTTACAGATGCTGGATCAAGTGATACGGAGTCACCGCCGCGACCAAAGATCAATGTTCCACCTGCTTCTTCCCCTCCGTCCCCGGAGTCACCCCCGCCGTTGCCATTCGTTTCGTTTGATCCACCGCAACCGGCTAGACCAATCGAAAGTAGCAATACAAATAGTAATGAAAAAATGGTTTTCTTCATGTTCTTCCCCCTTAGTCATGTTTGTGATTTATACAAGGTCTTCTTCATACAGATGACATGCCGTATGATGTCCAGGTTCTACCTCCCTGAATTCAGGAACAACGGAGCTGCACACGTCCATCGCCTTAGGACATCTTGTGTGAAAAGGACATCCTGATGGCGGATTCGATGGGCTTGGCACATCTCCAGTAAGAATAATTCTGTCTTTCCCATAATCAGGATCTGGAACCGGCACGGCTGAAAGAAGAGCCTGTGTATACGGATGTTTTGAATCCAAATAAAGTTTTTCACTATCTGCCATTTCAACAATACGTCCAAGGTACATCACTCCGACGCGATCGCTAATATGACGGACAACTCCTAAGTCATGAGCGATAAACAAATATGTTAGGCCAAGCTCTTTCTGGAGATCTTCTAAAAGATTTAATACTTGAGCTTGGATCGAAACATCAAGTGCTGAAACAGGTTCATCCGCAATAATTAACTTCGGATTAACTGCAAGTGCCCGTGCTATACCTATTCTTTGGCGCTGTCCACCACTGAATTGATGAGGATACCGCTTGGCATGATAGGCACTTAGACCAACAATTTCAAGAAGTTCTCTTACCCTTTTTTTACGCTCTGCTTTATTACCAAGCTGATGAACAATAAGAGGTTCTTCGATAATTTTCTCAACTGTATGCCTCGGATTAAGCGATGCAAAAGGATCCTGAAACACCATCTGAATATCTTTTCTAAGGTGACGAAGATCCTTTTTGTTTAAAGTAGTCATTTCTTTCCCATTAAAAAGAACTTCACCTTCGCTTGGTTCAAGCAGTCTCATTAACATCCGTCCAGTTGTAGACTTTCCACATCCACTTTCTCCAACCAGTCCAAAAGTTTCTCCTTTATGTAATGTAAAGGTCACACCATCAACGGCTTTTACTGTTCCTACCTGCTGCTTAAGTACGCCTCCCTGAATGGGAAAATGTTTCTTGAGCTGTTTAACTTCAAGTAGTGCTTCTTGCAAAATAGGTGCCCCCTTTAGCTTTTCACTCTCTCTAATACAGATGCTTTCTCGGCATCTTCATGAAGCCAGCATCTTGCCTGTTGTGCCGGTCCTGCATCTAAAAGCATTGGATTCTCTTCATAACATTTATCAAAAGCGAAATTACAACGCGGTGCAAAGTGACATCCCTTATGAATAGAACCTGGTTTTGGAACATTTCCAGGTATTGAATACAGCCTATCTTTTCGAACTCGAACGTCAGGCACTGATTCGATTAAACCAATCGTATAGGGATGCTTAGGGTGCTGAAATATATCTTGTGTTTTCCCTTGCTCTACAATTTTTCCAGAATACATGACAGCAATCCGATCACAGATCTCTGCCACTACGCCGAGATCATGTGTAATCATAATAATCGATGTGTTCGTTTCTTTATTCAACTTTTTCATCAACTCAAGAATCTGAGCTTGAATGGTCACATCTAGAGCAGTTGTTGGCTCATCCGCGATAAGAACTTCTGGTTCACATGCCATTGCCATTGCGATCATAACGCGTTGACGCATTCCACCAGATAATTGGTGAGGATATTCATTCATTAGCTCTTCAGCTCTTGGTAATCCCACTAACTTAAGAATTGATACAGCATGCTCCCAGGCTTTTTTCTTGTTCCATTTCTTATGTATTCGAATTCCTTCGATCAGCTGATTTCCTATTCGAAAGACTGGATTCAGCGATGTCATCGGCTCCTGAAAAATCATGCCAATTTCATTCCCTCTTATCTTCCTCATCTCTTTCTCAGATTTAGCGATAAGATTTTCGCCTTTGTATGTAATTTCGCCACCGACTACCTTACCAGGGGCCTGAATGAGCTGCATAATAGATAATGAGGTAACACTTTTCCCAGATCCGGACTCCCCTACAATCCCAAGCACCTCTCCTTTATTGACATAAAAATCAACAGAATCGACTGCCGGAATTTCTCCATCATCTGTAAAAAAGTGAGTTTCTAACCCGCTAACTTTTAATACTGGTTGTTCCACACCCTCACCCCTTTCTATAAATTCTGAATTTTTTAATTTAACTAAAATCTGTTTATCATTATTACATTATTTTAACCAATTGGCAACGTATATTGAGGTAATTTTCTGTCTTTCTTTGTCGCTTTTACGCGATAATGTGCATAATTAAACAAAAAAAGCATCTAAAATAGATGCTTTTTGATGAATCATTATAAATTTTGTACTTGAAACAGATTATGGTATGACCCTTTTTGTTTCATCAGTTCTTGATGGTTTCCACTCTCAGAAATTTGTCCATTTTCAACGACAACAATTCGATCAGCATGCGTCACTGTTGCAAGACGGTGCGCTACGATGAAAGTTGTTCGATCTTTTGCAAGTATTTCGAGCGCCTCCTGGATAAGATGTTCACTCTCAAGATCAAGAGCTGACGTCGCTTCATCCAAAATGAGGATAGGAGGATTTTTGAGAAAGACACGGGCGATGGCAATCCTTTGCTTTTGTCCTCCGGATAATTTCACACCGCGTTCACCAACTGGCGTATCGTAACCTTCCGGAAGGCTGTTAATAAACTCATGCGCATTGGCTGCTTTTGCTGCACGTATGACATCTTCTTCAGAAGCATTCGGATTTCCCATCATAATATTCATTCGAACCGATTCACTAAACAAGATATTATCCTGTAAAACCATTCCGATATTGTCACGAAGACTTCTTGCTTCGTAATCCCGAATATCCGTGCCATCGATAAGAATTCGACCACCTGTTACCTCGTAGAAACGAGGAATCAAACTAACTAGAGACGATTTCCCACCTCCGCTCATACCAACGAGAGCAATGGTTTCCCCAGCCCTTACATCAAGATCAATTCCTTTTAGAACAGGAAGATCATTTTCATTGTATTTGAAATAAACATCTTCAAACTGTATATTTCCTCGAACGTTACTCAACTTTCGAGCATCTTCTCTATCCACAATATCGTATTTCTCATCAACAAATTCAAAAACTCGATCCATTGAAGCAATGGATTGCGTTAGTGTTGTAGAGGAGTTTACCAAACGTCTAAGTGGACTATATAGGCGATCCATATAAGTTACAAAGGCTACCATCTCACCAATTTGAAGTCCTCCTGAAATTACAAGGTACGCAGAGAAGGCAATAACAATAAGAGGCGCTACATCCGTAATTGTATTAACGACAGCGAACGTTTTGGCATTCCACCTTGTATGATCAAGTGCTCGTTCTAAGAAATTCGTATTTCTTTTGTTAAATTGATCTTGTTCATAATCTTCCAGGGCAAAACTTCTAATCACTGACATCCCTTGAACTCGTTCATGAAGGTGACCTTGAACTTCTGCAAGTGCTTGTGAGCGGTCCTTCGTTAAGTCCCGAAGTCGCTTATAGAAAAACTTAACTGAAAGTCCATACAGAGGAAGAAGAACAATTGCTGCAAGCGTAAGCCAGACATTCATAAACGATAATATACCAATAATGATGACGATCGTAATGAGATCAAGCCAAACATTCATCATCCCCGTAATCACAAATGTTTTTGTCTGTTCCACATCATTTATTACTCTTGAAATGATTTCGCCTGCTTTGTTATTAGAGTAGAACTTCAAACTTAATTGTTGAATATGAGAAAATAATTTATCTCTTATATCATAAAGAATCTTACTTCCAATCCATTGAGCGTAATACTGACGGAAGTATTCTACTGGTGGTCTGACAACCACAAATAGGAAAAAAGCTCCTCCCATCAACCATAGAAGTTGCTCATATTTATCCCCAGCTGGCATTTCTGCATTGATAATATCATCAATGACATACTTTAAAATCAATGGCAGGAGAAGAGGAATTCCAAACTTTACTATTCCGATTCCAATTGTAATTCCAATTTGTTTTTTATATGGCCTCACGAAAGTCATGTATCTTTTTATACTACCCAGATGGCATCATCCTTTAGCTATTCACGTGCTTTTTAATATCATGCAAAAACCTGTTGAAAAACATTCAACAGGTTTTTCTTACCTATATTGGAGAAACTGTTCGTACCACTGATCCACAAAACCTGGAGCAAATGGTCCTTTACGCTGATGAATCCAGTTCATCAGCTCTTTTACATTTTGTTGTATAATGCGGTCAATGGCTTCGGGATAATTCATCTCTTCGCGGTGTGCTTCATATTCATCTTCATCAAGAAGTTTAAAGGTCATATCAGGGTAGATCTTAATATCAAGATCATAATCAATATATTTTAACGCCTCTTCGTCGTACGTAAATGGTGTACCTAAATTACAATAGTAATAAAGTCCATCCGTCCGAATCATTCCAATGACATTAAACCAGTGGTTTGCACTAAAATAGCAAATCGCAGGTTCACGCGTACGCCATTGCCTTCCATCAGCTTCTGTCACGAGAATGCGGTCGTTACCCCCAATGATTTCTTTTGAGGTACCTTTCAGTACGATGCTTTCTTCCCAAGTACGATGAAGTGTACCGCGATGTTTGTAACTTTGAATTTGAATTCTCGTCCCGGTCGTTGGGAAACTCATCTCCTTCTCCTTTCCTAAGAAATTCCGGAAAACGATGAATGCCTCTAGCATATAGGCAGACTCACAGTATCCATTCTTTCTTACCGTTCAATACATGGCTATCATCAAATTTCTTACATCTCATCTATATTCTTCTCCATTATAACGCTTAACAAAATAAAATTAAAATAAAAGCGCCATTCGAATTGAATGGCACCTTAATTGCTATTAATAAATTGGTGTATTTTCAAAGGTAGAGATGACATTCTCAATCAGTCGTTCAAACTCTTCTTCCAAATGCAACAGCCGTTCTTTTTTTTCTACAATAATCGTTTTCATCGCTTCATCCGACCCACATAACGTCTCTTCTAACTTCTGTATTTCTTCCCTAGTATAAATCATCTGATCGGCAAGCCTGAGCTGTTGTTGAATAAGCTCATCAAACTCAGTCATCTAACCTTCTCCTTTCAAACTAAACGTGTTAACTCACATATACGAAACATCTTCAGCAAACAAATTCCATATGTGAGATGAAATACCTTTGGAAAGTTCTGTAGAGAAGTAGGAGGTTTTGTCAAAAACAAAAATCTTGAGCTCTTTCACCCTGTAACGGAAAGCAGCTTAAATAGGTATGATACATTCAGGCTTTTCATTTTTAGGTGAATTGACAATTGTGGAAACTTCGTAAGCATTCATCTCAGAAGATGCAAGAGGCTTCATGCACTGGTTTAATTCGGCTACATCATTCACAGAAGAATCAAGCCAAATTTTTTCCGTTACCTTTGTTAAAATGACAGGCATTCGATTATGTATTTCTTCCATTAGAACATTTGCTTCAGTCGTCAAAATGGTACACGTATAGTGTGTTCGCTTACCATCATCCCATTTTTCCCATAATCCAGCCATTGCAAACGGCTCACCTTTTCTTACTTGAATTCGCATAGGTACTTTCCTATTTTCTGTTTGTTTCCATTCATAAAAGCCATTGGATAAGATCAGGCATCTCTGCTTTTTAAGTGCGTGCTTAAAACTTGCCTTTTGATCTGCCGTTTCACTCCTTGCATTGATCAATTTGGATGCCATCGAAGCATCCTTTGCCCAAAAAGGAATTAACCCCCACCTTAATGTTCCCATTCGATTGCAATGCCCTGCTCGAATAACGACTGGAATTTGTTGAGATGGCGCGATGTTAAACCTTGGCTCATAGCCTACAATAGTTGTCTGTTCAATTTGAAACCGTTCTAGTAGAACGTCGAGTTCTGTTGTTAAGGAAAAGCGTCCACACATATAAACCCTCCTTTCTTCTAGTAAGTGTTTCGATGTTTTCGTTAAAATCCCTATCGGTCCCTATCGCTTTTAACCATTTGAAAGAAAAACAGGGCTGACTAAGTCAGCCCTGCATGGGAAGTTCTCTTATTGTTGCTGCTGGTTGTTCTTCGCAGATGCTTGCTGCTTATTTTGAGCAGACTTTGCGTTACGAGCTTTCACTTGCTGAGCATCCGTTTCGCTTGCAAATTCAGCAACGTATTGTTGCTGACCTGCTTGTCCTGCAGATGCTTGCTGCTTGTTTTGAGCAGACTTCGCATTGCGAGCTTTCACTTCTTGAGCATCCGTTTCACTTGCAAATTCAGCACCGTATTGTTGCTGACCTGCTTGTCCTGCAGAAGCTTGTTGATTCTGCTGTTTTACGTGTTGAATACTTGTACCAGCTTGAGTTTGTCCTGGTTTCTTTGCCATGGCTTATCACCTCCCACAAACAATAGAATAACCAGATCAGACATTCTTATGTATGCTATTTCAAAAAATAAAAAATCCTCTCTTGGTTTCTCAAAACTTCCCTTCATACTACATACATTTCTGTAGCAAAATATAATTGAAAAGGAGGATCTTAAATGGATCATCGAGATATGACTGAGCTATCCATGATGGCGAAAAAGGATTGGGCTGACCAGGAGCTTTCTTTTTTTCACCACAGTTTGCAGCAAATTGCACCTTATTTAAACAGTGAAGGCCTGGCAATTCATAGAGAAATCATGAAAGAAATTGAACAACGTGGTGGGTTGTCTGCCTTTATGCCTGATTAAAATAATAAACAAAAGCCCTCCGGATACTCACGGAGGGCTTTTGACATCTTTAAAAATTAGACTTTGATTGGCCACCATCTACTGTGATGGTAGCACCGACGATCCAGGAGGCTTTGTCAGAAGCTAGAAAAACGACGGCATTTGCTACTTCCTCAGGTGTACCAAATCTCCCACCTGGAATTTCTTTTTCCACAAACTGAGCAATTTTTTCTGGATTTTCTTCCTTGCGCTTTTGCCAATTTCCTGAAGGATGAAGAATCGCCCCTGGTGCTACGCCATTTACCCGCACACCATCTTGAATTAATTCATCACCCATTGCTTTTGTAAAGCTAATCATGGCTGCTTTTGAGTTATTGTAAGTTGGCTTGCCGCCAGATTCCCGACCAAAGATCGAAGAAATATTGACAATCACTCCTTCACCCAGCTCCTTCATTTTTTCTGCTGATAGTTGACTGAGGTGAACCGCTGAATAGAAATTCAGATCCATCGCCTTATGAAATTCAGAGAGATTTGTTTCCATAATCGCCCCTCCACTGCTTCCTCCAGCATTATTAATGAGGATATCAATAGAACCAAATTCCATTATAAATGAATCCAATAGCTGCACACGTTTTCTTTCATCTGTTACATCCGCTTCGAATAAAGCAAGGTTCGGGCCAATTTCATCTTTCGCCATCTCAAGATCCTCGCGATTCCTTCCACAAATACCTACCTTTGCACCTTCTTCATAAAATGCCTTCGCAATCGATTTCCCAATGCCTTTTGAACCACCTGTAATTAAAACGCGTTTATTTTCTAAATTCAACTCCACAATTATTCCTCTCCTTCTAGAACCATTTGTGTGATTTTTTGATGAGCAACGGGAAAAGCGAAATTCCTCAAATTCTTTTTCTCTACCATTTTAAAGTTCTTAGGAGAAATTTCACCATCATACGTTCCTTTATACACGGTTAATTGCCACTTTAGATGACTAAAAATATGATTAAAAGTAGCTAACTCTTTCTCAATTTCAACATCGATTTGGTATTCTTCCCATATATGATTTTTAAGCTGATCCTCTTTTGATCCTTCACTCAGTTCAACGTTTGGAAATTCCCATAAGCTTGCTAGAAGGCCTGTTTCCGGTCGCTGCCTAACAAGAAATTTACCTGAATTATCTTCAAGTGCTACTACCGCTATTGGGACAGGGCGTGGAGCTTTTTTCTTTGATTTAATCGGCAGCTCTTCTTGTGATCCTTCCGCAAAAGCTCTACAATGCTCCTGTACCGGACATAAGAGACAAGAAGGAGATCGTGGGGTACATACGATTGCCCCTAGCTCCATCATTCCTTGATTAAATGATGATGGGTCCTCGTTTGAAATAATTCGACGTGTTATTTCTTCGAACGTCTTGCGAGCTGAGGGTTTTGCGATATCTTCCCATATCCCAATAATTCTTGATAGAACACGCATGACGTTCCCATCGACCGCAGGTTCCGGGATATCGTAAGCAATACTTAGAATTGCACCCGCTGTATAAGGACCTACACCCTTCAATTCAGAAATTTCCTTCGGTTCATTGGGTACGATTCCGTTATACGACTCTGCCACTTCGCGAACAGCACTCTGGAGATTTCGTGCTCTTGAATAATATCCAAGCCCTTCCCATGCCTTTAATACGTCTGCTTCTTCAGCTTCTGCAAGTGCATAAACGGTAGGAAAAAGGCTCATAAACCGCTCGTAATAAGGGATGACCGTATCGACCCTTGTTTGTTGTAGCATGATTTCAGACACCCACACCCGATAAGGGTCCTTACTTTCACGCCATGGAAGCGTCCGCTGTTCTTTTTTAAACCAAGTAATAAGATCTTGTTGGAATTTTTGTTCGTCAAATAAATGTAAAAGGTCTGTCACTTTCTTTGTCATGCATCAACTCTCCGATATGATATAGTAAATGGTATTAAAGAACGATTAAAATTCACTTTTAACTTCCTCCACCTTCATCTATCACATATAATAACTCATCATACCTTATCATTCACCTTTTAACTTTTCACATTTGTTTTAATTGGGTATAACTAAAGAGAGAACGCTAAACTTTATGCGATATTGGCAAGTTAATCGATTTGCTTCACAAGGAGGATCTTACCCTATGGATACTGGGACACATGTGGTCATGGGACTGGGGATTGGAGCTCTCGCAACTTTAGATCCAGCTATTGCGCAGGACCCTATTACCGCACAAAGCGTTCTAATTGGGGCGCTAATCGGATCGCAGGCCCCAGACTTTGATACAGTATTAAAATTAAAAAATAACGCTGTCTATATACGCCATCACAGAGGGATTACGCACTCGATTCCTGCCGTCCTTCTCTGGCCCATAATTATTAGTAGTGGTATCATGCTTTTTTATCCTGAAACAAACTGGCTTCATCTCTGGTTATGGACATTTCTTGCCGTCTTCATTCATGTGTTTGTCGATATTTTTAATGCTTATGGAACACAGGCCATTCGACCATTTTCCAATAGATGGGTTGCACTTGGCGTCATAAATATCTTTGACCCATTTATTTTCCTCAGCCATATTGCTGGTCTGATTCTATGGTACATTGGTGCAAATCCTGGTTTCACCTTTTTAGCGATATACGGCGTTCTCATTCTCTATTATCTATGGAGGATTTCAGAACAGAAAAAAGTGATTCGTGCTGTTAGAGAACGAATTCCTGATGCCGTGGAAGTCATTGTCTCTCCTACAATTCGTTGGAGTAGATGGCACATTGCAGTTAAATCTGAAACACAGTTCTATGTCGCCCGTGCTGAAGGAACGACCATACACGTTCAAGATGAATTTGAACGGGTTCCCGTTCCGAAAACGCCTGTACTCGAATCTGCAAAAGAAGACCCGAACTTGAGTGCTTTCCTCTCTTTTTCACCCGTATATCGATGGGAAATTGAAGAAAAAGAAGTGGGATACGAGGTGCGATTTATCGATCTTCGCTATCGCAATAAAGGTCACTATCCTTTTGTTGCCGTTGTACAGATGGAAGATCAGCTTGAAATCACTAGCTCCTATACAGGTTGGGTATACAGTGAAGACACGCTTAGAAAAAAATTGGATCCTGCTGTCGACTGATCTGCTAAGTGACTCGTTGGAGGATTATATAAGAAACCGGCTGGACAATTGTCCAGCCGGTTTCTATTTAGTGCTTTATGCTTCTATCGTCTCCAAAATAACCTTTGTATTTTGGATTATTCATCATAAAGTCATGAAGAACTGGACCATAATAATCAATCCACTGTTTCACGATTTTTTCAGTTACATCTTGACCTTTATACTCTCTTCCAGCCTTCGCTCTTGATGATTCAAAGTCCTCCCACAGTAATTCCACCATTGTTCTTGCCTGTCCGTAAGAAAGATGATCGTTTTTCTCAAGAAGGTTATGAGTAAGCCTTTGAAATAGATCTTCCATGAGGCATGCTCCTTTCATGTTGTACTTTCAATGTAGAAATTAATAAATCACACATAACATAACGTTCTGATTCGCATACTAAATGTGTGCCTGCTTCACAACACGATATTGGAAAGGGGCGCACAAAAATGAGAAACAAAAAAACCGGTTTTCCAGATGCAAAGTTTTCTGGAGAACCACGCGCAAAAGAAGAATATGCATCGAAACGAGCTGACGGATCGATTAACACTCATCCACAGGAGCGCATGAGCGCATCTAATCGTACGGGCAACCGTCAGGGATAATTTTCTCATATAGGAGGCAGCAGCTATGGGTAAAAATAACCGAAATCAGCTTCACCCGAAATATGAGGATCCATTCCAATCTCCAACTGCAAACCCAAAACACGCGCACAATCAGGTAAATGGACAATCAAAGCAAACGTATAACGATATCGTTCTTCAAGTGCAAACGCGAAAACGATCTTAGAAATGAAGAGAGCAGCATTACTGCTGCTCTTTTTTAATGAGCATCGAGATAGGGAATGCTTCTATTTCCTTATTTCCCTCACGATATCCCCAGGCAAACGTTCCGTTCATATAGTCGATTGTAAATGTTGAACCTGGGTCGCCATCTATTTCATACTTCTCACCTGGAGCAAAGTTCTCAGGGTTTATTAAATAGGATTTTGCAAGGGCTATTCTGCGTTCATGAACAGCAAATTCATTCACCATTCCCATCTGTTCAGCTCGACGTGCTTTTTCACTAAGAAGTGCTATTTCACTTCGTAATTCCTGCTCACTCATTTCACTGAAACGCTTTTCCATCCTTAACCTCCACTACTCTATTCTTCCCCCAAGTATAGTTTATTTTCTGCTTCCTGACAAAAATATGCTACGCTTACATCAAGGAGTGATTTACTATGAAAACCATCTTAATTACGGGTGCTGGGTCTGGCCTAGGCGCTGAACTTGCAAAGCGCTGGGCAAAAGAAGGAAATCGTATGGTATTAGTAGGAAGAACAAAAGAAAAACTTACCTCTATCTGTCAGCATATCGAGAAAGAAAACGCGACATGTCTGAGCTACCAATGCGACATAACAAACCCTGATGATCTAGCGCATTTGACAAAGAAACTGAAAGAAGATGATCTTAGCATTGATCTTCTTGTGAATAATGCCGGAATAGGGACATTCGGTTCGTTAGAAGAGACGACGATTTCAGACATTCATCATGTCATAGATACTAATGTAAAAGGGACGATTTTCACGACCCAAGCCTTTCTGCCGATATTAAAAGAAAGGAAAGGTCGCATTATGAATATCATCTCGACGGCAGGCTTGAAAGGAAAGAAACATGAATCTGTTTATGTGGCCTCGAAATACGCTGTGAGAGGATTTACAGAGAGCCTGTGGAAAGAACTTGAAGGCACTGGTGTAAGCGCTACGGCAGTCTATATGGGTGGAATGAATACGCCTTTCTGGTCTCATTCGAACCATATATCTGATCCCACTAGATTAAAATCCGCTTTAGAGAAAGCAAAACAAATCATTGAAGAAGATAAGGGGCAGAAAGAAATTTTTATTGATCGTTAAATTCTTCAAGGTACTTATTAATTAATGGAAATGGGAATCCTTTACGATACAAAAACTGCTTCATCTTTTGATCAAATTCTCTACGTCCTAGCTTAATGTAGCGACGTTCGGCTTTTTGAGCTTGCATAACGAGGGCTTCCCATTCTTCGTTATCGCCCTTATCTAAATTGATTTGCTCCATCACTTCTTGAATAATATCTCGGTCGAATCCTTTCGCTCTCAGCTCCTGGTTCACTTTCTGTTTTTGCTCCGTTGCTGATGACTTCTTAAGCTTTGACGCTTTCTTTTCAGCTAAATTTTTAGCAATCTCAAGCTGCTGTTCATAAGAGTATTCTTCAAGTGATTGATCAATCATTGGTTTCGTAACCCCTTTTTGGTTAAGTTCTTGTGCAATAACATACGGTCCTTTTCCACCCGCATTTATCTTGGTTCTTACAAATGCAATGGCGAACTCAAGATCATTTATATAGCCATAGCGTTTAAGCTTTTCAATTATCTTAGGAAATGCTTCTTCTGGTACCTCTTTTTTTAGAAGGTAATCTTTCACTTCTTTTTCTGAGCGCATCCGGTAAGATAGATAATTCAAAGCGTAATTCATGCCTTTTTTTATCTGGTCCTCAAACTGAATGCCTTCAAGCATTTCGTCACTTAATTCAACACCTTTTCGGAGACCAAAGCTAATCAAAACATCTTGATCCACTCCGAAACCGAACTCTTCACCAGATCCTTTATCAATAAATATTGAAAAACGCTCATTATTATTTTTCTGAGTCGTTATTCGTGTAACCTTCACGATGCACTCACCTCCAGCTCCATTGTAGCACTTTCTGAAATTAGCCATGAAGTTTGAGCATTTGATTAAAGGATTATGATTATGGGTAAAGAAGTATTAGAAGTACATCGCGCACGCTTAGGAGGAAAATAATATGAACATTGCGATCACCGGAGGAACAGGTTTTGTCGGAAGCGCTCTAACTGAGTCATTTGTTAATGATGGGCATTCTGTGTATATCCTAACACGTAATCCTGCAAACAAACCTGTTAAAAAAGGTGTTACATATGTGAAATGGTTGCAGGACGACGCTGAGCCAGAAAAAGAACTGCCAAATGTTCATGCTTTTATTAATTTAGCCGGCGAGTCGATCAATAGTGGAAGATGGACAGAAGAGCGGAAACAACGTATTCTCGATAGTCGTATTTCCGCAACTAGAGAGATCACTTCAATCATAGAGAAACTTGATCAAAAACCTCGCGTACTTGTAAACGCTTCGGCGATTGGATTTTATGGCTCCTCTCTTGATCAATCATTTACGGAAAATGATACAGAGCCCGGCTCAGATTTTCTAGCTGATGTTTCAAGAAAATGGGAAGATGAAGCAATGAAAGCACAAAACCATGGTGTAAGAACAGTTCTTGCTCGTTTTGGCGTTATTCTTGGCGAAGAAGGTGCACTTCCATTAATGGTACTCCCATATAAATTATTTATGGGTGGAAAACTTGGAGACGGACGTCAATGGTATTCCTGGGTCCATATCATGGACGTTGTTGGAATGATCAGATTTGCCGTCGATCACGAATCAGTTCAAGGACCATTAAACGTCACGGCACCTGAACCCAAAAGAATGAATGATTTTGGTAAAACAGTCGGTGAAGTACTGAATCGACCACACTGGATGCCTGTTCCAGAAGCGCCAGTGCAGGCTGCTTTAGGAGAAAAGAGTGGAATTGTGTTAAAAGGTCAATGTGTCCTACCACAAAAAGCGAAAGAACTCGGCTACCCTTTCCGCTATATTAAATTAAAAGATGCTCTCGAGAACCTGCTGGTATAATATCAGCAGGTTTTTTTCTAACTTACCAAGACTTAGAAATGCCCTTAAAGCCGATTAAAATAATTCTTCGCTGTCTACACTCGATTATATAGCAACCTTTCACGATAATGGCTATACTATATAAAAACCTAATAACGGCTATGTCAAACATTAAAACTAATAGATAATAGGTGAATAAGATGACAATTTTATTTAAGCAAGCTCGCGTCTATCCGGTTGCTTCCCCATTACTACCCTGTGCTGATGTTCTCGTAAAAGACGGTCTTATCCATCAAATATCCCCATCTATACCTGAGGAACCTACAATGACAGTTATTGACGGGAAAGGATATCATCTACTTCCAGGGTTTATTGATGCCCATACACATTTAGGTCTTTATGATGAAGGAACAGGCTGGGCTGGAAATGATGCAAATGAAACGGTAGAAGCCCTAACACCACACGTGAGAGCACTGGATGGTGTGAACCCGCTTGATGTCGGATTTAAAGATGCCATCGCTTTTGGTGTCACCGCTGTTCAGGTAATGCCTGGAAGCGCTAATATTATCGGAGGCATAACAACCGTTTTAAAAACAAATGGAAAAAATGTAGAGAAAATGATTGTAAGAGAAACGGCTGGTCTAAAAATCGCTCTCGGCGAGAACCCCAAGCGTGTGCACAGCCACTCAAACAATGACTCCATCACAAGAATGGGGATTATGGGTTTACTCCGTGAAGCATTTTACGATGCTAGTCGCTCAAAACAAAAAGAGCATCCGCGTATTGCCCCTATTATGGCGGCACTAAATCGAGAAATCCCAGTAAGAATTCATGCTCATCGTGCAGATGACATTTTAACAGCCGTTCGCTTCGCCCGGGAATTTAATCTCGATCTTAGAATTGAACATTGTACAGAAGGACATCTAATTGCCGATGAACTTAGCGGACAAAACTTAAAGGTAACCGTAGGACCATCAATGACAAGACGATCTAAAATTGAACTTAAAAATAAAACATGGGCTACTTATGGAATCTTAAATAGTCACGGAATTGAAGTTTCGATTACAACAGATCATCCTTACGTCCCGATCCAATACTTAAATATTTGTGCTGCACTTGCGGTAAGAGAAGGATTAAGTGAAGAAAAAGCCATTGAAGGAATTACCCTTAACCCCGCAAAAAGTCTTGGCGTTGACCATCGAATTGGAAGCATTGAAGTCGGAAAAGATGCCGACTTAGTACTCTGGTCCAACCATCCTTTTCAGTATGATGCCCGCCCTCTTTTAACCATGATTAACGGGGAAATTATTCGCTAAATTACTATGGTTTTCCTGTCACGTTGAGGCTTAAAAAAAGTTTACATTTTACAGAGAAAAATACGCGAAAAACTAGTATCTTTTTTTGAATAAATCGAGTATGATACTTTTGTAATTAAAATAAAATGAACTAACAACTTCATATCTGAATATGGGAAGGCAATTGGTGCGCCACCAGCAATGACTGGTCCTAGTGGGTTCGATTCCCACCCCGAATAATAATTCAACATACTATTATTCGAGGGTGGGGATTCGTCTGCCCTCGACAGGAGGGAAACTCATGATTAAACATCGTGACCTGTCGGAATGTCATGTGCTATTTGACTTGATGGTTGACCCATCTGTCTTCCCATTCGTGCGTCATAAAGCAAGCTCTTACGAAGAATATTTGTTCTTAACCAAACAACTCATTGAAGCGGAGGAACAGGGGGAGCTTGTTTCTCGAACCATTCTAGATGAATGGGGTAATCCAATCGGTACGATTAATTTATATGATATTGAACAAGAAACTGGATTTCTCGGCACCTGGATCGGAACTCCTTATCATGGTAAAGGGTACAATCAACTTGCAAAAGAAGCCTTTTTCAACGAGTTGTTTTTTGATAAGCAAATCAAAACCATTTTTATGAGAATCAACAAGGAAAACACGCGGTCGCAAAAAGCAGCTGAAAAAATTCCTTATGTTGAAAAAGCCGATGACAAATGGCCAGAAGTTTATCATAAAATCAATTCTGGAGAAAAGTCATATCATTTATATGAAATCGAACGCGACAACTACCATCTTCATGTAATGCGTGAAGGACTAGAGTCTGTTGAAGTTCAAATGGAAGCATGAGTTCCTTACAAAGGAACTTTTTTTCATTTCACTTTGGTTAGAATAGTTTGCGAACGCTCTTTGTCCACATGTGCATAGAACTTTTTTGGATGGCAATGCTAGTACCATCTTAAAGAAGAGAGGGATTATTGTGGATAAACGGAAAGGTAGAGATAACAAAGAATCGAAAATGACGTTAACCAAAACACAAGACGTACTTTTTGGACGTGAATTTAAACGCGCTGACAGGGCTGGTCATAAGTAAATATGAATATTTAACTGATAAAAAGCCATCCTAATGACTGGAGAGAACCTCTCCAAACACATTTACAGGAGCTGATTAAGATGGCAAAACGTCCAAATTATTCAGAAGGTAAACAAAAACGTCAAGCTAAAAACCCAATTCCATCAGCACAAAACGAAGATGTAGAATTCGCAAGTGAATTCGATTCAGCTGATGCGAAAGCAGCAGAAAGAGCACGAGCAGCAGATCAGCGTAACAAGAAAAACAAATAACACAAAAAGGGACCGCACTGGTCCCTTTTCAAATTCAGAACAAACATGCAATTCTGAAGTTAACAACATGTTATCCACACGATGTTAATAATGTGGACAATGTTTCATAATCCTCGCCACAACGGGAAAATTTATTAACATCTAGAACTGTTGATAACATCCGCATTTTTTGTGGATAATGTTGATAAATCTGTTAGTAACGCTTGTAAACTCTCTTCAACGTGTGCATAACTCTGTGGAAATTGTTGATGACTACTTTCGCTTTTCAGTCGAAACGACGCCACTGACAATTTTAGCGCTGTTTCTTCTTGAAAACCGATACCACTTCTACATGAGAGGTTTGTGGGAACATATCAACTGGTTGCAATTGCTCTAGCTTATATCCTTTTTTCATTAAGTAGCTAGCATCTTTGGCCAAAGTAGAAGGATTACACGATACATAAACAATGCGATCTGCTTTCGCTTTCACCATCGTAGCTAATAAAGTGTCATCACAACCTGTTCTAGGTGGATCCACCACGATAACATTTGGCTTAAACCCTTCTTTGATCCACTTCGGTACAACTTCTTCTGCCTTTCCAACATCATAAGTCATTTTTGACTCATACCCGTGTCTTCGAGCATTCTCCCTTGCATCATCAATTGACTCTTTGATGACATCCATTCCTCTTACTTCTTTGGCTTCCTCAGCAAGCCAAAGACCAATTGTACCCACACCACAATAAGCATCAATGACATTTTCGTTACCTGTAAGATCAGCAGCCTTTTTCACTTCATCATATAGTTTTACGGTTTGAAGTGGATTAAGCTGGAAGAAAGCACGAGCAGATAATTCGAAATTCAAATCACCTAATGACTCTTGAATCACTTCTTCTCCTTCTAATAAAAGAGTTTTCTCACCAAATATTAGCGAAGTTCGTTTCCCATTTACATTTTGAATAACGGATCTAACTTCTGGCAGTCTTTTCTTAATTTCTTTCATTAACAATTCTTTTCTAGGAATCGTTTCTTCTGAAGTAACAAGAACAAGTTGAATTTGACCTGTTTCAAACCCCACTCTTGTCACAATGGTCCGAACAAGACCATTTCGCTTCTTTTCATGATAAATTGAAATGTTTAAATCTTGTAGAATGTCTACAACCTGACGTGTAACGCGATTTGTTTCAGGATGTTGAACGAGGCAATTTGTCAGTTCAACAAGTTCATGAGAACCCGCGCCGTATAACCCCGCAATGACCTTTCCTTTTTGCTTTCTAACCTGTAGCTGGCTCTTGTTTCGATAATTCCATGGATCTTCCATTCCGATAACGGGTTTTATAGTTAAATCGTTTTCACCTAATTTTGCATGCCGCTCAAACGACTGAATCACGATATCACGCTTCTCACGTAATTGAGCCTGATAACTCATATGTTGCAGCTGACATCCACCACATTCTTCATAAACAGGACATGGAGGAGTAACACGATCCTTTGACTTTTTACGAAGCCGTTTTACTTTGGCTTCTGCTCGGTTAGGGAAAACTTTTGTCACTTCAGCTGTAATTTCTTCCCCAGGCAGTGCTCCTGGTACAAAAACAACCGTTCTCTTAAAGAATCCTACACCTTCCCCGTTTATGCCTAGTCGCTTAATTGTTAAAGGAATGGTTTGACCGTTCGTAAGTCCTGTCCCTTTCACCTTTTTGTTATCCAACAAAATCTCTCCTTCTATTTAACCGCTTAAGCTTTCCCATAAATACATGGAAACATAGCTCGCATACGGTGACCACTTCTTTTTATAAGCCTGTACTTCTTCTTTTGACGGCTTCGTTGGTAGTTGATACCACTTCATGAGAGCATTTTGAATGCCTACATCACCTGCTGGCAAAATATCCTTTCTTCCTAAACCAAAAAGAAGGACACATTCAACTGTCCACGGGCCAACACCTCTGATTGGAAGCAACTCATCATACACTTCATTATTTGTTTGTGCATAGAGCTTCTCCAAATCAAGATCGCCTGATAGCATCTTCTCGGCAATTCCAATCACGTATTCCGCTTTTCTTTTACTAAATTGTAGCTCTCTCAACTCATCTACCTTAAGCCTGCTTACAACTTCGGGGTTAGGATAAAACCATACGTCATCCACTCTAGTACCATAACGCGTCACAAAGCGATACATTAGTGTATAAGCAAACTTCATATTAAGCTGCTGATGAACAATATTCTTTAGTAAAGCACTGTACACATCTGGCTCACAAATAATAGGCATACCTATATAATCGTCGACTAATGAATGAATATTTGTTTTTCTTAATGTTGAAGTGATACTAGGCGTATCCATTTGAAAGTCAAACATTTGGTTTATGCGAGTAACAGCTTCGTTTTTTTTGCTAACATCTTTTCCACTTATCTCAAAGCAAGGTTGTACGTCTGTTCCAATGAACTGAACAGAATAAACATCTTTTTCTTGATGTATGATTAACGGAACTTTAAGGATTTGATTATGATCATCCACGCACTGAAGCGGATCTAAGTTTAACCTTCGGAAAAGTCGATTCACATTGTACGGTTTTTGAGGAAATATTTTCTCAGCCCACACGATACCGCCCCCTTCATCATGTCCTGTATATTATCGCAAATACCACACTTGATTACTAGTTGTACATTGAAGTGCATCCCTCTCCCAAACCACATGCAAAAGACTGCCATCGCTGGCAGTCTTTCTTAAGGCATAGTCGGCAGTTTTTCCTTCAAAACAAGATCATCAAGACTCTTAAACGTATAGCCCTCTTTCTTTAGATCTTGGATCACCTTTTCAAGAGCTTCTGCGTTATCTTTTGAAACGGTATGAAGTAGCATGATGGCGCCGGGATGCACCTGTTTCATGATGGAGTCATATGCATACTGACTACCCTTTTGCTTATTCGTTTCCCAATCTTTATAAGCGAGTGACCAGAAGATGTTATGGTATCCCTCTTCGTGAGAAATTGCGAGTGATCGTTCGCTAAAAACCCCACGCGGCGGTCGTAAATATTGCATCGTTTCATCTCCCGTTAAACGAGCATATTCCTCTTTAACCTTACGTAACTCGGTCCTTATTTTATCATCAGAAATCGCCGTCATATCTGGATGGCTCCAAGAATGATTTCCAACAAGATGCCCCTCTTTCACCATTCGCTTCACAAGATCAGGTTGATCTCTCAAGTAATGTCCCGTTACAAAGAAAGTTGCAGGTACTTCTTCTTTTCTTAGAACGTCTAAGATTTCATCTGTATAACCATTTTCATATCCGTTATCAAACGTCATATATAGCTCTTTTTTCTCTGACTCACCAATAAAATAACTATCATACGGTTTTAGCATTTCTTGAAATTCACGTTCTGTCGTAGCGGGTGCATGATTTTTACTACGTTTAAAATACCAATCATGCGATTCATTATCTATCGCATGTGCTCCAGTCATCGTGCCCACAAATAGAACAATTGTTAATAAAGCTATCCTCATCTAACCCCTCCTTCTCTACCCTCCTATTTAGTTTGTGAAGTTTGATCTGCTTTCTATCCGCATTACCTTACAACTCTCTCAGGTAATTATCCCCAATCTCAAAAAAATTGTGCTTTTTCGTAAAAATAACCAGCATTTCTGCTGGTTACTGACGAGTATTAAATTCAAAACTTAAATAATCCTGAACAGGGATCCATGCCCCAATTCCCTGCTGTGTTACATTTCGTACTTCCAATTTCATTTTGCTTCCTTTTAACACAAGATACACTTCACCATAGGTTACTTTGCCTTTCTCATTCACAGCAGGTACAAAACTTGTTAGTGTGCCATAATGCTTTGGACCAACGTTATAAACATTCCCTTTTTTCGTATCTTTACCAATCATTGTTTGAAAAGAAAGAGATAGCTTCGTTTTTTCAGAAGCCTTCATCATCATCATTTTTTTTACATCTTCACTGTCAGGAATTGAGGCAGTTAGTCCGCCGTTTACTTTTTTCTCTTCTTCTTGACGGTATGTCATTTGAACTGGACCACTTCCACCTCTATTGTCCACTCGGTTCACATTCGCCTGCTTATATTGCCAATTAACATTTGTCTCAGCAGAGTCATAATTGAGTGCCCACTTGCCGAGATAGATGCTCGCACGATAGCCAATCGCAAGCTTAGATGGCGAAATTGAGGAGTCATTTAATATCTGAATTAGCTCAGGATTTTCGATACGAACTTCAGCGGAGCCAGTCAATTCTTTTGTTAGCTCACTCGGCTGTAAAGTGGGTAAATCTTGGGCTGGGTTCGGGTATGTGTTCTCCTTTGAAATATTGACCGTCGAATCTGGAACTTGTAGCGATTGATTATTTCCTGCTTTCTTCCCCTCGGCAGCTAAGGAATTCAGTGGCGAGATAAAGGTTAAAAGTAGGATAATTAAGACTAATTTCTTCATTTTAATTCTCCTTTGTTGGCAACTGTTCATTACGAATGATTCAGACTCATATCCGTATTTTTTTCTAGAAACCTTTCTTTTATCCAACAAAGTGAGATATTTAAAGCCTTAGACGTCATTAATGTTTCTTCCTATATAAAAAAAACGAACGCTTAAGCGTTCATTTTTTCAAAAGTAGGATAGAAAAACTGTACAAGTGGACCAATACCAAATGTAATAGCCAGGGTACCGATTCCGATCGGCCCTCCTAAAATAACAGCGGCAAGTAGGGCAATCAACTCACCAATTGTTTTTGAAGTTCGAATGCTTAGACCTGTTTTGTGATGAATCGCAAGCATTAACCCATCAATCGGAATAACGGCGAATTTCGCTTGAAGATAAATTGCAATTCCAAGTCCTACCAAGATCATTCCAATTGCAAAAATAGCGTATGCTATGAAAACATCAGAAATCGTCCAATCTGCAAATAATGTTAATAACCAAAAATCAATGAATATACCTGTAACAATAATTGTAATGAGTGCAAAGAAATCCGGCCACGCTCTCATTAGAATAGCGTTTACAATAATCAAGATCATCCCTACAATAATGACCCAACTTCCAACTGTAAATCCGATTGTTTCCGATAATCCAACATTAAGGGCATCCCAGGCCCCCGCACCAATATCTGATTTGATGGTTAATGTTATCCCAGCTGTTAATACGAATAACCCAACTACATAGAACAAAAAACGCTTCATTTTCAATGATGGCATCCTCTCTTTAACTGCATAGACTCCATTGTCCATTGTAACGCAGGAAACAGTTAAAAGACGATACTTTCCTTGAGCATTTAACCATTCTTCTCTTGATTACCTTCAAATAAATCAATTTCACGCCATTTTCCATAACGGTAATATGCAATCGCGAATAGACTTGAGATGATAAAGCTTACTCCTATTCCATATGCAATCCCCTCTGCGCCTAACCATTTTGAGAAAAGGTAAGTAAGCGGTACACGAAGGACCCAGAACGAAATAATATTAAGTACGAGCACTTGGACCATCGCACCTGCTGCTTTGACGACGCCGTTTAAAACAAAGTTTATGCCAAGAAACGGATAGAAAAAGGCAACCGTTTTTAAGTAGTTTTCACCAAAGGCAATTGTCTCCGGATCGTTAATGAATAGGCGAATCATTGATTCAGCAGAAAAAAAGATAATGGCGCTAATGGTAAGAGAAACGGAAAGAATTAAAATAATCCCATTTTTAGAGATCGCAGAAACTCTCCCCCATTTCCCAGAACCAATATTTTGTCCAGCCATGCTGTTCACCGCTGCTCCAAGTGTAAAAGCCGGTAACATTATAATACGATCAAGTCTTTGTGCTGCTCCAAATCCTGCAACTACTTGCGTACCAAAGCTCGCTACAATTCCCATAATCGCTGTTACTCCTGCAGATACAGTCATCATTTGCAATCCTGCTGGTATACCTAGCTTGGAAATACGCTTAATTTCTTTTGAGTCAGGAAGATGCGGAATTGTAAATGGAATTTTAGATTTCCATACTGAATAAATTACGCCGTACAAAAAGGCAGCCCCTTGTGAAAGAATTGTCGCATAAGCTGCCCCTTCAATTCCCCAATTAAAATAAGAAATGAAAAGAGGGTCCAATACGGTATTTAATATAACAGCAAACAGTACAAAGCGAATCGGAGTTTTGCTATCCCCAAGCGCCCGTAAAACTGTCCCAATAAAGTTATAGCCAAATAAGAACAAAATACCGAGAAAATTAATTCGTAAGTACACTTTCGTACTCTCAAATATTTCATCAGGCGTTCCTAAAAATTTTAGAATGGGATCAGTAAAAATAAATCCAATAATGCCAAAAAGAACCGAGAGAATCGTTAAAGCTACAACAAATGCGTTTAGCGACTCAATTAGTCCGGTTTGATCAGAAGCTCCCTTCCTCTGAGACAATACGGTTAACGTCGCACTATTCACCCCGATAATGAATGAGAGAACAGTAAAGATCACCGGAGCTGCAATAGAAATCGCTCCAAGAGCATTTGCCCCGAGTAAGTTCCCCACCCAAATGCTATCGATAAATTGATACGACGTTTGGAGTAAATTTGTTAAGAATATAGGTAACGAAAAAAAGACCATTTGTTTCGCAATATTTCCTTGAGTAAAGTCGTGTGTTTTGTTCATTTGATACCCTTCTTACTTAACGTTTTAGAATCTCACTTTGGTATACCCTTAGTATCGGTTTGAAAAACGATCGAATGCGCCACAATGACTTGTAGGAAATAATGGCATATTCAGGTGTTTTAGAATTTGAGAATAGAGGAAGATTAAGACTAGAGTTAAATTCGAAAGGAGAATTTGTAATGTCAATGTCTCAATCAGAAATAAAAAATAAGGTTTTAAGCATTTTCGATTCTCACTATGTTGGTACGCTAAGTACAGTGAAGGATAATAAGCCACATTCACGATTTATGACTTTCTTCAATGACGAGTTAACGCTCATGACACCAACAAGTAAGGAAACACATAAGGTGGAAGACATCGAACAAAATAAGAATGTGCACGTCCTACTTGGTTACGATGGCGAAGGATGGCATGATCGCTTCGTAGAAGTACAGGGGCAGGTTACCATCGATGACTCCAAAGAAACGAAAGAAAAACTATGGGGGGATCAACTGAAACGCTGGTTTGATTCACCTGAAGATCCTAACTACATCGTTCTTAAAATCAAACCGGATACAATCCGCCTCATGAACGAGGGAGAAAACACTCCAGAAACGCTAGAATTGTAGAGCAAAAACGAAAGAAGGGACACGCTCGTGTCCCTTCTTTCGTTTCTTATTCAGCTACAATTTCATAGGATTCTTCCAGTTCAATACTGCCAATAACAGATTGCGCCATAGAGCAATGCTTTTTCGTTAATTCAAGCGCTCTTTCAACCTTTTGATCATCAAGGTCACCATATAATGTAAAGTGAAGGTGAATTTTTTCAACGCGATTCGCTTCTTCTTTATTACGTGTAACATCAGCCTTTATTTTAATATCTTCATATTTCATTCGCTTTTTATCAAGAATCTGTCGTAGCACACCACCGCTGCAAACTGCTACAGACGAGACAAGCAGCTGGTAAGGTCGAAAGCCAAACTGTTCATCTCCAGATATGTGAAGTGTCCCATACTCAAAATCAGCTGTAAAACCTGTTTCTTCTTTTTTCATGTTAAATTCCAACATGCCCACTCCTCGTTACTAGACGTTGCTCTTATTTTAAAACAGGAAATGAAAAATTGCGAACGGTAGCCCTTTTCTTTCCATTCTATTATAATGACACTGATAAGAATTTCCTTTTTTGGCCAGATGGAGTGTGAACAGTTTGTTTGAATCAAAACGATATCGTTTCCTAATTTTAATTTCGATTGTCTTTATTTCAGGGTACTCTCAAGGTATGCTACTTCCATTATTATCTATTCTTCTTGAAGAAGCGGGCGTTTCGTCAAGTATGAATGGGTTAAATGCTTCTGCTCTTTATATCGGAATTTTATTTGCTTCACCATTTATCGAAAAACCCGTGCGTAAATACGGGTACAAACCTGCCATTGCTGTTGGACTTTTTCTTGTTATCGTTTCAATTACGTTGATTCCTATCTGGCAAGCTTTCTGGTTCTGGTTTATTTTAAGGGTAATTGTAGGAATTGGTGATAATCTTCTACACTTTGCCACACAGCTCTGGATTACAACAACAACTCCAAAAGAAAAACGGGGAAGGAACATTGCAATATACGGCTCTGCTTTTGGGCTAGGGTTTGCAGCAGGACCACTTTCTACGATTTTAGTTGAATATTCCTTGTATCTTCCATTCTTACTTGCTTCAGGAATTGCTTGCGTAACCTGGCTGTTACTATCGAAAATTAAAAATGAGTTTCCCGATCCATTAACACATGGCTCTGAACGGGTTCTCTCTAAATATGCTCACGTATTAAAAATCGGCTGGGCAGCCCTATTACCTTCTTTCGGATACGGTTTCCTCGAAGCATCCCTTCATGGGAATTTTCCCGTGTATGCGCTTCGAGCAGGATTAGACGTAAAAGCTGTTTCGATACTACTTCCCGCATTTGTTGTAGGAAGTCTGGTGTTTCAAATGCCACTTGGGATCATTAGTGATAAATTCGGACGTAAAAACATCCTGCTTATTAGTATTCTGATTGGCTGGGTTTGTTTTTCAAGTGCGATCTTTACAACATCCATCCCGTTGCTATTTACACTATTCTTCCTAGCCGGAATGATGGTTGGATCACTTTTTTCCTTGAGCATCACTTACCTAGCCGACCTTCTCCCCACTAGTCTTCTGCCGACGGGAAACATTTTAGCAGGCATTTTCTTTGGTCTTGGCAGCATTCTCGGACCGTTTCTAGGTGGAGTTTTTATCGATTGGTTTGCTACGGGAAGCATCTTCTATGCGATTAGCGGTATGTTGCTAACTTTATTTATTGCAACGGCTGTTCATAAAAATCCTGAGCCAATGAGACAATATTCTACTTCGTGAGTAAAGAAACGTTTTTATAGCCATTTTAATACTATATGGAATGAACCCTTTTCATTGACTTATGATGGATATGTACTATAATAATAACTGTGATTATCTGATAATGATTATAATTAATTCCGAATAAAGGAGTCGATAGAGAATGAAACTACGCGAAGAAATGCCTGAATTAGAAGGCGCTACACAATGGTTTAACGGAGAAGTTAAAAAAAGTGATCTCGTTGGCAACAAGCCACTTACACTTGTTCACTTCTGGTCGATTAGCTGCGGCCTGTGTAAAGAAGCAATGCCAATGGTAAATGAATTTCGTGACGAGTATAGTGAAGACATGAATGTTGTAGCCGTTCATATGCCCCGTTCTGAGAAGGATCTTGATCTAGACGAAATCAAAAAGGTTGCCGATCAGCATGACATTAGTCAACCGATCTTTGTCGATAGCGACCACAAACTAACAGATGCATTCGACAATCAATATGTCCCTGCTTATTACGTATTTGATGCAGAAGGCAAACTCCGCCATTTCCAGGCAGGTGGAGAAGGACGTAAAATGCTTACGAAACGAATTACAAAACTTCTTGATAAAGCAAAGAAAGAAGACTAAGCTATGAATCACGAAAGAGGCAGCGAATGTGCTGCCTCTTTCTATTTTCTCTTTATTATTTTCTGATAGATGATAAGAACGAAATGATAAGCCACATAACCTACAAGTGCTCCGAGGGCATTTAAGAGAATATCGTCTATATCAAAAATACGGTGAGCCACAAAGTACTGCAGTAATTCAATAATCGTGCTCGTTAAAAATCCGATGATTCCAATAATAAGGAAAGATTTCCCCTTTTTACTGACTAGTGGCATCAAAAACCCTAGCGGCATAAAAAGCAAAATGTTTCCGATGATATTTTTTAAGATAAGCCAATAACTTCCGCTTTCCCACATAAGCTTAATGCTATCAAATAAAACAAGGTTAACGGATTTCCCATACGGATAATAATTATAAATAAACAACGTTGCATAGAAAAGTGCAAGTAAGTAGATACCTAATGCGAAGGATCCGCCTCTTTTTACCCACTTTTGCGTTGACACACCTTCATTCTGAGTCTGCATAATCTCTGTCTCTCCCTATTCTTCAGATGCCTTATGGGCTGTCTATATGCTATAGTATTCTATACAAAATATGTTCATGTAATAAAATTGAGGTGGAAAAATGCCGAGCTCCAAAGAAAATGTCTTATTGCAACTATCTTCTGACCTGAATAACTATAACATTCCTTATTTTTTCATAAACGAAACAGCACTTTGGCTTCAAGGTGCAGTGGATGCACCTCATTCTATAGCCGTTTCGGTTCAATGGGATGCTTTTGAGTCCGTACTTGAGAAATTCAACCTAAAATACGGCATTGCAACACCGGATCACAAGGCTGATATTTCTTATGCTGTCTATCCGATTGCTAATACATCTGTTCGAATAGAATGCACATATAACACGGTCATCCGAACGAACCCTTACTTAGTTTATGTTGATTTTAAAGAAAAAAGCGTCCCTTGCCTCTCACTTTACTACTATCAGCAGATTCCAGAGTGGCGTATGACTGTTGAAGCACACCTAAATAATGTTCAAGAAAGCGTGACAGAACAAAACAAAAAATCTTGGAATCAACAAACATATGAAGCTCTATTAAATCGTTTCGGTACTCCGGAAGAAGCAGCAATAAAGTTAAAAGAAAATCCAACTTCACGAATGAAATCATTATTGCCTTATCTTCCTGCACTACAAGGAAAGAAAGTAGCCAATCTAATGGGTTCACACGGTATGAAAGCAACAGCGATGAGTCTTATGGGCGCCGATGCAACAGTGATTGATTTTTCATATGAAAATGAACGTTACGCCAAGGAAGTAGCCACTAAATGTGGTATTGACCTCACATATATTGTAGCTGATATTTTAAAGATGGATCATCATCAAGACGGAGAATTTGATGTCATTGTGATGGAGCTAGGGATCCTACATTATTTCCTTGATCTTCATCCATTGTTTAAAGTAGTGTTTCGCCTCCTGAAAAGCGGCGGCACGTTTGTTCTTCAGGATTTCCATCCGATTTCTACAAAACTTATTACATCTAAAGGTAAGAAGCATAAAGTGGATGGTAACTATTTTGATCCTACAATTCACAAAACTGTAGTCGCATATGAAAAGCATCTAACAAACGAAAAGGAAGACAGTGTGGTCTTGCAACGAAAATGGACGCTCGGTGAAATTCTAACGAGCATGGCAGATGAGGATTTGATTATTAAACAAGTATCAGAGGAACCAAATATCAAGCTTCATGATCGAGGTATCCCAAAGATCTTTACTGTTAAAGCAACGAAACAACCTTATTAAATCAACAAAAGCACCCGAATGGGTGCTTTTCTCTTTAGGAAACAAGCGACTCAATGACTTCGTCATCTCGTTTATCAGAATAATTTTTTCCGACAACGATCGACTCTTTGTTCATTAACTCATTCAATTCACTAGCTTCTTCTTTTTCACCAGCTACGTATATTTTTTCCCACTGACGATTTTTCGCTTTTTTATCAAGTTTCGCTGCCATTGACTTATACCATCTTTCACGATTTGCTTTAATGCGATCTTCATAAAGCTCTCGCTGAGCGGTACTACCGTTTCCAGAAATATTCTCATTTCCAGTAGTTCCTTCGTAGATTTTCCAGTTGTCTTCATCAGGATCCCAAGCATACTCTTCACTTTTTGTTAGAAAACCAAGCTCTGTTTCAAGAATACGTACATAATCATGATGAACAAGAATGATTCCTGTGTTCGGATAGTCACTTTTCAACTTCTCTAGCGCTTCGAGTTGAGGTTCTTCTTCCCAATATAAATTTGTTTCAACTGGTACCTGTGTGCGCTCCACAAACCATATTTGGTCGTCTGAGGAAGCAATAATAACAAGACCACGCTTTAAATCATTTTCGATGCGATTGAGCTCATCTTGAACTTTTTCTTTTACTTTTTCGTATTTTTCAAGCTCTTCTTTATTATCACTTTGTTTTAAGTATTCTTCAAAGTTACGAAAGCCGTTTTTTAGCTGAATCTTCCATTCGCCATTTTGTCGGTCGGCATCACGACGGTCCGTATTTAAATATAAGGTAAACACTTTATCAGGTTTTTGAACATGAGCATGTTTTAACTGATCTAACTTCTCTTTTAGTAACATTTTTCTCCTCCTCATCATTACTTTGTTATTAACTCCATTCCCTCCATTTTCCTATTCTTAAACGTAAAATCTAACAGCCCAATTGTGATTATAAACATAGTCAAGAAGTAAAGTATGTGGTAGAATAAAATCATTAAAACATAATAATAATTCTAATCTATTGAAATCCATTCTCAGTAACGAAATCAAATGACTTATTTGTCAGTACTTAATATGCTGTGACCTCAAAAGTGGTCACAGCATTGCACGTTTATACGGAGAATGATGATGACTATTATTCTCAATTAGGAAAAGGAGGAATGATAATGGAACAGATAAATTTACGGTCAGACACATACCCTTCCCACTCGTCATTCTGGTGGAATACGTTAAAAAAACATGGAGAACTAGGTGCTGCCCTGTTAAGTGGAATCATTATTGCATTTACATGGATCACAGAAGGTATCTACTCTCCTACGATTGAATCTGTCTTATATATCACCGCATTTATCATCGGTGGATTCGCAAAAGCGAAAGAGGGAATAGAAGACTCTTTTGCTGAAAAAGATGTAAATGTTGAGCTTCTTATGATTATTGCTGCCATTGGAGCAGGAAGTATTGGTTACTGGACAGAGGGCGCTATTCTTATTTTTATTTTCGCACTCAGTGGAGCTCTTGAAACTTACACTCTTAATAAAAGCGAAAGTGAACTTCAGTCTCTCATGGAAATACAACCAGAGACGGCAACGATTCTATCTAACGGCGAAGAACGCATTGTACCAGCAGAATCTCTTTCAATAGGAAATCTCATTCTAGTCAAACCAGGAGAACGGGTGCCTGCTGATGGTGTGATCACAAAAGGTCAAACATCTCTTGATCAGTCAGCCATTACTGGTGAATCCATTCCAGTTATTAAACGAATTGACGAAGAGGTATTTGCTGGAACGTTAAATATCTCTGGTCATTTAACGATTAAAATGACCAAACGTAGTCAGGATACGGTGTTCCAAAAAATTATCGCACTTGTTCAGGAAGCACAAGATCAAAAAGCACCTTCCCAGCTTTTTATTGAAAAACTAGAAGGTTGGTACGTGAAAATCGTTTTAATTGTAGGCGCACTTCTCATGGTCCTTCCCCATTTTCTACTTGGCTGGACATGGGATGAAACGATCTATCGCGCAATGGTCTTTCTCGTTGTTGCCTCTCCTTGTGCACTAGTCGCATCGATTATGCCTGCCACGCTCTCCGCTATTTCTGCAGGCGCACGAAATGGTATTCTTTTTAAAGGCGGAGTGCATCTTGAACAGCTAGGTTCGATGAAGGCTGTTGCGCTTGATAAGACAGGAACGTTAACGGAAGGCTCTCCTGTTGTCACAGATGTTTTCACAAGAAGTGATATAGATGAAAAGAAGTTTATCAAAATCGTCGCTTCAATCGAGCGACAATCAACACATCCACTTGCTAAAGCGATTGTCGATCATGCCGGAGACGTCATCTTTCTAGAGCCAAATGATATGATGGATCATTCTGGATGGGGCGTGGAAGCCACAATTGAGGGGATTAGTTGGAAAGTCGGTAAATTAGCGTTCTTGTCTGAAGAGGATGGATTCAATTTATTTGAAGAAAACTATCGTCAACTGCAATCAAGTGGAAAAACAATCGTACTTGCTGCAGATAACCAGGGCATAGCTGGAATGATTGCTTTAAAAGACAAAGTTCGTAGTGAATCAGCGAATATGGTGAAGGAACTGAAAAAGCGTGGAATTGAACCGGTGATGTTAACTGGTGACAGCGAGCAAACGGCAAAAGCCATTGCTGAAGAAGTCGGGATCGATACGTATTACGCCAATTGTCTTCCAGAAGACAAAGTAAATCGAATGAAAGAATTAAAAGAAAAATACCATACGGTTGGAATGATTGGGGACGGCATTAACGATGCACCTGCTCTTGCCGCATCTGATGTAGGAATTGCAATGGGTCAGGGTACTGATGTCGCTCTTGAAACCGCAGATGTTGTTCTTATGAAGAATGATCTCGGAAAACTGACACGAGCCGTAAAGCTCTCAAACCGATTAAACAAAATCGTAAAACAAAACGTGATATTCTCTATTTCCGTTATTCTTATTTTAATTGCATCTAACTTCTTTCAATTCCTAACCCTCCCTTTAGGAGTACTCGGCCATGAAGGTAGTACAATACTTGTCATATTAAATGGACTGAGGTTATTAAAATAAAAAGCCTGATAGCGCCACCCGCGCTGTCAGGCTTTTTTTCTAAAATAATTCGAAGTGGCATTCACTTCTCCACCAATAATAATGACAAGACCTGTCAGGTAAAACCAGAGCATTAGCGCGATTACGCCTCCAAGACTTCCGTACGTTGCAGAATAGTTACTGAAGTTATTTATGTAATAAGAAAAAGCCAGAGAGACAAGCTGCCATAGCACTGAAGCAAAGATAGATCCTAACAGCACATCTTTATAATTCAATCGTTTATTCGGTGCATAGAAATAAATAAACATAAACACAACAATCATGATCGAAAGACTTAGAATCCACCGAATAATCCCAAACATAAAGCTTAATGACTCAGGCAAATCAAAAAATGTAACGAAAAATCTCCACAGCGTTTCACCGAAAACAGGTAATACCAATGCAACAACAATAACAAAAATCATTGCTAAAGATAAAAGAACAGACAAACCTCGCGCAAGTAGAAAATGCCGACTTTCTTGAACGTTATATGCACGGTTAAGTGATTTAATAATGGCATTAATTGCATTGGAAGCAGACCATATTGTCGCGATCACCCCGAAGGATAAAAGCCCTTTCCGAGCTCCATCTTCGAGAATAATGTTCTCTTGTATCGTGACAAATGACTCAGATGGTGCATATTGAGCGATTAAATCAAGAATTTGATCCTGTGAGAAATCAAAATGAGTCAGGAGGGTAATCGCAAATATAAGAAAAGGAAACAGCGATAACAAGAAATAATAAGCAAGTTGCGCTGACAAGTCAGTCACCTGATGTTCTTTTATTCTTGAAAAAAGCTGTTTTGTAAATTGTCCTAGCGATGCATCCACTATTTACCCTCCTGGGACTCGATTAGTGTGTCATTGGATCGCCGTTGTTACCAGTAAGCTCTTCACCGGCTTCAACGACTCTCGAGCCTATTTCTTTAAGATCATGCTGCGTTTCTTTCACAAGATTAAAGGCTTCAACTGAACTTTCTTTCAGTCCGTTAAACTTCTCTGATAAAGTTGAAATATCATCTTGTACTTCCTTCATTAGCTCACTAGCATCATCCACCGTTTGCTTCCATTTATCCGTATAGTAAGAAGGATTATTCTTAACGTCACGCAAAATACTTCCTGCTTTTTTCGAACCATTCTGAATGGATTCTCTCGTCCCTCGATCTAGAAGTGAAATAAGGGCACCTGCCAGTCCACCAATAAGGACTGCCTTAAACAGTTTATTTTGACTACCGCCTGAATATGTTTGACTCATTTCATTTCCTCCTCATTAGATTAAGATGACATTTATTTCCCTTAATCGTTCATAATGAAACCATTGCAGTCAAAACGTATACTTTTGCAGTATGCGATCCACTGCACTTCCATAGCTTTCCCCAAATAAGATCAGATGAACAAGTAAATAATATAATTGATAAATGGGAAGACGATCTGTAAATTCTTTCTCTAGTGGAAAATCAGCTTGATATTGATCGTAAAATGCTTTCGAATACCCACCAAATAAATATGTAAAAGCAATATCGATCTCGCGGTCTCCATAATAAACAGCAGGATCGATTAAATAAGGTCCTTCATCAGTCATGAGCCAATTTCCTCCCCAAAGATCACCATGTAAGAGCGAAAAATCGGGTTGATGCCCAATAATTGCATCAAGACGTTGACGGAGTTTTGACAAACGTTGATCACGTTCCTTAGTAAGCTTTCCTTTCTTACGAGCGAGGTTCTGCATTCTCCCTAGTCGTTGATCCCTAAAAAAGGTGACCCAATCAGTGGATGGTTCATTTAGTTGATCTAATTCACCAATGAAATTGGCTTGATGTAAACCAGCAAAATTCTCTTTCTTCTGATGTAAGGATGCAACTAGACTTCCAAGTGCTCGGTCCCCTTTATTGCTAGATGGCACAGATCGAATCCATTCCATAAGAAAAACACTCTCACGATTACCTTGAGACAGAATTAAGAGAGGTTCAGGTACCGATATCCCATGTCGTCCTAACAGCTCAAGACCATCTTTTTCAGCATGAAAAAAATCTTCTGGTGCTGATGAATTACTTTTCGCAAAGTACTCCCTATCCTTTGTTCGAACATAGTAAGCTTCATTTATAGACCCACCTGACACACCTTCTACTACCTCAACGGAAGTCAAGTCACCGCTTTTTCTAATCGCTTCTTCGATATGTTTCATATACCTTCTTCTTTTCTGATATGTTCCAATAATTTCTCACAACCAGCATCTACCATTTCATAAACTTCTTTAAAATTCCCTTCAAAATAAGGATCAGGCACATCTTCTATTTCACTTTCACTCACATAATCCATTAACCTTGAAATAGAAGTTGTTGGATTAATTCCTGCCATTTCGTGAAGTTCTCCGAGGTTTCCTGCATCCATTGCGATGACGTATTGAAAGTGAAGCAGATCAGCTTCCTTCACTTGTCTCGCTTTTATACCATCTGTTGAGATGTTTTGTTTTAAGAGAATGTCGGCTGTCCCTTCATGTGGGGGTTCGCCTATGTGCCAATCGCCAGTTCCAGCTGAGTCGATTTCAATTTGATTAGCTAATCCAGCTTTCGCTACTTTAGACCGTAGCACAGCTTCTGCCATAGGAGAACGACAAATGTTCCCAAGACATACGAATAGAACTCGGATCATCATTATCCCTCCATAACTTTAATGTAAACAGTACGGATCCGTGGACCATCAAATTCACAGAAATAAACTCCCTGCCACGTGCCGAGAATCAATTTCCCCTCTTCTATGATGATCATTTGCGAAGCCCCAACTGTACTCGTTTTTAGATGCGAAGCAGAATTCCCTTCAGCGTGTCGATACTTAGGGTGCTCCCAAGGATAAACTTCATTCAACCTCATGAGCATATCGTGCTTCACATCTGGATCAGCATTTTCATTGATCGTAACTCCAGCTGTTGTATGCGCAGAATAAACCATTACAATTCCCTGTTTAATATTTGCGTCGTGAACTGCGCTTCTCACCTCACTTGTAATATCAATCATTTCATCTCGTTTACTCGTTTTCACAGAAATTCTTTTAAGCATACGATCCCTCCTCAAATCACTCTATTACTACTACCCTTGTTACTGTGATTTCATTCAAATTTCAGTATGAATAACCACGTGGAACATCCATTACTAATGAGAGTCTCATTTTAATAGTCATCTCGTTCGTAGAGATAAAGGTATGGAATGTCGAGAAACAAGTAGTAAGACTCGTTAATAGGATAAGAATAGGTACGAATAAGTTCATTTGTTTCGATATCACTATAAAGATCGGAAAGGATCCCTACCTGATCATGTTTCATCCTTACGATGTTCTCTAGGAAATAAGGACGCCAACTCCAGTTATCACCTTCATACTCAGGTTGAAATTCCCAATTTCCATCACCATTACGATAATAGTTAGCTGAAACTTGATGACCGTCTTCATCGCAAATATATCCTCTAAAACACGCATTTCCAAGCGAATGAGCCGCTTCAGACACAATCGTATTCCAATCATGTTGTTTATTTCGCTTCAACTGCTGCTGCAAATGACGATTAAAATTTTGGGAAAGCTCGTAAAGTGAAAGAAGGCGCTTTCTCTCATGTGTAATAAAATGTTGAAATTCTTTTGTTAGGAGTGCTCTGTACTTGTTCACATCATGAAATTCTGCCTCAGGCTTGCCAAAATAATGACCTTGATAATACCTTCCACCATTCTCCCATGCATACTTTAATTGTCCAATCGCTTCAATCCCTTCAAACAATAGGGTTGCCCCGATTTTTCTTCCTAACATAGACAACGCATAGAGAACTTCTCGATACTCTGGAGGCATTCCTTTGTCTTTTAAGTTTAATAATCCTACTTTAATGATGTTTGGATTAAGTATAGCGATTTTCTCAATATTACTCATTGTGTTTCCGGCATGACTTATAGCAACTTGTACCCCAAGGCTTTTATAGTAAGTAAGAATGTGTTGCAGTTTCTGAAGGCTTTCATCAGCAATATCATAATCAGACACTTCAATCACAATTTGTTCATAAGCGATGCCTTTATTAAAGTATTCTTCAAGAGAATGTGTTAGCGTTTCACCATGGTCAAATAGTAAATGTCTTGCACTAGCATTAAAAAACACGCTCTGACCCGTACCTCGCTCTAAAAATAAATCAATGGCACAATCACGAATGTGTGTATCAATTTCCAATATGTACTCTTCAGGAATCGATTGATCCTGAAAGAAAAAGCCGAGACTTTTCATTCCTTCTTCTGTGTTAATTCTTCCAAGAACTTCATATCCAATAATTTGCTGCTTATCAGCACTAACAATCGGCTGGAAGTAAGGGAAGATCTCTTCTTTTTTTCCCATAACATCAAGTGCATCCATAACAAGGCCCTCCCATTCGACCACAATAAATACTCTTATTATACCATGTATACCAAACTACCTTTCTTCTCGAAAGATGTTTTGCTAATTTTTCAAAAAAATCTACCCCGATACTTTTACTCAAAGGAGTTAGATGGGTTTTTATTGGATTTTTTACGATAGCGTTTTATACTAGAAGTACCATTCAATTGTAAAAGGTGATGATCAAATGAGAACGTCGACGTCATGGAGCTGTTTATCATGAAAGTAAACAAAGAACAATTTAAGCGTATGAAAAAAAATGAATTTGTCAGAACAGCAATCGAGTATGTAGATACAGGTGTTGTCATTACTGATCCCGAACTTCCCGACAACCCCATCGTGTATGCGAATGAAGGATTTGAGAAGCTAACCGGATATACTTCGGAAGAAATCCTTGGCTCTAATTGCCGATTTTTGCAAGGAGAAGACACGGATTCAGGAACAATCGCTGAATTAAGAGATGCGATTAATAAAGAAAAAAAAGTTAAAATCGAAATTAAAAACTATAGAAAAAACGGGCAGTATTTTTGGAATGAACTGCAAATCTATCCCGTTCACATTGAAAGTGAAAATCAAACATACTTTGTCGGTGTGCAACAAGATATTACAAAGAGAAAAGAAGCGGAAGAACGTTCTGAGCACTACCTCGATGAGGTCAAACGCTTATCCACACCGATTGTGCCAATCGATCGGAATGTATCCATCGTACCGCTCGTTGGAAAAATTGATGAAGAACGAATTGAGCTTCTCTTACATCACGTAAGTTCTCATATCCAAAAAAGCGGAGATGAGTTTCTAATACTGGACCTGTCTGGAGTTAGTCATTTCACTTCTGAACTTCACAAAGGTGTTTACCAACTTCATCAACTAATTAAATTAATGGGTGCTGAATTAAGAATAACAGGAATTCGTCCTGATTTTGTTTTAGAAGGGATTCAGGCGGATTTCTCTTTATCATCTGTGAAAAGTTTCCCATCTGTTAAACATGCCTTAATAAACATAGATGATTCAAGTTCAATCAACTGAGTATGTCTTGATTAATAAGCTTTCGATACTACGCTCGAAAGCTTATTTCATTTTGTATCTCAACTCTATATCTCCCTTATTAAAATAGAGGTGTTGTCAATGGAGAGATATTTTTCATGGTTTACCGAAAGTTCATTTACCCTATTTTCATTTCCACATCTTTTGACACTCTTCCTAGTAGGAAGTTGTATAGTTGGAATGTTTCTTTTTCGAAAACCGTTAAGAAATAAACTTCCCAACCTCGTTATTCGACTAATGATTGCTTTTCTCTTACTCCTATCAGAGGTAAGTTTTCATGCCTGGTTCGCCTACTATAATGAGTGGAGCATCACCACGGCTTTGCCACTACAGCTTAGTAGTATATCCCTATTTCTAGCGATCGCACTCGTTCTAACAAAGAATAAAGCATTATTTCCGATTACTTATTTTGCAGGTTCCGCTAGCGCCCTACTTGCTATGATTACTCCGGACCTTGGGCCATATGCTTTCCCCCATTTTCGTTTTTTTCACTTCTTTATTGCTCATGGGGGAATACTTCTTGCCACCTGGTTTATGATAATCGTTGAAAAAGCTTTTCCCTCATATCGATCCTTATGGATGTCGTTTGCAGGATTAAACATTTACGTTCTTTTGCTCTTCCCACTTAACCTTACACTTGGCTCAAACTATATGTTTTTAATGAAAGAACCCGAAAGTCTAACACTCATCTCATATCTTGGTCCCTGGCCATTCTACTTACTTTCACTTGAAGTGATCACAATCATTGTTTTTCACTTACTTTATCTCCCATTCCATTTTCTGCTCCGGCGACCTTTTCACCATTCACCCCTGTTTAATAAACGAGAAATTAGGAAAAGAACGTTATAAGACTTTATGGAAAGGATGACATAAAATGAAACGGTATCAGTTTATAGTGAAAGGAAGAGTGCAGGGTGTTGGATTTCGTGCTTTCACACAGCAAAAAGCAGCCCAACTTGGTCTAACTGGGTATGTGATGAACCAGATGGATAATTCTGTGGAAATTCAGGCACAGGGAGAGGAAAGCACACTTACAAAGTTCCAATCTGCCTTACAAAATGGTAGTCCCTTTTCAGCTGTTGATGAAGTTCAGGTGCACGAAAAACAAATCCATGAACACGAGCGCTCCTTTTCCATTAGATATTAATAGGCATTCTAACCTCTTTCCACTATAATAAAAGGAAAAGTTAGTTGAATTACGGAGGTAATGAGTTGGTAGAAACAACTTTTTTTTCACATAGTGAAACAGTTAGGGCTCTTAACAGTTTAGGAGATAATATATTCGTATGCGATTTAGACTTAAGAGTAGTCTGGTTTAATGACCAGGCCGAAACCTTATTACACTCAATCATCTCTTATTTGCATATTAATCATCCTTTAGATCTGATTGGAAAAAGCATTGATGAATTTCATCAAAACCCTTCACATCAAAGAAACATTATACTTCACCGTCTTCCATATGAAAGTACCATCACTTTATTCGACCGCTTTGCGGCGAGCATTGTGATATCTGAATACAAAGATGATGCAGGAGTTAAGATAGGATACCTTCTTGTCTGGCGTGATGTTACGGAAAGACAAAAAGAACTTCAGGAAAATAAAAAACTTGTCCATGAATTGTCTACTGTCATTATTCCAACGGTAATCGATAACGCCATCCTTATCCCCCTTATCGGTACAATGAATGAAGAACGAACAGAAAGACTCGTTCAAAGGACATTGAATTACTGTGTAACGAACAATACTGATTACGTATTACTTGATTTCTCTGGACTGTCCGAACTAGAAAATAGCTCAGCACAAGTCCTCTGTGAAACGATGACCAAGTCTCTGGCTTTGATGGGTGTTATCGTCGTTTATGTCGGAATTACAAAGCAAGTCGTGCAGTGGCTAATGAACCTTAACTTAGATCCTACTATCCCCACCTTTGCTACATTTCGTCAGGGCATTAACCATGTTGTCAATCTTGAAGGTTACTCGCTCGTTTACGAGAAAAAATAAAAAAGAAGCTGAACGATTCAGCTTCTTTTTTGTGCTACATTTTATACTAATTTGTTGTTATCTTTACTAGAAAATTGTTGGAAAACCGTATTAGTGTTCACTTTAAAAAGGGATTTTCCTGCTACAGCATTCAACACTCGTTTATTTCGCTCGACTGAAAGAGCTAGGTTCGTAGCTCCCGTTCCATGTGAATGATCCAGGTTTGTTAAGGAAAAAATGTGATTCACTCTTCCGTCTTTAAAAACGAGTTGTTGATCTCGTTCCACTTTAAACCGCTTCTCATCTTCCCATTCAATTTCATTCTCTATTCGTTTAAACCATTCTGGAAAATGAGGCTTGTATCCAGTAGCCAGAACAATTTTTTCGGTTTTGACCTCGAACTCATTGTCCTCTTGCCACTGTCTGCAACTTAACTCATAGTGCCCCTCTGACTTTTCCACTCCATTTACTTCTGCTAACGGTTGAATCATAACGTCTAACGGTTGCTCAGAAGAGCGATGATAAAGAAGGTGATAAATATTTTTTAATGTAGATGGATCGATTCCTTTTCTCAATGTACCAAGAGTTGAAAGGGCGTCTTTACGAGCGTTAAACGAAAGACCGTGAAAGTAACTCACATAATCAGGCGAGAATACTTCCTGACCTAATTTCGCTGATTCTAATTGAAAGAAACCTGCTGATCGCGTTAGCCAATTTATCTGATAACCATATCGCTCTTGATCATGAAGGAGATCATAGAATACTTCCGCAGCACTTTGTCCCGATCCTACTACTGTAACGGATTTTGATTTTTTTAACTCTTTTTCATGGAAAAGGTAATGATTCGTATGAAGAACGTCTTCAAGTGGATATGATTCAAAGCCTTGTGGAATATTTGGTACGCTCCCTGTACCAAGAACAACGTGCTTCGCTTGAATGACAGCAGAGCGTTTCGTTTTCACATCCTCAATTGTAACGTTATAGCACTCTTTTTCTTGAGCATAGTTCACATCAATTACTCTTTTACCAAAAAAACAATTTGATAATTTTGATGCTACCCAGCGAGTATAAGCATTGTATTCCTTTCTCGGAATATCTAATTTATTAAAAAAATAAAATTGGTAAAGACGATCATGTTCATGTAAATAATTTATAAACGTATAAGGACTTTTTGGATCTGCAATCGTGACAAGATCAGCTAGAAACGGAACTTGCAGATCCGCTCCATCAATCAACATGCCTGGGTGCCAATTAAATTCCTCTTTTTGATCAAAATAAATTGCGTCTACTTCTGATTCATCCGCAAGGGCTGCCATCCCTAAGTTAAATGGACCTATCCCAATTCCTACTAGATCGTATCGTTTTGTTGTATCCACTATTTCCACGTCCTTTTATCTACATTACAAATTCAATTGATTGGTTTTCTCGGTAAACTCGAATATACGCATATCTTGTTTTACCCTATTTGTTATACTTTTAAATCTGAAAAGACATATTCATTTCCCCAATCTGTCTTTCCTCCCTGCTATAATGGTAATAACTAACAGGAGAGGAATTTCAATAATGACAAACTCCGTATTCGAATTCTATCTGACTGAGATAGATCAACCTTTTTCAGGCTGGGACTTTTCTTATATTACAGACACTGAACGAGTGAGCGCATCTCCGCTTCCATGGTCTTACACCTCTTCCGTCATTAAACCATTTCGGACAAGTGAGAGTGTTCTAGATATGGGAACGGGCGGCGGAGAGTTTCTTGAAGCTCTTAAACCATTTCCAGAGAAACTATCAGCTACAGAGGGCTATCCACCTAATGTTCCAATTGCAAAAGCCCGACTAGAACCTCACGGAATTATCGTTAAAGGATTTGAAGATGACCATCACCTTCCGTTTTCAAATGAAGAATTCCAATTGGTGATGAATAAACATGATTCTTACTCACCAATGGAGGTTCACCGCATTCTGAAAACAACTGGATCGTTTATCACCCAGCAGGTAGGTGGCGAGGATATGAAAGAACTTAATCGATTTCTAGAAGCGCCTTTGAAGTCTGAATTTGACCATTGGAACTTAGATTATGCTGTTGAGGAACTTGAAGCTGCAGGCTTTCATATTCTTAAAGCATATGAAGCTTTCCCATTAACTAGATTTTATGACATTGGGGCGATTATTTATTATTTAAAAGCGATTCCATGGCAGATTCCTGATTTTTCAACGGACCGTTATCACTCCGCTCTCTATCGCCTTCACGAACAAATTGAGAAAAATGGTTTTATTGATTTTCCATCTCACAGGTTTCTTATCCATGCTACAAAATCCGAGCCGACAGATGAATAACTACAAAGAAGAAGCGCGCAGGAATTCTGCGCGCTCTTAGTCAGCACTAACCGCTTTTGAGGCACTTATTGCTGAGAAGCTGATCGTAATGGCACATAAGAGTGCAATCACTAAGAATCCCCTAACAAGTGGCCAGACTTCCCACCCGTCAATAAATACCGACCGCATCGCTTCAAATAAGTATGTCGTTGGATTAATCGTTGCGGCTACTTTTAACCAACCTGCTTCGATAAGTTCATAAGGTACGAAAGTCGTACTTAGAAATATAAGTGGAAAAAAGACGAAAGTACCGGCCTGTGCGGATTGGGCATTTTTTGTTCTTAGTGCCACACCAACTGAATACCCCGCAAATGCAAGCCCCCAACCAAGCGTTAACAATAAAACAATGATTACTCCGCCAAACCCAGCTGCCACTTCTAGACCAAGAAAATAAGCGACAACTAGGATTAAAACCGTTTGAATAAGCAGCTGTAGCATCCCTGCAATAATCGGTCCAAGAACAATTGCAAGCCTTGAAGAAGGTGTAAGAAGAAGACGTGAAAAATACCCATTTTCTAAATCCTTCACAAGAGCTTGCCCCGCACCGCCTGCTCCTCCAATCGCTGCCGAAACGATTGATACTGGTAAAATAAACGCCAGGTAATTGGCTCCTTCAAATGCCGGGAGCTGTGAGATCCCGCTTAAACCTCCTTCATACACAAACAGGAAGAAAAGACTAATAATTAGGTTAGGAATAAAAATTAATGGATTTCTAATGATCGTAATGATACTCCTTTTTGTAAATACAAGTGTATCAACTAGAAAAGAACCCTTTTTTTGTTCACTCATGCCCTCACGCCCTTTCCTTCTGTTCATTCGTGACATTAATAAAGACATCATCCAAAGATGGAGGTTTTACATTTAATGTTTTCGGCGAAAGGTTATGTTCATCAAGTTTTCGGACGAGATCAGAGAGGAGTTTGGTGCCGTTTTCTGTATAAAGCGTTACCTCATTTTTTGAGCGTTCAATATTCTCTCCAAGATCTACAAGAATTTGACCTGCTCGCTCTGCTTCTTCATCTAGTTCAAATAAAAGTTGAATGGCATCAAAGCCGAGTGTTCTTTTCAACTCTTCAGCACTTCCAGAAGCTACGATTTTTCCTTGATTAATAATACTAATGCGATCCGCTAATTGATCAGCCTCTTCAAGATATTGCGTTGTAAGGAAGATTGTCGTGCCTTCTTCTTTATTTAATCTCTTAATTTCTTTCCAAATAGCTTTTCGGTTAGAAGGATCGAGTCCTGTTGTCGGTTCATCTAGAAAAAGAATTTTAGGCTTATGAACTAAAGTTAGAGCGAGATCTAGTCTCCTCCTCATACCACCAGAATATTTTCCACATGGGCGATCAGCGGCATCATTTAAGTCAACTAGAGCAAGTAACTCAACAGCTCTGATTTTCGCTTCTTTTTTAGTGAAGCCAAATAACCGCGCCTGCATTTCAATTAATTCTCTTCCCGTTAGTACCGGGTCGATTCCCGTTTCTTGTAAGGCTACTCCGATATTCCAGCGCACGCGCTCTGGTTCTTCTCCAACATCAACTCCGCCAATCCGAATGGATCCTGTGGTAGGTTTAACGAGTGTAGTTAAGATCTGAACGGTTGTCGATTTCCCCGCGCCATTCGGACCAAGAAAGGCAAAAAACTCTCCTTCAGCCACTTCAAAACTGACGCCCTGCACCGCCTTCACATCACCTTTATACGTCTTTACTAGACCTTGAACTGAAATAGAACCATCCATGCCCGCTCCCCCTCTTTTATCGGTACGCTTCACGTCGACCTTCACTTTTCCACGTTGTTATACATACATTCGCTTCAGAACTACCTTCTCCTTTAAGCATGCATGCAAAAAAACCTCATAGTGTATGAAGGGGGAATAGTTCGAATAAGAAAGTTTCATATGCACTTTATGCTGATACTCGGACACAAAAATTGCACGTCGCTCATAAGCTAGCCAAAATCCATGCATATTTTTCCTTTCTGTTATGATCCATTTTGCTTTTTATTTTGTCATAAAATAAGAAGAATAATTTCCACTAAAAGAATTACTGTTTTCCCCTTTTCAATAAATTCAATGGATGATAACATGGTTGACGGTTAAGGTTTATAGAATAATCCTTATAGAATTTTCATTAGAGAAAGGATGGTTCGATGCATTACGCAAGCAAAGGCTGGTACGTTGAACAGCTTAAAAAACATGATGTACGTTACATTGAAGGACGCAAGACAGAGAAATTTAAGAAACACGTACTTGCAGCTCTTCTTGAAAAGCAATAAATTGAAGTTCCTTTAAAGGGGGACCATCCCCCTTTTTTTACATACCATCTATCCAAAGATACATAACGTTTGATACATCGGAACGAATTGGTTTTCTTTCCACTGAAGCGGTGTTGAAAGAAAGCCTAGTCCATCCGCATTATATCTGCCGATTACCCTCTGATAAACCAATAATTCATCCACTCCATCACGTTGCAAGTCGATTGGATATACGCCTCCTGGAGGCAGCACGTCACCTGCTATTGGTGCTTTTAATTGGCCATTCTCCTTATATATTTCCGAAAGATATTCCTTTCCCTTATAAAGCAAACTCACAACGTAACTCTGATTTAACGTTTTATTTTCGACCTTCGCTTGATAGTAATCAAGATAATTCACCTCATAAGTAAAAGACTCATAAAAGCTTCGTTGATCAAAAAGTAATCTTAAAGATTGATTGAGATAAGAATACAGAAAGTCATACGTGATGCCTCCACTTCCTCCTGAATCTGTGCGGACTAATATTTCCTTCACCTTACTCCCTGTAAAATCTCCCAAATAAAGAGTAGGCCGATAGCCACTACTTCCGGGCAGTGAGAAAGAAACCTCTCCTCCCGAACCGTCATTCTGAATCGTTAACAACACTTCATCGACAAACGGCGTGTCGGGTCCATAAGGTTTCGTACCAGTAAGACGAACAAGATCTGGAAGTCCATTACCTGTTACGTCTCCAATTTGTTGATCTAATAAAATTCGTTCAATCCTCATTACCTTTGCCCCCTCCCTCTCTTAAACAATGTATGTTACTATGCGAACTCTTTTTCATTGTAATGATATGGAAAGGAAGCTAAACTGGTAAGAGTGACATTATTGAAACGAGGATTCGTCTATGAAGAACTTAGATAATGAACAAACAATCGGTATACTTTCTGGTGCAGGCGCCTACTTCTTATGGGGGGTTCTTCCGCTATATTGGAAGCTAGTCGGGAGCGTGCCATCTGAAGAAGTACTCGCTCACCGTATCATCTGGTCATTTGTTTTTATGTTAATCATTTTAGCTGTGCTGAGGAAAATCTCTTCTTTTAAAGGTGAACTGTACGCCATCTTTCGCCAGCCTAAAAAGCTAATGGCTATTGCCTTTGCTTCTTTATTTATTACAATCAATTGGTTTGCGTTCATTTGGGCGGTTAATCACGATCACGTGATTCAAACAAGTCTTGGATATTACATCAACCCATTGATTAGCGTTCTTCTTGGAATTCTATTCTTACAAGAAAGACTGTCATTCTGGCAGCTGATTTCTTTCTTGCTTGCGACAATTGGTGTATTAAATCTCGTTTTTCGTTTTGGGGAAATACCGTGGGTTTCTCTTATTCTCGCGATGAGCTTTGGTTTATATGGCTTATTGAAAAAAAAAGCAAGACTTGGTGCTCTAACGGGACTTACCATTGAAACACTACTCATCACGCCGTTTGCATTAATCTATTTAATGACAGTGCGCTCTAGCGTTGCGGATGCTTTATATATTCAGGATTCAGTTATTTTCAGTCTATTGCTTGGTGCAGGAATCGTAACGGCTGTCCCACTCCTTCTATTTGCAAGTGGCGCTAATCGCATCTCTCTTTCCATGATTGGCTTTTTACAATACATCGCTCCCACGCTAATGCTTGTACAAGGTGTATTTCTTTATGATGAATCATTCACTTCTGTACACGTCGTCAGCTTTACGTTAATCTGGGCAGCGCTCATACTTTTCAGTTTTGCCCGTACGAAACTATTCCGTAGAATGGAACCACCCTTCTTTCAAAGAAAACATTCACTAGAATCTTAGCAAGACAACAAGCCCGCTTCACTTCGAAGAGGGACTTGTTGTTTTTGTTATCTTTTCAAATGGCCACAAATAGGTTGTCACAGATCTAGAAAAATGAGTGATGTAAGGTTCATGATAGTAATACGACTGAGAGAGGGTATCTCGGAGAACAGCCACGTCTACTTTTTGGAGCGGCCACTTATCATGCCTAATTTCACCCTGATAAACGTTGTTTTCACGTACGATAAAAAGCCGATCTCTTTCTGTCAGCCAGTAATCAAGATTTCCTTCTGTTGTCTCGAAGCTATCACCTACTGGTTCGTAAATAATGTGATAATCGGCTTGTTTAGCATCTTTATGGGTTCGTGATGACCAGAAACTAATTTGGTTTCCATCGCTTTTTTTACCCATCTTTGCGTGAAAGTATGGAAGGTGAAAAAGATTTCTAGCAATCGCTACACCTGCTTTATGACTAGCATCAAGGCTAAAGAAATATACTCCACGCTTTTCACCATATTTCACATACGTTCGAACATTCAATTCAAGTAGTCTTGAAGCAAATGGAACCGAAGGCAATCCTCTAAACCGAATATGGGTCATTTCAAATGGAACGATCCCTATCCATGCTTTTCCATCAAACATATCAACTTCTAATTGAGGTGGAAGCATTGATTGAAGCCAGGAGGGGTCAACGGACCAGTGCAAGAATAAGAGGTCCTCCCAAGTTTGCTTCATGATCCATCCGGTTAATCTTTGACTCAATTGCCTCTCCTCCTCTCACATGTATCATAACCAATTGCGGCGATCCTTTTCAAAAAAAGAACCATTTGAATGTGCTCTCAACTAAATATCCCCCTCTATCCTGGATAACCTAACAAATAACACTCTCCATATTTAGAATGCGAATGTTTTGAAGAACTGTAATGTTTTATGGTACCGTTTAAGTGGAACAGCTTAGATAGGAAATGAATGAATCATCAATCATATAATGGAGGGATTATGAATGAGTAAACAAAGACAAATTCATCTAGCAAAACGACCAGAAGGTATGCCTTCAATGGAACACTTCAACATTGTTGAAGCGGATATTCCATCCCCGAAAGATGGAGAAGTTCTTCTGCGTGCACTATACCTTACAGTAGACCCTTACATGAGAGGTCGTATGAGAGATGCAAAATCATACGTAGCACCATTCCAAGTAAATGAACCATTAAATGGTGGTGTTGTAGCTGAAGTAGCAGAATCTAAATCATCACACTTTAATCAAGGTGACGTCGTTATCGGGCACTTGAACTGGGAAGAATATTCAGTAGTTAACGAAAAACACCTTCGCAAAATCGACCCAAGTGTTGCACCAATTACCACGCACCTTGGAATTCTCGGCATGCCAGGTCAAACGGCTTATTTCGGGCTTTTAGACATCGGTCAACCTAAAGAGGGAGAAACAGTAGTCGTCTCAGGCGCTGCTGGAGCAGTAGGCTCTGTAGTTGGTCAAATCGCTAAAATTAAAGGTTGCCGTGTCGTTGGAATTGCTGGGTCTGATGACAAGATCGATTATATTAAAAACGAGCTTGGCTTTGATGAAGGCATTAATTACAAAACACAGGACGTCTATCAAGCATTAAAAGACGCTTGTCCAGACGGCATTGACGTCTATTATGAGAACGTTGGTGGCGAAATTGGCGATGCCGCTATTAGCTTACTAAACAAATTTGCTCGCGTCCCTGTATGTGGCGCTATCTCTTCTTACAATAATAAAGAAGCAGATCTTGGTCCACGCGTTCAAGGTAAACTAATTCAAACAAGTTCTCTCATGAAAGGCTTTGTTGTTGGCGACTATTCTGATCGTTTTAATGAAGGTGCTGAACAACTTGGTAAATGGCTACAAGAAGGCAAATTAAAATACGAAGAAACAATCGTAGAAGGATTCGAAAACGTTCCAAATGCATTCCTTGGCCTTTTTGAAGGTAAAAACCTTGGTAAACAACTTGTTAAAGTGGCAGATCCAGAATATGCTACACTTCCTAATCGCTAAACAAACTCACCTGCTCCTTACCTGGAGCAGGTTTTTGTATGTGCTCTTGCTCATAAAAAGGCGGTTATCTTTAATGTCGAGAAGGAATAGTATGTACTGTAGACTATAACGAGGAGGTTCTTATGGGTAAATTTCTTCTTAACCTTATTGCATACTTGATCGTCGTAACGGTAAACGGGCTAGCTAATGCACTTCCACTAAATGGACAAACGACTGGAGAAATTTCAAATAGACTAAATGTATTGTTTACACCTGCTGGTTATGTGTTTAGTATTTGGGGACTAATTTATCTTTTATTAGGGATATGGGTTATCCGCCAATTCCCTAAAAGTCGTCGCGATCTGCCAGTCTATCAGGAAACGAGCGGACTATTTGTATTAAGCTCCATCCTAAATAGTCTATGGATTTTCCTATGGCATTATGAATTCTTCGGACTATCTGTTATTGTTATGCTTCTTTTACTCTTAACTCTCATCAGACTATACACGAAAGCAAAAGCAGCAGACGCATCCTTCTTTGACTTACTCCCTTTTTCCGTATATCTTGGGTGGATTAGCGTAGCGACAATCGCAAACATTAGTTATTATCTAACCTACATCGACTGGGATGGTTTCGGCTTATCTGATTCGTTATGGACTATCCTTCTATTAATTATCGCCACAATATTGGCGCTTACTTTCCTAAAGAAAGAGCAAGATTGGGTTTATCCGCTCGTATTTGTATGGGCCTTTATTGGAATTGGCGTAAAAAATCAAAATGGAGACGTACCGCTGGTCGTCTATTCATCCTACTTTCTTGCTGCACTGATCTTCATCGTCACTATTGTGTATGCTATTAAAAATAAACGCTAAATAAAAGCCTCGTTTCCAAAAGGAAACGAGGCTTTCATCAATTAAGCAAGAGATTTAAAGTCCTGACCAAGAATTTCCTTCATACTATGAACTGTTATAAAGGCTTTTTGATCAACCGCACCAACGTGCTTTTTCAGTTTTAGAAGATCTTTTCTTCCAAGAATCGTTGTAATCACTTCTTTTTCATCTGAAGTAAACGCACCTCTTGCTGTGTGAATTGTAGCGCCTTTCCCAATTACTTCAACAATAAAGGAACGAATTTCTTCACTCTCTTTACTAATGATCACAATCTCTTTCTTTGCTTCAAAGCTTTGAAGCGTATAATCAATCACTAAGCCGTTTAGAATGACACCAAATATTGCATACATTCCGATTTCAGGTCCAAATAAGACGACTGAGAATAGGGCAATTGAAATATCTGAGACCAGAACGGCTTTCCCAACCTCCATTGAGAAGAATTTATTGAGAATCATCGCAATGATATCCGTACCGCCAGTAGAAGCTTTCTGATGAAAAACAAGTCCCATACCAGCTGCAGCAATACACTGTCCAATGATCAATTGAATCAAGATATCCTGACTAAATGGCTCAGTCACTGGGATAAAGCGCTCAAATGCCCATACAGCAAGTGATAACGCAAAGCTTGCATAGATCGTTTTAACACCGAATTTAGGTCCGAGAAAAAGAATTCCAACTAACAAAAGAACTGCGTTCAAAATAATCATAAACATTCCGACTGACAGGTTTGGGACAAGATGGTTCATCAGAATCGACAAACCACTGACTCCCCCTGTTGCAAGACTATTAGGAGATAGGAAGAAATGAACGTGGGTAGCAACACCGAGCGCACCCAAAGTAATTAGCAGATAAGTTTTGATGTGATGAAGCATCTATTATCCCTCCCGTTGTTTTGTTTTCGTTTCGTAAGCACAATCGGGATTATAATAGGGATTTAATGCTTTGTAAACAACCTAAACCTAAGATTTTTAATTGAAGCGGTTACAATGGATAAATAGGCTTTTAGTACTATTATATCAACTTATTTCGACAGTGATATACAAGAATTTTCTTAATTTTCGGTGCTGATGGTTTGTTTTTTGCATCAAAAAAAGCAAAAACGCTTTCTGTTTTTGCTTTCTTATCATCAATTCACAAGGTTATGTTTAAATGCGTAAATAACAGCCTGAGTTCGATCCTGGACCTCAAGTTTACCAAGGATATTACTTACATGAACTTTCACGGTTTTAAGAGCAATAAAACATTCATCTGCGATTGTTTGGTTTGCTTTACCCTGGGCCATTAATAAGAGTATTTCCATTTCTCTTTCCGTTAACTCTTCATGAGGTAGCGTTTGAACCCGGTTACGCATGCGTGACATCATCTTCCCAGTCACTTCAGGTTCAAGTACAGATTCTCCATGATAGGTTTTTCGAACGGCATTCGCAATTTCCACAGCTTTTGAAGTTTTTAGCATGTAACTTGTAGCCCCAGCTTCAAGTGCCGGATACACTTTCTCATCATCAATGAAGCTCGTGACAATAATAATCTTTGCTTCAGGCCAATCTGCAATAATGTGCTTCGTTGCTTCAATACCATCCATCTCTTCCATTACAAGGTCCATGAGAATAATATCTGGCCGAAGTGAAAGAGCCAGTTCTACCCCTTTCTTTCCATTGTCTGCTTCTCCAACAACGGTAATATCTGCTTGAGCTGACAAATAAGACGATACTCCGATTCGCACCATTTCATGATCATCAACAAACAACACCTTAATCATTTCGTTCCCCCCCAACGTGTGGTACGCTCACCTCTAGTCTTGTCCCCTTTTGTGGCAAGCTGACTAACTTAAGAACGCCTCCAATTTCTAATGCTCGTTCATGCATATTTTGTAGACCATATGAGGTAACTTTCTTCTCATCCATCTTAAATCCAATACCATCATCAACAATTCTTAAAATTGTTCGCCCCTCACGCCGAATAAGAAGAACATCAAGTGTTGATGCTTTCGCATGTCGCAACGTGTTGGAAACACATTCTTGTAAAATACGAAAGAGGTGGTCTTCTACACCTTTATCTAGTTCGAGAGCTTCAAGTTTCCAACTCACATCAATTGGAACCTTTTGTGACAATTCGTTTAGAAGTTCCTTTATTCCTTCTTCAAGGGAACGATCCTTTAAAGCGGCTGGTCTAAGATGAAGTAAAAGAGCGCGCATTTCTAACTGAGATTGATGAATGGTTTCCTCGACCATTTTAAGATGCTTTGTTTCTAAATCATCCGCTTCCTCACGCGTCTCTGTGATTGAACTCATGAGCATTGAAGCAGCGAAAAGCTGTTGGCTAACTGAGTCGTGTAATTCTCTCGCAAGACGATTCCGCTCTTCTGACACAACTTGTTGGACACGCTTCTCATGATCTTCTGCTTTTTCATTCGCTAGCTTTTGAGCTAATCTCACCTGCTCATTTATCCGATTTTGCAGTTTGCTAATCTGTTCAAAAACGCCATTTAGAACTGTGCTGTTTCTATTATGTATCGTGCGTCCTTTATCCAGTTCTTGAAGCGTATCAGCCACATATTGAAGCTCTTTACTAACGTAAAATCCTGATATTCCTCCAGCAACTCCTCCAAGTATAATTGTCATAATTGGAACGATTAACCCAAACGGTAAATCCATTAAATCTTTTTCAAATAATAGAGAGAAGGAGGCGATTGGATAGACGGATAAGTAAGAGACAGTGAAGAGGAAAAGCAGCAAGAGAGAGAGCAACGCACCAATGAACATATGACGCTGTATCACACTCATACGCGCTTCACCTCTAAATCCCCTGCAAACATGGAGGTTACAAGCTTCACTTTCTCAGAAGCTTCCTCATAGCCTTTCGTCTTGTAAGAAAGGACTTGATTGAACATGCCAGGCTCTTCATGCTCAAATAGTGTGGCAGATCCGAGCATAGAAGAATGCTGAATACTAACTTCAAGCTCGTACGGAACAAGAATTTGAATTTTGCCCACGATGTTACGAATCATAATAATCGATTCGCCCTTCGGAAGGACCGTATAGCTTAAGTCAATAACCGTTTCTCCAAAGCCAGCCTGGATATTCACATCATTCCATTCATACACATGTTCATGTGTCCTTTGTTTTCCTACCCATCTGTTTTGAAAAATCGTCTCATGTTGCACAAGATCTTCTTCCATCTGCTCTGGCTTTTCTAATACGGGACGGATTTTCTTAGGTTTTTGTTTTGACTGATAGAGTTGAAACCCAAGATATACTAACAATACGAGTAGAAAAAATTTAACAACAACCATGTTCATAATGGTTGTAACAAAAAAGAAAATACCGCCTCCCATAAACACCTTTCCGGAAGTTCGTGGCAAACGCTTTCTTCCCATGTAAATCAATACACCGGAAACGATTAACAAGAATAGAAGGCCACCATTTAAAGAAACTTCTAGTAATATTAGAATGACTCCAATAATAAGAAGCCCTTTAACAGTGTCGCTATTTAAATTTCTCCACATCGGTGTCCCTCCATTCCTAAATCCATTTATCTGATTATTCTTGAATCGCTCATGACCAAAAGAGGCGCATGCGCCTCTTTTAGAATACCATTATTCCTCTGATTGTTTTAATGAGTTTCTTGCTTTTTGGTCTTTTTTTCTAAATCATGAAATTTCATATCCATGCTCGAAACATAATAATCTCGATTCACCTTTTTCTCAAGTCTTTCAATATACTTTTCCATCTCATCAAAGCGATGGAATGGTTGGTTGTGATGATGACGCTCTTCAAGAATCACGTCCATTTTGTGATGGGCTCTTACGATATTTTCTCTCCCCATCAACTCCATTCTCTTGAGTGACATATCTTTCAGCTTATGCTTCATCTTCTCATGTTTTTGTTCAAGGTGCTTCAACTCAAGTCCTGCTTCATCTACTAATTGAGATAACCGATCTGCTCTTTCTTCATACTGAACTTCCTCTTGTTTAGCAAATTCGTATAAATCCGTTTCACCAGCTTCACTCGCTAGAACAGTTTGTCCCGCACGTTTCTCTGCATTTCTTCTCGCTTTAACAAGTTCTCTTCTAAACTCATCTAGAAGTGCCGACTGTCGTTCAACGAGTTTCCCCGCCTTCTCCACTTCCTGTTCGCACTGTCTGAGATAGTGATTTAACAAAGAGAGTGGATTTTTTTGTTCTTTCTGGTCCAGCATATTATGAAAATCAGCTTCGATTGAATGTTTGATGCGGGTTAGTAAATTCGCCATATCATTTTCTCTCCTTTTTATTTTAGCTTCGTTTAAGTTCATCCCACTGCTTTTCAAAATTAGTGAATGGATCCTCTGACTCTCCCGGCTCATCCCATTTTTTATAAATAACATAGAGAACATAAACCGCTACCAGGCCTAGGATAGCTGGCATATTTGCCACGGCCGTGCTTAAACCGATAATCCCTATAATTCCCCAGATGACTTTTCCAGTTGTTGAGTCTGATTTAAGAAATTTCTTTGCTGCAACGTATAAGATACCTAGACTTATGATCATTCCTACTAGTGAACCAAGGTTTGCTAGTAAAACAATCGCAGCAATGATCCCTAATAATAGTAAACCTGCTTTCTTCATCAAGGTCGCCTCCTTTCATATCCTTATTCTACCTTTTGCCATAAGCTTTCATAATGAGCTAAAGCTATATCTTTGCATAAGCCCTGAGACCTAGTTAAATCATAGATAGTGTCAAGTATAGGTTAAAGCCTGTTCTATCTTAACTAAACGAATCATGGTAAAGTGAAAGCAGATAGCACGGAAAGGAGTTCGGGAATGGTTATTATTACGACCATTATCGTTGTAATCATTATGACGATTGTCATTGCCGCTGCTTTTGGAATGGCTGTATCAAAGGGGTACAGTGTCAAACATACTGTCGATCCGTTGCCAGATGAGCATCGGAAGACAGAGAAAGAGGGGAAACATGAACGGACAGAACCGAAGTAATATCGCGCCTGGAAAAACCGTTGATATCGTCTTGAAACAAGACCAGCGTTCAGGGAAAACAACGCGAGGGATTGTAAAAGATATTTTAACAAAATCTCCAACTCATCCACACGGCATTAAAGTACGTCTTGAAGATGGACAGGTTGGTCGAGTCAAAACCATCTTGTGATAATCGTAAAAAACCCCCCGGAATAAAGTCCGGGGGGTTTCGCATTTCTATGGTTTTAACGCCATCCAACTATCAAGATAATGTATGGAAAAACCATCTAAAGCCGTTGAATTCTCGTAAGCTGTTTTTACTTTGAGAAGCTCATCATTCATGATCGCTTCTCCTTCTTCAAAAAATGAGATATACGAAGCTTCTGACGTTTGTCCCGTCTCTACTCCGATGGAGACTTTTTTATGATGCTCTTCAGCAAATGCGATTTCATTACGAACAAGCGCAATAATTCCATTGCCTCCATCTGCACAATCTCGGTAAGCCATTAATGTTATTACATCTGCTGTCTGAATAATCCATTCAGCTAAATTTCCAGATCCATAACGATTTTGATAAGATTGCTCGTCAAACCAGAACGGTGTGTCGACTCCGAACAAGATACTCATGCTCCCCGCTCGTGCTTTTGCATTTAATAACCGATCCTGATAAAAAGCGATTGTGTCTTGATAATTATTCGTCCATCCTGAATGGAGATAAGGCTCAATATCAAGATGAACACCACTAAATTTCTGGTACTCTGCTGCATTCGCTTGATACGCTTCTAGCCAGTTAAATAAGTTACTTTGATACGTAGCTCCTTTAATGGTTGCCCAGTTTGGCGCTCCATCAAGCGCATGAACACGTATCCCTTTAGCTGTCGCTTTTTCAATAAATGAGCGATAGGAAGATTGTGCGATTGAGCGGTTGATTTGTAAGTAGGCGTCACTTACTTGTTTCTCTTCCATAAATTGAAGAACTTCTACTGGTTTTGTTTCAATATCCCTTGTATTCCAAATCCATGTAGCAAGAGCTTGATCCATTTCGCTCGCCTCGGCTTTCCCTTCAGGCAGTGCAACTGACTGTACAACATAGGCCAGTATAAAAAAGAGAATAACGCTAGCAACAGATAAATTCCTCACATGTGTGCTCTCCTTTTTTCTGAACCAAGAGCTCAACCCCTGGCAGTCTGGCAGCCATTCGCATTAATGCGGGCAGGCCCATAACTTTGCGTCCCTACCTTTCAATAGGTTTGCCTTTTTCAGTTTTATCTTCCAACTACTTTTATTATCGGTAGAGAGATCGTGAGAGTTTAGCTAAATTTTATCGTATATTAAATCATACTGTGCATCTAATTCTTCAAGAATGCCGCCTCTTATTTCTTAAACAAACGTTTGATTAACTTGGTAACAGCTTTGAAGGAACCTCTGTATAAAACAATTTGAGCTCGTGCAATGCTCGCGTACAACCCACATATAAAAGTTTTGCATCTTCCACATTGGATCCGTAATTTCCTTTATTCGCATTTGCTATGATAACCCCATCGAATTCTAAACCCTTCGTTAGATAGATCGGTACTATGGAAATGTCGCCTTCATATGAGCGATCTTCTTTTGTAAGAAGATTGACATCTTTCTCGTTAGCAAACTTTTGATACAACTGATCACATTCTTCTTCAGTTCTTCCAACAATGGCAATCGTTTTCATCCCTCGACTTTTCATTTCCTGAGCTGTTTCAAACAAGCGGTCGAATAAACTTTCTTTCTCTATTTTACGAACGGTAACACTCTCTCCACTACGAAATACAGGGACTGCAGGTTGAACAGGTATGTTAGCATGCGCAATAATTTCATTGGCAAATTCAATAATTTCTAATGTAGAGCGATAGCTTTGTTCTAGTTCAATATACAGCTCGTTTTTCTGAAAGATGTCTTTGAATTCCTGCCATTGATGAATCCCTTTATAGGCATGAATACCCTGAGATAGATCGCCTAGGATCGTAAATGATTGCGATCGATTCACTTCCATCAACAAAGCTAATTGAAAAGGAGAAAAGTCCTGTGCCTCATCTATCACGATATGCTGAAAAACATCGTCTTTATGAACACCATTCAACTTAAATTGAATATAGAGGAGAGGAGCAAGGTCAGATGGGGATACGTTCTTCTTTTTTAATAGCTTAGATGTTCCTAATATTATTCCTTCATCTACTAGTTGCGTTCGTTCGGTTTTAGGAACATACTCTGGAGGATTTGCCTGAAACAATGCCTTATAAAAAGAAAGCGCTGTTTGCTTCGGCCATTTTTTAAAATATAGGTTTAGCTGTGTATTCGCAACTTTACGGTACTCTTTTTGTAAATGACTCCCTTCAATTGCCTTAACCTCATCTTTAATCCAGACTTTAAAACGATTCATGATCATATCACGCTTTCGTCCAACAGGATATGCGGAGAGATCTTCTAGCCACTGCTGAATTTTAACTTCAGGCAGCTTACTTCCTTCAAATGGAATGAAGTCTCCTTCTGGTTCCACGGATTGGCTATAATAGAAAAGAGCTTTATCGATCCAATCTTTAAAGAGAGTCGAACCTTTCACTCTCCCCCCAGCTAAGTTCATATCTGGCCGTTCCCTCGCAAACCATTTTTGAAGGTCGTCTTCTGTAGCATCTAATTTCACTTTTTCCTCAATCATGCTTAATGTCCAATCAGTAAAAGTCGATTGTTGAATTCCTCCTACCCCTAACTCAGGAAGAACACCAGAAATATAGTCAAGAAACATTCGGTTCGGTGCAAAAATAATCATTCTTCCTGCTTGTATCGTATCTCGATACTCGTACAACAAGTAAGCTAACCGATGCAAGGCAACAGTTGTTTTCCCGCTTCCTGCTGCACCTTGAATGATTAAGGGCGTCGATCGTTCTGCACGAATAATATCATTTTGTTTTGCTTGTATTGTAGAAACAATGTCGCGAAGGCGATTGTCTTTATTTTCACTGAGGCGATAGAGTAGAAACTCATCTGATCCACTTAAATCATCGCTTCCTTCTACATAAGTGTCCACCACTCGCTGAAGTTCTTTATCTCGAATCACAATGTTTCTTTTTAGTTCGATATTCCCCTCAATCATGCCATCTGGAGACAAATAATAAACATCCTCTTCTGGACCAGTAAAGGCATAGAACATACTTGCAAGAGGCGCTCGCCAATCAATGACTAGAGAATCCTGTGAATCACCATCTGCTACGCCAACCTTCCCAATGTAGTAGGCGCGTGATGCCTTCTCATCTTCTTGAAAATCCATTCTCGCAAAATACGGTTCTTTAGCAGCGATAGCAAGTGATTGACGATTTTCCTCACGAATGCTTTCAAGAGCCTGTTCAGTTACATTATCACCTGAATACCGGGGATACCCTTCCAATGTTTTTTGTTGTTTTGTAATCTCGGCAGCAATTTGATCGAGTTGCTGCTTCTCTTTTCGATAGGCACTTTGATTCTTATGATCCAAGATCAGTTACCTCCTTCTGAGATTTGCCTTTAACTGAGACAGAAGTTTAATACTACCATAAGTGCAGTTTATCTACCAATTTATTTTTGGAAAATTTAAAAATATGACCTTTTCTAAAAAATATTTCTTAAAATGATCCAAACTCTTTTTCACTTCGTTAGCTGTATGTAATCAAAATAAACGGTAAAAAAAACGAGGAGCGTGAAGAAAAAAATGAACATGAAAAAAGCATTTAAAAAATTAATGGTTCCGGCTCTAGGGCTAACCCTATTGTTTCCAACAGTTGCAGGTGCAGCTGACCCAGAACCAACAGTAAGCACACCAGCTGCCGATCTACGAGCCACACTTGATCAACTCTTATCCGAACATTTTGTACTAGCTGTTACGTCCATGACCAAATCGTATGATGGCACTGAGGATGCTGAAGAAGTGACAGAAGCACTCGACCAAAACGCAGCTGACATGACACCAGCGATCGCATCTGTTTATGGCGATGAAGCCGCGCAACAATTTGAGGACATTTTTAGAGGGCACAATGATTATTCCACAGATTTCGTAAAAGCGGCAACAGAAGATGATGCAGAACTTCGAAAAGAAGCTGAGAAAGAAGTCGATGAATTTGTTGATGAATTCTCCACTTTCCTTGATACAGCAACTGAAGGAAATCTTCCAAAAGACGCTGCTGAAGATGTTTTAGAAGTCCATGAAGAGCAAGTTTTAACAACATTTGATGAGTATACAGAAGGAAATTACGAACAAGCTTATACCACATTCCGAGAAGGACATAAGCATATGTTTGCAATTAGTAAAGCATTATCGAATGCGATCGTAACGCAGATGCCTGATAAATTCGAAAACACGAAAGCTGATACACCAGCTGCCGATTTGCGATCAACGCTAAACAGTTTGGCGTCTGAACACTTTGCTCTTTCTTCCCTTGGCCTTGAAAAAGGGTATGATCAATCAGAAGACTATGACTTCGTAAACTGGGCAGAAGACAGAAACACCGCTGACTTTAAAGCTGCAATCGGTTCTATCTACGGAGATGAGGGTGCAGCTCAGTTTGAAACAATCTGGCAGGAAGATCATATCGCTGCACAAGCAGATCTTGTCGTTGCCTCTCTTTCTGAAGACGAAGAAGCGATGAAATTGGCAAAAGAACGTCTATTAACAACTTTCCCTGAAAATTTCGGTGCTTTCCTTGGAACAGCAACAGAAGAAAACCTTCCGACTGATGCTGCAACTAAAGCACTTATGGCTCATGAAAAACAAGTTGTCGGATCTTTTGAATCCTATATGTCTGGTGATTTTAAAGCTTCTACAGATCAATTCCGTGAAGGGTATGCGTTCATGTTTGGTGTAGGTGAATCTCTAGGCGGTGCGATTGTGAAACAAATGCCAGATAAGTTCGCTGGAGAAGCCATGCCTGGCGATATGCCAAAAACGGGTATGGGTGGTGCAAGTGAGCAGTCATCTGACCTAACAGCTCTTTGGATTACAGTAGGTTCCCTCGCTGTAGCTGGAACAGCATTTGCTATTCGTAGAAAAGTCGTGAATCAGTAATCCACCTATCATATTCCACCTAAAATAAATTGATACGTAAAAATCGCTTCTAACATTGTTAGAAGCGATTTTGCTATGCGTTATGCTTTTTTAACACATCAATGACAGCATCGATTTTTGCATGATCCTCCGGTGACTGATCAATATGATGCCAAATTAACTTCCCGCTATCATCATAAATCCATGTCCCACCTTGTATATAAACATCTTGAGTTTTCATTGATTTAAGAACAAAGTCTTTCTTCTTTTGCTCTTTTGGAATAAATCCATCCATCTTACGAGTGATGAACCCAATGGCTGCTTGTCCAAGTAATTTCCACTTTGGCATTGTATGATGCCCCATCCCTCGATAGGCTTCTCTTTTCGGATCACCCGCTATAACAAACGGAAACTCTCCAAAAGCTTCTGTGAACTGACCGATGTATTTGCCATTAGAAGGCGCAATCGCTAAAATCTGAAAGCCTTCCTTCTCAATTTCATTTACGCGCTTACGCAACTGCGTAAGATAAGCTCGACAAACAGGTCAGCCAAGATGACGTACAAATACAACCATTGATTTCTTATGATGTATAAACTCTGCAAGCGTAACATTTTTACTTTCTGGAATTTCAAGTTGATAAGTTAATTGATCCATTAGTAACCTCTCCTTACTTGTCATGACGTTTGATCTGTGTTGATTACCTGTTTCTTGTGTTCAATTTTACACCTTTTTTGATAGTAGTGATACCCAATTAATCCAATAACTGCCACGAATAAGATTAAGAAGACGTATTTCTGAATACTTCCAAAAATGGCTTGGACTGATTTGATATTTCCATTCTTTCCGATCCATAACATCGCAATTGTCCAAGGGAAGATCCCCACAAATGTAAGTACGGCAAATACCCATGCCTTTACTTTACTCATACCAGATACGTAGGACACATAATTCCCAACACCAAGCGGGCGTGTAATCGCAATACTCCATGATCCACACTTTCTAAACCACTTTTGTACACGTTCTACTTTCTTCTTCTTAAGCTTTTTCTCTACTTTATCCTTAACTTTCAAACCGATCCCATAAGGAATAAAACTAAAAATGGTATAGATCACGCTTGTCAGAAATGCAAAACCCACCATTTCAATAATGGAAGCATTTAATAAGTAACCATACGTTAACGTCATCATACCACCAGGAAAAGGTAAAGATGACGCTTCAAGCGCATTGCTAATTAAAAGACCCCAGATGCCAAGCTCTTTCAGGAATTGAATCAGAAATTCCAACATATTGGATCTCCTTTACTCTCTATTTAAAACTATCTATTCAATTCCCTGATCTCCAAGTACGAAACCGAAATATATCTGTTTTAATCTTCCAATCGATTTTCCATCTATATTTCGCGGATATAATAAATATTTCCGCGGAAATGATCAAATCTGCACGAATTTTGTTTAGATACGGGAAAGTTTTATAAAAGTAAAAACCCTATCATTCCTCTTCATGATAGGGTTAACTTATTACGATCCTACAGGGACAGCCTTTTCTTGTTCAAAAACAGTTACAGCTTCCTCAAAAACGCGCAGACCTTCATCCAGCTGTTCTTTTGTAATAATGAGCGGGGGAATCATTCGAATAACTTCCTGATGCTTACCGCAAAGATAAAATAGCACGCCTTTTTCAAGTGATAAGTCTAGAACACGCATCATCCCGTTTCCATCAGGTGCACCTGTTTCAGGATCGACAATTTCGATGCCTATCATTAAGCCTACACCACGCACATCACCAATCACCTGATGCTTTTCCTTTATTAACGCCAGCTTTTCTAAAGCATATTCCCCCATTTCTCTGGAGTTTTGAAGTAATCCTTCCTCTTCAATCACATCAAGAGTTGCAAGCGCTGCTGAACATGCGATTGGATTCCCGCCAAATGTTGTCCCATGTGTCCCCATTGGCCATTGACTCATTAATTCTTTTGAAGCGACAGTAGCACTCAATGGCATTCCAGAAGCAATTCCTTTTGCAACCGCCATAATGTCCGGTGTGACATCAAACGTTTGCGCAGCAAACCAATTCCCTGTACGCCCGAATCCTGTTTGAACCTCATCAAAAATGAGTAACATGCCGTGTCGATCACAAATCTCTCTCACTTTCTGTAGCCATTCTTTCGGAGGAATTAAGTAACCGCCCTCTCCTAGTACCGGCTCCACAATCACACACGCAACTTCCTCAGGAGTAACCTGATGATCAAAAAGACGCTCAAAATCCTTCTCAAGTTCTTTCACACAATAGTCTTCAATGCTTTGATCTTCGGGACAACTAGCAGTATCAGCATATGGAATTTGATACGTTAGTCCATTCGGTTGCAAAAACTTTCGATACTTGCTTTTTGATGTACTCACACCAAGCGCTCCCAGCGATCGACCATGGAAACATCCTGTAAATGAAATAACGTACTGGCGCTTCGTTACATATTTCGCTAACTTCAATGCACCTTCAATGGCCTCAGTACCGCTGTTTGCAAAGAAAAAGCAATCCAAACCTTTTGGCATAATTCCTTGCAGTCGTTCAGCTAGTTGAAGAATGGAGTCATACATAATAACTCCAGATGGTCCGTGCATCAGAGAATCCGCACCATCTTTGATTGCCTGTACCACTTTTGGGTGACGATGTCCTGTATTTGCAACAGCAATCCCAGAAGTAAAATCAAGGTAGGTCTTTCCATCAGCACCATAGTAATAGCATCCTTCTTCTTTCACGACAGGTAAATTAGGATGATCTTTCGCCATACTAGGTGCTAGATAGTCTGACATATTGCTGTATCTCTGTTCAAATGATGTAGACAATGTGATCTCCTCCTTTAAATTTAGGTTATATTTTATAAAAAGAAATGAGCCATAACGACGATAATCGGAAGCGTAATAACTGTACGTTGTAAGAAAATAATCGCTAGTTCAAGAACTGAAATCGGAATCTTAGATTTCACTAGCAAAATACCAATCTCCGACATGTAGATAAGTTGTGTTAACGAAACAGCCGCGATAACAAAACGCGTAAGTTCACTTTCGATACCCGTCCCAATTACAGCAGGTAAAAACATATCTGCAAAACCAACGAGCATGGCTGGAGCTGCAGCTGCTGCTTCAGGAATCTGCATCAGTTCTAGTACAGGGACAATCGGCATTGATAAATAAGTAAAGAACGGAGTGAATTCAGCAATGATCAGTGCAATGGTACCAAGAGCCATCACTAGTGGGATCAAAGCAAAGTAAATATCTAGCACTGTATTCACACCTTGCCCTGCTATATACTTAACACCTTTTACTTCTGAAGCCTTCTCGAGCGCTTTCTGCATTCCCCATTTAAAGCTAGAAACACCTTCTGGAACATCTTCTGAAATCTGTTTTCCTGTCCCTTCATAATACGTGTCCGCTTTACGAGATAGCGGTGGGATTCGAGGACAAACAAATGCAGCAACTAGCCCTGCAACAACAACCGTAAAGTAAAAAGGAATAAACATATCTTCTAAACCAATAAAACTAATCACAACAAGACTGAATGCAATCGAATTGATCGAAAAGTTTGTTGCAATAACAGCCGCTTCTCTTTTTGTATAGTAACCCTCTTCATACTGTTTCGTTGTAATCAATACACCAACGGTTCCCGCCCCCATCCAGGAAGCAAGCGCATCGATGGATGAGCGACCAGGTAATTTAAATAATGGGCGCATCACATGGCGAAGGGCTGTTCCAAAGAAATCCATTAATCCAAATTCCAGTAGGAGTGGCATTAAAAGTCCTGCAAAGAGAAACCATGCTGCAAGAACAGGTACAAGGGAGTACAGCATCGTCCCACCTGAAACATCTGAAATAATAAATTCTGGTCCAAACTTAAATAACGTCATGACCGCAAAGAGCGCTCCTAACAACCTCGTTGCGATCCAGAACCAGTTCACATAGAATAGTTGTTTAAGAAAAGGACGAAGCATGATCGCCTTAGGTTCAAACGCTTTTGTAACAATAGGTATAATAGCAGATAAAATGAGAATAGCAGTCATAAAGCCAGGTAGAATTGGAGCTAGTTTTATTTGAATAGATTCGGCTAGAATTCCTACACCAATGGTCATTTTCCCATTAAAAGGAACAGGGACAAGAAATAGTAAGATACCAATTAGAGAAGGAATGATAAACCACGAATATGCTTTTTTTGAATGAGAAGCATTTACCGATTGACTGGCACTTTCAAGAGAATACGACTTTTCCTGTTTAACTTCCATTTTTCACTCTCCTTCGACAAATTTAATATTAATTCATATTCTTGCATATAAATTAGAAAAGAAGCAAGAGAAATTTTCACTCTTTGCTTCTTTTAACATGCAAGTATTGTGCCACAAGTTATTTTATTCTGTATTTTTTGAGTTTTCTAACTACAGTGGGTTGACTCATTCCTAGCGCCTCAGCTATTTTTGTTGTCGTACGAAAATATCGTCTTGCTTGCTCAAGGCGTTCTTTCTCAACTTTCTCTACCGTTTCTTGTAATGTCTCATTAAAATTATTCATTTCTGAATAACCTTCTGCTGCTTTTTTATATGTAGAAGGCAAATCTTCTTCGTGTATAACGAATGCATCTGAAGTAACAATAAGGCGTTCAATTAAATTCATCAATTCTCGTACATTCCCTCTCCACACATGCTGTGTTAATTCATGGATAACAACTTTATTCAATATCCGCTTTCGTTTGTACGCTTTGCAGAAGTGATCAACAAACGATTGGATAAGAGGAAGGATGTCTTCTTTTCTCTCTCGTAAAGGGGGGATCACTAACGGAACAACATTCAATCGAAAATATAAATCTTCTCGAAACACTTTCTCTCGTACTGCTTGTTCTAAATCTTTATTCGTCGCACTGATGATTCGAAAATCTGAGCTAATCTCCTTTCTGCCTCCTAAACGATAAAAACGTTTTTCTTGTATAAGTTTCAATACCTTCACTTGATTTTGTGGCGAAAGTTCTCCAATCTCATCAAGAAAAAGCGTTCCACTAGCTGCCATTTCAGCAAGACCAATGCGGCCGCCTTTTCTAGCTCCAGTAAATGCGCCATCTTCATATCCGAAAAGCTCCGCTTCAAATAAAGACTCAGGAATTGCTCCACAATTCACTTCAATAAAAGGCGCCTCTCTCCGTTCACTCTTAGAATGAATGTAGCGTGCAAGTTCTGTTTTCCCTACCCCTGATTCACCTAGGAGAAGAACGTTCACATCTACTCCAGCAACCTGCTTTCCAGTAGCCAGTATTTTTCTCATAGAATCACTTCTTGCAATTAATCCTCCATCATCTTGCTGTTGTTTGAGCTGTTCAAGTTCACTTCTAACACGCTCCATCTCAGAAGACATCTCTTCCATTCCAGCCTTAATTTCCATTAATTCCGTGATATCGTGTGAATAACTGACAATCCTTACAAGCTCCCCGCTATCATTGAAAACAGGAAGGCCGGTAACAAGAAGCTTTCTCCCATCAGGACCGGTTTGTACAAACGTGACGCGCTTCTTTTCTTTCACTACTAGCGGCGTTGCTAGTGGTGTAAATAATCCCTCTTTCTCAAGCTCATAAACAGATCTACCCATCAAGTCACTGGCTTTCACGCCATACACCATACCCGTTCCTTCACTAACTTTGACGATAATTCCATTTCGATCTGTTACTAGTATATCGTCTTGTAAAGAATGAAAGATCGCTTTATATTCGTTCCACTCTGTCAAATAAACACCCCACTTATTCATTTTTGAATATTTTTCAGTCATTCTCTTACAAAGTGTCTTATATTCTCGTTAGTTATTATTCATTTTTGAATAATCTTACATTCATATCTTATCATACAAGGCGTTAATTCAAGCAAAATTCTTTTCAGCAATAAAATGAACGACTAGAATATACGATGGAATGGAACTTGAACAGACTTAAGGAGGAATCACCATGGTAGCACTAAAAGGAAAAACGGCGCTCATTACTGGAGCAGCTCGAGGAATTGGTCGTGCAGCAGCGATCGCTCTTGCAAAAGAAGGCGTCAATATTGGACTGATCGCACGTACAGAAGAAACACTTCAAAACGTTGCGAAGGAAATTGAAGCTGAAGGTGTCAAAAGTTCTTACGCAATTGCAGATGTTTCTTCTAATGAAGCAGTGACAACAGCAGTTGCTAAGATTAAAGACGAGCTTGGTGAGACCGACATTCTTATTAATAATGCCGGTATAGCAAAATTTGGGGGCTTCATGGATCTTGAAATTGCAGAATGGGAAAAAATCATTCAGGTTAATTTACTGGGTGCATATTATGTCACTCGGGCTGTACTGCCAGACATGATCGAACGGCAATCAGGAGATATTATCAATATTTCTTCTACAGCAGGACAAAAAGGTGCCCCAGTAACAAGCGCCTATAGCGCTTCTAAATTTGGATTAATGGGACTAACTGAATCACTTGCTCAAGAAGTTCGCAAGCATGATATTCGTGTTAGTGCACTAACACCAAGTACCGTTTCCACTGATCTTGCAGTAGAGAATAACTTAACAGATGGACAGCAGGACAACATGCTCCAGCCAGAAGATATGGCCGAATTTATCGTTGCCCAATTGAAGATGAACAAGCGTGTTTTCATTAAGACAGCAGGTTTGTGGACAACAAACCCATAAACGGATATTCGCCCTATCATTCTCAGTGAATTGTAAATAAAGAAAAACAGCCAGTCTATTTGTACTGGCTGTTTCTATATCTTCTAAATGATCCATAGTATTCGTAAGCTTCCCACTGTTCTTCATTAGAATCAAAGTAAATCCAAATCGGTACATCATCAAGTTCCGGATAAGTTTGAAATAACCTCGTATCTCCTACTCTTATAGCAGATAATGCCCCTGGCAACTCTTTTCGAAATATACGATTCCTTACTTGTTCTCTCCCTTCTTCAGTTGGATCATCCACTAAAACATAAGCGTAATAATACAATCCACAGTCGTTTCGAAAGCTTCCAAGCACCTCATCTCGAATGAAAGAAATACGATCAATGGCATATTCTTTTCCAATCGTTAAAAATAGCTCACCAGTAATATCAGAGTGAGTTAATGTATACTTTCTTCCCAATACACATTTGTTTCCGTTCATCCCATCACGATACGTCACTGTAGGTTGCTGTTTCACTTATGATCACCCTCTTCCCTAACAGGTTATGGGCAACCATTGAGATAGGTTCATTTCATTCTTATAGACTATGACAACCTATTCATTGCGTAAATTATAGCAGTAAAAACTTTTATTGAGAGGATGAGAGAATTTGAGTCAACAGCCTCAATTAATCAGCTCTGTAGACCCGTATGTCTATCAAACACTCCTGTCGATTGAAGGAAGAATGATTACAGTACAAACAACAAATGGATCGCTCCAAGGAATGCTGCAATCCGTGATGCCAGATCATATTGTTCTGGAAGTGAATGAAACCCCTTTTTTTGTTCGAATTCAACAAATCGTCTGGGTATTTCCTAATTAATAGGGGGGATGACATGTTTAAGCGATTTGATAAGCAATTGATTGAACTTCCGATACCAGAGCATGGCGATGCAAATGCTGCAGCTGCTGTACAGGATTTGCTTGGTGGACGCTTTGGAGAGTTATCTACTTTAAATAACTACATGTTCCAGTCATTTAGCTTTCGTGAGAAAAAAAAGTTAAAACCTTTTTATGATCTTGTTGCCAGTATTACTGCAGAAGAATTCGGACATGTGGAACTGGTCACAACCTCAATTAATCTGTTAACCACAGGAAGTTCTTTTCAAGCTCCACCTGATTTAACCCCGTTACAAAATGCTAAGGACCTGCGTAATACAGCTCAATTTGTTGCTACAGCCCAAACAGCTCTTGCAGCTGATAGTATGGGTAATTCCTGGCGTGGCGATTATGTCTTCAGTAGCGGAAATCTTGTTCTTGATCTCCTTCACAACTTTTTTCTTGAGGTTGGTGCACGAACCCATAAAATGCGCGTCTATGAAATGACGGATCATCCCACCGCACGTGAAATGATCGGTTACTTACTCGTGCGTGGCGGAACTCATGTACTTGCATACGCAAAAGCGATTGAAATTGCGACAGGTACAGACTTAACAAAAATGCTCCCAATACCAAGTCTTGATAACTCTAAATTCGACTACGCACGAAAATTTGAAGAAAAGGGATTAAACAATGTTCTTTACACATGGAGTGAAGGAGATTATCTAGGAATTAAACAAATTTGGAAAGGTACGAATCCAGAAAATGGGGAACGTCTGCGCGTGATAGAAGGAGCTCCAGAAGGAGCGCCAATTCCTAATCTAGATGATCTTCCAGAAGAATTTGCACCCGGAATTACGAAGGATCATTATGAACAGATTGCCAAGCGGTTATTAAGAAATTTATAAATAAAGTACCTGCCTTAGTTTCGGCAGGTACTTTTTTCTACCAGATCGCTTCCACCCATTCAGGATGGTCAATAAACGGATTCCGGTTATGTTGGTACTGGTCATAAATCACATTGTTTCGATTTTCTTCAAAAGAATCCACTGGATCTATTTCATTCCAAGCCTTTAGTACAGAGACCTTACCGATATATGGTGATGATCCATTGTTTACAAGGTCATTTACCTCAAGATCAACTTCACCGCTATCGCCTTCGTAACGAACCGCCATATAGAAAATCATTCGAGCCACGTCCCCTTTTACACGATCGCGCGGCTCCCAGGAATCGCTATCGTAGTAGTTTCCAGGTGCTTCTGATTGGGGAGAGCCACCGTTATCAAAATCAAGATTCCCACGTGAGCTATTAACGGTAACATCAGTTGGCCGCAGGTGATGAATGTCTGTACCCGGTCCCATCGATGTTCCAAAATCTCCGTGAGATTTTGCCCATACGTGTTCACGATTCCAGTCGTCTACATTTCCACCGTTTTCATACTTACTTTGAGACCGTCCACTATAAAGAAGAAGCACATTATTAGGATTTAATGGATCTTCATCCGTCACCCTCAAGGCATCCCACACATCACTATAAGAAAGCTCTGTATGATCATCGATAATCGTATGCAATTCTGTTTTCAAAGCACTTCCTGTTTTCCCAACAGCAGAGCGATAGTATGTATCATCATAAGGAGATGATGTGCCTTCTCCAGTTTCATCAGTACCTCCGCTGTCAGCTAATTCGATCGTTGAAACACTTTTAACTCCAGCATGTGCAAAATAATCTGTTAAACTACCACTTACCACAACTGATTCACCCATTAAATTCGGGTTACTCCTTAACCCAAAATCACTTCTTAACGAGGTTGGTACCTGAACAAAAAGCATTTCATTGATATTCGTTTCATCTGCCTGGTCAGCAATTGCAATGGCATAGTCATCTGAGAAACTAGATGTGGCAATGGAGGAAGTTGATTCTGGTTTTCCTACAATAATCCCTTCGACTGCTCCACTACTCCCCTGATTTGCAATCCCCTGTGTAACCGAATATGGTGATGACGATGTTCCTGTGCCATCTGCAAATGATGGTGTAATTGTGAAATACATCATAATTAACGAAACAACTAACATAAAAACTACCGTCCCATACGTACGATGTGCCGTGTTCATTTTACTTCCCTCCCCTTTATAATTGCTTCTTGTTCATGAAGCCTCTTCTAGTTTAAACGTACACGATTTACCCAGTGGTAACACGATGTAAATATTCCTTTATTTTTAATAGGTCAAATGCATTAGGTTAAATAAAACCAAGCCTTTTTTACTACAAATGTTGCTCTGACGAAAATTCCCATCGTTTTCCCCTCTTCCTGACTTTCATCAAAGCTCATTGTCCGATATAATCAATGAGGATTGTTAAACCATAAATAAAGGGTGTTTTCCTATGAGTATATTAACCGTGAAAAACCTTACGCACGGATTCGGTGACCGTGCCATCTTTGATGATGTATCTTTTCGTCTATTAAAAGGTGAACATATTGGATTAGTTGGAGCGAACGGCGAAGGTAAATCAACGTTCATGAATATTATTACAGGTAAGCTGGAACCTGATGAAGGTTCTGTAGAATGGTCTAAAAATGTGAGAGTTGGCTATCTTGATCAGCATACTGTTCTTGAGCGAGGCATGACAATTCGTGACGCCCTGAAAGGTGCTTTTCAATATCTATTTGATTACGAATCAGAGATGAATGAACTGTTTGCGAAAATGGGGGAAGCTTCTCCAGAAGAACTAGAGAAATTATTAGAAGAAACAGGAACGATGCAAGATATGCTTGCTAACAATGATTTCTACGTCATTGATGCAAAAGTAGAAGAAATTGCACGTGGGCTTGGACTTGATGAAATAGGCCTTGAAAAAGATGTTCAGGATTTAAGTGGTGGGCAACGAACAAAGGTCCTTCTTGCTAAACTACTTCTTGAAAAACCAGATATTCTTCTTCTCGATGAGCCAACGAACTACCTTGATGAGCAGCACATCGTCTGGCTCAGACGGTATCTCCAGGAATATGAGAATGCGTTTATTCTTATTTCACATGATATTCCTTTCTTAAACAGTGTCATCAACTTGATTTATCATATGGAAAACCAAGAATTAACAAGATATGTTGGTGACTATAATAACTTCTTGTCAGTATACGAAGTGAAGAAGCAACAAGTTGAAGCCGCATTTAAGAAACAGCAACAAGAAATCTCTCAGCTCAAGGACTTTGTTGCTCGTAACAAAGCACGCGTTGCCACACGTAATATGGCCATGTCCAGACAAAAAAAGCTTGATAAAATGGATGTTATCGAGATCGCAAAAGAAAAGCCAAAACCAGAATTTCATTTCAAACAAGCTCGTGCTTCTGGCAAGCTTATTTTCGAAACAAAGGATCTTGTGATTGGTTACGATGAGCCACTATCTCGTCCATTAAACCTTTCAATGGAAAGAGGTCAAAAAATAGCCCTCATGGGTGCAAATGGTATTGGTAAAACGACCCTTCTTCGCAGTATTCTTGGCGAAATCAAACCAATTGAAGGATCCGTTGAGCTTGGCGATTACCTTTATACTGGTTATTTCGAGCAAGAAATCAAAACAAGAACATCAAACACTTGTATTGAAGAAATGTGGCGAGAGTTCCCACACTACAGCCAGGCGCAAATTAGGGCTGCTTTATCGAAATGCGGTCTGACGACAAAACATATTGAGAGCAAGGTCGATGTTCTTAGTGGTGGTGAAAAAGCAAAGCTTAGACTTTGTAAATTAATGAATACAGAATCAAACTTACTAGTATTTGATGAGCCAACAAACCACCTTGATGTTGAAGCTAAAGCTGAACTAAAACGCGCATTAAATGAATACAAAGGAAGCATCATTTTGATCTCTCACGAACCTGAATTTTACCAGGACATCGCAACGGATGTCTGGAACTGTGAAGATTGGACAACAAAGTTAGTATAGAAAGAAGGCTTATCCGTTTAATCGGATAAGCCTTCTTCTTTTTCTTCAAACGAATAATCAGGTACTAATATTTTTCCATTGTTATTCTTGTCCACAAGAGATTTAATCAGCGATTTCGTCAAGTTTTTGGGAGGATACGGTTTAATAAGGTAGTCTTTTGCCCCTAGTTCAAATCCACGCTGCTTCTCTTCACTCACGGTTGAAACAAAAATCGGTATATTTTTTGTACGCTCTGTTTCTTTGACTGTTTTCAACACGTCCCAGCCACTCATAAGACCATCTAACATTATATCAAGGACGATTCCCTCAGGTGTCATTTGCTCAAGGAGCTCAATCGCTTCTTCACCACTTCTACAATGACGGACAGCAAACCCGTTTCCGGTAATTTCCTCCATCAATAAGAGAGCGAGACTCTCATCATCCTCTACAATCAAAACGCCAGAATCTTGAAGTTCTCCAGATTTAGAGTCTACCGACTGCTTTTCGATTCCTAGTGGGAAAACAAGAGTAAACGTACTCCCTTTTCCCAATTCTGATGTTACCAGAACGTCGCCATTATGAGCAGTCATGATCTCCTTTGATATGGCAAGTCCTAGTCCCGTTCCACCAATTTGGCGTCGGTCTGAATTATCAACACGAAAGAACTTTGTAAATAATTTGGTGAGTGCATCCTGTGGAATCCCAAGACCTTCGTCTCTAATATCCACGTAAAGTTGATCATTCTCTGCTCTAAATCTCGTTAATACAGTGCCGCCTTCAGGAGAATATTTAACTGCATTGCTGACAAAGTTATTGAACACCTGTTTAATTTTATCCCCATCACCAATAATCTCATGTTTATCCGCCAAATCTTCAATAGTAAAAGAATGGAGCTTGGAATGATCGCGGTAATTATCGAGTACTTCTTCTATCATCTCTTTAAGATTAATTCGCGTTTTATCATAGTTTTGCTTACCAGCTTCCATCCGCTGAATATCAAGAAAATCATTGATTAGAGATGTTAAACGCTTTGCTTCTTTATAGATCGTATTTAAATATTTTTTCTGCTTCTCAGGTTTTAACTCTTTGGATAGCATGAGCTCCGTAAAACCAAGGACACTCGACAGGGGTGTACGAAGTTCATGACTTACCGTACTGACAAATTCGTTTTTCATTTCATCTACTTCATGTTCACGGGTTATATCCCGATGGACGAAAATGGAACCAATAAATTTACCGTCAGTGTATAAATGCTCGTAGTACATTTGGATAAATAGGGAAGGTTCTGTCTTAGTTTGATAGATAAGTTCACTCTGTTTAGGCTTAACCCCTGCAATCACATCATGAACGTATGAATTCACTGCATCCCGATCATTTAAATCGACTTGCATAAGGAACTTAGAACTCCACTCAGTAAACGGTTTTTCATTCGCACCATCAGGAAAGCATGCATCCAACATCGTACACATTTGATCATTCACAGCACGAGTTGTTCCTTCTCTGTCAACGAGCTGAATCCCTTCACGAATCGTATTCAAGATCTCTCTATTGATTTGTCGCTCATTCTCAGTCGTTTCATATAATCGAAGCTTATCGAGAGCGAGCGAAATTTGACGCGACAAATCGGATAGTTCCGTTACTTCATCAGTCGTAAATTCCCCACCTATTCTCGTAATACAAAGTAAAGCGACTGGTTCGTTATCTGAAAGAACTGGAATGTAAATATCATTTGAAATTTCTTCTACTCCATGATAACCTGCTTCCCCAATTGAAGCCTGTCTTTGAACAATATGAAATTTCTTTTGCTCGATTGCTTTAACGCCAGGTCCGTCTAGTAAATGATCAATCCATTCGTGGACTTTCTCTTGACTAACGCCAAGTGATGCATAGTCTTTCCCTTGATTTAGCATAACGATAATACCCTTATCAGAGTTAAGGATATGAATCATATTCGTAATGATACTTTGCAATAGTTCGCTTTTCGTTAAGGTAGACGCAAGCGATCGATTTAATTCATTGCGATGCTCTAACACTTTTTTTTGTACATTCATCGCTTTTACATTCTGTTCAAGCGTGAATTTACTTCCTTTAAGTTCTTCGCTCTGCTCGACTAATGCATCGTTCGAAGTAATGAGTGCCCTCTCATTTTGTTGTATATTTTTAACCATTAAATTAAACGATCGTGCAAGCTCCCCTAGTTCATCTGATCTTCTCACATGCGGCATTTCCACATTTTCTCCTGAAGATACTTGGCTAGAAGCTAACGCCAACTCCTGAAGTGGTTTACCTATGCGCCTAGCCATAATACCAGCAAGTATCGTTGCAATTAATAGAAGAAAAATAACAAATGAGACGAAAAACATCTGCAAATTCGATAAGCGATCAACCAAATCTTGCTCAGTTGTAGAGATTTCGTTCTCAACGTCAGAAACAAGGTCTCGCGTTTGATCTCTTAAATCATAGACTAAATTACTCCCGCCCTGATCTTGAGAAAGCTTTTGCAACCCTTCTGTATTATCTGAAGCTACCTGTACTTTTGCGTCTTCAAAAAGATTATAATAATTAACCAATTCACCTTGCAGGTCTGAAATATATTCCTTTTCTTCTCTACTTTCTAGCTCTGGTTCAAGCTGTTTGATCTTATTTGCAATCATATTTTTTTGTGTAACATAATTCCTTAAAAAAGGTTCATCTATACGAAAGCCTAAATACCCTCGAGCCTCAAAAAACATATCATTCAAACTATCTTCCAGTTCAACGGCATACTGTTGTTTTTGTCGAAGGTCGACCACTTTCTCCTCATACTTTGCTTCAATTGACTGACTATAAAGTCCCAACCCAGCTGCCGCAATTAGTATTAATAACAAAAACCCACTCATAAACCAGACAAATTGTCGCGATAAACTACTTTTCCATTGTCTATTCACCTAAAATGTCCCCTACTACGTTTGCGAGTTCCACTGGGCTAAACGGCTTAGAAATAAAATAATCCGCTCCTGCCTCTCTTGCAATCTCTTCATCTTTTCTTTGCGCTTTTGCAGTAAGCATCATGATTTTAACATCGTGATTCCCTTGCTCTCGGACTTTTTTAATCACTTCAAGACCGGTCATTTCTGGCATCATATAATCAAGTAAAACAAGGTCATACGCTTTGCTTTGAATATAGTCATATGCTTCTGCGCCATCTTCAGCTTCATCGATTTCATAATCATCGTCTTCAAGCGTATCAACGATTAACATTCGTAGAATTTCTTCATCTTCTGCGACTAACAACTTTGGAGCCACGAAAATCACCCTTTTCAATTAATTGAAAGAAGAATAGAAGGGTTTCCCCTCTATTCCTTATATCGGCTAAACTCTTCCTGCATAATATAGTAAGATTGTTTTAATCTTTCATGATAATGTGGTTCTTTCCATTTGTCCCAAGTAAATTCATAAAATTCTTCCAACTGTCCGTTTTTAGTAACCGGTCTTGTTTCATTTATAGAAGCGAGCGAGAGACTTGCATCCTTTTCATCTCCTTCGTACATCACCACACCAACCTTAAAACGGTCTATTTTCTTTGAAGCACTCAGACCGTCTTTCCACATATCCCCCATGATTTCTTTTTCACTTGGATCCTTCACATTGAAAAGAGCCCACGGTAATCGTATTTCGATCGAATTTCCTTTCACAATAAAATCTGAAAGGGAATTGTAATCCTCACTCTCTGGATTTCCATTACCATAGGTTAGGGTACCTGTTTCATAATCATCAAATGGAAACGTTTCTCTTGTGCTCGGAATCGTTAGTTGCTTGTTCAAGGCTAAACGTATTGGATGAAACACATCGTTATCCTTTTTACTGGCATAGTTTTTTTCCTCAATCAGACCAAGGTCTTCAGCATACTGGTAGTAGAATGCATCATAGTAGCTGTGCACGGTAAGTCGTGAAGTTTCTTTTCCAGTCAGGCTAAGTATAAAATCAATTCCAGACGAAGTTTTTAATTCTGGATCTTTAGAAATATCCTTGCTTCCCTGTCCGTTAATCGTATCAAATAGTAGCATCGTCTTATCCTGTTCCATTTGTTCTGGTGACATGTTTTGATAGTCTAGTCGGAAGTAAATAGATTTCTCATCGCTAGTCATAAAGAAACGTTGGAGATTTTGAGTTTTAACAGTTGATTCAAATAAAGGCTCTTCCCCTTCCCAATCCGTTACATCTCCGTCCACTTTTATTTTCAGCTTTTCACCAGGATCAAAACTTAGTAATCCAAACTGCTGTTCATTGGTTTGATCATTTGACCAGAATGGTCGACGATCTGCATTATCGAAATCCATTGTGTTCCATGTTCGTTTAAACCATTCATCCTGCCAGGAAAACACCATTCCACCTGCATAATTTTCTGAAACGATGTTCTCAAACAATTTGGCATCTGTCTTTCCCTGCTTCTCCTCAGAGTTTCCGCCCTGATTCATGCCGTAGACATTCCGATGCGTCATCCCTCTAGAAGCCGGCACACCAAACTCAGCAACTACAACTGGCATCTTATGCACTTTTCTAAGTGCATTAAGGTAACCTGCATAATTGTTTTTCTCACCGTTCTGATCAACATAATTTACGTATTCTTCTTCGTAATTTAGGAAGTCTGGATAATAAGGATAAATATGATAAGAAGCGAATTGACCTGCATAATAGTCTTCCTTTAATTGAATGACATTCGGATCAACGGAAACCAAATCTTCTTTTTCAGAGGGTTCTGCAGGATGATCGAGTAAATCAGTCGTTACCCAATTTGTGAAGCTTACAGGTCTTTGGTAGTTGTATTTTTCCATCTCATAACGAACCGTATCATCCATCATGTTGGCGATCCATATTTCAAAAGGACTCGCATCCTTTGTCGTGAGGAAGCTGCCATTATATTGCTTCATGTCACGATGTTTTTCATTTGTAGCTACAACGACTTGAGGATCCCACTCAATTCCAAGTACCCAGCCAAGTACGTATGGTGACACATCTGCTGTATAACGGCCTCCTGCATGACCCACCTTCTTTTCAATCATTGTATTCCCATGAATAAGATCAACCGTATCTTTCATTGCTTTTTCAAGAAGCTGCGTATTTTCTTTCGCAAAAGCATCTTGAGTCTTAAGAAATGGTTCTTCCTCTACCCACACACCATGAAACAAATAAAGGGGCTTATCTGCTTCTTTATTATGTTCTAAGAGTGCCTCATAAAAAGCGGGCGGATGAATGGTATAAATCCGCACAGCATTTGCATTCATGTCAGAGATTTGATCGAACCACCGTTTGTATTCTGATTTTGTAATCGCTGCTTCCCCTGGAAAGTAACCTGGTTTTGCGATCCCCATATTGACGCCTTTAATAATAAGGTCTGACCACTCTCCACCTTGAAACACTTGAATTTTATCGTCACCAACTTTACCCGCAACCTGAACACCTTGTATAGTAGGGATGTTCACATGACTTTCTTCCCTTTTGGTATCAGTGTCTTTAAGGTTTTGTAAGACCGTTTCCATCATCGGCATATAAACTTTCCAGTAGAAAGCTTCAAGCGTTTCGTTATCACCTGTTGTCAATAAGCGATTAATAGCTGGTGACCACTTATATTGGTGAAAATTCAAGTCACCATCATGATCGGCGTAATCACCCGCAAAATAATAAGAGTGATTGTGTTTCATAACAGCTGGAAAAGATAGAGGAATTCCTGCGTCTTCAAGTGATTTTTCTGCTTCTTGACTCACATCCACTGTATAGTTTGCAAGTACGTTTTCCTCGTCAATTGGTTCCACGATGTCGAACCAATAATGATATGACATCGACTCTTTCACTAAAGAATTTCCAATCCATTCCAATCCTTTTTCATTGAATGAAAATTGAACTGTTTGATCTCCAATGTCTTCTTTCTCAATAACAATGATCGAGTTATCTTCGTTCACAAAAACAACCCCATGATCCGAAAAGTTCCACTTCTCATCATACTGTTTTTCATAGTTATCAATAGCCCAACTCGGAACTTCACCACCGACCGAAAGATCATCGAAATATCGCCCAATCCACCCTGACCACTCAAGGTTTAAAGTTGAATAAAGACCCTGCCGTGCCTTCTCATCAGTCGGACTACCAAATGCATTAAATTCAGCAATAAAGGTTGACCCCTTCTGCACAGCTTCTGAAATCAAGCTCACTTCTTCTTGAGTCATTCCACCGTAAATGATTTCAGAACGATCACCTTCGGATGCTGCCCCATACCAATCGTCTTCGTATACGCCATAGGAGTCCGCTAAATAGATGAGGTCTTTACCTACTAACGAATCTGGAAAAAAGTCGACACTATATTCCTCACCATCTCCTGGATGGAATCCTAGATAATCTTCTGAAGCGTTGTATGGCGTTCCATTATTCTTTATCCACTTCTTATGATTTAAAATCCACGTAAGTCCTTTATGTTCACGATACGTTTTATCTGGAATGGTTTTATCAATAATAACAATATCACTGGTAGATTCATCACTCATAAACCAAAGAAGGACAGGAGACAACAGAATGAGTACTAGTGCTATTACTCCAAGTAGGAAACCAATGATCGTCTTGCGCTTTATGTGACTCACTTATTTTGAAACCCCTTTTCTGCTCATTTCGCCCCAACTGTTGTTTCGACGAATAAGCTGAATAATTCCTTCCACTCTCCAAAATACAGTTATCGGCCTAAACCAAAACGCTTCAGATAAAGAATAGAAATATAGTCGAATTAAATCTTGTACTTTTGTATACCTTCTTAAGCTCCATTCTTCTAGCAGAACAGCACTCATTGATAAAAGTGAGCCATAAATAACTGCTAGAAGGAAGAGAAGGACTGCAAAAGAAGTGTAAATCCCTCCAAAAAATGGGGAAATAATCATAATTATATAGCCTAATAATTCAATGACCGGACCTAGAAATTCAACAATTAAAAAGTATGGCATTGAAACGACACCCACAAGACCATACTTAGGATTACATAGCATTTTCTTATTGTGCCAGAGACTTTCGAAAAGACCTCTATGCCAACGACTTCGTTGTCTTCTTAGGATCTTCGAAGATTCTGGTGCTTCCGTCCAACAGACGGGATCGGGAACATATACAATTCTCTTACCTGACTTCTCTTCTCTAATTTGTTTATGAAGTCGAACAACAAGATCCATATCTTCACCGACCGTGTCTGTTCGATAACCGTTTACTTTAACAACACTCTCTCTGTGAAAGACGCCAAATGCACCCGAAATGATTAATAAGAGATTATGTCTCGAGAGTCCAATTCTTCCCATAAGAAAAGCTCGAAAATATTCGATTACTTGCATAACGACAAGCGGTGTTTTTGATAGTTCAACCTTCATTACTTCTCCCCGCTCAATTGTACAACCATTTGCGATTCGAACACTTCCACCAACTGCCACAATTTCTTCTTTCGAGTCTATGATTGGCTTCATCACTTTCGCAAAGGCATCTCGCTCAATAATTGAGTCACCATCTAGTGAACAAAAATAGGGATAATGAGCAATGTTTATTCCCGCATTAAGGGCATCAGCCTTCCCTCCATTTACTTTATCGATAGCATATAAGTTTTCATAAATGGTTGATTGATAGACGCTAATAATTTCGTTCGACTTAATTTGTTTTCGAATAACTTTCTCAACCTTCACCATTTCAAAGGACTTAATAACGGCTTCTAATGTTTGATCCTTTGAACCATCGTTAATAACGACCACTTCATATTCAGGGTAATTAATGCTAAGAAGTGAACGTACGCTTGGTACAATACCTGCCTCCTCATTATAAGCAGGTACTAGAATCGACACAGGTCTTGTAAAAGAGGATTGAGACAATTCTTCATATGGCTCGTACTGGTCAAGTTTGTATTCTTTCCTTAGTTGGATAGCAGAGATCACAAAAAGGATAAGGTAAAATAAAATAATTCCAATCATATACACAGCTACAAAAATAGTAAATATAAGTAGCATGGTAGAAAACACACTAGCGATAGACACGATCCACACCTCCTCTAACTAACCATTCTTTTGCAGTATCACGCGCAAATGGATCAAAATGAGTTGCCGCAACATCTTCCAACAACGCTCGACCGTTTTCCTGAGCTAGAAGTGATTCGGCTGCAGTGGTTCTAACCCACCAGCTTTCATCTGATAGAAGGTTTAACAAATCTTCGAGAAAACGGTGATCTCTCACCAATTTAAATAACCTAGCTGACATCATCCTTTCTTGCCAGCTTTCTGCATGGAGTGATGCCTTAACCTTCATTGCATCTGTCACATAGCCAACTTTCACAAGAGACTTTAGTGAACGAATTCGAAATTCCGTGTCGTTTGACGTAACAAAAGATTCAATTGTCCTTAAATATTTATACTCTCCCAGCTCTCCCATTACTTCAATAAGAGCGAATTGAACCCAATGAGGAAAGTTACTTATCGAATCAATAAAGTAGTCTAAGTGAACATCATCCAGGCGCCGAAATAGATCCAGATAATAAAAGTTCGGATATTCCTTTTCTTCATCTAATAGAATCATATAAAGACGATCATCTTGTAAGTTTGCAAGAAGCCGCAATACTTGAATCACTTCTAATTCGCTCGTTCGTTTTTTGTCTAATAAACTCACACATTCTTCAACTAGCGAAATCATACGTAATTTTTCAATTCGATGTAGCGTGTTCATACGTATACTCCACCGATGGTGAAGTAGCCTTTTTTTATAATGATCATGCAGCGTCTTTTCCACTAATTCTTCCATTTGATCAGTGGAAGCCTGCCCTTTTATTAGTGAATAATATCGAGTAATGACTTCTTCAAAAGCTTCAATCATAGGATAATTTTCTGGTAGTCGTAACTCCTCTTTCCCTTGAGTAGCGCTGGTAATATGTTCAAGATAATATTTTTTCCACTCACTCTTCTTCCTATCAAAATGGTTCGATCGAACTTTCTGACCGATTAAGAAAAGAAAAAGGACGGTTAATACAACAAATAGGATTAAAAACACCTGGAAAATAATGAAAATAGCACTCATACGTTCAATCGCCTCATTCTTTCTATTAGAGCATCTTCTGAATCAGCCTTTTAATTCTAGCTTCTAATTCCCCCATACTAAATGGCTTTGTAATATAGTCATCGGCACCAAGTTCCAAAGCTTTAACAATATCTTTCTCCGCTTTACGTCCTGTTAGCATCATTACTGTATATTTGCCTTGACTACTTTCATGACGCAATTTCCGTAATACTTCAATGCCATCCATTCTCGGCATAATTCCATCGAGTAAGACAAGGCAAGAAGGACCTACTTTATGCCAGCTATCTTCAAAGAAACTTTCGCCTTCACGATAGCTTTTCACTTCAATTTCATAGTTTTCATCCAGTTGAAACTGTTGGAGCTGAGATGTAAGTAGCGTCCGGATAATTTCATCATCGTCTACTACCGCAATGCGAATCGTTTTAACAGGCTTTATGTCTGTTAGGTTGCTTTCATAGATAATCATTTGATTCCGCCCATTTGCTTTAGCTCGATAGAGTGCTTCATCAGCCTGATTCAATAGTTTTTTATTAGTAGAAGAGCCGTCAATATCCACAATTCCTCCAGAAAACGTTACGGAGAAAGTTTCTTCGTTAAAGCGAAAGTTTTTTGTTCGAAACCCGTTTAACAACCTTTGTAGAAATTGGTCAGCTTGCACTGCTGTGGTATCAGGTAAAAGCAATACAAATTCTTCACCACCGTATCGAATTAAAATATCCGTACGTCTTTTTTCATCGATGATATATTGAGATAATTTCCTTAGGACCTGATCCCCTATTAAATGGCCAAATCTATCATTAATTGATTTAAAATGGTCAATATCAAAAATAGCAAGCGAAGCTTTCTCATCATTTCTCACAAGATCATAGCGTATATAATTTAGCTGGCTATCAAGGTATTTACGATTATAAGCCCCCGTAAGCTCATCGGTTAAGACAGAGTGGACTATTGTTTTTCTTTTGGCAATTTTTCCATTCACTCGTAGAAGATACTCCTCAAACGACACTTCATGTTCCAGGAAATCATCCGCTCCAAAACGATACCCATTAATGCGATTTGTAGCAGAACTAACTGAGTCCGTCATAATAAAAGGGATAAACTGTAACTCGGCTTTTTCTCTCACTTCTTTAGCAATATCTGATTGATCCGTTTCAATTAACTGGTAGTCTACAATGATACAATCAGGATTCATATCGTATAACGCAGTTTGTGCCTTCTTAAGATCCAGCGCTGCAAAAACAATATAGCCCTCTTGCTCCAACTGAGCTTTTCGCTCAATTAGCACCATTGGGTTTGGGTTAATTAACATGATCATCTTCTGTATTGTTGACTCTTCTTCTTTTTCTTTATTTTCTATAGCCGCTTCTAGAATCTCCTGCATGACCGTGTCAAGGAGGTGAATGGTTTCTTCCTTTGATACAATCCGGTCACTTTCAAGATTCATCTTGAACAAAAATGCTTCTGCCTTCTCAGCCGACACCTGATAGCCAACTGTTCCGGCAGTACCTTTGAATGTATGTAAAAAATTATATAATTCTTTTTCCGTCATACTTGCATTTCTTGTACTAATGTCGTCATACTTTTCTTTCATATTCGAAACAAACTTCTTTTTGTATTTCTCCAAGATAATGCCCCCTACTTAAAATAAAGCGTAAATTTTGTCGAACCATTAAATATCTTCATCATAATTGAGTTAAAGTTCCTCTACAAGAAATATTGTGTCGATTTTCCATATTTTATTTAATTATTACAATCGCACCCCTTCCTTCTTCACCCTCTTAATGAATGAAATATTATTTGATGGAAAAAATAGGAGGGAAATGAGCATTTAGAGGGGGAAATAGAAATGAACGTTAACAGAAAATGGCCAGAAAATCCTGAACCGATCTGGCAAGACGATTTTCAGCTTGAGGCACATCCAAATCTGACTGAATCCATGTCCACTGATGTCGTGGTGGTTGGTGGAGGAATCACTGGTATAACAACCGCCTACCTTCTCTCAAAAGCGGGCAAGAAGGTAGTTCTTCTTGAAGCAGATCAACTCTTAAATGGGACGACTGGACATACGACAGCGAAAATCACTGCTCAGCATGACCTTATTTATGATGAATTATTTAACCACTTCGGAAAGGAGAAAGCGAGAAAATATTACGATGCAAACAACGAAGCGTTTCAGTTTATACGACAAACAATAGATGAGTTATCCATTCAGTGCTCTTTCACAGAGGAAGATTCCTACCTTTATACGACGACAGATAATTACGCGCGTAAACTAACGAATGAAATGAACGCTTACCATAAATTAGGTATTCACAGTGAATTTCAGAATCACCTCCCTATTGATGTTTCAATTAAAGCTGCGATTGTAATGAAAAATCAGGCTCATTTCAACCCGGTAGCTTACCTTTCTCCTCTTGTACAGAAGATTAAAGAGCAGCAGGGTCAGATATTCGAACAAACCGTCGCAGTCGATGTTGAAAAAGGATTAAATCCTATTGTAGTGACAAAGAATGGAGCAAAAATCTCATGTCAAACAGTCATTGCTTGTACGCATTTTCCATTTTATGATGGCAATGCTCTTTATTTCTCTAGGATGTATGCAGAAAGATCCTATGTAATTGCAGCAAAAACGAAACAAGCTTATCCAGGTGGCATGTATTTAAGTGCCGATATGCCAAAGCGTTCCCTTAGAAGCTATCAGATGAATGGTGAAAAGATTGTTTTGTTCGGAGGTGAAAGTCACAAGGCAGGTCAAGGACATCAAGTGACAGATCACTATCAAGCCTTGAAATTTTTTGGTGAAGAAACGTTTGGCTTGTCTGAGATAGTAAATAGATGGTCAGCACAAGACCTCTTTACACTTGATAAACTTCCGTACATAGGTCCGGTCACAAAAAGCGAGCCAAACATCCTGATTGCAACCGGGTTTCATAAGTGGGGAATGACGAACGGCACGGCAGCAGCCTTACTATTCCGAGACTACCTTTTAGATAAAGAAAATCCCTATTTTGATCTGTTCTCTCCATCACGCTTTCATGCAGACCCAAGCATCAAAACATTTCTTGTGCAAAATGCAAATGTGGCTAGTGAATTTATTAAAGGCAAATTATCGTTTACAAAAGAAATTTCAGAACTTGGTAATGATGAAGCTGCGATTGTTCGAGTAAATGGGAAAAAAGCTGGTGCCTATAAAGGTCCTGAAGGAGACCTCCATGTTGTTGATACGACATGTACTCATATGTACTGTGAAGTGAAGTGGAATGACGACGACCGTACATGGGATTGCCCTTGCCATGGATCGAGGTTCACTATTGATGGGGATGTACTTGAAGGTCCTGCGGATCAACCGTTAACAAATCTAAAAGACGATCTTGATTAAAAAAGCCGATTATGGCTTTTTTATTTTTCTTAAGCTCCTTTTCTTTACAATAGGTAAGAATGTCGATAAACTGTACCTTATGTGATTATTTACCCAGGTAAATAAAATGAACTTTCAGTGGAGGAAGTATGATTTCAACGAGCGATATTTTTCACAACTTGCATCAACAAGTTCGCTTTATCACAAAAGAAGTGAACGAATTACTAAAGCAGTATCACCTCTATAGTTCTCAATGGACCATTTTGTACTGCCTTGATCAATTTGGCCCAATGAAACAGACAGACATTTGGAAATATTTAAATGTTGAAGCTCCTACAACGACACGCACGCTTGTGCGGATGGAGAAAAGCAACTGGATTACACGAAAAGAAGGTTCTGATAAACGGGAACGGATTGTTCGTCTCACGCAGGAAGCAGAAGACCTCTTACCTGTCATTAAAGAATCCATTCAAAAATTGGAAGAATCACTTCTCTCGAAATTATCATCTGAAGAGCAAGCCCATTTTTATTATCTTTTAAAACAAATTGGAGCAAAGAAAGGAGAGGGGCCTCATGTCTACTAAACAACCGATTTGGACCAAAAGCTTTTTAAACATCTCCATTAGTAATCTATTTATTTTCATTGTTTTCTATGCGCTTTTAACACTACTTCCAATTTACGTAACAGAAGAAATTGGTGGGAGTGAATCTGAAGCTGGTCTTATCATTACAATCTTCTTATTATCCGCTATTATTGTGCGGCCTTTTTCTGGTAGATTAATTGATCGGTTTGGGAAAAAGAGAATGCTTGTTACAAGCGCAGCTTTATTTGCAGCAGCCTCCTTTTTATACCCATTAGTCGATAACTATGTTGCATTACTTCTCCTTCGCTTCTTTCATGGGGTTTGGTTTAGTATTGTGACAACCGCTGCTGGTGGAATTGCAGCAGACACCATTCCACGTGAACGACGTGGAGAAGGCCTTGGTTACTTTGCTATGTCTATGAATCTAGCAGTTGTTACAGGACCATTTATCGCCCTTACGCTTCTTCAATATGTTTCATATATGACAATTTTCCTTGTCCTTAGTGGGATTATGACGATTGGCGTTCTCTGTACACTCGGGGTGAAAGTAATTGAAAATAGTGAACCCGCACCAAGGCATAAATTAACGTTCAATGATCTTTTTGAGAAAAAATCATTTCCTATTGCAATCGTTGGACTCTTCGTCGCATTCTCATATGCGAGCGTTATTTCATTTATTTCGCTCTATGCGAAATCCATTGGTCTTCTTGAAGCTGCAGGATTCTTTTTCGCCGTATTTGCTGTAGCGATGCTCGTCTCAAGACCTTTCACTGGCAGAATGTTTGACGTAAGAGGACCGAATACGGTCATCTTGCCTGCATTCGTTCTATTTGCGCTCGGTCTTGTTACACTTAGCTTAACAACCGAGTCATGGATGTTACTTCTTGCTGGTGCGTTAATCGGGTTAGGTTATGGCTCAATTGTCCCAAGCTTTCAGACGTTAGCCATACAAGCAGCTCCTGAATCAAGAAGTGCACACGCCACCGCCACGTTTTTCACTTTTTTCGATACGGGAATTGCAACCGGATCGTTTATACTTGGGATTATCGTAACCACTTTAGGATATGCAAATCTTTACATGATGCTCGGCATCTTTGTTATTGGAATTTTGTTCTTTTATCAATGGATCCAAAAACAGAATAAAACAGAAAAACGTCTTCAATCACAAACAAATTACTAAGGAAATGGTTACCATAGTGATTTAATGGGTTGAAGTATAGTGAAAAAGTAAGCTATCATTGGAGAATCTTATTTTTTCATGAGAGCGAGTTGACAACAGTGCAAGCAATAGAAGCAATAAATGAGATTCTGTGGGGACCTATTATGATTTCCCTTCTTCTTGGAACTGGACTATTCTTCACGATACGCCTTGGATTTATCCAGTTTACTGGTTTAAAAGAAGGGTTTCGTCAAACATTTGGCCCCCTTTTCTCGAAAAAGAAACAAAACGGCATTTCATCTTACCAGGCACTCTCAACAGCCATTGCAGCTCAAGTAGGAACAGGAAACTTAGCCGGGGTGGCCACTGCTATTGCAGCAGGTGGACCAGGAGCTATTTTTTGGATGTGGATCTCTTCCTTTCTTGGTATGGCCACGATCTTTGCGGAAGCTGTGCTAGCTCAGAAGTTTCGCGTCAAAGAAAACGGAGTTGTTAAAGGTGGGCCTGCTTACTATATACGCGACGGGCTAGGGAGTAAAAAACTAGCGGCTTTCTTTGCCATAGCCATTATTTGTGCTCTTGGATTTGTCGGGAATATGGTGCAATCCAATTCAATAGCAGAAGCGTTTCAAACCGCCTTTCAAATTCCACCGCTTGTGATCGGTTTCGGCGTTGCGATATTAATTAGTTTAATTCTATTCGGTGGTATCAATCGCATCGCCCGATTTGCAGGAAATGTTGTTCCAATCATGGCGTTACTCTACATCATTGGGGCCCTTATGATTCTTGTCTTACATTTTGATCAAGTACTTCCAGCGTTATCACTTATCGTGGAGTCAGCTTTCACTCCTGAATCTGCTGGAGGCGGAGTGCTTGGTGCTTCTATTAAAGAAGCCATTCGATATGGAGTTGCAAGAGGGCTATTCTCCAACGAAGCAGGTATGGGGTCAACACCTCACGCTCACGCTGTGGCAGAAGTGAAACATCCTGCCCAACAAGGATTTGTGGCCATGGTCGGTGTTCTCATTGATACCGTGATTATTTGTACCGTTACAGCCCTCGTTATTCTCGTAACTGACGGCGCAAGTTCCAATTTAACTGGCATTGAATTAACTCAGGCCAGTTTTACTAGTGGACTAGGAAGCTTTGGTGTTTATTTTATTGCTTTTAGTTTATTGTTCTTTAGCTTTACAACGATTTTAGGATGGGCTTACTTTGGTGAAACAAACGTGAACTATTTATTTGGTAAAAAAAGTGTGCCGTATTATCGTGCCGCTGTGCTTATCTTCATCGTACTTGGGACTGTCTTAAACGTTCCGTTCGTTTGGCAACTTGCCGATACATTTAACGCATTTATGGTATTACCGAACGTCATTGCTCTGATCGCTTTAAGTAGCGTTGTCAAAAAATCATACAAAGAACTTTCTAAATAGAAAAAAGCGGTGCTGCACCGCTTTTTTTTATTCAATCATTTAAATGAGCATTGATATTCAGACTACGTATGAGAATATCATCGCCATCCACATCGAGAACATTGATACCTGTATTATCTTGAAAGATGCGACGATAGTTTGAAAAAGGCATCCCTAATATACCTGCAAGGAAGAAGCGAATGGTGTTGTTATGAGCGACAACGAGTACAGTTTCACCTGGGTGTTTGTCACTAACTTCCTTAAAGAAAGCCGATGCTCTCTCATACATTTCTCGCGCGGTTTCACCAGTCCTGCCAGCCCTTGTTGCCCAGGGATTAGCCATCCAATTATTCCATGAATCAGGATCTTCTTTTATAAATGCTGCTTTGGATCGTCCTTCCCACTCGCCAAAATCTCCTTCATAAATCCGTTCGTCTTTTTGAATCGGTAAATCCCGTTCTCCTAAAATAAGTTCAGCTGTATCACATGCTCGAATCAAAGGGGACGCGTATGCCCGATCAAATGCCACTGAACTAAGAAAGTCGCCTGCATTCTTCGCTTGTGTTACGCCTTCTTTAGAAAGCCCAATATCCGTTCGCCCACAATAGAGGTCTCCTGCTGCGTTCCATTCACTTTCACCATGGCGAATGAGGTAAATCCGCGTATGCTTTTGTTCTACATTTATATCCGTAATTTTATTAGTCAATGTTTCTTCACTCTCTCCTACACATTTTCTATCCTTTATTATGGCTATCGAAAGGTTAGGATGCAAGCATCGCAGAATATAAGAGAAATCCTCTGGCATAGTGTGATGCCAGAGGACAGACAATTATAAAGCCGCCTGGAGACCGGCCTGATTAAGAAAATTCCAAGGTTTATTAAAGTGTGGCTGGAAAAAGAAATCAATGTATCCTAGTTCATCAATTGTCATGGAGTTTTGAATGCACACAGATAGCGTATTAATCGATTGCGTTACATCAGTTTTAGAGATCACCTGCGCACCTAAAATTCTCCTGTTCTCTTCTTCATAGACAACTTTTAACGTAATGACTTCATAATCTGGCATAAATTCAGGACGGTTATTTTCTTTAATTGTGATTGTTTTCACATTCTTCCCCACACGAAGTGCTGCCTTCTCAGTTAGTCCAGTAGAAGCCATACTATAATCAAAAAGATGCAACCCTGATGTTCCTTGAGTACCCATATATCTGATTGTCGGCTCTATAATGTTATGTCCAACGAGCGTCCCCATTCGAACCGCATTTGTAGCTAGAGGAATATAAGCATTTTCGCCAGTTGGATTATAACGAATCGCACAGCTATCGCCCGCAGCAAAAATCGTAGGTTGACTCGTTCTCATATATTCATCCACAATAATGGCACCGTTTGGCATCATATCTACTTGACCTTTAAGTAGATATGTATTTGGACGAAAACCTACTGAAAGGATAACGAGATCTGTTTCATATTCACCTTTAGTTGTTATCACTTTAGAGACGGTCTCTTCACCTTCGAAGCGAGTTACCGTTTCATTAAGAGCAAGCTTTATCCCACGCTCTCTAAAGTCTTCTTCTATAACATTGGTGAATTCTTTATCAAGATACTTACTTAAAATACGGTCTTCTCCATCGATAAGCGTTACTTCTTTTCCATATTTCCGAAAAGCCTCTACTAATTCAACTCCAATATAGCCTGCACCAATTACGGTTACGTGCTTAGCATCTTTCGCTTTTTCAATAATTGTATTGGCTTGGGTGTAATTTTTAGATAAAAGGATATTATGAAGTTGAATTCCTTCAATAGGCGGTACGATTGGCCATGAACCAGTCGCCATCACTAGTTTATCGTAATCATCTTCAAACACTTCGTTTGTATTTATATTTTTAACGTGAATACGGTTATTTTTAGAATCAACTTGCAATACTTCGTGCTTCATTTTCATCGTTACGCCCATCTCTTCTAATTTTTCAGGAGATGAGTAGAATAACTCCTGTGGATTCTTTACAACTCCACCTACATATAGAGCAATTCCACATGATAAGAAGGATACATTATCATTACGCTCATAAACAGTAATACTAGCTTCTGGATAACGTCTTGCTATATTTGTAACTGCCGCTGTTCCAGCATGTGTACATCCAACTACTGCTACTTTCATCAATATTCCTCCTCATTAAATTGTGAATGATTTCACATATAAAACAATGAGTATGTGATGTTTTTCACAATTTCTATATTTTTAGTATATGACATCTTCTCCAAAGTCGCAACCACTTTGCTCACTATTTCACATTTTATTAAAAAAAGAAGTCTTATCACTATACCATCCCTATTTAAAGCGTTAGGATAGAATGAGATTGCTTATACTAACATAGAGAATAGAAGGAGATGCAGGACGATTGATAAACTTAAGTATTCTTGATCAAGCTCCCATTCCCTCAGGAAGTGACTCATATACAACCCTTGAAAATACACGAAACCTTGCTATTTTAGCAGAAGATCTAGGATATAAACGATACTGGTTTGCAGAACACCACAGTACAAAAGGGCTAGCTAGCACAGCTCCTGAGATTATGATGGCACATATCGCAGCCTCAACAAATCGCATTAAAGTAGGTTCTGGAGGTGTCTTACTCCCACAATACAGTCCTTTTAAAGTAGCCGAAAACTTTCGTCAGTTAGAAGCTCTGCACCCCGGTCGAATTGACCTTGGCGTAGGACGTTCTCCTGGAGGTACAGCAAAAACGAGACTCGCTTTAACAGACGGCGTAAATAAAGACTTAAATGAGTTTCCTCGTCAGTTAAAAGAGCTTTCTCACTATTTAACCGATTCTATGCCTAGCGGACATGAATATGCTGGTATCAAAGCAGCACCACAAACGAACACCCCGCCTTCCCTCTGGCTTCTTGGCATGGGAGAAAACAGCGCAAAAAGAGCAGCAGAGTTAGGAATTGGCTATGTTTTTGGCCACTTCATTAAACCCGATCGAGGAGAAAATACGTTAAAAACCTACTATGAATTGTTCAAATCAACCTACTTTAGTTCATCCCCTTCTGCAATCATAGCGCTTTTTGTTGTTTGTGGAGAAACAGATGAACATGCTGAGGAACTTGCTCAAAGCCAGGACCTCTGGCTTTTACGTGTTGAAAAAGGCCTCGATAGTCGTATTCCCTCTCCTGAAGAAGCAAGGAAATATCGATATACAGCTTCCGAAAAGGAAAGGATAGAGACAAACCGAAAGCGAATGATTATTGGTTCTCCGTCTACAGTTAAAAAGAAAATCGATGACTTGGCCGAGCTTTATGAGACAGAAGAATTTATGGTACTGACAAACTTACACGACCCTAAAGAACGGAAAAATTCATATAAACGCCTTGCACACCTTTATTTATAAAGATACCTAAAAGACAAACTCCCCTAATCTTAAACGAATTAGGGGAGTTCATCGCTATTCAGTTAATTCCGCTCGATGCCGTATGCGATAGAATTCATAGAAATTCTTAACAATGACTTTAATAACTGAATAAAGTGGGATAGCAATCAGCATTCCAATGAAGCCATATAAAGCAGCTGCTACAATGAGTAGTAAAATAATCGTTAAAGGATGAATGTTTAACCTTTTGCCAAGTACTACAGGGGCTACCAGGTTTCCTTCTAATTGTTGAACGACTATTGTAATAATAATCACATACAACGCTAAAATAGGTTCTTGAGTTAAAGCCACCACAAGTGCTGGGATAACTCCAATGATAGGTCCAAAGAATGGAACCACAGCTGTGACCATAACAAACAGTCCTAATATTAATGCATAAGGTAGGCCGATAATTAAATAGCCAACATACATTAAGATTCCGTCTACAATCGCTACAATAATTTGCCCAATGATATAAGCAGATAGCGTTTCATCTATCTTATGAAGAATCTTTCGCCCTTCCCCTTGATGTTTATTAGGGATTAACTTCAACAGAAAAGGACTTAATTTGTGATCATCCTTAAGGAAATAAAACAAAACAAAAGGCACAATGACGAGAACTGTGGTGGCACTTGTTAATGCACTCACAACTTGCATGATATGATCACCCAAATTTTGTGTTAAATTCCCTAAAAAACCTGTTGCTTTTTGTTGGAGGTTTTCTACCGAAAACATTCCCATATCCTTATTCTCCATCATCTTTTCTGCATCTTTTGCTGATTCCTTCAACTTCTCAGGTAATTCCTTTGAAAACTCAGATACCTGGCTTTGTATCGGATTTGCTAGAAAAGTAAAACCTGTATAGAGGATACCTGCAATTGCCAAAAACACGACTAATATCGCGGCAAGATCCGACACATAGGGAACTTTCTTCATTAACTTAACAATTGGCTTAATCGCATAGTACAAAAAGCCAGCAATAAGAACGGGGTAGAAAAGTGTACCGATAATTGTTTTTACTGGTTTTACTAAACCTAACTCCGTTAAAAAGAAGAAACAAATTAATAATAGAATTATACCTGTAATATACTTAAAAAAATCATGTTTAATCCACATTGGTCGTCTCCTTTGGTTATTTCGTTGCACTCTAACTCCTATACCACTCAACTATCTTTTCCTAACTTTGTTTTCAAAAAAAGTTTCTTATTCCAAGTAATCAGGATGAGAACGAAAGAAAGGAGAGATGGATAACTCCGCTCTCCCTTTTTGTTATAACATGGTTAAAATTTCTGCTAAGTTCTTACTTGTTACTTTACGTTCCAATCGTTTTTGAGCTCGTTTTTGCGCCAGCACATTAAGTTGCCTCTCCCCTTCTGTTTCTGGTTCAATTCCAGGGACTTGCATCGGCTTTCCTTCAAGCAAAGCAACAAACGAAATAAAGCACGTAGCTGCTACACGATCTGCACCTGTCAATAAATGTTCAGCGGTTACTTTCACAAAAACTTCCATAGAACTTTTTCCTGTCCAAATGACAAATGCTTCATAATGAATCGAATCTTCTTCAGTAATAGGATGCAAAAACTCAACTGTATCCATTGATACCGTGACGCATTCTAGACGAGAATGCCTTGTTGCTGCGATTGATGCTAACATATCCATGTCCGCAAGTAATTTCCCTCCAAATAAGGTTCCGTGACTGTTCAAGTCCGGTGGAAAAATACGACTGCTCTTATAGACTCTTGATTCGCTTACTGTCTTTTTCATATCCTCTCTCCTTTTCCAAACAATAAAAAATGCATCCTCTTTCCACAAGAGCATGCATAACGAATAGGCATCATCTAGCCTTCTCGATACACCCCCCTATCATCCGTAGGTCAATCAGTGCTTTAGAAAAGGCAGGTCTCCTGACTTGAAGCTTCTTAGAACGAATACTCCTTCCCTATCATTGATAAGTGGAATAACGCATCGTTTATACTTCTTACAGTGGCGGGACCGCATTGGATTTACACCAATTTCCCTATTATGTACTGGATTCAGCACACCTTTTCCATATTTATTCAATTGTACTTCTTCATTCTTTACTTCTTTCTTTACAAAGTCAAGACACGTCCTTAATCAAACGTTTGTTTAATCTCTTTTTTATTAATCAAACGTTTGTTTAACAAAAGGTCTAAAAAAAAAGACGCCATTCAGGCGCCTAATAGTCATTCACTCGTAGAGTTCTCAACCATATTATTTAATTCTGATAGGCTGTTTCCCTCGAATCGTTTTTCATCAACCAGTAAGGCAGACGTTGCAGAAACATTTTGCTTGTTTGCATAAGCAAGATCGGCTTCTACTGCTTTTTCACCGGCTCCACCTTTATAGGCAGAAACAACCTTATCTGTTTCTTCCTCGCTCACCAAACCACTAAGAGTTTCGGTTAAAAACGACAAACTTGCTTTGTTTTTATCTACCTGAAGCTGATCATAGACAACGTGGTGAAATTGCCAGAAAACATCGTTTCCAAGCTCTTGGTAAACCACTTCAGCAAACTCAGCTGCTCTAGTTGAATCCTCATCAACAAATGGGTGCTGAACAAAGTAAAATTTAACTTTCCCCGTAGCAATCAGTTTTTCTTGAATCAATGGAAATAAAGAATCATTAAATGATTGACAGGAACGGCATCGATAGTCTCCGAAAGCCACCAATTCTACCGGAGCCGTTTCTTCTCCTAGAAAAGGTTGATTTTCTAATTGAAAACCTTTCGTATCAGCAAATGGCTTAAATCGCATGATAATAACCAAAAGAACAAGCACAATACCTACAACTAAGAAAAACCATCTAGCACTTCGTTTTAACTTCTTTTTAGGTTTAGCCAATCACTCACTTCCTCTTTAATCCTTCGATTCCGACTCCTGGTTAAATGGTAACGACTTGATCAAGTAGTTGGATAGGCTATAAGGTCCGCCTCCACTTAAAAAAAGCGAGACCGACATTGCTAGAAAAGCGATATCTAACTCATAGCCGCCAAGCATACCTGTTGACCTTTTTACTGTAAGAAGAGCGCCGATTAGAATCATAGAAAATAACACGCTAATGAAACGTGTTCCTATACCAAGAATCATTAAAATTCCTCCAGCTATCTCAATAACAGCAACAACATAAGCTAGAAAACCAGCAATCCCAATTGTTTCAAAGAATGCTATCGTGTTTTCAATACCTCCAGAAAACTTTAAAAACCCATGAACAAAAAAAAGCACACCTACGACCAATCGAATTGTTAACAATCCGAGATGGGGATAGGTTTTCATCGTTGATCCTCCCCAGATACTAACATTATTTGACACCGTTCGACAGAGTCATCCGCTTAAACGTTATCATAGGGAATGGCTATGACGCAAAAGGATTACGACCTATTTTTTACTGTTTTTGACGTCTCGTAAGTGTTGAATGACGAATGATCTGGTTAATCACTTCTGAGAATACTAATCCGACTGCAATCGAGCCTGAAATCATAAAAGCTTTTGCTGCGAGGTTAATGGCATTGTTATAGTCATTTTGGACAAAATTCCGCATCGCATCATACGCTAATCCACCAGGAACAAGCGGAATAATTCCCGCTACGCTAAAAATAATAACGGGCGTCCGATACATTTTTGCAAAAAACTGACTAATCACAGCAATAAAGAAAGAAGCGGTCACCGTTGCAACGACTACATCGATTCCTGAAGCTTCCATAACATAATAAATCATCCAACCGCACATGCCGACAAATCCACCCTTTATTAGAGAGGATTTCGGAGCATTAAACAACAAGCCAAAAGCTGCGCTTGCCACAAAGCTCGTTACAATCTGAGCAACAAATGTCATTTCCTTACTTCCTTTCTACAAAAATGATACAACAAGCGCAATACCTGCTCCGATTGCAAAAGCTGTTAAAAATGCTTCTGCGCCTTTTGATAACCCGGATATAAGATGTCCAGCCATCAAATCTCTTACGGCGTTCGTAATTAACAACCCCGGAACAAGTGGCATAACCGAACCAATAATAATTTTATCAAGTTGTTCACCAAGTCCTGTCGAAACAAATAGAACAGCAAGTAAACCAATTACGAACGAAGCAAGAAATTCAGAAAAAAACTTAATGGGTACGAGACGATTAAATAGGGTTACACTATAAAAGCCACCTCCGCCAGCAAGAACTGCAGGCACAAAATCATTCCACTGACCTTCGAACATAATTAAAAAACAACCGCTGGCAACCGCTGCAGCAATGAATTGTTTCGGAAAGGTATAGCGCTCGGTCATCTTATCAAGACGATAAAGCTCATTGTATGCTTCTTGAATCGATAAATCGCCGCTACTTATCCGTCTCGAAATACTATTTACTTTTGTCACCTTATCGAGATCAGTCGTTCGATCTGATATGCGGATTAACTGCGTTTTAGAAGGTTCAGGACCTTCAATTGAAAAAATAATACCAGTTGGTGTTACGTAACTATTCGAATGAGATGCACCGTAAGCGTCCGCTATTCGTGTCATCGTATCTTCTACTCGATACGTCTCTCCACCGTTTTGTAGCATGACCTTTCCTGCCAATAAGCAAACTTGTATAATGTCGTACGCATAACTCGATTGATTTTCCATACTTCGCTCCTGACAACCTTAAAATATCTTAATGACACTTAGTTTATATGAACCTGCTAATATTTATCAAATATTAACGAAGATCCCCTTTCGATTATGTAATACGTTGATTAAAAGAGAAAATAGCGCAAGGCTTAGCCTCGCGCTATTGATGTGAAGTCCTTTGCATCTGTGAATAGATTGACATATACGTATTGGATTCTTCCACCTTACCCATCTCACGGTAAACTTTCGTTAACCATTGTACTGGAGTTGGGTCTGTTGGATGAAGCTCCATCTCCCAATCGAAGCAGGTAATCGCTTCATCATACTGCTTCATTTTATGATAAAGTTTTCCTAGCTGAAATTGCTTATCTGGATCATCCTGAATATCTACCATCGTTTGTACCGTTGATAGTATCGAGAGGTCGTTGTTTTTCTCAATAAAAGGCTTCACCCAACTATAGACGTAGCTTAATCCAAATTCATGGAGCATTCTTGGTATAAGCGCATGAAGCAAACCATCTAGGTAAGGTCGATTTTCTTTATGTCCAAGTAAATTTTGTAGAGAAATGAAATCAATAGCTGCCAAGGAGATGCTTTGATCTTGAAAGGCTTTTAGTAGAAGTTCATATTCACTTTGTAAGATCGCTTGCTTTTCGGATAATAAATGAATCGCTTCGCTTGTTTTATTCAAATACATGAGCGCTTCAAAAGCATTTTTTCTGAGTTGTAAGTGGTGAGGCGCTTCAGTGTACATTAACCAAAGCAGACGAGCTCTCTCAGGTTCAGAGAGTGTGACATGGATAAGGGATTGTGGGTCCAATTCTTCCTCACAAGGAGACTGGAGATAAAGGTGGAGTCGCAATGCGGATAATTCAAACATACGTTTTTCTTTACGAAAGATCGTTTCAAGAGAACTGTGATTGAGCTTCAAATCTTCGTAAGCCTTGATTTCAGCAAACAGGGGATCTGCCTCTACAAGCTCACTGTAATCTCCTTCGTATATATTTCTTATTGTTTGGTATTCTAACTTGCGCGCTAGCTCAAGTGCCCACTTATTTGTTGGATCAAAATGTAGCATTGTTGCTAGAATTTGAAACGCTAAGCGCAATTGCCCGTTCCGTCGGTACTCGTAGAAGTGCTTTCGCATTAACTTGATAATCGTATCGTTTGAGAGAAATGAGTCAAAGTAAGAAAAAATAAAGGCTGTCTCTTGAGGAGTATAATGCTTTTGGACAGATTGAAAGACTTGCTTAGTGGATTTGAGGAGAAGCGTTCGATTAGACAAAAAATGATCAATAAGCGGATGTGAAGCTTGAAGTACGATGCCATTTTGGAAAGCTTTCTCAACGAGAGAATCACTCTTCATTTCGGCTGTTTTTCCTGTAATAAAATCATCTTTATAGAAGAAAAGATAAAATTTACTTCCGTCTACCTTCTCTGCTTCAAGAATTTTCATTCTGTGATGAATCGCAAGGCGTTCAACACGTAATTGGACTTGTCGTTGATTCGAGATGACAGTAACACTTTGAGGTTGCTCGATCATTGAAATCCCTCCCGGGCAGAGCTAAATTTAATACCTTCCACCTTCATTCTACCACTCTGTTGCATAGGAATAAAGCGAACAATCCCTCCCTGCAGAAAGTAAGTCGAACAAATGAATTTAAGAGAGACAGGCTTGCCTCCCTTCTAGCTTCTATAGCTTCCGTATCCAGCTCAATACCAATAGCTTTATTTCGGGTTCGATCGGACTTTTCACCTGATTTTTGTAAATGTTTATAATACTTGAGAATCGATTTGGAAAAGCGTGTCATTTCCTTGAATGTATGTTTAGTTTCTTTGTATTCTCATTTCGATCGACAGGTCTGCTGCCATGAATCATCACATTAGCAGGAGACTTCCCTTCCCTTCCAGAAGGTAATGAAAGAGTAGCAATTTTAACAGCTCCTCCTTAAAATCGATTAGTAAGGAATTCTTTATGATCAGTGTATTTTCATTATACCTAATCCTCACTGTAGTCATTTGAGGTTACATACCAAGTTTTATGATGTTAGATTTTCTAACGTTATGTGTTACTACTTTATCAAAGAGCATGTATAATGGATATTTGTGCGACAGATTCTAACGTATTGTTGTTATTGTCAGAAAATACGTTATTTTTTCCATTATTTTAAAAAAGATTCCTAGCCCGCGTTAGATTCTGAACAAATAAGGGAAGTGTGATAATATCTTCCATTCCTCTTTCCTAAATCTTTTTATAGAAGGGACTTACATATGGATATTCTAAAAGCGATTGTTGATGCTGGTAATGAACTCATCTGGTCAAACATTTTAATTGTTATTCTCATTGGTGTCGGTCTTTATTTCACGATTCGTTCACGATTCGTTCAATTCCGCCTGTTTGGTGAAATGTTTCATGTACTATCAGAAAAAGAAACGATGAAAGGAAGAAAGAACTCTGTCTCGAGTTTACAAGCTTTCTTTATTAGTACGGCATCTCGTGTTGGAACTGGTAATCTTGCCGGCGTTGCTTCTGCGGTTAGTATTGGTGGCCCAGGTGCTGTTTTCTGGATGTGGGTCATTGCTCTACTCGGAGCAGCTAGTGGATTTGTCGAAAGTACGCTTGCTCAAATCTATAAAGTTCGTGATGGAGATGACTTCCGAGGCGGACCTGCTTACTATATGCAGCGCGCATTAAATGCTCGTTGGTTAGGGATCATTTTCGCTGTTTTAATTACGTTCAGTTTTGGACTTGTATTTAACTCTGTTCAATCAAATACGATTGCACTTGCCTTTGAAAATTCTTTTGATGTAAACCGATGGGTATTGGGTGCAATCTTAACCGTGGCAACTGCTATCATTATTTTCGGTGGCGTTCGTAGAATTGCAGTCGTTTCACAGATCATTGTTCCAATAATGGCTGGCATTTACGTCATTGTTGCAGCTTTTGTTTTAATCGTAAACTTTACTGAAATCCCAGCAATGATTGCTCTTATTTTCCAACACGCTTTTGGATTTAAAGAAGTAACTGGAGGAGGAGTTGGAGCTGCAATGCTACTAGGTATTAAACGCGGTCTCTTCTCTAACGAAGCAGGTATGGGGAGTGCTCCAAACGCAGCAGCTACTGCGGACGTGTCTCACCCGGTAAAACAGGGTCTCATTCAGGCGCTTGGTGTGTTTGTTGATACGCTACTAATTGCAACAGCTACAGCTTTTATGATTTTAATGTCAGACGGTTATGTTGACTCAAAACTAGATGGCGTCCAACTGACTCAAGAAGCAATGAACCAGCATTTAGGTAGTGGTGCAGGAATCTTCGTTGCCGTCGCCGTTCTTCTATTCGCCTTTAGTTCCATTATTGGTAACTATTATTATGGTGAGACGAATATCGAATTTATTAAATCTAGTAAAACCGCCCTTCTTATTTACCGACTTGCCGTACTTGCTATGGTCATGTTTGGTGCTAAAGCTGGATTTGGTATCGTGTGGGGCATGGCTGATCTCTCCATGGGACTAATGGCGCTACTTAACTTAATTGTTATCTCAATTATAGGTAAAGTTGCCTTTGTTGCTCTTAAAGATTATCGAGATCAGCGTAAAGCTGGGAAAGATCCTCAGTTCTATGCGGATACGATTAAAGGATTAAAATCAGATATATGGACGAATAAGCCAGTGAAAGACACATCCAACTAAATGACTATTTTTCACCCCATGAAGGAAAAGCCTGTTTGGTAACTCCTTTCATGGGGTATTTTCTTTTATAGAAACACGAAAGGAGCGGTTTATCTTATGAGTAACAATAAAGGGTTAAGTGACAAAGTAAAAGGTGCTGTTTCCAAAACAAAAGGTGAAGTAAAAGATCAGGTTGGGAACGCAAAGAATGACCATCGCCTTCAAGAAGAAGGTAAGCGCGATAAGTCGAAAGGCGAATACCAGGATCGTAAAGGAAATTTAAAGAACTAAGAAAAAGGAAAGGAGAGCGAAACCGCTCTCCTTTCCTTTTTCTTTAGGATCGACCTCAATTATTCCCGATCTTCTTCATATTATCTTGAAGTTCTAAAATACGCTTCGTACCTTCATCACGCAAACGTTTATTTTCGTCCTCAATCGCACGCGTTTCTTCCATTCCTTTTACGATCGTGTTCCACGATTCCTCAATCGTTTCAATCTTAACACTCGGTCTACCTGACAATTTCGCAATCTCTACACTTTGATTTGAGATATTCTGGGCATTGTTTTTCAACATTTCATTTGTACGACGATCCAGCTCATTCATAGAGTCAGCAACAAGCTTTTGGCGCTTCGCTGTTACAGCTTGAATGACACCATTTTTGAAAACTGGAATGGTAATAATGAAGGCTGAATTGATTTTCCCGATCAACTTTGTATTTCCTCGTTGCAGAAGACGAATTTGTGGAGCTGTTTGAATGGCCACCATTCTTGCCATTTCAAGATCATATATGCGTTCCTCAAGCGTTTGAATCGCATTATTTAACGTATCCAGTTCCATTTGCGCCATTTGATCACCAGCGCTAACTTTCTGCTGAATAGCAGGAACTTTGTCTTGAAGCTCTTCCAGTTTAATTTGACCTGCAACAACGTATTTCTCTAGTTCAACATAATAGTTTAGATTATGTTGGTACATTTCATCTAGTGTACCAGTTGAACGTGACATTTCATCTTTATATTTCGAAATTTCAACATGTACTTTCTCAATTTCTCCACCAAGCGTTTGATATTTGCCAAAAATTTTCTCAACCATATCATTGCTTTTTTTGAAGAATTTTGAAAGAAAGCCTGTTTTCGGCTCTTCAAAGTCCTTTTTATCGAATCGATCCATAATTTTCCCGAGCTGCTTCAGCATTTCTCCAGAATCAGTAACGCTTGTTGTGCGCATCATTGATAAAATTTTATCGGAGAACTTCGAAATCTCAACAGCAGGTTCTTTACCGAACTCAAGTAATGCCATTTGATCTCTTACATCAATTTCACCTGCGAGCTTCTGAACTTCTTGCTCCTCACGAAGCTTCAGACGGACATCTTCCGCCTTCGCTTCTGTGATCTCTTCGTTTTTATCAAGCGTTGTTAAACCTGTTTCATTCGTCATGAACGATCACTCCTATGATTATAATTTAATTGATTTAAACAGCTTCCGAAAAACAGAAGGTTCTTTAAAATCCTGACGATATGCCATTTCTTCTAGCCAATGAATATCGAATTGATTTGCATCAATAAAGCGCTCGATACATTGGTGGCCTGGTGGATTGTAAAGAATAATATCAATACCAAACTCATTTAGCAGATGTAAAACGGCTGCATCGGATCGAGAAAGCGTGCCATTCATTTCTGTATTATATAAGACAACTTTTGGTACTTCCTGAGAGTAATCGAACGTTTGAATTAAATGAACAAACTCTTCAGGAATATTAGTTGTTTGTGAGAAAAGATAAAGTTTTATTTCCTCTTCTGACTCATTACCTTCAGGAAGTAACTTAGGGTTGTTGCACATTCTCGAAATCGCCTGTCCAATTGCCTTTTGTGTTTCATTTGGCAAGTGCTTATATTGCCACCAGTTACCTTGCATCATGATTTCTGGATCCAATACACCTTCTTGATTTAATGCATGTTGATAGTGAAACTTTTGATTGGCTCTCGTTTCCTGAGTAAAAGGGAATTGACGTATCATAACAGTTGATTTCATTTTGCTGATATTTTGAAGTCTGTTCCAATATTCCTTCTTATTCTCGGAAACTCCCATAACCTTGGCAAATAAAGACGGGATGTGAACGCTTCCGTTATCCACTTTGAAATTTGGCCGAATGAATGCTTTTTCCTTTGCAATTAAGAACAATTCATCATAGGTCGTTTTTAATGTGACGGACTTTGGAGCATAACTTCTTAATTGCCATGGTTTAAACAGCTGGGAGCCTTCATGGTGAAGGACCGTATCCATTTCTTTCGTTGCCCGATAGGCGACAGTAGAACGTCTTTCCGGCTTTTCAATCGGAAAAGCTTCTAGTTTAGCAGTTGCAGGTAGTTTGCGCATTTCCATAAAATCTCCATTCGGATCGATTTCCTGAAACGAATCGATGCCTTCAGGATGGAAATAAAGCACATCACATCCAAGTTCAACTAAATAAAGTAAGAAGTATTGCTGACTAGTTGTTGCTTCTCCGTACCAAACAACACCGGGCATTTTGATTTCAAACTGAGTTTCTGCTAGCCACGGGTCGAGGTGATTCCACGTCCATTTCATTAAGTCAACAAGGACTCTTCGGAATTCAGGATGATTAAATCCATCCTGGTGCTGTTTTTCAAAAAGAGTAAGGGTTGCAATTAATGATTTTCGTATGTGGCGATGTAAAGATGGATTTTGATGAGACGGAATAAGCTTAGCACCTTCTAAGAAAGCAACGAATCGATTTGCCGAGAGTCCGTTTTCTTTTTGGTTAATCGAATGGATCGATTGTATCGCTTGAAGTCTCTCAGGACTTATCACTTTGTTCAATTCTTCGCTTAGCACATGAAATTGATTGGACTTGTACAGATCATGCAATTGTAAGAAATAGTCATTTTCATCATAGTAGCTTCCTAGAAATCTACCAACTATTTGCGTAATGTGTAGCTCTTTTCCATTCTCATAAAAATCACGCTCTGGAAACGACTGAAGTAACCTTTCTTTTAAATCCTCATCATCAAGCGATGCTTTTTTGATTAGAATTTGATCATAGTAACTCATGGTGTTCTCCCCGCTTTCTCATTCCTTTCCGGAGGATGGTCTATTAGGATCAATCCTCCTTACATTCCTACAATTTTTAAAACGTAGTCGCACTCTTTCCCTCAATATAACATTTTCTATCTTTCAGAATAACATACTATTTCTTCCATGCTTAACTGTTTTGTTCTGAAGCGAGCTTGCTTAACGATAAGTCTTCCGTAATTGATAATAGAATTTCGTCTGAAGCAGGCATTCCATGCGCTTCTGTTTTATGTAAACCTGGATAGCTTTCAAGAACTTCACCATGCGACGGAACAAATCCATAGTCGCCATACTTAATAAGCTCATAGTCTAATAATGAGTCTCCGGCTGTATAAACGTAAGAAAGCCCTAGCTCATTCTTCAGATACTCGACCGCTTTCCATTTGTTTACTGGATTTGGTACAAAGTACAGCTTTCTTCCTTGAAGACTCGGTTGCCAACCTTGTTCACGAGCCCATTCAAACAATGAAGAAAGTTCTTCTCGGGATACTTGATCACGTTGAATAATGAGATAAATAAAGAGATGATCGGCCTGCCGAATTCGCTCCACCCAGTTCCCTGTCATTCGTTCCTCTAGTTGACGTATAAAAACAGGTAGAGATAAACACGTTTCGAGTGATGCTTTTAACTGATCTGACCACCCCTTTACAACATTCCCATCCTTTAAAATATGACCACCATTGCTCGTTATAGCATATTCTGGTTGGATGGCTGTTTGAAACAGCGTAATTCGTTGGTATTGCTCAATCGTTCTCGTTGTGACAGGAATAAAGTAGATTTCATTATTCAGTTGCTGCAAAGCTTTACGCGAATAACTCGAAATATAAGAAATGTCTTTTCCATCAAGCGTTTCAATCAAATGAACGTCTGTTGCAGTACTAGAATCAATCATGCGATGAGAATAAATTAAAGTGCGATCTAAATCGCTCGCAAAAGCCCTCATTATTCTTTCTCCAGTGGCTTAATGAGCCCACAGCATGAATAAGACATATTAGAGTACTCTTCTATTGGCACGCCCCGATCCCTTGCCAAAATGAGAATATGTTCAAGATTCATTTCAGCGTTTGGATGAACGAGGATCTTCCAGGGCACCCGGCGCAGCAAAACTCTCGATGTTTCACCAACACCTGGTTTAATGAGGTGATTATTCGTTATACCAAAATCGCGCTGGATATTCTCAATTGATTCTAGCCCTTTCCACTCAGGCTTCCGCTTCTGCTTTTTGATCTCTTCTAATCCGCTTCTCACCTCATTATCTATGAAAGGAAACTGACTACATATCGTATCGACATACAAATTTGATACATCTTCTGGTGCAAGCTCTGAGTAGTACTTCGCTCCATGGAAATCACCTTCATGAACCCAACGCTTATTTAAAACGGTACGACTAACAAGTCCTGAAACAGTGGAATTTAAACAAGCACTTGGAATAAGAAAATCTTCACGCGTTCCAAAAAGAGACGAGCAGTCACCAGGATCAGCTAAAACAGCTAACTCACTTGATAAATTCTCTCCAGTCATCTCATTGAATTCAGCAACTGACTTTGTTAATTCATTTGTAATGGCTCCCTTACCTGTCCATCCATCAATAAATGAAATCGAATAACCGGGATGCTCGTTTAAAATATATCGAAGTGCTTCCTCATCAATTCCTCTATCACGGATGATCGAAATGCTGTAATGAGGGAAATTTTGATCATATTTATAAGAAAGATAGCGTTTGATTAAGACACCGATTGGTGTTCCTGCTCGCGCTAAAGAAACGAGTACGGTTTGAAAACCTCTCTTCGCTACAATTTGTTCAGCAACAACACCTACGGCTACGGCAACTTTATGCTTCGTTTCATCAAGTGAAGCGTAAAACAAATTCATGTATTCATCTGTGGGCTTATATTCAATTGGTAGCATTTCAGAATAATGAGTTCCCTGTTGAATCGCTTGCTCTCTTTCATCGGTGCTTTTTTCCATCGTTATTTCTGATAAATCTTTTAATAGAAAAGTGACATCTTGCTCAGGATAGCTTCCCATTCTTGTAATCTGTGCAGTCAATTCTTTCATTCCTTTCTTCACGAACATGAAACGATATGAACCGTTTTGATTTCTCGTTCTTTTAATAATGTTGCGATTTCCATAACATTGTCGTCTGACACCCATTTTTCAAAGAAAACAAATACCTCGTCATATTCGCCTTTGGGAATGTTATAGACATAGTGTTGAATGGCATGATCTTCTGGATTTTGAAAAGTGAACCCTTCTGTTATAGCATAATCCTCAAGCTTAACCGGTTGTATGGGACTTCTCGTAGTAGAATGATAGGAGATATCTCCATCCAAGTAAGATGCAACCTTCATTGGAATGTACATAAACTCTCCCGTCCCAAGACATAACGTCTTTCCATGGAGTTTCTCTATGTTCAAATGCTTCGATGCACTTCGACAGGACTCCTCTATCTTTGCTTTATCCGATTCATTAATGCCAAACCTACCACTATAAGAAAGATAGCCACTCTCAGGTAGAAACTGAAACTCAGATGCCAGGTTTATTCGATTGATAACCGTTTCCTTACTCGGATCTTCATTGGAATGAAAATCATTGATTGGACGTTCTAAAGGATTCCCTTCAAACGAAATTGTTCCTTTAAGAAGTGACTCAACGCGGATCGTTATGCCAAGCTCTTTTTCCAACGACTGATAGTGTTCAATATGTTCTTCTGATCGCCAATCTAATAAAGAAAGAACGGCATAATGATGACGAGGGTATTTAGCGTGAAGCTCTCGGATAATGTTGAGACACGTTTTCCCCGTCGTAATTTCATCATCCACTAATAAGATTGGATGCTGTTTCTCAAGAATCGATGGATTGGCATAACAGCGTTGGTCTACTGCATGAGAGTGTTCTTCTTTAAAGTTGAACTCTGGTGCGAGATCGCCTACATTCTCACGTGTTGTGTGAATATAATAGCCTTGTTGAAAGCAATCAAACACTGCATGGCCAAGCGCGGTGGCTGTTTCAGCAAATCCGATTACAATCGGAGGTTCTTGAAGGGTAAGAGGATTCATTTGCAAGAGCTCATATGCTTTCTCAATCTCTTCCCTTTGATTACTTAAGAACCCTTTTCGAATGTCTGAAAGATCATCAACAACATGACCAGTGACTCGTTCATAATAAGTAGATGCAAGAAGTCCTGAAGCAAGCAATGGCTTATAGGGATTGACCGGAAGATGCTTCCCTAGTATCTTACTAACAAATAGAAAACCTCGTTTTTTATTAATGCGTGCTGCCATATTGAAAAATTCATTGATTGGTATGTTCAATGCATTTTGCTCGATTTCTAGATTAACGCTCATATCCGACAGGATCGGAAAATGGTATTGTTTCGGTGAGCATTTTGAAGAAATTATACTTGTCATGATACACCCCGTAGATCGTAGATTTCATAATAACTTTTACTGCCCACTTATAATGTGGCTTAATCTCATTCATTTTGTTTTGAGAATTACTTTTTAGAACTCCGATATCTCCATTTGCATTCTCTAGAATACTAACAGCATCGAGGTATTCTTCTTTTGACACAACATTTACGCTTTGAACAACGTTTAGGTGTGAGGGATGAATAACCGTCTTTCCAATTAAACCATTCGTTATATCAAGCAAGGTCTCATTTAATAGTCCAGTATTATAATCAGAGACGTTCTGCTCTCCATGCTCTCTTAATTCCTGTCGATTATTGAAATACTCCCAAACAGGACCAGAAACGACAAAGCTTCTCCCAAAATAGTTGACCACATCTGCTATAAAATCTCTCATTACTGAAATATCATAAATCGTTGACTGTGCACTTCGACGTATTCCATAAAGTCCACAAAGATCTGTGGCCCCGATACGTACATTTAGTATGGAAGATTCATATTCTTGGAACAATAATGAAAGAGAATGGAACTCCGTGTAGCGTGTTTCCTTATAGAAAAGCTCTGGAGACTCTAATATTGGCATCCCGTATAATTGTGTTCCTGCGGTCATTTCCACCTCTCGTAAAGTATGTAAGTAATCTCTACCATTACTAGTGGAGAACTTAGGAAACACAAATCCTGTTAAATAATGAATGGAAGTTTCTAATTTTCTTGCCACTTCTTTTAGTTGATTAGCAGAGCGAACGCGAATAAATAAGAGGGGTAAGCTCTCCCAATTTAATGTCCCGCAAACCATCGCTTCTTCAATGGCTGATAGATGTTCCACCGTTTGATCGATCGCCTCATCGACACGGTTGTCTCCAATAGCATCTTCAAGATCAAGAACAATTGTAACTACTTCTTTATACTTTTCTTGTATCACGATCGTTGCAATATCTTTTCGTATTGCAGGCATATATAAAGCGGCGCCAACCGCATAAGCAAGCTGTTCTCGTCCTACGTGTTTACTGATTGGAGCTGGCTTCTTAAAGAAGATATGCTCTTTCTGTATTTCTGATAGGTATTGAAAATATTCCAGCTTCTTCACCCCCTGTAATCACTTCTTATTTACAAAAACCGGTTTAACCGTATAAAAAAGAAGGAGAGCACCAGCGTCTCCTCCTCTTTCTGCTATTCGTTCTCTTTTGCTGAAGCTGTTTCTTCTGCGTAAGGACGATTTCGATTATTAATATAATGAACAACAAATGTTCCAAGGAACGCAAGCACGATGATACCAAAGAATGCTACGTGAGGAACTTCGATATGGAAGACACTTAAGAACATCTTCAGGGCAATAATTGCAATCAATACAAATGCTGTATTTTCCATTTCAGGTACTCTTTCAATCAATTTAAGGAAAACACCAGCTACTGTTCTCATAAGAAGAATACCGATCATTCCTCCAAGTAACAATACCCATACCTGTTCTGAAATAGCTAGTGCAGCTAAGATGCTATCAGCAGAGAAAGCGATGTCCATTAGTTCTACTGAAATGACAGTAGCCCAGAACAACCCAAATGTACGCACAAGCCAGGTATCTTTTTTCATACCCTCTGTGCCTTCTTCTCCACCCTTATTTCTAAAGTGTTGAATCACGATCCAAGCAAGGTATGCAGCACCAAATACTTTGATCCACCAGAATTTAATAAGAAACATTCCGATACCAATAAATAGGAATCGGAAGAAATAAGCACCGATTAAACCATACGTTAACGCTTTTCTACGTTGCTCTGGCGGAAGGTGTTTAACCATAACGGCAAGAACGAGTGCGTTATCAGCTGATAACAAACCTTCCAGAAGAACCAATGTACCAATAAGTCCCCATGAAACAGGGTCTGTTAAAACTTCTCCCCACATTTCCCAATCAAAGAAAGAGGCATATGTGTTTAGAATTTCTTGTAAAATTTCCACTTGATGTTTCCTCCTAATGTCAACTAGCTAAGCCTTAAACCTCAAGGCCATAATTTTTGCAAAGCGAAGCAAGTCCGCCTGAGAACCCACTTCCAATTGCATTGAATTTCCATTCGCTACCGTGGCGATACAACTCACAAACGACAACTGCCGTTTCAATTGAGAAGTCTTCACCAAGGTCAAAGCGCAATAGCTCTTCTCCAGTGGATTCATCCGCAAGCCGAACAAATGCGTTCGATACTTGTCCAAAGTTCTGATGCCGCGACTCACCATCATGAATCGTAACGGTAATCCCGATTTTATCAACATGAGCTGGGATTTTGGAAAAATCAACGATCAGCTGTTCATCGTCTCCATCACCTTCACCCGTACGGTTATCACCTGTATGAATCACGGATTTACTCGGATGTTCCAAATTGTTATAGAAAATGAAATCCAGGTCATTTTGACAACGATTATTTGCATCAACTAGAAAAGCAGACGCATCCAAATCAAAGTCCGAACCACCTTGATATTTATTCGTATCCCAACCAAGTCCAATAAGTCCTTTAACGAGTCCTGGATTCGTTTTTGTTAAATCAATTCTCTGTCCTTTAGATAGTTGAATTCCCAATGTGATCCCCCAATTCGCGTTTATATTGGAATGGCAAGAGGGAGTGTCCCTCTTGCCAAAAAGAAGAATTTATCCGACTTGTAAACCAAAATCAGTTGCAATTCTAGCAAGTCCACCTTGATAACCTGAACCAACTGCAGAGAATTTCCACTCGCCGCTATGACGGTATAGTTCACCTACTATAATCGCCGTTTCAATTGAGAAATCTTCTCCTAAGTCGTAACGGATGAGCTCTTCATTTGATTCTTCATTTAGAATGCGTACAAATGCATTCGATACTTGACCGAAATTCTGACTACGTGCTTCAGCATCATGAATCGTAATGACGAATGAAATTTTCTCAATTTCAGCCGGAACATCTTGAAGATGAACTTTTACTTGCTCGTCATCTCCTGCACCTTCACCAGTACGGTTATCACCAGTATGAACAACCGAACCGCCGCCACCTTCAGTTTGATTATAGAAAACAAAATCTTTATCAGAAGAACACTTACCAGTGCTATCTAATAGGAAGATGCTTGCGTCCAGGTCAAAGTCATTTCCACCATCATATTTGTTCGTGTCCCAACCAAGTCCTACGATAACTTTTGAAAGTCCAGGATTTGTTTTTGTTAAATCTACTTTTTGTCCTTTAGATAATGATACAGCCATGCTAGTCAGCCCCTTTAGTATTTTAGTAGTTTAGTATTTTTTTGCAATATCGCTTAACCCTGCATCGTTCGTTCCATTTCCAATAGCAGCAAATTTCCATTCACTACCGTGGCGATAGATTTCTGCAACGAATAGGCTTGTCTTACCAGAATAGTTATCTGTAAGATTAAATTTAAGCATCTCTTCTTGATTTGACTGATTGACCACGCGAATAAACGCGTTCTGAATCATACCAAAATCCTGTTTACGTTTTACGGCATCATAAATATTAACAACAAAAACGAGCTTTGTAATGCGTTGTGGAACTTGTCCAAGATCTATCATGATTTGTTCATCATCACCGTCTCCGGCACCCGTTAAGTTGTCACCTGTGTGATTAATACTTCCACATGCGCTTTTTAAATTACCAAAATAAATTAAATCTTTCTTAGAAGTTAACTTATCATCTTCAAGCATTAAGATTGAGGCATCACAGTCAACGTTAGCGCCGCCGCTTCCGCCTCCAAAAAGACCGCCTAGAAGGCCACCTTTCTTTTGCTCAACTGGATCCCAACCAAGACCAACCATAATTTTCGATAAGCCGGCATTTCCTTTTGTTAAGTCAATTCGTTGACCTTTCTGCAAAGAAATTGTCAAATCGTTTCACTCCTGTTAGTAGATTTAAATCGATTATGATGTTGTGCGTGTTAAATTCAGTAGTTAGCTGCCTATTCTGTAATACGTGCCTAACTTCGAAAAGTTTCAAGTTTCAACAAAAAAATTGTTTTAACAGCAAAAACAGATTCTTTCTATTTAAAACTAACATATTTTCAGCTAAAATGAATCCTTTAACCCTTGGTCAACTCTAATAAATTGAAAAGATTTTGTCGATTCTGTTAACGCTACTGTATCACATTCTTTTCTCTTGCTTCTTTCAACCAATCTGGAAATTCATTTAGAAGATTATTGTACAATACTTCATCACTTGTCCGGTCGATATCTTCTATATGGAAGAAGTTGGCGTTATCTATGAACCTTCCCGTCATGGTATCCAATTTCTCTAGCACATCAAAGTTGGAATCTCCTATTCCGATAAACTGCCAAAAAAGAGGTTGTTCTGAGGATTCAACAATAGCTGTCTTAATTCCACGTTTACAGCCACCATCATTAATAAACACAATGAACACCGGTTCTTTAGATGGGTCTTCTTTAACGTATTTACTGATAACGTCTTCCATTACTTGAGGTTCATCGTTTCTACCAAATTTATGAACGAGGTCGTTCGAAAGTATTTGATGATCTACGTATCCTTCGAAATCAAATTCTGTTACAGGTTTTAACCGACTAAATTCATTATCATAGACCCACACATCTAATGAACCATCATCATCAAATTGACTCGCAACGGCCAGAACACGCTCAACTACTTTTTGAACGATCCCTTCTTTGTATAGTTTTCGCATTGATCCACTGATATCTAGAACAAGCCCTACTCTGGCTACAACCTGATCTAAATTCTTTTTCTTTAATACAATCCCAGCATTCTTTTTCATTAATGTAATACTCATCAGACTACCTCCTTTATTTTTAAGTAAGGACAACTTCTTTCTCGATATGACTAGCACGTATGCCCATTTCTGGCTTTAAATTAAGTGATGAATTGCCCCCATTTTGCAATAATTTAATCGCTTCGTAGGGGATGTTTACACCAGATAAGCAACTAATGTTCAACCCTCCTGCCATCCTAGGGTTAATTTCAAGGAGCTTGGGAATCCCTTCACTGAACTTAACTTGAATGTTTGAGATGTAATCGATGTTATATTCCTTGTGAATAGCACGTGCAATTTCTAGTAACTCTTCATTGTTCTCAAGTTCTCTTACTCTTCCTTCAACTTTCTTACGAGGAATGGCAAGATGTAACTCTCCATCATACGCAAGGCAGTCTATACTATATTCATAACCATCTAAGTACTCTAAGACCATTAAGTCTGGAAACGAATCTTGTTGAGCTAAAATGGAACAGGCATGCTCAAATGAAATTCTTCTCGATACTCCTTCTGTAAGAAGCTCTTCAATCGTTTCCTGTCCTTCTTTGATCACTCGGAAACCATTTGCACCTTCCCCGATTACAGGCTTGAAACAAACCGTATGACCTTTCTCTCGAAGATAATGATACGCTTTTTTAAAGTCTTCCACTTTGTTTACAACCACATAGTCCGGAAGAGGCACAATTGATTTCTTTAGCTCTTTTTCCTTCGTAAGAATGGATTGGTACATGGCAGCTTTATTGTCCATAAGAGCCATCAGTTCTGCATCACTTACGAGAACTTTTACGCCAATGCTGTGGAATTTCGAAAGGTTCCTTGAGATGAGGACATTTTCTTTACGCGGAATAAACAAATCGATTTCCTTATCGATACAAGTCTGAAGGCAATACTCAACGTACTCATGCCCACTTAGATCAGGTTCTACAAACGCTTGATCGCAATACTGTAAATACAAGGCATCTTCACTCGGGTGTGAACCATATACTTCGAACACCTTTCCGTCATGGTTCTGTCGAATCATTTCTATGTAATGTGCAACTGTTGTAAACCATCGATTAAACCATATTCTTGTCATGTTCTACTCCTTCTTTTGTATGAAAACTATTTAGATCCTGCGGTCCATTTCATCTTCCATTCGTAGGCCCGATCCATTTGTTGATGTCCACTGAAGTACTCTACAAGTCTTCTTACTTTAAATGTCTTATCATTAATATTTTCGATCATGGCAATGGCACACATATTTTGTCCGTTGCGATGATCATCTAATTTCACAGTGATATCTTCTCCATCATCGTATGTTAACGTGACAACCCCATCAGCTTCCGACCAATTGACTGCTCCTTCGTAAATAAATGCATAAATTAGAATTCGCTTGATTTCTGAAATGCGTCTACCATTAATTCGCAAGTTTTCTCCACCAGCAACTGCACCCGTTCGATCATCCGCATCCAATTGCATATAAGGAATTTGATCAAAAGACCCATAGGCGTTCCCTAGCGCTTGAACGCACCCCTTTTTTCCGTTCTTCAATTCAAAGAGACAACCAAGATCGAGGTCTGTATGTTGATTTTGTGTTTTATTCTTAAACAAACTAGAGAAAAATCCAGATGACTGCTCCTTGCTTCCTTCAGTCCAATTAAGATTGACGAGGATCTCGCCTAAAGGCATGCTTGTTTTTGAAAGATTAATGGAATCGCCCTTTTTCTTCAATTCAATCATTTCGCCACCCCAATCCATAAAATCATATTCCAATTTTAAACATTCGACAGATTTCAAAATACTCCTTTATTCGTCAAAAAATAGTTATCTAACGTGTACGAAAGGAAATGAAAAAGAGTTAGACCAAGTAAAACCTTGATCCAACTCTTTTTTCGACAAATTCTTCCCTTTATCGGGTAGTGACAGGCACTATCTCTACGTTGTCTAACACGATAGTTGATGGCGTAGCAACACCATCAATTTTTCCAACTTCAAAGACAATTTTGCCATTTGCACTTGTTGCTTGATCCATCTGGAACATAAACGAATGCGTTTCTATTTCTTCTCCAATAGAAACCTTTTTGGTTTCCATGAACGGAATGAACCAAGGATCTGATGTTAATGGTTCACCGATAACAACGTTAATATCTTTTGCCACTGTGGCGTTAGCATCAAAGGAGACTTTATACGTTTGCCCTTCTTCTAAGAAAAGATTCTCCTGAAAAACTTGAGGACTGTATGACTGCTCACCCGTTTTTGAAACCATGATCTTCATCTGGCCATCTTCATGAGTGATCTCTCCTTCAGCTGTACCGCTCCACTGATCTCCCCACCATGAGCCCCAATTTGTTAATCCATCGGAAAAATCACCATTTCTTATTACCGTTTCAGTATCTGATTGCTCTGGTGAAAAGAAGAGCCAATCTATGTTCAGGTTAGCCGCATTAACTTGAAGCGTTTGAAGACCCTTTTCTAAATAGATTGTGTCTGTAACAGTTTTCCAAGTCCCCCATCCACCTGTTTGGGCGACGTCTATCGAAGTTAGTTGATCGGCTTCTCCAACTAAAATTTCACCCATTTCTCGTGTGCCATCATACACATTACCCGCTTTACTCAACAGTGTGACGCTAGCTCCATCTCGACCTGAAGCGACTTGATAGCGCACAGTATAATTGCCCTCTTCTTTCACATCTACGGCATATTGCATCCAATCTCCTTCATCAATCCAGCCAACACTTTTGCCATCTTCTCCAATCTGAACGCCGGACATCGATTGAAAATCTTCCGCCTCCACTTTCGTTACGCCTTCAATCGTAACAGGTGGTGCTACCCGTTTCATCTGTACATTATCAATCGTAACGCTCGAGCGACTGCTTCCGCCTAGTAAAAATTCAAATACCGTTTTAGAATCGGTTTCTTTCATATCAATCATAACTTGATAAGAGCTCATCTCTTCTGTAATGGAAATGTTCTCATCCCTAACATACTCCTGTGAACGAGCTTTATCTGTCAATCGTACTCCAATTGATCTTGCTTCATCCGCTTTTGCATCGAAGGTCAGAACGTAAACACCTTCTTCTACATTCAAATTATCCTGACTGAGACGTACGTCCTCAAGTTCATTCGATTTTTTAATATCAATTGTCATCTCACGAGATGGAATTGCTTCACCTACAGAAGCACTAGCTTTTGCCTTTCCATCCTGATCGACATTCCAGAACACCATTCGATCATCTCCTTGATCGAATGTTCCATTGTAAATATAGTTTCCTGTAGGAAGAACTTTTTTCGACGCATTCGGATCCTTTGGCAGTTTAACGAGACTGACATTATCAATCCACACTGGTAAATTAGAACTCTGCCCCATGTTGAACTCGATGCGGGAATGAGGATCTGTCCCATTTTCCATCTCAAATTCGTATGAGTAAGTTTGATAATTTGAAGACAGCTCTACAATTTTATCTGAAAGATATCTAGCAAACCCCTGCTCAGGACCAGAAACATTCACAACCATTCCACGATCACCGCTTGAGCGTGCATCAAACGAAAGCTTATAACGTTCGCCATTCTCAAGTGGTACATTGGGTTGAACAAACTGAACCGCATATGGCTGGTCGCCTGGATCAGATATCGTCACATTTGCTTCTCCATCGACTACAGCCACTTCCCCTGCACCACCAAATAAATCGGATGGTTCAAAGGGTTGAAAATCCCAGTATTCGAGGTCTGTATCAAATTGACCGTTATAAACGTAGTCACCATTTATCGGTTCTCGTAAATCTTGAACACTTTCTTCAGTTATCGGCCGCTCGCCTGCTTCACGGTACTCACCATCAAGCTCATATACTTTCACATAATCAACGAGCATCTGGTTTGGAAAAAGAGTTGACTCATCCGGGTAACCTGGCCAATTTCCTCCAACAGCTAAGTTAAGCTGTAAGAAAAAATCGCGATCGAAAGGTGCAGGATACGTATAAGGCGCCGCTTCATTTTCATTTTTAGTAAACCAGTCATTTTGCTTTGCATAAAGAATGCCATCTACATACCAGCGAAATTCGCCTGGCTCCCAGTCTAATGTAAACGTATGATACTCATCTGAAAAATCGCCTACAGGAAGATCATAGGATTCACCTGTATTCTTCCACGGCTTTCCGTAATGTAGAGTTCCATATACAGTATCAGGATCATGGCCAAGAAGCTCCATAATATCGATTTCACCAGTTGCAGGCCACCCTGAATAAAGCTCATAATCTGTTGGCATCATCCAGATAGCTGGCCACATCCCCTGTCCTTTTGGAAGTTTCGCTTTAATTTCATATCGTCCATACGTCCAATCGCCTTTATTCTGGGTGGTTAACTTTGCAGATGTATAGTCATTTCCTCCGAATTGCTCCTTATGAGCCTCAATTACTAAAGATCCATCTTCTACACGAGCGTTTTTTTCTCGATTGGTGTAATTTTGCCACTCGTTGTTCCCATAACCACCGCCACCTTGGACAAAGTTCCACTTTTCTTCGTTAATTGAATCACCATTAAATTCATCTTCCCATACAAGATTCCATTCTTCTTTTTGAATGTCGCTTTTCTTTAACTCAATTTGCTTATAGTCCACGATTTCATTGTCTTCATCAAGGACATAAACCATCACGAACTTGTTAATTTCTTCATCCACACCAGATAAATCTGTTCCAGAGACATAAGGATTCGTAACAGTCCGATCACTCGGCACAGCTTCTCCTACTTTAGCTTTGATTGCTTCATTTGAGATCTTCACAGCAAGATGCAGATCATCTTGAACAGAAGCTCTCAATTTTGTTGTTCCATGGACTTTCCCTTTCATTACAGCAGGATGAAAGGGTTTCGCAACAACCTGTTCACTATCATTTTTTTCTTTTCCTTTATCGTGACTGGAGGCAGCGGTTGGAATCGCAGGACTTAAAGCAAGAACACCGGCAAGTAGAACGGGTATAACACTTCGCATAAAAAATGGTCCTCCTCAAATTTTAAAAGATGTCTTTATATAAGAATTGTAGAGATCGAATGACCAGGCATCTGAACAGCTACATTCTGTTCCTCGAGCTCCAGATTAACAGCATGTTCTTCATCATTTTCATTCATAAGGATAACGACTATTTCTCCAGACGGATTTTGAAAAGCAGTTAGTTGAATATCATTGTTAGAAGCAGTACATGATATCCGAACGGCACCAGGCTTTACATACTTACTAAAGTGACCTATATAATAAAAAGAACTATTGTAATGAACTTCACCTGTTTTCGTATCAACAATAACCGGTGCATCACAATAATTTCCTACGTGATTCGGACCGCCTTCTTCATTCAATACAATATTCCAATCAATCCATGCTTCTAAGTAGTTGTTCAAGTCTCCAATTATGTTCCGCGCGTATCGCTCACCAGTATGCCACGCGCCTAGTTGCACTCCTCCTTCAATGCAACCTTCTGTGAAGATAAGGTGCTTATCAGGGAAAGCATTGTGAACTTTTGAAAGATTTTCGAACTCCTCAGAAACGTACCAATGAAGTCCAGTTCCCCAAACATATTGAGCTGCTTCTGGGTCAGACAACACTTTACTTGCCCGCTCATAAACAACGTCCCGATTGTGATCCCAGATAATTACTTTAAGATCGTCTCTACCGTTCTTCCGTATTTCCGGTCCAAGGTGGTTTTTAATGAAATCTCGTTCTTCTTCTGCTGTATAAAGACAAGAATCCCATACTTGCTTTGCTTCAGGTTCATTCTGGATCGTTAATCCCCAAATCGGGATTCCTTCCGCTTCCATTGCGTCAACATACTTCATGTAATAGTTCGCCCAAGTTGATTGAAACTCTGGAAGAAGCTTTCCACCATGATTCATTTCATTATTGCTTTTCATCCAATGCGGAGGACTCCATGGTGAAGAAACGATAAACAAGCTGTCCCCAGCTACCTTAGTCGCATCTTTTATTAATGGAATGACAAGTTCCTTTTCCCTCTCAATGGAAAAGGTGGATAAAGATGTATCATTATCTTCAACATACGAATAGTTGCCTAACGAAAAATCACAGCTATTTATATGAGTACGACCGAAACGATAACCAAGTCCTTCTTCTGGATGATAATAGCGATGAATAACTTCATTCCTTTTCTCTTCACTAATAAGAGAAAGGGTATGAGCAGATGCCTCTGTAAAGGCACCACCAAACCCTAGTATTGTTTGAAATGTTTCATTGGGATTAAGCTTAATCAGAGTAGCATCTTCATTTGGAAGAGATGAGACTTCTAGTGGTTCTTTAACGTTAAGAAGATCTCCATTATCTCTAGCCGATTGAATATGAGTCATTGTTTTTGTTTTCACAGAATGCCCCTTCCTTCTATGCATTAAGTGGCAGAACGGATCCTCTATTTTTCACAATGTCCGCATACCACAATGCACTGTCTTTCCAGATTCGTTCCTGCGTTTCATAATTCACGTAGATTATGCCAAATCGCTTATCATACCCAAAGCTCCATTCGAAATTATCAAGCAACGACCACAAATAGTAGCCCTGAATGTTCATGCCTTCTTCATTTAAATCTGATACAGCTTGAAGATGCTTTTCAACGTAATCGATTCGATTTTGATCGTGAACTCGTCCGTCTTCCACCTTATCATCGTACGCTGCACCATTTTCCGTAATATAAATTGGGAGATCTGTATATTCATTTCTTAATCTTCTAATTAGGTCCTTAAATTCATTTGGTGCGATATCCCAGCCCATTCCTGTTTTCTCATAGTCGGAATGTGCACCTTGAGTTAGAAAATCATTCGCTGCGTTAAATTCAACTAATCCACGACTATAGAAATTGATTCCAAAGAAATCACATTGAGTGGATATTGTCTGCAGATCGCCTTCTTGAATAAAATCAAAATTATGAACATATTTAGAGAACAAGTTCATCATGTCTACCGGGTAGCTTCCTTTAAAAACTGGATCTAAGAACCAGCGATTCGAGTAACCATCTGAGTTATTTGCTGCAAGGCGATCGTTAACTGAATCCGTTTTCGGATAAACAGGCGATAAATTTAACGTAATCCCAATGGATGTCGTCGAAGTAAATTCATTTTTCAACAGATTCACCGCTTCTCCATGAGATAAAAGCATATGGTGAACAGCACGAACAGCTTCATCTAAGTTCGTATGTCCTGGAGCATGAACGCCCATATGATACCCAAGGAAGCCAGCACACCAAGGTTCGTTGTGCGTAATCCATGAATCTACTAATCCATCAAGCTCACGGAAGCAAACTTTTGCATAATCCAAGAACCACTCGACTGAATCCCGGTTTACCCATCCGCCTTCTTCATGTGCCCACATTGGAAGGTCCCAGTGGTAGAGAGTAACAGCTGGCTTAATGCCTTCTTCACGCAATCGTTTTGCTAATGTTTTGTAGAAGGCCATTCCCTCTGGATTATAATCCCCCTTCGCTGGGAATATTCGTGGCCAAGCGATGGAGAAGCGGTAACTGTCTACCCCAAGTTCTTTAATAATTTTGATGTCTTCTTCATAGCGATGGTAGTGATCACAAGCTACATTACCATTGTGCTGTTCATACACTTTACCTGGGATATCACAGAACATGTCCCAGATGGAAGGAGTTCTTCCTCCCTCGTTGTGGGCTCCTTCAATTTGATACGAAGATGTTGCCGTTCCAAACGTAAAGTCTTTATTGAAATTCATATACTTCCACTCCTCTACTCTTTAACAGCTCCTGCTGAAATACTATTAACGATGTATTTAGATAAAAATAGAAAGGCGATCATGATCGGTACAACAGAAATGGCGATACCTAGATACATAGAACCTAAATTCTGTGCGACCTGAGATCCTTTTAGGAAGCCCATCAAAACCGGTAGCGTGTACTTTTCTGGTGAAAATAGAATCACTAACGGCATAATGTAGTTGTTCCATGAGCCTATGAAAGTAAAGATCGACATCGTTGCCACTGCTGGCATCATAATCGGAATCGCAACCGTATGGAAGATCCGCAATTCGCTTGCTCCGTCAATTCGAGCAGCTTCAATTAAACTTGGATGAAGTGTTGTTTGAATGTACTGACGTAAGAAGAAAACGACAAATGGACTAGCAACTGCAGGGACAATTAATGGGATGAACGTATCCAGAATGCCTAGGTTTTTACAAAGCTCGTAGAAGCCGATTAGACCTAACTGACCCGGTACCATCATCATCACAAGCATAAAAACGAACAAGAAATTTTTACCTTTAAAGGTATAGAAAGCAAAGCCATATGCAGTTAGAGCTGAAAAGTAACCAGTTAAAAGCGTCACAAGCACCGAAATAATTAAACTATTTTTAAAACCATTCCAGATGTTTACGTATTCCATCATCGTGCGATAATTCTCCATCAGTGCTGTACCAGGAATTAACGTAAATCCAGTAAGAATCGCATCATTTGAACGCGTCGCATTGACAAGCATCATAAGGAATGGAATAAAACAAATAACCGCAGTTAAAATGAGTAGCGCATAAATGATCCCCTTCACAATCGAGCGACGCTTCTTCGTCTTCTTTTCTTGAGGGATTAGCGTTCTTTTCGCCAGTTGTTCAGGCGTCACATTGTTTTCGATTTCTGATCGGTCGATCATGATTTACACCCGCCTCGCTTGTTTACGCTCGTTGCCATACATTGATTTAAAGACAATTGCTGAGAAGATCACTGTAATAATAAACAGCCCGTATGCAACGGCAGCAGCGTAACCATAATTGTTGTACTTAAATGCCTGGTTGTATAAGTAGAGAACCATCGTATTTAACGATCCATCTGGAGAACCAATACCATCTGTTAAAAGCATAGGTAAATCAAATAGCTGGAGACCACCAATTAACGAGGTAATCATAATGTAAAGAAGGATCGGTTTTAACAAAGGAAGCGTAATTTTGGTGAAGGTTTGCCAACGATTCGCTCCGTCAATTAAAGCAGCTTCATAGAAATCAGTGGAGATTCCTGATACACCCGCCATAACGACGATGAAGGAATGGCCAAACCACATCCACGTGAGAATAAGAGATACTGAAAGTTGAGCAGTTGTTGGCTGATTCAACCAGTTAATAGGCTCTGAGATAACCCCGATATTCATTAAAACCATATTTAACGATCCGTGCTGCCAATCTAGTAGAATGCCAAATAATAGAGCTACTGAACTGACCGTAATTAAATTTGGTAGGTAGAAGATCGAGCGGAAGAATGAAAGTCCTTTCATCTTCACTCGCGCATCTGAGAAGATCATAGCTAGAATAAGTGCAATAACAATTTGGAGAGCAAAGTTCACACCCCAGATTTTCCATGTATTAAAGAATGCCTCTACAAAATAGGAGTCAGCAATTAATCGTTGGTAGTTCGCAAAGCCTACTACTTCTGCTGTTCCACTACCGCTGTAATTTGTAAAACTATAATAGAAGGTTAGTGCTACTGGATAGATATTAAATATGAGAAAAATGATCCAAAACGGAGCTATAAAGGCATAGCCATAGCGGTTCAGATTCTTCATCTCGTCGCTCCTTTCAAAATAAGATAAGCGGTATAAGAATCCTTACACCGCTTACACTTCTTACTTCTTTGGTACCTTTAATTCAGGGTAAGCATTTTGTGCTTTCTTATAAAATTCAGCAATCGCTTCGTCTTTTGATTTCTTACCATCTACATACTCCTGAACCGCATTACCATAAAATGTATCAAGCTGCTGATCGTACTTTGTTACGATACCTGGCTCAATGCTCTTTGCTTGCTCAAGGAAGAACTGATAGTTATTTTGTCCACCAAGGAACTCATCACTAAAATCGCCTTTGATTTCATTCGTAACTGGAAGGTAAGAAAGAACATCGCCTGTTTCTTTCGCCCAATCTGTTAAAAACTCATCATCTTGTGTCATCATTTTCACGAAATCATACGCAAGCTCTTTATTCTCAGACTTGTTGTAGACACCTAACCAAGTTCCACCCCAGAAATACGGACTTGGACCACTTGTTACTGCCCAGTCTCCAACAGAATCTTCTACATTTGTCTTCAAGACACTATGTAGACCCCATGTAGGAAGAACATAAGAGAAAACTTCTGTTTCAGTTTCATCGCCATTTTCTTTTACCTTAATTGGCTTATCCATTGCTTCAAACCATGAAGGTGACCATTCTGGAGCAAGTGCTGTATAGCTTTCTTCACGAAGTTTTTTTGCATAATCTAGAAATTCGATTTTTTGATCTGTTAGCTGTAATTCATCCTTTTCATTGACCCAAGCTTGAGGATCATCTCCTTGAGAGAACCAGCGAATCGATCCTTCATCCGGGAACATACGGTAACCTTTTTCTTTCATTTTTTCTGATACTTCAAATACTTTATCCATTGACGTTAGCATTTCACCAATTTCATCAGGATCATCAGTGCCAAGCACTTCTTTCGCAATGCTACGCTTGTAGTAAATCCCACCAGGTGTTGTTTGCCATGATAATGCTCTTACATCACCATTCTCGTCCTTACCTAAGTCAAAAACATAAGGCACATAGTTATCTGCAAGTTCATTTACGTTATAAGGATCCTCAGAAAGGTTTTCCCAGTAACCAGCATTTACCCATTGCTTCAAAAACGCGATTTCTCCCGTAAACACATCAGGTGCTCCTACGCCACTTTCAAGAACAGGCTTAAGCTTAGTAGGGTAGTCAGCAATCGGTACAATTGTTAGCTCGATTTTTACACCATTTTTTTCTTCAAATTTTGTAATGGGTTTCTTTAACTCATCGGTAAAAGACCAAACTTTTAAATCAACATCTTTATCCCCTTTTGCTTCTCCTGAAGACTCCGAGTTTGAACAACCAGCTAAAATACCAAACAATAAGACGAGTGACATCATAAGACCAATAACCTTTTTCATGGATGAGCCCCTTCCTTTTTTCAAAGAATGTATTATTAGCGAAACCGGTTTCGAAATAGGTATAAAATAAAATCGAAACCGGTTTCGATTTAACCAAAAATATAAATCCCTTTCATTGAAAGCGGTTTCTTAAGCGACTAAAAAAATTTATTTTTTCTTTAGTCGTTTACAAGATCCTCTTTCAATTAACTCGACTGGGATAATTTCTTCTGTGATGATTTTTTTCTTTTGAATGATTTGCTTCATAAGAAGCTGGGTTGCACGAATGCCAATTGAATCAGTATCCTGTTTAATTGTTGTTAATTTCGGTGTTACATAACTTGCCATTTCGATATCATCATAACCAATGATCGAGATATCATCCGGGATATTGTATCCTCTTTTCTTAGCAACTTCCATTGCACCTATGGCCATATGATCCCCTGCTACAAAGATAGCTGTAGGAGGCTCTTTTAAATCAAGAAGCTTATCCATGGCTTTGGCGCCTTCTTCAATAGAAAACATTCCACCATTTACAAGATAGCCCTCTAAAATCGGAAGCTCTAACTTCTTCATCGCGTCCGAGTAACCTTGAATTCTTACTTGGCCAGCATAGATAGAAGGTTCACCTGATATATGGGCGATCTTTGTATGGCCGAGCGAATACAAGTAGTTAATTGCAAGTGCACCACCAGAAAGGTTATCAGAGAATACGACACTGCAGTTTCTATTACTCATATCGATAACAACAATTGGAATGCTAGCATCTATCATTTCTTGCACCTGTGGATCATTTGGATCTGAGCAGATGACTACAATGCCATCCACACCTCTATACATGAAGTGCTCAAGATAACTTGATCCTCTGTTACGGAGGTTCCTAGAAGCAAGAATAAGATCATACCCTTCCTTCTCAGCATGTTTTCGAAAGCTTTCAATCACAGCACTGAAAAATGGATGCTTCATCCCGATTTGATTGTCTTCCGAAAACATGACGCCTATTGTCCATGATTTCTTCGTTGAAAGAGATTGTGCATGAGCATTTGGTAAGTAGCCCATTTCAGTAGCAGTATCAAGAATGGCCTGCCTCGTTTTTTTGCTAACATCTGGATAATTATTAAGAGCTTTGGAAACGGTCGTACTTGAAAATCCAGTTTTTCTTGCTAAATCATAGATTGTAATCATCTTTGTCTCCTCTGGATCGAAAGCGCTTTCGTTGATGTTATTATAGCCCAGCTTTTTTGGATAAGCAACACCTATTTTTAGGAAAATTGAAAGTTTTTTGAAAGAAAATAAAAGACAAGTAAACAGGCTTACTTGCCTTTTCAAAAAGCTAATTAAGACTCCCAATAAATTCATCAACAATCCGATTAAATCGCTCAGCTTCTTCTATAAATGGACAATGGCAGCTATCTTCAAATAAAACAAGTTTTGCGTTAGGAATTTCACGTTCTAAGTGCTCCCCTGCTGCTACTGGAATGAGCTTTTCTTCTTTTCCAAAACACAATAGCGTTGGTTTCGTGATTTGATTTAAATAAGGACGGCAGTCAATGATCGATTGATCGAATAAAATAGCACTCGCAATGGAAGCTGGCATTTTTGTTGTCTCCGCTAACATCCACTCAAGCTCAGATTGAGGTCGGTCCTCTTTAAACATGAGAGGAATAAACCCTTGAAGCAATGCCTTCTGATTGGATTGAATGTCTCTCATCATTCCTGTCAGTGCTGGGAGATCGAATGCACCTATATCAAAATCAGGCCATTTGAAGTCAGATGCGAGCTCATCAACAATAACTGTTCCCTTCACATTGTCTTCACCGAACTGATGCAAATATTCCCAAATGACAAAGGCCCCCATTGACCAACCAACTAGCGTGACTTCTTTTAAGTGAAGTTCATCGATGAACTTCTTAAGATCACGAGCATAGTTTGCCACAGTATGACCAGTTTGAACATGAGAGGACTGGCCATGACCCCTTAAATCCAAAGAAATTGCTCGATACTTCTGTCTAAAGTAAGGAAGCTGCTTTTTGAAAAAACGACTACTCATCCAAACACCGTGAATAAAAATAACAGGGCTACCCATTCCCACATCTTCATAATAAACTTCAAGATCATCTCCAAGATTCATAAATGGCATTGTTACCCCTCCTAATAGTAATCACTGCTGTTCTTCCAGATTAAATAGTTAACTTGAGTGTAGCACGAGCATCATTCGATACGTATGCAAGAACCCGCTCTTTTATCCATATTTTGCTCGACAACATTCGAGCCAGTTCGGGTGGTGACAGGCACTTCCTATGCTAGAATATGAGGGAATGCATGATAAAAAATGTGAAGGAGGAGTTACAATGGGCATTTTAAGTGGATTTATGGGAAATGCTTCAACAATGAAGAAAGAAGACGTGAAGAAAGAACTGTCTAACATTCTTGCTGACACAGAAGAGGTGAATGCTGCGTTTAAGCTTGTCAGAGATTTAATCGTGTTCACAGACAAACGGCTTTTATTCGTTGACAAACAGGGTATGACAGGTAAGAAAGTAGAATATCATTCTGTTCCATACAAGAGCATTTCGCACTTCAGTATTGAAACAGCAGGACACTTTGATCTTGATGCAGAGCTTAAAATCTGGATTTCCAGTTCACAGACTCCTACCTTCTCGAAGCAGTTTAAGAAGGATGATAGCATCTATACAATCCAAAAAATTCTTGCACAGCTTTGCGGATAAAACCGAGATCAATTCAAAAAGCAGAATCTCCTTAAAAGGAATTCTGCTTTTTATTTTATACCGCTTCCTATTATCCTACTTCTTCTGCCTTCTCTTCATCCTCCACCCAGTTCATTCTCTCTTCTTTTGTCATATAAGCAATTGTTAAACCGCTCCATGCAAAGGCAATCGAAAGAATAGGTACAAGATAGTTTAAGATCGCATATGGCGCATAGTCAATCACAGAAACTCCTAACGTACCAAAGATAAATACAGCACACGTATTCCACGGGACAAACACAGAAGTTAATGTGCCTCCATCCTCGATCGCCCTTGATAAATTTTTGGGATGGAGATTTAACTCCCTATATCTCTTTACATACATCCGACCTGGTAGCACTACTGATATATATTGCTCTGCCGTTAACACATTTGTTGCAAAGGCAGACATAACTGTCGTCGTTAATAACCCTTTTGCTGTTTTTGCTATTTTAATAATTTGATTTACAATTGCATGAAGCATTCCTGTGTTTTCTAGTATTCCACCAAACGTCATCGCACAAATAACGAGAGAGACGGTATACATCATATCGTCTATGCCACCTCGATTGAAAAGTTCATCGATTGTGGCATTCCCTGTTTCAATGAAAAACCCGCTTTGCAATGTATTGACTGCTGTTCCTACATCACCGCCCTGCACAAAAACATCAGCAAGAAAACCCAGAATAATACCAGAAATTAAGGAAGGGATAACAGGTACTTTTTTTGATACTAATACAATCACTAGAGCTGGCGCTATAAGGAGCCAAGGTGAAATAACGAACTCTTCTTGTAACACTTTCATAATCGCTTCGATTTTCTCAAAATCAATCTTATTTGAGGCGAATTTTGTTCCTAAATACCAGTAAACACCTAGAGCAATGATAAAAGCGGGCACTGTAGTATACGTCATATGCTTAATATGCTCGAACAAATTTGCCCCTACTGTTCCTGAAGCGAGATTCGTCGTATCTGAAAGAGGGGACATTTTATCGCCAAAGTACGCTCCTGAAATAATCGCTCCAGCAACCATTCCAGAAGGAATGTCCATACTCATCCCTATTCCCATCCCTGCAATACCAATTGTCCCCATTGTGGACCACGAACTTCCCGTAGCAATTGAGACAATTGCACAAATAACCGCAATAGATACTAAGAAAAAAGCTGGTGATATGAGCTTTAAACCATAATAAAACATCGTTGCTACAATTCCTCCGCCAATCCATGCGCCGATCACAATCCCTACAAGAATGATGATAACCACTGCTGGTAACGCAAGACGAATTCCTTTGTAAATACTAGATTCGATTTCACCCCAACTGAAACCAACAAACCAAGCTATGAAAGCGGATACAATAGCACCTAAAATAAGAGGGATATGGGCACTTCCTTCAAAAACGACAATGGTAAACACCATCGCAACAATCATAGCTATGAACGGAACAATTGCTAAACCAAAAGTCATCTGCTTATCGGTTCTCCTCATTCGCTTACCTCCAGTTTGATTCATGGTCTACCTATGTACCTCTTCTGCCTAAACAGAAAAGGGTGGCGCGCTTATAGTATATCAATCACTACCGGTAATTAACAAATCATCCCTCAAGGTTCCTAACACTGTAACAGGTGTAATCTCTTCTCCCTGACTCACTTCTATTGAAAGGAGATGTCCACTTACTCCAACATTAATATGTTCAAGTTTACCTTCCCCTGTTTTAACTAAAAACAATGTTTCCCACTCATATACATAATCTAATGGCTGTGTAACGACCTGTTCAATTGTACCATAGTAAGGACTGTTGATTGTATGAACGATCTCATTCATTCTATCATCCTCCCTTTCGTTACAGTTATATAGAATCCACTTGATTTAAACCCAACCTCGAAACTTTGAAGCTTCTGCCATCTTTCGAATTCCTGCCATATAAGCTGCTAACCTTGTATCAACGTGGTAAGTTTTTGAGATTTCATAAACTTTCGCAAAAGACTCAACGATCACCTTCCGCAACCTTGCTTCTACTTCTTCTTCGGTCCAATAGTACCCCTGATTATTTTGGACCCATTCAAAATACGAGACTGTCACACCACCTGAACTTGCCAATACATCAGGAACAAGTAAAATACCCCTCTTAGTTAAGATTTTTGTAGCCTCGATTGTTGTCGGTCCATTAGCAGCTTCTACTACAATGGCAGCTTTAATGGCTGAAGCATTTTCGATTGTAATTTGATTTGAAATCGCAGCTGGCACAAGAATATCACAGTCTAACTCAAGGAGATCCTTATTCGTAATCGTGTTGGTAAATAAAGTTGTCACCGTTCCAAAACTATCGCGCCGATCTAGCAAGTCATCAATATCAAGACCTTCAGAATCATAAATCGCACCATAAGCATCAGAGATTCCGATGATTTTAGCTCCAGCATCATGCATGAATTTCGCTAGGAAACTCCCAGCATTCCCAAACCCCTGAATAACTACGCGTGCTCCCTGTAGCTTGATTCCTTTTCTTCTAGCAGCCTCTTCAATGCAGATCGTTACACCACGAGCTGTTGCAGTTTCTCTTCCATGAGACCCACCAAGCACCACTGGTTTACCCGTAATGAATCCAGGAGAATCGAATTCACGAATTCGACTGTATTCATCCATCATCCATGCCATAATTTGTGAATTCGTGAAAACATCTGGAGCAGGAATATCTTTTGTCGGTCCAACAATCTGACTGATTGCGCGAACATAGCCACGACTCAACCGTTCCAATTCGCGGAACGACATCTCACGAGGATCACAAATGATCCCGCCCTTGCCTCCCCCGTAAGGTAAATTGGCGATTCCACATTTTAAACTCATCCATATAGATAAAGCTTTTACTTCATCCTCATTCACCTCTGGATGAAATCGCACTCCACCTTTTGTCGGTCCCACCGCATCATTATGCTGGGACCGATATCCGGTAAAAATACGAACCTTATCATTATCCATTCGCACAGGAATACGGACAGTTAGCATTCTCATTGGTTCTTTTAAAAGTTCATACATCTCATCTGAATAGCCTAATTGATCCAGCGCTTCCTTCACGACAATTTGAGTGGAGTGAAATAAATTCAGTGATTCCGTATCTTGTTTTTCATCCTGCTTTAATTGTTGGCTAACTGCCGTTTCCATGTAGACACCTCATTTTATTTATTGTTCTTACTTGGATAACACTTGGACGATTTTAGCTATTGCCCAATCAAGATCTTCACGTGAAATCACGAGCGGCGGTGCAAAACGAATCACCGTATCATGCGTTTCTTTACATAAAAGCCCTTTTTCTTTTAACTTTTCGCAGTAAGGTCTTGCTGACTCTGTTAACTCAACTCCGATAAATAATCCTTTACCGCGCACTTCTTTAATAAGAGGGTTATCGATTTCTTTTAATTTTTCTTGAAAATAGTTACCAAGCTCGAGTGACCGCTGAGCTAACTGCTCATTTTCCAATACGTCTAGGGCTGCAACCGATACTGCGCACCCAAGTGGATTCCCACCAAATGTAGAGCCATGTGAGCCGGGATTAAATACCCCAAGAATTTCTTCATTTGCTGCAATACACGAAATCGGGAAAACGCCACCGCCAAGTGCCTTTCCAAGTATATAAATATCCGGCTCAACATCTTCCCAATCGCAGGCGAACGTTCTACCAGAGCGGCCTAGCCCGGCCTGTATTTCATCTGCTACGTAAAGAACATTGTTTTCTTTACATACTTCATAAGCTTCTTTTAAGAACCCTTCAGGCGGAATTACAATCCCTGCTTCTCCTTGAATCGGTTCAAAAAGAAAAGCAGCAGTGTTTGGTGTGATGGCTTTTCTTAGCGCTTCTATATCGCCGTAAGGAATTAATTTAATTCCCGGTAACATTGGACCGAAACCTCTCTGGTATTCAGCCTCTGAAGAAAGGGACACAGCCGTCATAGTACGTCCATGGAAATTCCCGACGCACGCAATAATTTCAGCCTGATTTTCAGAAACGCCTTTCACATTATAAGCCCAGCGTCGCACTGTTTTAATGGCGGTTTCTACTGCTTCTGCCCCTGTGTTCATTGGAAGAACTTTTGCTTTATTCGTTAACTTTGCGACCTTCTCATAAAACGGAGCCAATTGGTCGTTATGAAAAGCTCTAGAAGTTAACGTAATCCGATCTGCTTGATCTTTTAACGCTTGAATGATCTTCGGATGACGATGTCCTTGATTAACTGCTGAATAAGCGCTCAGCATATCCATGTATCGGTTACCTTCAGGGTCTTTTACCCAAACCCCTTCCGCTTCCGTAATAACAATTGGAAGCGGGTTATAGTTATTCGCTCCAAGTTGAGTTGTTTTTTCAATCACATTCTCAGTCGTAGTTTGTGTCTTCATGTTCATCCTCCTTTAAAAGTTCGCCTCACCTAGAGAAGCAAAAATAACTTCGCTCTCCCTCTCCTTAGTAATTAGCAAGTTTTATGCCAACTTTTATTTACGCGTTAAACATAAGGATGACGGGGATTATTTAATTCAGATACGCAAAATTCCTTTGCGTATAATTGATCTATTTTGCATGCATGCGCAAAATAATATTGCAACGCATCTACTTCTACACATACAATAACGATAGCAGTAAGGAGGTATGTATTTTGAATAATGACACTGAGAACGAATGTAAATCTCTCGAAACCATAAACCAGGTATATAAAAAAATCATCGATGAAATCGATGTGGGTGTTCATGTGATTGACGATAAAGGCAAAACGATCATTTATAATCCGAAAATGATGCAAATTGAAGCAATGAATCACCAAGACGTGCTTGATAAATATTTATTAGATGTTTTCATGTTTTCTGCAAATGAAAGCAGCACGCTCGTTAAGGCGCTTCAGAAAGGGATCGAGACGTCAAATGTGAAACAAACGTATTTCAATAATAAAGGGAAAGAAATCACGACAATTAATCACTCTTTTCCTATTTTAGAAAATGGTACGATTAAAGGTGCTGTCGAAATTTCAAACGACGTGACTAAATTAGAACGGTTAATTCGAGATAATATGAATCGAAAAGGGAACACGCGCTTTACATTTGATAGCATTATCGGAAGTAGTCTTGCTATTCAAGAAGTGATTGAGAATACAAAACGCAGTACGCGAACGTCGTCATCTGTTTTAATCGTAGGGGAAACCGGTACGGGGAAAGAATTATTCGCGCAAAGTATTCACAATGGAAGCCATCGCTCTTCGGCTCCATTTATCTCGCAAAATTGCGCAGCACTGCCGGATAACTTAATTGAAAGCCTACTTTTTGGAACGAAGCGTGGAGCTTTTACAGGCGCCACGGAACGACCAGGATTATTCGAACAAGCAGAAGGCGGAACGTTATTACTTGATGAAATCAATTCTTTAAGTATGAATTTACAAGCGAAACTATTGAGAGTCCTACAGGAAAAAACAATTCGGCGCATTGGTGACACAGAAGATAAGGCCATTGACGTGAGAATCATTGCTACAATGAACGAAGACCCCATTGAAGCCATTGCGAAGGAACGAATGCGTAAAGACTTGTATTACCGACTTGGAGTTGTGACACTATTTATCCCTCCACTTAGAGAAAGGAAAGAGGATATCTCTTTGTTAGTGAATACCTTTATCTCAAAATATAATGATCTCTTTCAAATGGATGTGAAAAGAGTAGATACCGAAGTCTCTGAGTCATTCCAGGCTTACGATTGGCCAGGGAATGTTCGTGAATTAGAGCATATTATTGAAGGCGCGATGAATTTAATGATGAGCGAAGACATCATCCACTATTCTCATTTGCCCATTCAGTATCGAAATAAATCTCCATTACAAAAAGAAAGGGATTTGATTGAGCATGACTCACTAACCATTCATCACTTAAATCAAGTCATCCCATTGAAAGAACAAATGGAGAAAGCTGAAAAAAATTATATTCAACAAGTGCTTAAAGAAAATAAAAACAATATCTCGAAAACAGCACGGGTGTTAGGTCTGAGTAGACAAAGCTTGCAGTACCGGTTAAGGAAATTTGATATTCAAACGTAACTAGAAAAGGTGAAATGAAATCGTACTATTTGTTTGAGTGATTCGTCTTCTCTCGTTCATCCATTTTATCTATTTATTAAAACCCGTATAATATAAAGTAACCGCTTTATCATTCGACAAAATTTGACTTAAACCGGGTGGTGACAGGCACCTACAACAGGCACCGGAAAGGAGCTTCTCCTCATGATCGAACTCTTGCTTACGATGCTAGAGCGACTTGGCATTATCGTTACAATTGCATTTGTGCTAACCCGCTTTCGCTTCTTCCGAGATATGATCTACAGCGATCAGCTCGCTCGTAAGCAGCAGTATGTTGCGATTGGCTTCTTTGGTTTCTTCGGGATCATTGGAACGTATACAGGTTTAACATTTAGTACAGATTCACTTCAATTTAATTCCTGGCCACTTGAAGTTTCTTCTGACGAAGCCATCGCAAATTCCAGAGTAATCGGAGTCGTTCTTGCTGGACTTCTTGGTGGAAAGAGGGTTGGATTTGGTGCAGGGCTTATCGCAGGGGTTCATCGCTATATGCTCGGCGGATTCACAGCATTAGCTTGTGGACTTGCCTCCATTATTGCTGGACTTATCGCGGGCTCTCTACACAAACGAAATCGTCATGTAAAACTTCGATCAGCTTTTATGATCGGTGCAGGTGCAGAAGCCGTTCAAATGCTCATTATCTTAATGCTTTCTAAACCGTTCCAAAATGCCCTGGCTTTAGTAGAAGTCATCGGAATCCCAATGATTCTCGCAAACGGGATTGGCTGTGCTCTCTTCCTTCTTATTATAAAAAATGTTGTAAACGAGGAAGAAAAAGCTGGTGCTCTTCAGGCACAGAAAACCCTTCGTATCGCGGATCAAACACTTGGTTATCTCAGACAAGGGCTTTCCGAAGCTTCAGCTAATGAAGTCTGCCAGATTCTTCATCGAGAAATTGAAGGTAGCGCAGTAGCCATAACAGATCGTACACACATTTTAAGTCACGTTGGCCTAGCAAACGACCATCACCAACCAGGACATGAGATTCAAACGACTATTACGAAAGACGTGATTCATAAAGGGGAAATTGTTATAGCAAACGATCAAACCATTCACTGTGCCGAGAAAAATTGTCCGCTCGGAGCAGCCATCATTGCTCCCCTTAAACAGCGTGGGAAAACAATCGGCACGCTAAAATTTTATTTCCGATCGGAAAAAGAAATTACCCATATTATTACTGAGCTCGTTCTAGGTCTCAGCAATCTTCTTAGTAATCAGCTCGAAATCGCTGAAGCAGATAAAGCCTATCAGCTCGCAAAAGAAGCCGAAATCAAAGCATTACAAGCACAAATCAGTCCGCACTTTCTGTTTAATTCACTTAATACCATCATTTCGTTAATTCGAATTGAACCAGATAAAGCACGTAAACTACTCGTCTCCCTTTCACACTTCTTAAGACAGAATTTATCTGGAACGACGGCAAATATGACGTCGCTTAACCAGGAGTTAAAACACGTGAAAGCCTATCTTGAAGTGGAAGAAGCACGATTTGTAGACAAACTAACCGTTAAATATACAATTGATGAAAGTGTATTATCCGTCCAATTGCCTCCCCTCACGTTACAGCCGATTGTTGAGAATGCGATTAAACACGGTATCAAAAATAAGGAAAACGATTGTCTCGTTGAAATTGCGATTGCTCAAAATCCAAACGGGGTTACTGTTTGTGTGACTGATAACGGTGAAGGGATTCCCCCTGATCGTTTAACAGAGCTTGGAAAAGCACACGTGTCATCAGAAATTGGTACAGGACTCGGTCTCTATAACGTTAATCGTCGACTAACCATGCTATTTGGAAACGAATCTAGCCTTTCCATTCATAGCGAGCTTTATAACGGTACAACCATTTGCTTTTTGATTCCACTAATGGAGGACGAATAGATGAACGAAATGAAATGTTTAATCGTGGATGATGAGCGATACAGCCGCAAGGAACTCGTTCATTTACTCTCACATTGTAATTCGATAAATGTTATTGGTGAAGCTGATTCAGGTGAAACAGCTGTGATTAAAGCACTTCAACTCCAACCAGATGTTGTGTTTCTTGATGTAGAGATGCCCAAAATGAATGGGATGGAAGCAGCAAAAGCCTTATTGGAACTAAAAAAACCGCCGCACATTGTCTTTGCTACGGCTTATCCTGAATTTGCTGCAGAAGCTTTTCGATATGAAGCAGTTGACTATCTTTTGAAACCTTATGATGAAGAGCTGCTTCTTCAAACGGTACAGCGTCTAGAGAAGTTGATGCAAGTTTCGACTAAAGGAGAACTTCCTCCAAAAAAAGGCAAGCTCTCAGTTGAACTAGAAGGTGAAATTCATTACCTTGATCCAAATGATATTCTCTTTATTTTTCGCGATGAAAAAGTCTCACGGATCGTTGTGAAAAATGGCGAGTACGAAGTGAAGATGGCGCTTAAAGAACTTGAAAGCCGACTATCCTCCTTCTCGTTTTTTAGGATTCATAAAGGATACCTTGTTAATCTTCACTACGTGACGCGCCTTACCCCCTGGTTTAATGGTGCTTATCAGCTTGAATTAGAAGGATTTGAGGAGAAGCTTTCGGTTAGTCGTAATTATGTAAAAGCGCTACGTACGGAACTTGAATTGTAATTCCGAGTGCATTTCAGTCTTTCATACTGACATCTCAATCCAACTTTCAGACATGTTAGAGCGTAATGAGTCCATTCCTCCCTCTCTTCTCTTATACTTTATGTAAACGCATACATTCGTACGGAAAGGGATGATTTCATGTATACATTTCTAGCAGGAATTGCACTTCTAATTATTGGTTATTTTACTTATGGTAAATTTGTAGAGAAGGTTTTCGGCATTAAGGAAGCTCGTCAAACCCCGGCCTATACCCATCAGGATGGCGTCGATTATCTTCCAATGAACACGAAGAAGAACTCCTTGATTCAATTATTGAACATTGCAGGTGTTGGTCCAATCTTCGGCCCGATCCTGGGTGCACTCTACGGGCCAGTGGCTTTTCTCTGGATCGTATTTGGCTGTATTTTCGCAGGAGCTGTTCACGATTATCTTACAGGAATGATCTCCATTCGTAACAGGGGCGCTCACTTACCTGAACTTGCAGGAAAATTTCTTGGAAAAGTGATGAAGCACGTTGTGAATGCATTCGCTGTGCTACTTCTCCTTCTAACAGGAACAGTGTTTGTAACAGCACCAGCTGGTCTATTGAATAACTTAATGAATGGCTGGGCAACAATGGGCCTCATTCTAGGAGCGATTTTTGTTTACTATATCCTAGCAACATTGCTACCGATTGATAAAATCATCGGACGCTTTTATCCGATTTTTGGTGCACTTCTTCTTATTAGTGCACTTGGCGTTGGTGCTGGGCTTGTGTTCACCGGCGCGCCGATTCCTGAAATTACGCTAAGTAACTTTCACCCTGACAATGCACCGGTCTTTCCATTGCTATTCTTAACGATCTCTTGCGGCGCGCTTTCTGGGTTTCACGCTACACAAACGCCAATCATTTCACGCACAACCCAAAATGAAAAACAAGGTCGTAACATTTTCTACGGTATGATGATTGCTGAAGGTGTTATTGCGATGATTTGGGCTGCTGCCGCTATGAGCTTATTCAATGGCCCGGTTGGGTTAAATGAACTACTTGCAAATGGTGGTCCCGCTGCGATTGTAAGTGAAGCTTCTACGCTCATGCTCGGTGCGATCGGTGGAACGCTAGCCATTCTTGGTGTTATCGTCCTTCCAATTACATCTGGCGATACAGCCTTCAGAAGTGCTCGTATGATTATTGCAGACTACTTTAATTACTCACAGCGTAAAGTAACAAATCGTCTCTGGATCGCACTACCGCTTTTCGTTGTTGCATTTGGGCTTACGAAAATTGATTTCACTCTTTTATGGAGATACTTCTCATGGGCAAACCAGTCTACAGCGATGATTGCCTTATGGGTTGGTGCGATGTACTTGTTTATTGCAAAGAAAAACTACTGGATTGCCATGATTCCAGCGATTTTCATCACAATGGCAACGACCACTTACATTCTAAATGCGCCAATTGGATTCCGCCTACCAATGAATGTCGCTTACATTGGGGCAACCATCATTACGATCGCCGTTATTGTAGCTTTCTTCTACTCGGCTCGTAAGCAACGTGCTGCCAACATTCCCCTCGAAATCGATATTTCAGGTTGGGATAAGGACAGCGTTGCTTAAAGGGATACGTTAAACAGAGAATCCCCTTTGGCGGATCGTGAATGAAACCAAAAAGGTGTGATGATATGGGCTGCTGCCATTCGAAATATAAAACGACTCTTGAGGAAGAGGAAGAACGAATTAATGAGAAGGGAAAAGAACAGCTCCCTCTCTTTGGAAAAGTGATTCTTAGCGTTTTGTTTCTTTGCGGAATTGCGCTAATCACCTATTTATGAAATTTTAAAAGGGAGCGAGATCAAATCCATGATCTCGCTCCCTTTTTACTACTCAATCGAAAGACGCCAAACTCTTTCAGGGTTATACTCATTTAGCCAATCATTCGCTTCTTGAATCAGCCACCCTCCGAACTGATCCAAAAATTGAGTAATCTCTTCTCTCGATTTTATTGGGTATACTGCATAAATTAATGCCTGCTTCATACATGACTCTTTATGAGGAAAGAAGTTACTAAACAACGTATAAGCTGGATAGAGATCTCTTGTATACTTTGGATCTTTCTCCATTACAAGCGCGAGACCGCTCCGGACAATGATCTTCATAATCCATCCGCAGCAATCAGCTATATCTTCAACATCTTCATTTCCAACTAGCTCTCTTTTTGCTTGATTAATGTGATTTTCTAGCTGAATTAGATGATCATTTGCAAGAGCGCGGTCTGGTTTATAATTTGGAATAGCTTTTGCCACATCGTTTCCATACACAAGTAGACTAGACGTTTTTATCATAAATGGAATGATTGAAAAGCACGTTACTGGTTCTAGCTCTTGTTGTGAAATGAAACTGACCTCACAACCATTCACCCACGGAAATTCATCGGTAATGATTTGATTGAGGAACTCAGCTATTTGCTCATTTTCATGCTCCGTTAAAACAATGATGTCGAGATCAGATATACCCTCAATTCCCTTACCCTTTGGGACTGAACCTCGTAAATAAATGCTTTGTAAAGGCACTTTTAGCGTTAGAATCTCAACTGCACGATTGATTGCATTTCGATAGTTGCCCACCTTCTCCCGTGACGTATCGTTTACCAAATACCCTTCTTCATTCACCGCATAAAAAGACCCTATTGGTTTAATCGCGTTCATCCGCCACCTCCAATGCTTTATCTTTATCATAGCTACTTTGTTTTTTATATTAAAGAGTTTATTACAATTCCATTCCTGTCCAAACCTCTTCTACTTTTGGTTCATAGAGTAATAGTGTACAGAGAGTTCGGAGAGTTCTATAACTCTTACACTAAATTAGAAATGAGGAATCACATGTCTTATCACAGCGAGTTTAACAACAACATTGGCAGATGTGTGGCGATACGTTGTCATGACGGTACAACGCACTATGGTTACATTGATCATTGTGATCGTGACAATGTCTACCTTCGCCCAATGGAAGGCGGTAATGACGGTCCCGGCTTTGGAAGCTACTTCTTCTTTGGAGCCGCTCTTATTGCTGTTGGCCTAGCTTCAATTGCCGCTTATAGCTGGTCCCCATTCTTCTTCTGGTAAAAAAAAACGCTCAAAAATTGAGCGTTTTTTTTACATACCTTTCTGATCCAATTGCATTTATTTCACCTTTTAAAATTAATTTTATATGTAAACCTTTTCATGTGATCTTTGTCACATATGAGCAATTAAATCCACGTTATAGTTTGTATGTGAAAGACATCACAAACAATAGATTGGTGGAATTGATATGAAAAACCAACGATATACAACGAGAGTCGCCGTCATTGGAACTGGATTTGTTGGAACAAGCTATGCTTTCGCCTTATTAAATCAAGAAGTTGTAAATGAAATGGTTCTCATTGACTTAAATAAAGAAAAAGCTGAAGGAGAAGCCAGAGACTTAAATCACGGGATGCCGTTTGGATCGGCTATGAGAATTTGGGCAGGGGATTATGAAGACTGTCGAGATGCTGACATTGTCGTCATCACAGCTGGGGCAAATCAGAAGCCTGGGGAAACGAGACTTGATCTTGTTGAAAAGAATGTAAACATCTTCAGGGGAATTGTTACTGCCGTTATGGAGAGTGGTTTTGACGGACTATTCATCGTTGCCACGAATCCAGTGGATATCCTCTCTTACGCTACATGGAAATTCTCTGGTCTACCGATGGAACGTGTTATTGGTTCTGGTACGATTCTCGATACCGCAAGACTTCGTTACTTAATCGGCGAGCATTTCCAGGTCGATTCTAGAAATGTACATGCTTATATCCTCGGCGAGCATGGCGATACGGAGCTTCCCGTTTGGAGTCACGCAACCATTAGTAGTCGCCCAGTAACGCAAATGCTATCAGAAGAGGAGCTGCCAGTACTTGAAGAGATTTTTACGAACGTCCGCGACGCAGCTTACCACATCATTAATCGGAAAGGCGCAACTTATTATGGTATTGCAATGGGACTTGTTCGTCTGACCAAGGCAATTCTAAGAAATGAACGCTCTATCCTAACGATTTCAACATTGATGCAAGGTGAATATGGTCTTGATGACATCTATATTGGCGCCCCTGCTATTATCGACAGAAACGGTATTCGAGAAATTGTGGAGCTTGATCTCACAGAGACGGAGATGGAGCAATTGCACCATTCTGCAAGGACGTTACGAGAAGCAATGAAACCCTGTTTTGAGACAGTGAAATGAAACCCTACTATAACGCTTAAGAGGTGATCTCCCATGGAAACATGGACACAAGTATATGATCCATTTACTAACATCTGGCTATCCGCTTTTATTGCTCTTATCCCGATTATCTTTTTCTTTCTTGCTCTTACCGCTTTTCGAATGAAAGGGCATATCGCTGCTACGGTTACAGTGATGCTCGCTATCGTGATTGCGATTCTCTTCTATGATATGCCGATCACGATGGTTGCAGCGACAACTGGTTACGGTTTTGCATTTGGCTTATGGCCAATATCTTACATCGTAATTGGAGCTGTCTACCTTTATAAACTTTCTGTAAAAAGTGGGCAATTTGATATTATCAGAAGTTCCATTGTATCCATTACGGACGATAAACGAATTCAAATGTTGCTCGTCGCCTTTTCATTCAATGCGTTTCTTGAAGGCGCAGCTGGTTTTGGCGCACCGATTGCCATTACAGCAGCCCTTCTTGTCGGACTCGGGTTCGAACCACTTAAAGCAGCTGGACTATGTTTAATCGCAAATACAGCTAGCGGTGCTTTTGGCGCAATGGGCATCCCTGTCATTGTTGCTGGTCAAGTAAGTGGACTCGCTCCAATGGAAATTGGGCAATTTCTCGGCACGTCTCTTCCCTTTATCTCTTTCACAATTCCATTCCTACTCGTCATCATTATGGATGGTATGAAAGGCTTGAAAGAAGTATGGCCAGCAGTTCTCGTTGCCGGTAGCACATATGCCATTACGCAATGGGCTACAGTCACATTTATTGGACCTGAACTCCCTAACATTACGTCTTCCATCGTTAGTTTAGTAGCCGTAGCTGTATTCGTGAAAATATGGCATCCAAAAATGCAACAAACTTATAGAATAAACCCTGAAGTGGAGGCACAACTGGCTGTTTCTCTTGACCCTGAAGCTCAGCTAACAGCAGGTAGAATTTTAAAAGCATGGTCTCCATTCATTGCGTTAACAGGAATGGTAACAATCTGGAGTTTAAAACCTTTCAAAAATTTATTTGTAGAAGGCGGATTACTTGAAGCAACGATTCTTCAAATTCCTGTACCTGGACTCCATAATCTCGTCATAAAAACAGCACCAATTGTAAATGAACCTACACCATATGGGGCGATGTTGAAACTTGATCTTCTTTCAGCAACAGGAACAGCCATCTTCATCGCTGCGGTCCTATCTATTTTCATTCTTAGAATGAGTCCTAAAGCAGCGCTAGAAGCTTTTGTTGAAACAGTAAAAGAACTTCAAAAGCCCGTTCTTACAATTATGATGGTGCTAGGATTCGCCTTCATTGCAAATTATAGTGGAATGAGCTCTACATTAGGTCTAGCCCTTGCTGCAAGTGGAGGTGTCTTCCCATTCCTGTCTCCACTTCTAGGATGGATTGGCGTATTCTTAACAGGTTCTGTTACATCTAACAATGCTTTATTCGGGAACTTGCAACAAATTACTGCTCAACAAATTGCCGTTCTTCCGATGGTGCTCGTTGCTGCGAATACCGCAGGTGGCGTGATGGCAAAAATGCTATCTCCTCAGTCTATCGCTGTTGCCACAGGTGCGGTTGGCCTTGTAGGACGCGAAGGAGATCTCTTCCGTTTCACTCTCAAATATAGCTTCGTCTTTTTACTCATCACAGGGGGAATCACCTTTGTTCAAGCCCTTTTCATAAGTTAACGAGTTACTTAGGGGTCAGGCAGCTGGCTCCTATTTTTATGATTAATTCTATATAGATGCTGATTCTCAATACGTGTCCACACCATTCACTCAGTTTGTCCATATACTACTATCAGAAGACGGCTTTTGAGGAGTGAAATAGATGGGTTGTTTTATTAGAGGGCCAGTGATCATTACAAACAACAGCGGAACGGTAGTCCAGTGTGCGCACACGATCTCCCCAATCTCCGTAAGTAATACAGTTAGCGGATCCGGTGGGGGCAATACAGGATCATTTATGATTGTAAATAATTTTTATAGCGTTGCAAAAGGAATAAAGTTCGGACAATAGGCATCATTATCCTTTTTATGAAGTAAAGCCAATCGATTAACGATTGGTTTTTTCAATTCCTTACCTAATAAAAGTTTCAGGAGATATGCGATAATGAAGGGGACTTTAATCCAATCAGAGAGGTGGTAAGGAACATGAAGAAATTTTTCTACGGAGAGAACGAAAATCAATTTGGCGAACTACGACTTCCAGAAGGAGATGGACCTTTTCCTGTAGCAATCGTTATTCACGGGGGCTTTTGGCGGAAACCGTTCACACTTGAGATCATGAGAGAAGTGGCGGAAGATTTAACAGCGAGTGGGTTTGCCACGTGGAACATTGAATACCGTCGGACAGGACAAGAAGGCGGAGGTTATCCAGGAACACTTACAGATGCTGCAGAAGCAACTGACTACATAAGGAAACTTGCAGAATCCTACCCGCTCAATCTAAACAAAGTAGTGACAATCGGCCATTCAGCCGGGGGCCATCTTGCTACATGGATTGCTGCCCGTCACCTTATTGATAAGGATAGTGAATTATTCATTACGGATAACCCTCTTCCTATTCACGGCGTAGTTAGCCTTGCTGGTGTGAACGACCTTGAAATGATGCATGGGGTTCACGAGTACAGAGATCAAGCTCTCTCTCTTGAACCAAATAATCCTACTGCAGAACTACTAGGTGGTTCGCCTGAAGAATATCCAGAGCGATACAAAAATGCCTCCCCTGTGGAACTTCTTCCACTTGGTGTTCAACAAATTCTCGTTCACGGTGCGCTAGATATCAATGTCCCGATCGGCATTAGTGATTACTACCAGCGCGAAGCTGAAGGTGAAGGTGATTTTGTTAAACTTATCGAACTCCCCTCAGCAGAACACTTTGTGCTGACCGATACGACTTCATTTGCATGGGAAACAATTAAGGAAGAACTTTCACTTTTAGTCGAATATTAGAATAAGCGAAAAGCCGTCCCTCTTTATCAAAATTTGATAGAGAGCGACGGCTTTTCATTTAAGTTAGACCGACTCTTTCGTTTCAATCGGTTTGCCAAGGACATTTTGATTGTAATTCTTCCCCCACTCATACATGGAGTCGAGTATGGGCATTAATGTTTCACCTTGCTCTGTAAGGGAATACTCTACCTTCGGAGGGACAACTGGGTACACTTCTCGATGAACTATTTGGTCATCTTCTAACTCTCTTAGCTGATTTACTAGCATACGCTGTGTAATTCCCGGCATAAGAGACTTTAATTCACCAAATCGTTTTGTACCCTGCTTGCCTAAATGCCATAAAATCAGCATTTTCCACTTGCCTCCGATAACCGCAAGCGTTAATTCTTTTTCACAATAAAATGTTTTATCCTGGGTGCGTGACACGAAATCACCTCCGTATAAGCCCAGTATAACTCATAGTATACTTTTTAACACTATGTAAGTTTAATGTGCGTACTTACATGACGAGATAGTAAGCAGTATACTTGCTACTACACCATTAGATCGATTATATTGGTGTCGGATAAGAGAGAAAGAAAAAATATGGATTGGGAGTGAACGTATTATGAAATTACAGCTAGCATTAGACTTGGTAAACACAGAAGAAGGAATTGAACTAGTGAAAGAAGTTCAGGAACATATTGATATCGTTGAAATCGGTACGCCGATCGTCATCAATGAAGGTCTTCGTGCTGTCAAAGATATGAAAGCAGCATTCCCTAACCTTGAAGTCCTTGCAGACCTTAAAATTATGGATGCTGCAGGTTATGAAGTTATGAAAGCATCTGAATCTAACGCAGATATCATCACAATTCTTGGTGCTGCTGAAGATGAATCAATCAAAGGTGCTGTTGAAGAAGCGAAGAAACAAGGTAAGGAAATCCTTGTTGATATGATGGCAGTGAAAGATCTCGCAACTCGTGCGAAAGAAGTAGACGCACTTGGCGTTGACTATATTTGTGTCCACACTGGATACGATCTTCAAGCAAAAGGCCAGAATTCTTTCGAAGACCTTGAAACAATTAAAGGCGTCGTTAAAAATGCGAAAACAGCAATTGCTGGTGGCATTAAGCTTGATTCTCTTGAAGAAGTTGTAAAAGTACAACCAGACCTTGTCATCGTAGGTGGCGGTATTACTGGTGAAGACGATAAAAAAGCCGTTGCATCAAAAATGCAAAAGCTCATTAAAGGATAATACTACTATGCAGACTACTCACTATTTAGCTGAAATTATTGATGAGCTAAATCGTTCAGTAGATCTCATTGCTGACGAAGAGGCTGAACAGCTCGCCAATGAAATACTAGGAGCCAACAAAGTATTCGTTGCTGGCGGTGGTCGCTCTGGCTTCATGGCAAAGTCCTTTGCCATGCGCATGATGCATATGGGCATCGATGCTTACGTTGTTGGCGAAACCGTCACACCAACCTTTGAAGAAGGTGATCTGATCATCATTGGATCAGGTTCTGGTGAAACGAAGCAGCTCGTCTCTATTGCGAAGAAAGCTGCGAACATTGGTGGAAAAATTGCGGCTGTTACAATTAATCCCAACTCTACAATTGGTGAATTAGCAGATATTATCGTAACACTACCAGGCTCTCCCAAAGATCAGTCTGGTGACTACGAAACCATTCAACCAATGGGATCGTTATTCGAACAAACCCTTTTGCTTTTCTATGATGCAATTATTTTGCGATTCATGGAGAAGAAAGGTTTGGATACGAATAAAATGTATGGGAAACATGCGAATTTAGAGTAGCATTTCTTAAGTCCCCAAATCTCTATAATGAGATTTTGGGGCTTTTTTTGTTTTATTCGTATCCTTTTCTTTTGAAGCTATCACGATTATAATTAGAAAGGAATTTTTTGAGAAACGAGGTAGAATTATTGAAAAAACTAAATATCCTGCTCTTTGCTTTATTGAGTGCAAGTTTTGCAATTATCATCTTTCTAACAGGAAGCATCCTACAAAATGTCTCATTCACATTTGATCAAACCATTTATGAGTTTCTTAGAAGCACTCTTTTAACTGACTGGGTACATGGACTTGAGCTACTCTCTATCACAGCATCTAAACCAGCGATTATAAGCATTTCCCTACTAACGATGGTGATCGTGTGGCTCCGAACAAGAGATTATCCGGGCATCATTGCAGTGTTCGTCTTTGTATTGGGTGGAAATGTTTTGAACAAGCTGATTAAGAATTGGACACAGAGGGAACGACCAGCAATGAATGGGATTGGGGAAGGGTATAGCTTTCCAAGTGGGCATGTGATGATCGGATCCATTATGTATGGCTTGATTATCTATTTGATTTATCATCACTCTCCTCATCCATTATTAAAAACCATTAGCTTAATCATAGGTACATTATTACTTATAATCATTGGCGTAAGTCGCATCGCTACAGGAGAACACTATGCAACAGATGTTGTAGCTGGTTATGCTTTTGGAGCAATCATTTTAGTGATTGCCGTGAAAGTCCATCAGTCTATCGTTCAAGGCCGGAGAGCGAAACAACAAGTGGACACAAGTTTTTAGAACGGTTTTTCCTAATATCCCCAACAAACCCATGACATTTATCATGGTTATGTCCTGACGTTTGTGTCTTACACCATGACACTCTATCCTCTATCATTAGGCTTAACGTTATTTCAACTCTGCCTAACAAAGGGGTAACCATATGAATGAACAAAAACAAAAACAAAAAGAATTGAAAAAAAGTGTATCAACTTTCGCAAAGCCCGACACGGTCGTAGGGGTACGACAGCTCTTGAACACCCTTCTTCCATTCTTATTGCTATGGTTTCTCGCTTACCAAAGCTTAAGCGTTTCTGCCTGGCTAGCCGTTCCACTTGCGATGATTGCAGGAGGATTTGTTGTTCGAATCTTTATCATTTTTCACGACTGTACGCACGGTTCCTTCTTCAAAAGTCAAAAAGCAAACCGGATTGTTGGAACAATCTCTGGCATCATCACACTCTTTCCTTTTGAAAAATGGAAACGTGAGCATAACATCCACCATGCAACGAGCGGTAACTTAGATAAGCGCGGAACAGGTGACATCTGGGTGATGACGGTTGAAGAGTATGCCCAAGCTTCATTTTGGGGTAGACTTGCTTATCGTCTCTACCGTAACCCGATTGTGATGTTTGGTCTTGGTCCAATTTACTTGTTCCTTATCGCTAATCGTTTCAATCGTAAAGATGCGAAACGTAAAGAACGTATGAGCACATATATTACAAATGCATCCATTGTAGCGATTTATTCTCTTTTGATTCTCGCGATTGGATGGGAAGCGTTTCTAATTATTCAGCTACCAATCCTTTACGTAGCAGGCTCACTTGGAATTTGGTTGTTCTACGTACAGCACCAATTTGAGGACTCTTATTATGAAGATGAAAAAGAATGGGATTTTGTAAAAGCTGCGGTTGATGGTAGTTCTTATTACAAGCTTCCAAAAATCCTTCAATGGGTATCCGGGAGCATCGGGTATCACCATGTACATCACTTAAGCCCAAGAGTTCCTAACTATCATCTTGAGAAAGCGCATGAATCTACGCCACCATTGCATAAGGCGACGACAATTACGTTATTATCAAGTCTTGAATCAATTCGATTCCGTCTCTATGATACAAAAAACAAAACATTTGTTACCTTTAAAGAGGTAAAACCACTTCTTAAAAACCCTGGCCAACTTGCGATGATGAATGCTAAAAGACCAAGCTTCCAGGAAAAATAACATTATTGAAAAACCCATTCAGCTTGGATGGGTTTTTCAATATCTTTAAAGGGATTATACTTATACTAATGGTAGATAAGTGACATGCACATACAGATGGTATATCCTGTAACCATAGCGTTTCGAAAGGAGATCCCCATGCAAAGCTGGTATCACATCATCCCTAAGAACACCGGGATCAGTTCTTATGTTTGGATTATTTTTTGTTTGCTTCCCTTCTTTTTTATTTTCAGATCATCATCGGTTATTGAAATTACAATCGGCATTTTTGTCATCCTTTTATTTTTCTTATCCTATCGTCTCTCTTTCATCTCTAATAGTAAAATGGTCTATTTATGGGTCAGTATTGAAATGGCGATTAGTATCGTAATGACAATTTTATTTGGGTACGTATACTTCGCTCTATTTTTAGCGTTCTTCATTGGTAGCATTGAAAATAAAGCTGGTTTTCTCTCACTCTATATTGTTCATTTAACAACAACGATTGCCGGAACAGTCATTATTTTCTTTACACATGATGATACCTTGCTTCCACAACTTCCGTTTATCTTCATCTGTGTGCTAGGCGTTGCTCTCCTCCCATTCACAATTCGGTACCGTAATAAGCAGCACCGCCTCGAACAGCAATTACAAAGCGCCAATGAAAAGATTTCACAATTAATGGTGATTGAAGAAAGAGAACGAATCGCACGTGATTTACATGATACACTCGGTCAAAAGCTTTCGATGATCGGTTTAAAAAGCGATTTAGCTCGAAAATTAATCCCAGTAAAACCTGATGCAGCCATTAATGAAATCCATGACATAAGACAGACTGCAAGAACCGCATTGAAAGAAGTTCGCGAAATGGTTTCAAATATGCGGGGAGCCAGGTTAGAGGATGAATTGATTCGGGTTCAACAAATCCTACAAGCGGCGGAAATGGAGTTTCGTCTTGAAGGGAGTCCACAGCTCGAAAACACGCCATTGCTTGCTGAAAATGTTTTAAGCATGTGTCTGAAAGAAGCCGTAACAAATATCGTCAAACATAGCCAAGCTTCATGGTGCAGGGTTCTCGTAGAACAATCCCCAACCGAAGTCCTGATCCAAGTTGAGGATAACGGTAATGGCATCCCTGAAGGAACAACGTCATTTCAAGGGCACGGACTTCAGGGGATGAGAGAACGATTAGAGTTCGTAAACGGAACTCTTGAAATTCACTCTTCACACGGAACTACCTTAAACATTCGAGTACCAAATGTGATTCAACAAAATGAACAGGAGGGATCGGTGTGATACGCATCGTACTTGCAGAAGACCAACGTATGCTCCTAGGAGCGCTTGGCTCTCTACTCGATCTAGAAGAAGGAATGGAAGTCGTCGGCCAGGCCACAAATGGTGAAGAAGCGATCTCTTTAGTGAAAGAACTAATGCCCGATATATGTATTATGGACATTGAAATGCCACTAAAAAGCGGACTCGATGCTGCGGAAGAATTAAGTAGTGTATCTTGCAAAATCATTATTCTTACCACTTTTGCACGCGCCGGTTATTTTGAGAGAGCACGTAAAGCTGGGGTTAGTGGGTATCTGTTAAAAGATAGTCCAAGTGATGAATTAGCTAGCTCGATTCGTAAAATCATGGAAGGTCAGCGAATTTTTGCTCCAGAGCTAGTCGATCTCGCTTTTGGGAATGAAAACCCACTAACCGAACGCGAAAAGCAGGTAATCCAGCTGATGGCTGATGGTAAAAACACGAAAGATATCTCAAGTGAACTTTATATTACTCCAGGTACCGTTCGTAATTATATTTCGGTCATTCTCGATAAACTAGAAGTGACAAACCGAATCGAAGCGATCTCACGTTTTAAAGAAAAGGGCTGGTTCAAATAATGAACCAGCCTTTTTAAAAATACTTTTTTATACTCGCTACAAACTCTCGCCTAACGCGATTCCCTTGTCCTTCCCGATGACTCACAAGAGCAAGGAACACATTTTCATGCGCCCCTTCCTCAATCTCTACCATAACAATGTCACGCTCTCTTAATTGCCTGTTCCCAAACGAATAGTCAATTCCAAGGGTTACTGCAATCCCTCTCTTAACAGCATTTTTTATTGCATCTGTATTGTTTGTAGTAAACAAAATATCAGGCGAACCAAATTGCGATAACGTTTCTGCCACAAATTGTTCAATATAAGCATCATCGTAAAGAACGAGCGTCTCATGAATAAGATCCTCTGGCTTAATCGTCTTTTTGCTAGCTAGAGGTGATTCCTTTCTTACCCCTACAACCATTTTTCCATCCCTTACTTTCTCAAAAGAAAGCATGTTATGTTTTTGAATAAGCCGATCCGATATTAAAATAAGACCTAAATCCAACTCCTTTTGATACAGGTCCTCAATTATTTTTACCGGTCCTTTCTCATAAATCTCTAGTTTCACAGTAGGATACGCTCTTTTAAAACGTGAAACAACGTCAACTAACAAATGAATCGGTCCTGGAATCGTAGCGATCTTTAATTCACCACTCAACATGTCTAGTTGACGGTTTACTTCTTCTCTTACTTCTTCCATCTTTGTTAAGACTTCTCTCGCCTTCGATACAATTTGCTCACCTTGGGAAGTTAGAACCGCGCCTGCTCGATTACGCACAAATATTTTCAAACCTATTTCGTTCTCTAACTTACTTATTGATTGGCTGATAGCCGATAAGCTAATGTGGAGTTCTTCCGCAGCCTTCGATAGTGATCGCGTGTTTGCCACTGTAACGATATACGCCATTTGTTCGATATTCATTCTACACACTTCCTTAAGCAATGCTTAATTAAGTATAACTATATTTAAATATTTATTAAATATGAACGATGATAAACTAAAGCCGTGAAATACTTTTAAAAAGGGGCCCTTAGATATGACTGCAAATAGAGTAGTAGTAATTACAGGTGGAGCAAGTGGAATTGGGAGACAAACATGCTTAAAGTTCGCACGGAAAGGTGATCAAGTCGTTGTTGCTGATTTTGATGAAAAGAAAGGTACTGAAACCGTTGAATTAATTGAAGCAGAAGGTGGAGTTGCACTCTTTGTGAAGACAGATGTTTCGCGTTATGAAGATGTGGAAGCGCTTATCGAAAAAACTGTTGAACACTTCGGGACGATCGACGTGATGTTTAATAACGCGGGAATTGGACGTCCTACACCTCTTCCTGAATTTGAATTAGAAGATTATCATAAAGTGATCGACATTAACCAGCACGGCGTAGCGTATGGAATTATGGCTTCCGCTAAAAAGATGAAGGCTTTAAATGTGAAAGGCGTCATCATTAATACAACATCTGTTTTTGGCGTTCTCGCTTCGCCAGCCACTTTCGCTTACCATGCTACAAAAGGGGCGGTCAATATGATGACGAAATCAGCTGCGCTTGATTTAGCACCATACGGCATCCGTGTCGTTGGTGTGGCACCTGGCGTTGTTGATACGCCAATCGTCCAAGGGTATCGTGACAAAGGCTTAATTGACGGTATGAAAGCAAAAGTTATTGGCAATAAACTCACTGATCCTGAACAGCTAGCCGACGCGGTTTACCTTCTTTCATTAGAAGAAGCTAGTGCGATTAACGGCAGTGTCGTCATGGCTGATGAAGGATACGCTTCATTTAAATAGAGTGAACAAAACCCAGTTTTCTCAAACAGAATTTTTCTTTAAGTTAAAGATGATGCCAGCAGTGCACCTAACTTTTTTAAACTAGTCCAACACCTAAGCACCATCCTCTTCTCCTTCATACACTAAAGAAGAAACTATGAAAGGAGATGATTTCATGAGTTATGGTTACGGATGTGGAAACCAGGTTGGTGGCGCTGGATACGGCGGTTGCGGAAACCAAGTTGGTGGCGCTCGTTACGGGAATGGCTTTGCGCTAATCGTTGTATTGTTCATTCTTCTTATCATCGTTGGCGCTGCTTTCGTTAATGGAAAAGACTGCTAATACTTCATCAAAACCATCGGGGAGATTCCCTGGTGGTTGTTTTGTATTGTCTTTTCACATTCCCTTAAGAAATAATTGGAAAAAGAACCTCCATAACGATTTATTTCTGATAAAATACAGTTGTTAGTAACTACCATTTTAAAGGAGTTCTTTTATGAAAAGTCGGTTCACCTTTTTATCTGGCGCCCTTTGTATTATGAGCCTCGCTTCTTGTGCAAACAGCGACTACCAGAATGCAATGGACAAAGGAATTGATAGCTTAGGAGAGCAAGATTACCACCAAGCAGCTATTTATTTTGAAGTCGCTTCCTCGGAACAAACAAATGATAAAGAAGCACGTATCTATTTCGAACAAGCAAGTCAAATGGAAGATGCCGTTAACTATTATGAACAAGAAGAATACATATCTGCATTAGATGCATTTGAGGCCGTTACAAATCTAGATGAAGGTTTAGTGACTGTTCAATCAGAAGCTGAAAAATGGAAAAAGACGATTCTTGATGAGCAAGAAGAACTGGCAGATACAGAGGAAGAAATCGATACGATCAATCAACTCATTTCTGCCAAAGAATATACCAGCGCTCTTGAGCAGCTTCAGATATTAAATGCTAAAGTAGAATCAGAAGAAGCTCTTTCATATTATGAGAATGAATTAGCTAACCTCACCGGAAGAATAAATGATGCTTTAGATGAGCTAGAAAATGCTAAGACTCCCCCCACTACAAATTCGTCTAAAGAAAAACCTATTAAACCAAAAGAAGAATCTGTGGAAGTTGAAGAAGTTCGGACCTATGATACCTACACAAATGAGAGATTCGGCTTTTCTATTCAATATCCAACTGATTTAACCGTAGGATCCCCTCCAGCTAATGGTGATGGATTGAATTTTTATAATGAGGAGTTGGAGATCACCGTTTTTGGATCACATAACAGTATGGACGAATCAATCGAATCGATTTATCAGCAAGCGATTAATAATATTGAAGTCCCTATCGCTTATGACCGATTGGCTGATCATTGGTTCGTCTTATCCTACGTAAAAAATGGATTGATTATTTATGAGAAATTTTTTTATGGCGATAATGTTTTCAATCGGTTCATCATTACATACCCTGAAAACAAACAAGATGTATATGGTCCGGTGACGACTCATATTTCTGATACATTTATTCCATCTGCAAATTAAACTCAATCCTTTTCTTTTTATGATTTAGATGAGGTGAATGAAGCGCTGAAGAGCGTTGGTGTGAAAAACGAGTTGTAATGAAAAGTTAAAACAAAGCCCCTTGTATGAGAACAAGGGGCTTTGTTTTATAGAATCTCTCTTATAAAAAATCGAGTTTCAGTTAAAGTGAATCGATACTTTCTTTAATTGGCTCCGTTCCTGTCACGACTTGAAATTCCTTGCCAATCGTTGCATCATTTTCGAGCGTCGCTACGATCACACTCGCAACATCTTCTCGAGGTATTTCATTTCTTTCTACTCTAGTAGCAGCGTTGACCTTACCGATTCCCTGATCATTCGTTAAGGCACCTGGATGGATAATCGTATAATCTAAATCCGTTGCTCGCAGCCATTCATCTGCATAGTGCTTCGCTGCTACATAAGGTGAGAATGAAGATGGAGCAGACTGAATCGCTTCACGCGTTGTGTCATAAGAACTAATCATAACAAACCGTTTTACGCCAGCTACTTTCGCTGCTTCAATTGTTTTTACAGCACCATCTAAATCAACTAGCATTGTTTTATCAGCACCGGTATTTGGACCGGAACCTGCTGTAAAGACAATCGCATCCACGCCTTCAGCAGCTTTTGCGATCGCATTAATATCTTCCTCTAAATCAACCACAGCAGTTTCTGCGCCTAAATCCTTAAAGTAAGAAGCCTGCTCTTCCTTACGAATCATTACTTTCGCTTCTAGATCGTTATGCTCTTTAATAAAGGAAGTTAAATGCTTCCCAATCTGACCATTTGCTCCAACTATAAGTACTTTCATTCTAGACACCCTTTCTACGTATATTCTCCTATTAAACAAAACTTCAGTTTCGATGCTGTCTACTTTCTTCATATACCCTTTATGAAGCGTCATAAAGCATGAGAATATGTTAATGTTTCTTATTTATTTGAGCGTTTCAAAATACTCTTGAAGTGTGAGAACGTATCAAAACTAGCTTTCCCGTGATAAGCTCCCATACCGCTATTCCCTACACCCCCAAATGGAAGGTAGTGAGAAGTCATGTGATTGATCGTATCGTTGATTGCTCCGCCACCAAATGAAATGGTATTTAATACGTCATCTTGTACCTGTTCATTATCAGAGAAAAGATAGAGTGCCAGTGGCTTTGGACGTTCAACGACTGCATCAATCGCTTCTGCAATTTCGTCATAAACAAGAACAGGTAAAATAGGTCCAAAGATCTCATCTTGCATCACAGGATCATCCCATGAAATATGATCTAATATTGTTGGTTCAATGAATAAGCGTGATTTATCAGCGTTACCTCCAGCGACTGCTTCTCCATTACTCAAGAATTCATTCAAACGATCAAAATGACGTTCACTCACCACGTGTGGAAAGTCATGGTTTTCTGAAACATTCTCACCATAAGTGTTCGTGATGACTTCTTTTATCTTTCGAATTAACTCATCTTTTACTTTTCGATGAACAAGAAGATAATCCGGAGCGACGCACGTTTGACCTGCATTCGCAAATTTACCGCGTGCAATGCGTGTCGCTGCTTCATCAAGGTCTGCATCTTCATGTACAATTGCTGGACTTTTCCCACCTAACTCAAGTGTTACGGGTGTTAAATGCTTAGCAGCCGCTCCTGCCACAATTTTTCCAACGCCGGTACTACCAGTAAAGAAAATATAATCAAAATTCTCTTTGAGAAGAGCTGTGCTTGTTTCCACTTCTCCTTCAACAACGCGCAAAAATTCTTCAGGGAAATTCTCGTTAATCATCTTAGCTAAAAGATTAGAAGTATGAGGTGTTAATTCTGAAGGTTTTAAGACAGCACAGTTCCCAGCCGCAATCGCTCCAGCTAGCGGTGCAACGGCAAGTTGTACCGGATAGTTCCATGGTGCAATAACGAGTGCTGAGCCGTATGGTTCAGGAACAATGAAGCTTGTAGCCCCAGCATGAGTAGTAGGTGTTTCCACTTTATTTGGTGTTGACCACGCAGATAAATTCTCAATCATGAAATTAATCTCCCCTAAAACAAGACCAATCTCCGCGCGCTTTGTTTCTGTTTCAGGTTTATTTAAATCTGCTTTAAGAGCAGCAATAATGTCTTGTTCATGAGATGACATGATCTCTTTTAATTTTGTTAACGCATCGATTCGAAAGGCTACATCTTTTGTTTTCCCACTTCGGAAAAATGATTTTTGTTTTAGTGTAAGTTCTTGATAGTTTTCCATTGTGTATACTCCTTTGATTTGTTTAAACATTTCAAAATATAATTTATTGCTTTTAAATTGGAATGATGAGTTCAAAGATACTCCTCTAACCAAAGTTAATCAATTGATTTGCATTGTAAAGGTTTTCCACCCCACAATAATTTTTTCGCTTAACGAGTAACTGAAGACCAAATTCATTACTTTTTTCCATTTTATCAACACTTCCCCCTTTTCACATGAATTCTAGTAGAATAGTAAGGAAACTAGCTAAGAGAGGAAAATCACATATGTCTTATAAAATGATTGTATTAGATTTAGACGATACATTGCTCAATGCTGATCAAATGATTTCTACTCGAAATAAAGAAGTCCTCATGCAAGCACAACAAGAAGGAAAGAAAGTTGTGCTTGCCTCTGGTCGCCCAACATTTGGAATGGTCTCTTATGCCGAGGAGCTTCGTCTCGCAGACTACGAGAGTTATATTCTTTCCTTTAACGGTGGAAAAATTATTAACTGTCATTCCAAAAAGGATTTCTTCAGTCAAACATTATCTGTCGAAGCTGTTCAACGGCTCCATGAAATCAGCCTGAGAGAAAATGTGTACATTCACACGTACGTAGAAGATGAAATTATTACCACAGAAGAAAATCCCTACACCACAATTGAGTCTGAACTGACAGGTCTACCAATTACTGTCGTCGATTCGTTTATCGATCGTGTAACGGAACCAGTTGTGAAAGTTCTGATGGTTGGCGAACCAGAACACCTTAAGAAAGTGGAAACGAAACTTCAAGAGGAGTTAGGAGAAGAATTTAGCGTGATGCGATCTAAGCCTTATTTTCTCGAGTTTACTGATAAAGGGATTACAAAAGGGACAAGCATCGAGAAGCTGATTAGCAAGCTTGGTATTAAACGAGAAGAAGTGATTGCTGTTGGAGACAGTTACAATGACCAAGAAATGATTGAATTTGCAGGACTTGGTGTTGCGATGGGGAATGCTCCAGATGATATTAAAAAGATTTCTGATTATATCGCGGATACGAACGAGAATGACGGTGTCGCGAAAGTAGTTGAAAAGTTTCTATTAAAAGATCAGCTCGTAACAAAATAGATTTCCAGAAAGAGAGGCGGTTTATCATTGCCTCTCTTTTTCTATTAAACGAAATGTCTGTAACTGTATTTTGAAAGAGGTAAACCGGTTAATAAATCGAAAGTATATAGTAAGTAGGAGATTGAAACTGGTAGAAAAGAGCTTCTTCTCCTGCCTAGCTGATCGGATGGTTTTCTAATCTACTTACCATGAACGTTAGAACGTTCACAAGTGCCTTTCTTCATTTCCAAATTAGTTGTAACCGCTCTATTTAGTCGTGTTTTGAAATTATTTTGTGAAAATTAGTTCATAACTCTTTCAAAATGATTATTAATTTATTATAATTATAATCTAATAGGAGTTACAATTAATTTTCTTACATTCGAAAGGAGATTGAAATATGGATAATAACGAAATGCACAACAGCCAAGCAGGGAAATGCCCTGTCTCTCATGGCCAAACGAAGGAAGATAGCGCGATTACAACGACAAAAGTCGGAACAACGAATAAAGACTGGTGGCCAAATCAGTTAAACTTGCACCTACTTCAACAGCACGATCGAAAAAGCAACCCAATGGGGGAAGACTTTGACTATGCTGAAGAATTCAAAAAGTTGGACTATTATGCACTGAAGCAGGATCTTCGTGACTTAATGACCGACAGCCAGGACTGGTGGCCTGCAGATTACGGCCATTATGGCCCTCTCTTTATTCGTATGTCATGGCACGCAGCTGGTACATATCGTACTGGTGACGGACGTGGCGGTGGCGCTACTGGATCACAGCGTTTTGCACCATTGAACAGCTGGCCAGATAACGCGAGTCTTGATAAAGCACGTCGTCTCCTTTGGCCAATTAAGCAAAAGTATGGAAATAAGATTTCTTGGGCTGACCTACTCGTCATCACTGGGAACGTTGCGCTTGAATCAATGGGCTTGAACACATTTGGTTTTGCTGGAGGACGCGAAGACGTGTGGCATCCAGAAGAAGATATTTATTGGGGTACTGAGAAAGAGTGGCTCGGTGACAACCGTTACTCAGGAGACCGCGAGCTCGAAAGTCCGCTAGCTGCCGTTCAAATGGGGCTTATTTATGTCAATCCTGAAGGACCAAATGGCCAACCAGATCCACTAGGAAGTGCACGTGACATTCGTGAAACTTTTGCCCGTATGGGAATGAATGATGAAGAAACAGTTGCTCTAATTGCCGGTGGTCATACGTTTGGTAAGGGGCACGGAGCAGGAGACGCTGAAGCTCATGTTGGTGCTGCTCCGGAAGCCGCTGATATTGAAGAACAGGGCTTTGGCTGGAAGAACTCTTACGGTAGCGGAAAAGGTCGCGACACGATTACAAGTGGTGTAGACGGCGCATGGACCGCAAACCCGACGAAATGGGATAACGGCTACTATGATTTGCTATTCGGCTATGAGTGGGAATTAACGAAAAGCCCTGCAGGAGCTCATCAATGGAAGCCTGTGAATCCTAAACCAGAGCACCTTGCCCCTGATGCTGAAGATCCTTCAATCAAAGTGAACACTATGATGACAACAGCAGATATGGCGCTTCGTGAAGATGAAATTTATGAAAAGATTTCACGTCGCTTCCACGAGGATATTGAATATTTCGCTGATACATTTGCGAGAGCATGGTTCAAGTTACTTCACCGTGACATGGGACCGAAAGAAAGATACCTTGGCCCTGAAGTACCACAGGAAGATTTGATCTGGCAAGATCCAATCCCGAATGTGGATTATGAACTGACTGCTGCTGAAATTGAAAACTTGAAAGCTAAAATCCTCGACTCAGGATTAAGCGTCAGCGAGCTTGTGACAACAGCTTGGGCTTCTGCAAGTACGTACCGTGGCTCTGATTATCGCGGTGGTGCAAATGGTGCGCGCATTCGCTTAGAACCACAAAAGAGCTGGGATGTAAATGAACCAGAACAATTATCAAAAGTACTATCCGTATACGAGAAAATCCAAAGCAAACTTGATAAAAAAGTTAGCCTTGCTGACTTGATTGTTCTTGGAGGTAGTGCAGCTGTCGAAAAAGCGGCAAAAAATGCAGGTGTTGACGTTACTGTTCCTTTCGCACCAGGACGCGGAGATGCAACGGAAGAACAAACAGATGTTGAAAGTTTTGACGTATTAGAGCCAATGGCTGACGGATTCCGTAACTATCAGAAAAAGGAATACACGTTAAGCCCAGAAGAGCTACTCGTCGACAAATCGCAGCTGCTTGGTCTGACTGCTCCTGAAATGACTGTACTCATTGGCGGTATGCGCGTACTCGGGACAAACCATAAGGGTACAAAGCATGGCGTATTCACTGAACGCGTTGGTACACTAACGAACGATTTCTTCGTGAACCTACTCGACATGGGCATTGAATGGAAGCCTGCTAACTTCAATGAATATGAAGGACGCGACCGCAAAACAGGAGAACTCGTACGCACTGCTTCACGCGTGGATCTCGTCTTCGGTTCAAACTCCATCCTCCGTGCTTATGCAGAAGTCTATGCACAAGAGGATAATAAAGAGAAATTCGTGCGCGACTTTGTGTCGGCATGGGTGAAGATTATGAATGCGGATCGTTTTGATCTTAAGATGAGTAAGGATAAGATGGCGTCTAACGCTTAATAAATCATAAAAGCACCATCACAAACGCTTCTAAGCGTTTGTGATGGTGCTTTTTTACGGACATCTTTCAATTCCTTACGTTTTCACACGTAAATCTAAATTATTTTTCTAATGGCAAACGTGAACTAAGAATTTCACTTTTGCTTTTTAACATATATGCATTTCTTTTACTAGAATAGTCAATGATCATATCTTCTTTGAAAAAGGATTCGTGCTTAACTCCTAAAACCACAGGCTTATAATTAGTCTCTACCAACTTCTCGCCTGTCTGTGCTTCTTTGGAAGATAAAGCTTTAAATGTGATCCAATCCGCACCAATACTACATCCACCTAAACTAGGATTAAGTTGAAAAGCTACGTGATCCTCTGTATTTAACTGTTCAATTGCAGCGTCCGTAAACGTAATAGTCAAGTAAACTTCACTCCTTCTAGGATACGATAATGTTTCACGCCTAAACCATATCACACCACTATATCCGATTCAATTTAATTGCACTCTATTCTATTGCACAAAATATATTTTCAACAGGCATAACAATTATAAAGACGTATCCTCTTATAAACCGACCACTTTATTGCAACTAATTAAAATCCCACCTTAACTTTGGAGTTAAGGTGGGATTTAGTGAAGTTTATTATAGCTCTAGTACGGCTACGCACTCCACGTGCGTCGTATGCGGAAACATATCAACCGGTTGAACTTCCTTCGTTTCAAATCCACCATCTTCTAAAATGCGTAGATCCCGTGCTAGCGTTGCGGGGTTACATGACACATAAACGACTTTCTCAGGTTTCATATCAATAATCGTTTGAAGTAGCGCTTCGTCACAGCCTTTGCGTGGAGGATCAACGACGATCACGTCAGGCTTAATGCCCTGCTCTTTCCAAGCTGGGATGACGTTTTCTGCTTCACCTACTGCAAACTCTGCGTTTGTGATGCCGTTTAGCTCAGCATTACGCTTCGCATCTTCAATCGCCTCTGGTACGATTTCAACACCGTATACCTGCTTCGCTTTTTGCGCGAGGAAAAGAGAGATCGTGCCGATACCGCAATAAGCATCGATGACCGTTTCATTCCCAGTCAGTCCAGCGTATTCAAGCGCCTGATCGTAAAGCACTTTCGTTTGATCCGGGTTTACTTGATAGAATGAGCGAGCTGAGATGGCGAATTTTATGTCACCAATCGTGTCGTAAATGTATGGTGATCCCCATAGGACGCGCGTTTCGTCACCGAAGATCACGTTTGTGCGCTTTGGATTCACGTTTTGAACGATTGATTTCACTTTCGGAAGTTGCTCTGTGATGTCTTTGATGATGTTCTTGCGATTTGGTAAGTCTTTGTTTTTCGTAACGATAACGACCATGATGTCGTCCGTTTGCTTCCCGTATTTTGCAACAACGTGTCTGAGCGTTCCGCGATGTGAACGCTCGTCGTATGCACGGATGCCGTACTTCTCAGCAATTCCTTTTACAACTCGTAAAACTTCATCGTTCTCCTGCTCCTGAATGAGGCACTGGTCCATGTCGATAATCTGGTGACTGCGCTGCTGGTAGAAGCCAGCGACAATCTTACCATTCTGTTCGCCTACTGGTACCTGCGCTTTGTTGCGGTAGCGCCATGGGTCTTCCATGCCAAGCACGGGATGAACAGGTACGTCGATCTTCGCGATGCGCTCCATCACATCTTGAACTTGCTTATGCTTGAACTTCAACTGGCTTTCGTACGTAATGTGCTGTGTTTGGCAGCCTCCACACTGATAGAAGATCGGACACGGCGGCGTGTTACGATCTTCGCTCTCCACTTTCACATCAAGCAGCTTACCGAAGCCGTAGCCTTTCTTCGTCTTGATCACTTTTACGTTCGCGGTTTCTCCTGGAATGCCATATGGGACGAAAAGCGTGTAGCCGTCTATTTTCGCGACGCCTGCCCCGTCATGGGAAAGATCTCTGAATTCTACTTCAACAACGTCATTCTTTTTTACAGGTACTTCTTGATTACTCATTTGGTTTCCGTCCTTTTCCGTTCGATTTCATGTACAAAAATTGTACCACAGTGTGAATGGATCGCGAAATGTAACAGCGCGGTGCTTTTTACCTGTGAGGAGAGCTCGATTTCATGGTTTATTGGCCAAAATCGAATTATATTGGCTAAACTTACGATAAATTGGCCAAATCTGAAATATATTAGCCAAAATCAATTTTTATTGGCCAGACCCGAATTCCCGTCCTGCTTCCACTGCTCCTATCCCGAGAACAACAGAAAAAGCCAGAGCTCATCGTCTCTGACTTCTCTCCTTCATTTCTATTCACCAGAAATGGCGCGCTTCTGCGCGGCTTCTTCTTCATTTGTATGTTTTTCGCTCGTTTCTTTCGGCACGATCATTGTAATATGACGGTATAAGTTCGTAAACTCGGCTGGAAGCGGGCCACCGTACTCGCCGTCCAGGTTTAGCTGCATTTTATCAACTGATTCTACTTTAATGTGGCTTGCTTTCTTATACACAACATTTGGATCATTAATATGATCACCGCGAAGTGCACTGCTTGCGATGCGAATGAATTCTGCGATATTCGTCTTTTTCAGAATCATAAGATCAAACAGACCATCATTCAACGACGCATGTGGCGCTAGCTTCTCAAATCCACCGATGGAGTTTGAGTTTGAAACAAGGAAAAGCATAATTTCACCTTCAAAAAGCTTACCGTCATATTCAATCCTAGTTCTTGCAGGACGAATCGATGGAAGCATCTCAATGCCTTTCATATAATAAGCTAGCTGGCCAAGCATTGTTTTAAGCTTACTAGGCACTTCATATGTTAATTCTGTCAGGCGTCCGCCACCTGCGATATTGATGAAGTAATGCTCGTTCACTCGACCGATATCAATTGGCATTTCAAGACCATTGCAAAGGACGTCCATCGCACCTTCAACTGTGCGCGGAACGCCAATCGCTCGTGCAAAGTCATTGGTTGTACCAACTGGAATAATCCCCATCTTCGGCCGATATGGCTGCTCGGCAATACCATTAATCACTTCATAGATCGTCCCATCTCCACCTGCCGCAATGACAAGATCAAAGCGTCGCTCGACGGCAATGCGCGCTGCTTCCGTCGCATCGCCTTCACAAGTGGTTGCATGGGCAGACGTCTCGTACCCATTTTTTTCAAGGCGTTCGAGGATATATGGTAGTGACCTCTTCACTTGTTCTCTTCCGGACGTTGGATTATAGATTAGTCTCGCACGTTTCATCCTTCATCATCCTATCTTCTCTATCTTAATTCTTCATGCAGAATGTTTATATTTGTTCAATCTTCAAGCGTATCAAAGCACGCGGCATTAAATGTCCTCGTTACTTATTTATATGATAGTCGCAAACAAAAAACGCCCACAATCTCGTGACCGTTTTCTTCCGCTTAACCTTCTGTTCTGATTATAGGCTTTTCCCTAAAAAAAAGCAAAGCCGAAAATAAGTGAATAAGGTGAACATACTCAAACTCCTCTTTAGACATAAAAAAACCCTCCACTTGGGAGGGTTTCGCCATTTAGCGTTTATCCATTTCTTCTACTATCAGCTTGTTAACCATTGGAGGATTTGCTTTTCCTTTGGTTGCTTTCATCACTTGCCCAACGAGGAAGCCGATAGCACGGTCTTTCCCATTTTTGTAGTCTTCGATGGATTGTTCGTTCTCATCAAGAATACCTGACACGATAGAACGAAGCTCGCCTTCATCAGAAATCTGTACAAGGCCTTTGTCTTTAACGATCTGTTCAGGATCGCCGCCTTTTTCAATAAGGTCTTTGAAGACTTTCTTCGCGATCTTTGAAGAAATTGTTCCCTTTTCAATTAGAGAAATCAGTTTTCCTAATCCTTCTGGAGTAAGAGCCACTTCGTCAATTTCTTTATAGTTTGCATTCAAGTAAGCCGATACTTCACCCATTAACCAGTTTGAAGTCTGTTTGGGATCAGCACCCTGGCCAATTGCTACTTCAAAGAAGTCCGACATTTTCTTGGATTGAGTAAGCACCATCGCATCGTACTCAGGAAGATCATACTCCTTCACATAGCGCTCACGACGAGCGTCTGGAAGCTCCGGAATGTCCGCACGAACGCGGTCCATCCATTCTTTATTGATCGCTAGACGAACAAGGTCTGGTTCTGGGAAGTAGCGGTAGTCGTCAGATCCTTCTTTCACACGCATCAGAATTGTTTTCTTGCCAGCTTCGTCATAACGACGCGTTTCCTGGCCGATCACGTTTCCTGCTAGAAGTTCTTTCTCCTGACGTACTTCTTCATATTGAAGACCTTTCTGTACGTTAGCAAATGAGTTCAAGTTCTTAAGCTCAGTTTTTGTACCAAACTCTTCTTGTCCATATGGACGAAGAGAAAGGTTCGCATCACAACGAAGAGATCCTTCTTCCATTTTACAGTCAGATACTTCCGTATATTGAAGAATCGCTTTTAGCTTCTCAAGGTAAGCATACGCTTCTTCAGGTGTACGAATATCCGGCTCAGATACGATCTCAACAAGAGGTGTACCCTGACGGTTGAAGTCAACAAGAGAATGGTTCTCGCCATCAACGTGCGTGAGTTTACCAGCATCTTCCTCAAGATGAAGACGTGTAATACCGATACGCTTTGTTTTGCCGTTTACTTCAATATCAATCCATCCGTTTTCACCGATCGGCTTATCATATTGAGAGATCTGATAAGCTTTCGGATTATCTGGATAAAAGTAGTTTTTGCGGTCAAACTTCGTATCTTCAGCGATTTCACAATTCAATGCCATTGCCGCACGCATTGCAAAATCAACGGCCTGTTCGTTCATGACTGGAAGAACACCAGGATGGCCGAGACAGATCGGGCAAACGTTCGTGTTAGGCGGCGCACCGAAATTCGTTGAACAATTACAGAAAATCTTTGTGTTTGTCTTCAGTTCTGAGTGAACTTCCAGACCAATAATAGTTTCAAAATTCATTTTCAGTCGTCACCCCTTACAGCTCTGGTTTAGCCTTATGATGATCCGTTGCTTGCTCAAATGCATGAGCTACGCGATAAACGGTCTTTTCATCAAAGTGCTTTCCGATTATTTGAAGGCCAACAGGTAGGCCATTCGATAAACCACATGGTACGGAAATTGCAGGAACGCCTGCAAGGTTAACCGGGATTGTGAGAATATCATTCGCATACATTGTTAGCGGGTTATCAATCTTCTCGCCTACTTTAAAGGCTGGCGTTGGCGTTGTCGGTCCGATAATCACATCATAGTCTTCGAACACTTTTTCAAAATCGTTCTTGATCAGCGTACGAACTTTTTGTGCTTTCTTGTAATAAGCATCGTAGTAGCCAGAGCTAAGGGCAAACGTACCGAGCATGATGCGTCGTTTCACTTCGTCGCCAAAGCCTTCGCTTCTTGTTTTCTTATATAAATCAATCAGATTCTCTGCTTCAGCACGAACGCCATAGCGTACACCGTCAAAGCGAGCAAGGTTCGCTGATGCTTCTGAAGAAGAAAGAAGGTAGTATGTCGCTACGGCATATTTTGAATGCGGAAGCGATACTTCTTCCCACGTTGCGCCAAGTTCTTCAAGCTTTTTAAGTGACTGAAGGACGCTGTTCTTCACATCCTCATCTACACCTTCAGCAAGGTACTCTTTCGGTACAGCAATTCGAAGACCTTTCACATCACCAGTTAGACTTGAAAGATAATCTGGAACATCAACGTTCGCTGATGTTGAATCCATCTTGTCATGACCGGCAATCGATTGAAGAAGATAAGCGTTATCTTCTACTGTGTTCGTAATGGGTCCAATTTGATCAAGTGATGACGCAAAAGCAATTAATCCAAAACGAGAAACTAGTCCGTACGTAGGCTTTAGTCCAACAACACCACAAAAGGCAGCTGGTTGACGGATCGAACCACCTGTATCAGAACCAAGAGAAAAGAATACCTCTCCAGCCGCAACAGAGGCAGCTGAACCACCGCTTGATCCGCCTGGTACATAATCTGTATTCCAAGGGTTACGCGTTCCGAAATAACCAGAGTTCTCATTCGAAGAACCCATTGCGAACTCGTCCATATTCAATTTGCCGACAGTAATCGTTTCCGCTGCATTTAAGCGTTCAACCACCGTTGCATTATGTAATGGTTCAAAGTTACTTAGAAGCTGACTTGACGCTGTTGTGCGTAGTCCTTTCGTAACGATGTTATCTTTCACACCGACAGGGAGACCAAAGAGAAGTCCTCTTGCCTCTTCGGTACCGAGCTTTTCATCAAGCGCTTTTGCCGCCTGCATGGCACCTTCTTCATTTAACGTCATGAACGCTTTAACCTTTTCGTCGACCGTTTGAATGCGATCAAACGAAGTTTGAACAAGTTCACTGACGGATAACTCTTTCTTATGAAGCAAGCTGTGAAGCTCACTTATGCTTTTATCAAACAAGGACGTTGCCTCCCTTACTCAAATATTGATGGAACTTTTACTTGACCGTTCGCTTGATCCGGTGCATTTTTCAATGCTTCCTCACGCGTTAGCCACGGCTGTACTTTGTCTTCACGCAGTACATTTTTCAAATCAAGAACGTGCGTTGTAGGCTCAACGTTCTCTGTATCTAATTCATTTAGCTGCTCCGCCATAGAGATAATGTCATCAAGCTGAGTTGTGAATTTTTCGACCTCTGCCTCATCCATTTCTAGTCTAGCGAGATTGGCTACATGCTTAACCTCTTCTTTGGTAATTCTGGACATCACTTTCACCTCCACAAATTTCGAACAACCTGCAATATATAGATGATACCAAAAACAAGCTTCATTAAGCAACAGAACGCTGTCTGTTCCAATTTTAAACAAACGTTTGATTAAACCGACTTAATCAAACGTTTGTTTAACGAGTGTTTGGACATTACCTTCAATCAATCATTCCCATTCTTAATTCTATAAAAAAGACTCACCCCCAAATGGGATGAGTCTCTGAGTAAAGCTAATTAGAATTTAGACGTTTTTGCCGCTTCGAATTCAGCTTCAATTTCTTCACCTGGCTCTTTACCAACAAAGCTGAATGCCATTACAGCAATCCATGCCAGGATAAAGCCTGGGATTAGTTCATAAAGATCGAACAGTCCACCTGATAGTTGAGCCCATAAGATAACAACTACGGCACCAGTGATAATACCAGCAAGTGCACCATTACGGGTCATGCGTTTCCAGAATAGACTTAAGATAATAACAGGTCCAAATGCGGCACCAAAACCAGCCCACGCATAACTTACAAGATCAAGAACACTGCTATCAGGGTTATAAGCAAGTAGGATGGCAAGTAATGCAATACCTAGAACAGCAATACGACCTACCCATACAAGCTCAGTTTGACTTGCATTTTTACGAAGAATCGCTTTATAGAAGTCCTCCGCAACAGCACTTGAAGATACAAGTAACTGAGAATCAATTGTACTCATGATCGCAGATAGGATGGCAGCTAGTAAGAAGCCAGATACCCATGGATTAAAGAGTACTTGAGTAAATTCGATAAAGACGGTTTCAGAGTTCGGAAGTCCCGCATCGAAATACGCAATACCAATGAAACCAGTAAAGATGGCACCAAACAGAGAAAGAACCATCCATGACATACCAACAAGGCGTGCTTTAGGAATTTCTTTCGAAGATTTAACTGCCATAAAACGAGTAATAATGTGAGGTTGTCCAAAGTAACCAAGTCCCCAACCAAGTAGAGAAATAATTCCCATGAAACTCATACCAGTAAAGATATCTAGGTAAGTTGTATCCGTTGCACCAACTTGATTAACTGTTTCATTCCAGCCACCCATTTCATTTAAGGCAACAATTGGAACGACAACTAGTGCAAGGAACATAAGTATTCCCTGGAAGAAATCTGTCCAGCTTACCGCTAGGAAACCACCGAGGAACGTATATGAAATAATAACAATTGCACCGATCCACAATGCGCTTTCATAGCTCATTCCGAACGAGCTTTCAAACAGGATTGCGCCCCCAACAAGACCTGAAGACGTATAGAACGTAAAAAATACAAGAATAACAATTGCTGAGATCACACGAAGTGCTTTCGATCCATCACGGAAACGATTCTCAAGATAATCTGGAACCGTTATTGAATCATTCGCTACTTCAGTATAGCGACGAAGGCGTGATGCAACAAATTGCCAGTTCAAGTAAGCTCCGATTGCGAGCCCAATCCCAATCCAAATTTGACTCATACCACCTGCGTACATTGCCCCAGGTAGTCCTAGTAAGAGCCAGCTACTCATATCTGATGCGCCTGCACTTAATGCGGCAACAGATCCACCTAATCTTCTTCCTCCAAGTACATAATCGGACAAGTTACTTGTCATTCGGTATGCAATTAATCCGATTGCGAGCATACCCACAAGATAAACAATAAACGTAACTAACGTTGGCGTTTCAATACCCATCGAGTACTATTCTCTCCTTTCGGTAAAAAAAGTTATTATTGATAATACGACTAATAAAGGCATTGGTATAAGTAACCAGAACCATGTTGCGGTAGTTAAGGTGTATTCCACACTTTCACCCCCTTCAGGTCAATATTCACAGCTATGCATTTTTCCTGTGAATTCAAATTATTGATGTAGACCATTAGTCCTTTGCAAACCAATGATTACTATATCACAAAATATTTTTCAGAACAATTAAAATATTATAAGATAAACTTTTTAATGAATAAAAATTCACTAAAGGAGTTTATTTCCTTCTTTTAGCAACTTTTATGTCATAAGTATTCAAGAAAATTTATTTAAATAAGTTGCTGATTGTGTGATGCTTCGACATACTTTAGTAACATTTACCCACCTTTTTGTAATGTTAACCTCCGAATTGAAATATTTTTTATAGATTGCCGCGTTTCTCTTCTTTTCATACCGTTTTAAATGTTCAATTTCCAACTTATTTTTTTCCTATATTGAGTTCCTCACCAGAAACGAAATAAATCGGAAAGGTTACTGTTTGCAAAACGTAATGGTTACGATATAATGAGTGGCAGAGAAACTTAGGGAAGGGAAAATCGCTTATGAAAAATCGCTTTTTAACAGTAGCATTCTTACTATCTCTATCTACGCTTGTCCTAGTCGGTTGTGGTCAAGAGCCAGACAAAAATGCGGATGGAAAGCTAAGTATTTATACAACACTCTATCCTCTTGAATATTTTGCTGAACGAATTGGTGGAGAACATGTAACCGCTGAATCCATCATTCCTCCTGGCAGTGACGCACATAGTTTCGAGCCAACGACGAAAACAATGACAGAGTTAGCTGAATCCGATTTATTTATCTACAATGGAGCAGGCATGGAAGGATTTGCTGATGCAGCTAAAGATACATTGAAAAATGAAGACGTCATGACCCTTGAATCCGCTGAAGGAATTCATTTTGATGAAACAAAAGAAGAACATGAGGAACATGCTGATGAAGAGCACGCCGATCACGATCATGGCGATGTGAATCCACACATCTGGATTGATCCAACCCTCGCTATCCAACAGGCCGAAAATATTAAACGCGCACTTATAGAAATTAATCCTGACAATAAGAAAACATTTGAGTCTAATTATGAAACATTAGAAGAAGAGCTCTTAGCTCTAGATAAAGAATTCCGTGAAATGGCTGACAGTGCACCGAAAAAAGAGTTCCTTATTTCGCACGATGCCTATAGCTACTGGGAAAGTCGCTATGGACTTAAACAATTAAGTGTATCTGGCCTTTCACCATCTCAAGAACCTACGCAAAAACAGTTAGAAGATATCATTGAAACAGCTAGAAGTTACAATTTAAAGTATATGCTTTTTGAACAAAATGCTACGCCAAAGCCAGCAAAAGCCGTTCAACAAGAACTTGGTCTTGAAACGCTTCGAATTCATAATCTCTCTGTCTTAACAGAAGAAGATATCGAAAATGATGAAACGTATTTCACTTTAATGGAACAAAACATTCAAACATTAGAAAAAGCTCTATCAGAATAGCAAAATCCCTCCCGTTGTCTCGGGAGGGATTTATTTTTATTGATAAATATGAACGAACGGTTCTTCTTCGTTAGGATCCTTCACAATCAAACTTTCTGTTTCTCCGTTGCTTGTGATATAGATCGAGACAGGTAAATCTTGAGGAAATGTATCATTACGCTTTTTAACGAGTCCATTTACAAACTGGGTGAACGAAATCACTTCAGATTTGCTATAGAACTGAATTGGAATCTCAATCTTTAATTGAGAAAGTTCGTCTTGTTTATAGAAGCCGGTTCCGATGACTCCTACAAAGTTCGGAAAGAAATCTTGTATTTCACGTGTGAAGTCATCAAACTTCTCAGCTTCCGCTGGATATTCCTCATCAGCAGCAGATGAAGGAAATGCAATGTACTTCTCATTTAAATCTTTCCATGACTCAGGGCTAGATTTACCTTTCTCTACAATCGTGCTTGCCACGAAGTTACCTGGGACTACCGATTGTCGTGGCTGCTCTAAGAAGAGCGTAAACATGATTGGCACGTCATGCTCGGCTCGAATTTTCTCAACGATTGGTTTAATTGATTCTTTTGCCTTCGCAACCACTTCATCTTTATCTAACTTTACCGAACCGGTATACTTCAAACCATTTTCATCAAGAACCGAGTAAGGATATTCAGAATAAAGCGATAAGGCAATCGAAACTCCGCCTAGCTGCAATTCTTCATCTTTGTTTTGAACATAATAATCCTGTTCATGAATATAAGAGAGGAATTTAGGGTTTTTCTTTTCAGCTTCAATTACTTGCTCGTATTGTGCAGGGTTTTCTTCCACACCAAGCTGCGGATTAAGCCCTACATTTACTTCCTTCTCCTCATCTTTCTCAGCTTCTTCCTTTGTTACACCGTTATCACGATACAGCCACCCATGGATTTGCTCTGTATCAAACAGCTGTCCTTCTTTAAAGAAATACTTATCAGGGTCAAATTGTTCTTGTGAAAGTCGAATCAATCCCATTTCAAGTGCATCTACATCAAGACGGTTATCAACCCCAGCCGTAATTAATCCTCTAACTTGTGAAGTATCAAGAGAATTTTTTTCCCCATCTTTATCTAACACCGAACGATAATACGTCTCTGAAGTTTTTATATCTTCACTTACAATCATTTCTTCACTTTCTTCGCCTTCTGAATCATTCACCTTTACTGTATCGTCCTGCTCGCCCTTCATAAAACTCGGAACACAACCGGATAATACGAGCGAAAGAGCCATGATACTAACGATGAACGTTTGCTTTTTTGGCATTAATTCCCTCTCCTCATTCGTTTAACTCTTCAACGAACCTGTTCTCACTCCATACGTCAATACCAAGTGACTCTGCCTTCTCGAGCTTCGAGCCAGCATCTTCCCCAGCAATCACAAGGTCTGTGCTTTTACTGACACTTCCTGTTACCTTTGCACCTAGTTCTTCTAACTTCTTTTTCGCTTCCCCACGACTTAACTGTTCAAGTTTGCCGGTTAAAACAACTGTTTTCCCTGCAAAAACAGAGTCAATATCTTCAATTGAAACTGGCTTAGGGCCTTTATAAATCATGTTAACACCAGCATCTTTTAACTCATCAATAAGCTCATGAACTTCTTCATTTTGAAAGTATCGTACAACAGAATCAGCCATTTTTTGCCCAACTTCATTGATTGCTTCAAGATCTTCTATGCTCGCTTGGACAAGACTGTCCATCGAGCCAAATTGCTGTGCAAGTGTTCTTGCCGCTTTAGCCCCTACATGACGGATTCCAAGACCAAACAACAGCTTCTCTAATGAATTATCTTTAGACACTCGAATTGCTTCAAGTAAATTGGAAACTGATTTTTCTCCCATCCGCTCAAGTTCAATAAGCTGACCATGAGTGAGCTGATAAATATCAGCTACATCGTGAATTAATTCTTCACGAAAGAGCTGCGTAATGACCCGCTCGCCCAAGCCATCAATATTCATCGCATTACGTGAAACAAAATGAATTAATCCTTCACGTAGCTGCGCTGGACATTTGGGGTTAATACACCGAAGCGCAACCTCTTCATCCAGTCGAACAAGATCACTTTCACACTCTGGGCATTTCTCAGGCATAGAAAAGGCCTTCTCATCTCCTGTGCGACGCTCTTCTAGAACAGAAACAACTTCAGGAATAATGTCTCCTGCTTTTTTAATCACAACATAGTCACCAATTTTTATATCCTTCTCACGAATAAGGTCCTCGTTATGAAGAGAAGCTCGTTGTACGGTCGTTCCTGCAACAAGAACGGGTTCTAATACGGCTGTTGGCGTCACGACACCCGTTCTTCCCACATTCAGTTCAATATCTTGAAGCTTTGTGACGACCTCTTCAGCAGGAAACTTATAGGCAATCGCCCAACGGGGACTCTTCGCTGTAAAACCTAGCTCTTCCTGCTGATTAAGTGCATCTACTTTCACAACGATCCCATCAATTTCATAGGAAAGGTCAGGACGTTTCTCTGACCATCCACCTATAAAATCAATCACATCATCAATCGTGTTACATCGCTTCCATTCTGGATTGGTTTTAAAGCCAAGCTCCTTGAGAAAATCTAGGCCATTGGAATGAGAGCTAATTTCTCTCCCATCAACCGTACCAACACCATAGACAAAAATAGAAAGGTTACGACTAGCAGCAATTTTAGGATCAAGTTGACGTAAAGAACCAGCTGCTGCATTTCGAGGGTTAGCAAAAAGATCCTGCTCATTCTTCTCGCGTACTTCATTTAATTTCATGAAAGATGGCTTTGGCATATAGGCTTCTCCACGAACCTCCATGCTCACATTCTCTCGTAAACGTAAAGGGATCGCAGGAATGGTTTTGAGGTTCTGAGTAATGTCTTCGCCTACAGTACCATCTCCTCGCGTTGCACCCCGAACGAGAACGCCCTCTTCGTAGATAAGTGAGACCGCGAGACCGTCTATTTTTAATTCACATACATATGAAAAGTTTTCGCCAATTCGATCGCGTACACGTCGGTCGAAATCCTTCAGGTCATCTTCTCCAAAAGCATTCCCAAGGCTTAGCATCGGCACTCTGTGTTCGACTTTTTGGAAGCCTTCTAGCGGAGGACCTCCGACCCGTTGTGTTGGAGAGTCATCTGTTTTAAGCTCTGGGTTCTCTTCTTCTAAATTCAATAGTTCGTTCATCATCCGATCATATTCGGCATCCGGGACGCTCGGCTGATCAAGAACATGGTACTCGTAGTTGTATTGATTTAAGAGCTGACGAAGCTCTTCGATGCGCTTATGCTTTTCTTCCATCGTCAAACCTCACCTTCTAAAATGACTATTGCTTTTCAATTGGCGCAAATTTTGCTAACAAGCGCTTGATTCCAACTGGATTTGGGAATGCAATATCAAGCTCAGTCGAATCTCCATCACCTTTCACGCTAACAACCGTTCCAACTCCCCACTTGCGGTGGCTCGCTTTGTCTCCTACCTTCCAGTCCAGTGAATCTCCGCCTGTTGAAGTCAGCTGAGGGCGTCTCGGAGTTTTAGGAGTAGCAGGTCTTGAAGACGGACGAGAACTTGTCCCTCCAAAAGGTGTTGCAGGTTTTTCCTGTCCTTGCTTTTCAAGTAATTCTTCTGGAATTTCACCAATGAAGCGGGATACAGGATTGGCATTCGTTTTCCCGTAAAGCGTTCGAAGACGAGAATTTGTTAAAAACAATTCTTCCTCTGCCCTTGTAATACCTACGTAAGCAAGTCGGCGTTCTTCTTCCATTTCTTCTTCCTCAAATAGGGAGCGACTATGCGGAAACACGCCTTCTTCCATCCCGATAAGGAAAACGACCGGGAACTCCAAGCCTTTCGCTGAGTGAAGAGTCATGAGCGTAACAGCTTCCTTTTGCTCGCTTTCATCCTCATCCAACTTATCAATATCTGCAACCAAGGCGAGGTCCGTTAGAAAAGCGATCAAGCTCTTGTCTTCACTTGCTTTCTCAAACTCCTGCGTTACAGAAAGAAATTCATCAATATTTTCAAGTCGGGTTTGTGATTCAATCGTGTTCTCGTTTCGTAGTGCATCTCGATAGCCCGATTTATCAATTACTTCTTCAACAAGTTCAGATACCGCTAAATATTCCTGCATTTGCGACCAGTTGGCCATTTGATTACCAAACGTTTTAAGAGACTTCGTAAAACGGGCACTTAAGCCAATCTGTTCAACCTCTTGAAGAGCTGTAAAGATAGAAATATCTTGATTAGCGGCATATTGCGCTACCTTGTCCATTGTCGATGCTCCGACACCGCGTTTTGGGACATTGACAATTCTAAGTAAGCTAATGTCGTCATCCGGGTTTGCAATAAGACGAAGATAGGCAAGAACGTCTTTAATTTCTTTACGATCGTAGAACTTTGTACCGCCTACAATGTTGTAATGAATGTTCGACTTATTTAAAATTTCCTCAATCACTCGAGACTGTGCATTCGTCCGATAAAGAATCGCAATTTGTGCATTCGTTCGCTTTCCGCTATTCACCATATCAAGGATTTTCCCTGTTACAAAACGACTCTCATCATGTTCATCATTGGCTTGATAGTACGTAATGTGCGGGCCATCATCATTATCAGTCCATAATTTTTTAGGTTTTCGATTCATGTTGTTTTCAATCACAACATTCGCCGCTTGGAGAATTTTCTTTGTCGAACGATAGTTTTGCTCAAGGAAAATGGCACGTGCACTTGGATAGTCTTTTTCGAACGAAAGGATATTTTGAATATCAGCCCCGCGCCAGCGATAGATCGACTGATCAGAATCACCTACTACGCAAAGGTTTTGATATTTCTCAGCCATTAATTTAACAAGGACATATTGCGCTTTGTTCGTATCCTGATACTCATCCACGTGAATGTACTGGAATTTTCGCTGATAAAATTCAAGGACTTCTGGCACCTTTTTAAAGAGCGTAATGGTTCTCATAATCAAATCATCAAAATCGAGCGCCTGGTTTTTACGAAGCTGCTTTTGATATTGTTCATACGCATCCGCTACAACACTTTCGTACGGTCCTTTTGCGTTTGCTTTATAGTCTTCCGGCGTTTCTAGTTCATTCTTAGCAGAGCTGATACTTCCTAAAATCCCTCGCGGCTCAAATTTCTTAGGATCGACGTTTTGTTCCTTCAATATTTTTTTAATTACCGTCAGCTGGTCCCCAGAATCGAGAATCGTAAAGTTCCGATTAATGCCAATGCGATCCCCGTCTCTTCTTAAAATACGGACACACATGGAGTGGAATGTTGAAATCCAAATGTCTTCGGCAACCGGGCCTGTAATGGAATTCACTCGTTCTCTCATTTCTCGTGCCGCTTTATTTGTAAAGGTAATCGCAAGGATGTTCCATGGAGAAACCTGTTTCTCAACAAGAAGGTACGCGATTCGATGCGTGAGCACTCTCGTTTTTCCACTTCCTGCTCCAGCCATAATTAAAAGCGGTCCATCCGTGTGCTTGACCGCTTCCTGTTGTTCGGGGTTTAATCCGTTTAATAACTTATCAACTATTCGTTGCATGTTTTCGCACTCCTCACAAACGTATGTTCTTATATCTTATTTTACCTGAACGATAGGAGAGAATCAATTTCCTTTCACAGCAGCAACTGTTTTAATCGCTTGTTTGATATTATCGTAAATAATATTCCCAACAATCACAGTATCTGCAGAAGCAGCCATTTCTTTTGCTTTCTCCGGCGAATCAATTCCTCCACCGTAGAAAAGTTTCGTCTCATCAAGAACCCGGCTTACCTTCTGAACAAGTTCTTTATCTCCATAGGTTCCACTGTATTCCACATAAAAAATCGGCAGTTTGAACATCTTTTCTGCCATTCGCGCATAAGCAAGTACATCTTCTTCATCAAGATTAGTATGAGCAGAAGTTAACTGAGCAACCTTAGAATCCTGATTGAGAATACAATACCCTTCCATAATGATTTCATCCCAATTCATAATCTCACCAAACTCTTTTACAGCTTCATGATGCAAACCCGTTACCCAACGGCTGTCTTCCGTATTCAAAACGGTTGGAATAAAATAAAAATCAAATCCAGGTGTCACTGCTTCCACAGTCGATACCTCAAGAGCACATGGTACCGCGTAACGGCGAATTCTAGCAAGTAAATCTAACGTCCGATCAAGTGTCACTCCATCACTACCACCAACAATCACCGCATCCGTCCCAGACTCACAAATCGCCTCAAGATCATAATCTTCAATCTCCTTATTCGGATCCAGCTTAAACACATGCTTCCACTTTAGAAAATCAAACATCCTAACCCTTCCTCCCACTTTTCCTCATAAATTGGATTATATCAAAGAATACATGAAAAGCGGAAGCCTCCGTTTAGACCCGGCAGGCACTGGAGCCCTCCAAATTGAACACGGTCTTTGTGTTCGAGTTGGAGGGTGAAGTGACCGAGGGTCTGGAGGCTGCAGCTAGATCATGAAAAGCGGAAGCGTCCGTTTAGCCTCGACAAGCGCTGGAGCCCTATCAAAAGAACACGGTCTTTGTGTTCATTTGATGGGGTGAAGCGATCGAGAGGCTGGACGCTGTAGCTGGATACATGAAAAGCGGAAGTGGGCCCGTTTAAATCTGCAGGATGTTGGAGCCCATGAGACTGAGACGCTTTTTGTCTCATTCGATTGGGCGAAACAGCAGGAAGATTTGGCCCACTGCAGCTGGATCAACGAAAAGCGGAAGCCTCCGTTTAGACCCGGCAGGCACTGGAGCCCTCCATATTGAACACGGTCTTTGTGTTCGAGTTGGAGGGTGAAGTGACCGAGGGTCTGGAGGCTGCAGCTGGATCAATGAAAAGCGGAAGTGGGCGTTTAGGTCCGACAAGCGCTGGAGGCATTTCATTTGAACACGCGAATAGACTCGCGCCATATTCCCGCGAATTTCTTAATAATTCCGCGAAATGGCTAATCTCCATTACAGCAACCCTTAAATCAAAACAAAAATGAGCCGGAAACCGGCTCATTTTTCTACTCGTTATTATGGACGCGATCAAGCGTCATTTGATAGCCGTCGTTTCCATAATTTAAACTACGCTTCACTCTGGAAATCGTTGCTGTGCTTGCGCCTGTTTCCGTTTCAATTTTATGATACGTAAACCCTTCACGAAGCATTCTTGCTACTTCCAATCGCTGAGCAAGAGATTGTATTTCGTTCACAGTTGCTAAATCATCAAAGAATAAATAACACTCTTCTAGATCTTTTAATGAAAGAATCGCTTCAAACAATTGGTCCAGTGTTTTACCTCGAAGTTTATCAATTTGCATTATACATTCACTCTCCTTACTTCATTCTGTATCGGTCTATGTTTTCTATTCTGCACTCATCATGATGCGCTATTATTCCACTTTGCGTTCATTTTAACAATTGAACGTGAGAAATTCACGTGCTTTACTTCGTTAAGGATTTACTTGGTTATAGTTTAACGCATTATCGAAGGAAAAAGTACCATTTTTCTCTTTACGTCATAAATTCCTTGCTGCGTCAATCGAATAAAAGGTAAATGCGTCGAAGAGAAGAACAGCAAGCTATAAACCGGATCTTTGTATAAATAGCCTCTATCCTCAAGTTCTTGGATCATTTGTTTTTCCTTTGTAATCAATTCTTCAAGCGGAAGATCGGACATTTTTCCCATCAAAGGTAATTGGATTTCGGAAATAACTTCTCCGTCTTCAACAAGTGAGATACCTCCACCAATTTCATTAATTCGATTAAAAGCCGTCATCATATCTGCTTTACTTTTACCGATAAGAATAAAATCACCCGTGTTCGAAAAACTGCTGGCAAAACCTTTCACTCGATTCGCGAAGCCTTTAATGATCGTATTTACCCGCCATTTCCCTTCGCGACTAAGGAGCATGATAAAACTTTCATCTGATTCTGACGGAAGCTCGTCAACGGACGTTTCAACAGATAAGTTATACGGCTTTGTAATCACCGCATTCATCATTTCCATTCCTGCTGGACCTGAAAACGTTAAATCATTAGGCTGTATTTTCCAGGTATTGTTAAGTGGCGTAAGCCCATGCTTTTCCCACTCAAAAGACCAGTCCTGGTCCATTTCTTCTCCATCACACTTTAACCATTTCCCACCTGCAAGTACGGCAACAGGAAGGGGCTTTTCTTTTGATTCAAGGATATTAATATGAGCTACTCTACCCGGTGCTATCATACCATGCGTATCGCTTATTCCGTAATGGTTTGCCACATTATATGACACCATTGAATACGCATCTTCTGCGGATACTCCTTTCTCAAGCGCCATTTCGATTAATTTGTCTGTCGTGCCATTTTCTAAGAAGGAAGGCGTTGAGCCATCTGTATTCATCATCACTCGATCAAAGGAAGTGACCCCTTTTTTAAGTAAGGATTCAAGAATGACAGGAAGGTCTGGCCTGATCGAAGAATAACGAAGTGATGTCATCATACCCATCTCTAAGCGGCGTAAGGCCTCTTCACCCGTCATCGCTTCATGATCACATGAAACACCTAGCAGTCCCATCTTTGTTAATGTGGCAAGAGAGGCACCGGGCAAATGACCTTCAACAGGCTTACCGAGTCTTCGCGTCTCTTGCATCCATTCTAGAATTTCATCATCTCCACTAAGTACATCAGGCCATGCGGTCAGTTCCCCGCCTTGAATGACTAATGGGTGCGCAAGCCATTCCTTCATTAATTTATTCGTAATCATATCTTCATCCAACAGCTTTGTTTGCGAATCATAACGCGCCCACCAATACATGGAAACTGGAAACTGATCAAGCTCTTCAATCAATGTAAGCGCTTTCTCTTTTGGCAAACCCAGAAGTAAAAGAAGGTTATCATTCATCATTGTCGTCGTTCCCCGCTGAGATGCATATCGCGCAAGAGTAAGGGGATTATATAGTTGAAATGGGTGTGCATGTGGTTCAATGTAACCTGGCACAAGACATCGCCCTTCGCAATCAATCCATTCAGTCGTTGGATGCTTTTCAGGTAGATGATCGCCAACGTATACAATCCGATCTTCATATACCCATATATTAGATGTCACCCATTTTTTAAGTCCATGATTCAAATAAGTTGCATTGTAGAAAACGATCGATGGAGGCAGTTCTCCAGACACAACTTGAACGTGTTGTCGTAATTGCTGCTTCGTCCATAAATTTTTTCTTTTCGCCATAACCATCACCCGCTTCAAGAAGTTTTCTTTATTTTAACATAATTTTGACACGTTGCTACTTTAGATTTGTGAATGAAGAAAGGAGATTTTCAAATGAAGCCAAATATTAGTATGTTAAATGCCTTTATTCGCTTAACCGCCGGTTTCACTCTGCTTGCCTATTCAACCGCCAAGCTTTCTAAAGAGGAGTCAAACTCAGCCTGGCTTCTCGCTGCTGTCGGTGCCATGAAAGTAGCAGAAGGTCATACACGTTATTGCCCTGTCGTCGATCTTATGACGCATGATGAAACACGCGACCCAGATGAAACAGCACTTGAAAGAGTGATCAACCCTTCTTAATCTTCACAAAAAAACTTCCCTATATTTAGGGAAGTTTTCTCTACCTTATCAAAAGGAGGTTTAGTTATGCTCGAGTATATAACAGATACCTGGTTAATTTACACGATGATCATCGGAAGTATTGTAGCGGTTGCGTTTGCTTACATTAGGAAGAAACGCGTGAAATAGCACGATGTCCAATGTCCGTTCGATAAAAACCGTCCGTAACATGAACATGCTCCAGTTCGTTGTAAACAGATTCACTAGCCGCTTTCAAATCAACACCTGATGAAGCGACAAGAAGTACGCGACCACCGTCTGTTAGAAGGTGCTCTCCACTTTGTTTCGTTCCAGCGTGGAAAACAAGTGCCTCAGACCCAACATGGTCTAGCCCTGTAATGATCTTACCTTTTTCATAACTACCTGGATAGCCACCTGAAGCAACAACGACACCGACAACGGCTTGTTTACTCCATTCAAGCGTAGGTTCTTCTCCATTGAGAAGGTCTAGAATTGCTTGAACGAAATCTGATGTCATTCTTGGTAAAACGACTTGTGTTTCCGGATCGCCAAATCTTGCATTGAATTCAATTACTCTTGGACCATCCGCCGTTAACATAAGACCCGCATAGAGAATACCTGTGAAGGAGCGACCATCCGTCTTCATTCCTTTGGCAGCCGGCTTCAAAATTGTCTCTACCGCATGATCAACAATATCTTGAGAGATTTGGGGCACAGGGGAATAAGCTCCCATCCCACCAGTATTCGGCCCTTGATCACCATTGAAAGCCCGTTTGTGATCTTGCGATATAACGAGTGGGTATACCCGTTCTCCTTCGACAAGAGCCATTAAAGAGAATTCCTCTCCTTCAAGAAATTCCTCCACAACAACACGTTCACTGGCGGCACCAAACTGATTGTTCTCCATCATATCATGAAGACTTTCCAGCGCTTCCTTCAGTGACATTGCCACGACTACACCTTTACCCGCAGCAAGCCCATCTGCTTTTAAGACGATCGGAGCGCCGACTTTTTCAACATAGGCTTTCGCTTCTGCATAGTCAGTAAAGGACTTAGAGAATGCGGTAGGAATACTGTTGGCAACCATTAGTTCTTTGGCGAACGTTTTACTTCCTTCAATTAAAGCTGCTTCCTTCTTTGGACCAAAGACGCGAAGGCCAGCCTCTTCAAAACGATTCACAATTCCAGCAAGAAGAGGTTGTTCAGGACCAACAAGTGTTAAATCAATGTTTTCCTTTTTTGCGAAGGCAACTAGCCCCTCATGATCACTCTCATCAATTGCTACAAGCTGGCTAACGTCCGTCATACCCGCGTTACCCGGAGCGACGTAGACTCGATCGACAAGGCTGCTTTCTGCCGCTTTCCAGGCCATCACATGCTCGCGACCACCGCGGCCAATTACCAATACCTTCACTCGAAAAACCTCCTCTTAATGTTTGAAATGACGAATGCCAGTAAAGACCATTGTAATGCCGTATTCATTCGCTTTCTTAATCGAATCCTCATCTCGGATCGATCCGCCAGGTTGGATGATCGCTGTCACACCCGCTTGTCCTGCTGCTTCAACCGTATCATCCATCGGGAAGAAAGCGTCTGAGCCCATGACCGATCCTTTGCTCTTCTCGCCTGCTTGTTCAATCGCAATATTTGCCGCACCGACACGGTTCATCTGTCCAGCACCAATTCCGATTGTTTGATCATTCTTTGTAAGAACAATTGCGTTTGACTTCACGTGCTTTACAACTTTCCAAGCCAGCTTTAATGCTTCCCATTCTTCTTCAGTTGGTTCGCGATCAGTCGGTACGGAAATATCCGCTTCATCAAATCCATAACGATCACGCTCTTGAAGTAAAAGTCCACCATTTACGGAAGTAAGCTGATGCTCTACAGCTGGTGAAGCGGCTACGTCGAGCTTTAATAGACGCAAATTCTTTTTCTTTGTTAATACAGCGAGAGCTTCTTCTGTGAAGGAAGGTGCCATAATAATTTCAAGGAAAATTTCTTTTAGTTTCAGCGCTGTTGCTTCGTCCACTTCACGATTAATCGCAACAATACCACCAAAAATAGATGTTGAATCCGCTTCATACGCTTTTTGATACGCTTCGACAATCGTCTCCCCCGTACCTACGCCACACGGGTTCATATGTTTAACAGCGACAACAGCTGGCTGATTAAATTCCTTCACAATATTTAGCGCAGCATTTGCATCATTAATGTTATTGTAAGAAAGCTCTTTCCCATTTAACTGCTCAGCTGAAGCAAGAGATGCTCCTTTGTACAATGGTTTTTTGTAGAAAACAGCTTTTTGATGAGGATTTTCACCATAGCGAAGCGTTTGTTTACGCTCAAAGGTTACCGTTAGCGATTCAGGCTCTTCTTCACCGGATTGAGCCGTTAAATATTCAGAGATCACAGCATCATAAGAAGCCGTATGACGGAATACTTTTGCTGCAAGTTCACGACGAAGAATTTCTGTTGTGTCGCCATTTTCTTCAACTTGACGTAAAACTCGGTTGTAGTCAGAAGGATCGACAACTACAGTAACATCCCGATGGTTTTTAGCAGCGGAACGAAGCATTGTAGGTCCACCAATATCAATGTTTTCAATTGCTTCTTCATACGCCACGTCTGGTTTTGCGATTGTTTCCTGGAAAGGATACAAATTCACAACCACAAGATCAATCGGTTTAATATTAAGCTCGTTCAACTGTTCTTGATGAGCTTCATTATCACGCACAGCAAGAAGACCACTATGTACGTTAGGATGGAGTGTTTTTACTCGGCCATCAAGAATTTCTGGGAAACCAGTGACGTCTGAAATGCCCATCACATTAATACCGGCTTCTTCAAGGGCGCGCTTTGTCCCACCTGTTGAGATCACCTCTACCCCTTTTTCCGCAAGCCCTTTTGCAAATGCTGTAATATCTGTTTTATCAGAAACGCTAATGAGTGCGCGTTTAATCGTCATGTGAACTCCTCCTACTATCTCTTGTTTTTTTCCTGAAGAAGGGAACGAATGACAGCTGGATACAAAAGGTGTTCAACGGCCTGAATTTTGTTTGCCAGGTCCTCTTTCGTATCTCCTTCATCAATTCGAACGCTGTCTTGATCAATAATTTTCCCTGTATCCATTCCCTCGTCCACGAAGTGAACGGTAACACCTGTGATTTTAACACCAGCTTCGAATGCTTGGCCAATCGCGTCTTTTCCTGGAAAAGACGGAAGGAGAGAGGGATGAATATTGATGATTCTTCCTCCAAAACCTTGAAGGAGTGTTGGACCAATTAACCTCATATAACCTGCAAGAACAATCCACTCAACCCCTGCATCGTTCAATTGTTGAAGAATAAAGTTTTCAAAATCAGCTTTTGAGTCATATGATTTAGGATAAAAGGAAAGGACAGGAATGCCAAAGCGTTCTGCCCTTTTTTCAACTTTTGCTCCAGGACGATCGCATACAACAAGAGCAACTTCAGCCTCTAATTGTCCTTTTTCAATGGCTGCGGCAATCGCTTCGAAGTTCGAGCCGCTTCCAGATGCGAATACGGCTAGCTTCTTCACGACAGGTCACCGCCTCCAAATTCAATTCCTTCTCCTTTGACTACGCGCCCAATCATATAAGCTCGTTCGCCACCCTGTTCAAGAGCTTTAATGACATTAACAGCCTCATCTTCCGGCACAGCAAGTACCATACCTACACCCATATTAAATGTTGTAAACATTTCCTTACGAGAAAGATTGCCTTTCTTTTCGATTAAATCAAAAATTGGCGGAATCGGCCATGAACCATAATCAACCTGGGCTGCCAATCCTTCAGGAAGCATACGCGGAATATTCTCTTCAAAACCACCGCCTGTAATATGAGCGATTCCATTTACAGTGTGGGACTTAAGAACATTTAAAACCGGTTTAACATAAATACGCGTCGGGGCAAGTAACGCCTCGCCAAGCGTTGAATCAAGCTCATCATATGAGGTTGCTAGATCCATCTTATGATCTTTTAGCAACACTTTACGTACAAGGGAAAAACCGTTGCTGTGAATGCCGTTTGAAGCAAGACCGATGAGGACATTTCCTTCTTTGACATTCTCTGTCGTAATCAGCTTCGACTTTTCAACAGCTCCCACAGTAAACCCAGCAAGATCATAGTCGTTTTCTTGATACATATCAGGCATTTCCGCTGTTTCTCCACCAATTAATGCACAGCCTGCCTGTGAACAGCCTTCTGCCACACCCTTTACAATTTTCTCAATTCGCTCTGGTGCGAGCTTTCCAGTTGCAATGTAATCAAGGAAATAGAGAGGTTCTGCCCCCTGTGCGACAACATCATTGACGCACATGGCCACGCAATCAATGCCAATCGTATCATGTTGATCGAGTTGAATCGCAAGCATGAGCTTTGTACCAACACCGTCCGTTCCTGAAACGAGAACTGGTTTCTCGTAGTTTAGTTCAGACAGATCGAACATGCCACCAAAACCACCAAGTCCGCCCATGACACCTTTGCGCATGGTTTTCTTTACGTGAGGCTTAATACGATCCACTGCTTCATAACCTGCTTCTATGTTAACGCCTGCCTGCCTGTATGCTTGTGCCATAATGGCCTCCTTCGGTTAAACTTTTTCGTAAGGATGAACGGTATCAGGATAAATTTCCGTCGGGTAATTGCCTGTAAAACAACCAAGACACTGACCACACGATGAATCTTTATCCTCTCTGCCAATTGCTGTTGTCATGCCATCAGTTGTAAGGAAAGTTAGCGAATCCGCACCAATCTCTTCACACATCTCATCAACGCTCATCTTCGCCGCAATTAATTCGCCTGAGTTTGATGTATCAATTCCGTAATAGCATGGGCTGATAATCGGAGGCGCACTAATGCGAACGTGAACTTCTTTCGCTCCTGCTTCACGAAGCATTGTCACGATTCGTCTGCTTGTTGTCCCTCTTACAATTGAATCATCAACAATCACGACGCGCTTCCCTTCAACAACTCCTCGAACTGGTGAAAGCTTCATCTTTACACCGCGTTCACGAAGCTCTTGAGAAGGTTGGATGAACGTTCTACCAACATAGCGATTTTTAATTAAGCCCATTTCATATGGGATACCTGATTCTTCTGCGTACCCAATCGCAGCTGAAATACTTGAGTCAGGAACACCCGTTACGATATCCGCTTCAATTGGCGCTTCTTTAGCAAGCTGTTTGCCAAGCTGTTTACGAGCGGTATGCACGTTAATGTTCTCGATATTGCTATCTGGTCTAGAAAAGTAGATGTACTCCATTGAACAAATAGCACGTGAGATCGAAGAAGAAAATCGCTCTGATTCTAAGCCGTTCTCACTAATAATCAATAGCTCCCCTGGTTGCACATCTCGTATATATTCCGCTCCAATTAAATCAAATGCACACGTTTCTGAAGCAACAACGTAAGCCCCTTCTAAAATGCCTAATGAGAGTGGTCTTAGTCCATGGGGATCAAGAGCGACCATCATCTCTTTCTCCGTCATCATAATGAAAGCATAAGCACCTTTTACCATTGTGAGGGCATTCTTTACTTTTTCACGCTGACTTAAGTAGCCGCTTCGTTTAATAAGATGAGCCAAAACCTCTGTGTCTGATGTCGTCTGAAAAATACTCCCTTGACCTTCGAGCTGGTGCTTAAGGGCATTCGCATTTACAAGGTTTCCGTTATGTGCAAGAGCGAGGCCACCGTTCTGTGAGCGGAACACAAGAGGCTGAACGTTCTCATATCCCCCGCCTCCAGCAGTTGAATACCTTACATGGCCGATTGCACCATTTCCTTCAAGCTTCTCAAGATCACCTGGTCCAAAGACATCATTCACAAGTCCAAGGCCTTTATGGTTATAGAGACGATCACCGTCAGTAGTGACAATTCCAGCACCTTCTTGCCCACGATGCTGTAAACTATGAAGACCATAGTAAGTTAATGACGCAGCATCTGGGTGACCCCAGATACCAAATACGCCACACTCTTCATTTAGGCCTTTGATTTCACCAAACATGGAATAGCTCCTTTCCAGGCTGCTTCAAGCTCTTGAACTGGAGCATCGAAGATATGTGTTTCATCCTCATGCATAATCGTTAATACGCCCGTACCGGTTACTTCACCGATTAGCTTTGCTCCCGTTCGCTGCTCAAATGCCTGCTGGTGTTCTCCCTTGATGCTTACGAGAAAACGAGATTGTGTTTCACTAAAAAGGTCTGTCGTGATATCTCCGTCAATCCTTACATTGGCTCCAAGTTCTGTGCCAATGAGCGATTCTGCAAGGGCCACACTAAGGCCGCCTTCCGCGAGATCGTGAGCTGATTCAACAAGTCCATCTTGAATTGCGGTTAAAAGTTGGTTTTGGCGTTCTTTTTCAATTTCAAGATTAAGGGTAGGGGCTTGACCTGAAATCTTACCATCAAGGTACTTTTGAAGCTCGCTACCGCCAAAATCTTCTCCCGTTTCTCCAAGCATATAAATCAAGTTTCCTTCTTTTTTAAAATGCTGCGTTGTCACATGACTAAGATCATGAACGAGACCGACCATGCCAACTACCGGTGTTGGATATACGGCAATGCCGTTCGTCTCGTTATAAAGGGACACGTTCCCCCCAATAACAGGTGCATTTAGCATGCGACAAGCTTCACTCATCCCATCTGTTGCTTTTTCAATTTGCCAAAAGATCTCTGGTTTCTCAGGGTTACCAAAGTTCAAGCAATCAGTTATCGCTAATGGCTCGCCACCTGAACAAACGATATTACGCGCTGCTTCTGCAACCGCGATCTGACCGCCTACCTCAGGATCAAGATATAAATAACGTGAATTACAATCCGTCGTCATCGCTAACCCTTTGTTCGTTCCACGCACGCGGACAACCGCAGCATCTGATCCTGGTGCTACAACTGTATTCGTACGCACCATATAGTCATACTGATCAAAAACCCATTCCTTGCTTGAAATTGTCGGCTGACCTAGAAGCGTATAAAGCATGTCTTTCGCATTTTCCACTTCAGGAATTGGCTTATGAAGCTGTTGATTTTCAATATAATACTCAGGAATGCGAGAAGGTTTATGATAAACCGGCGCTTCTTCGGCAAGTGCATCAACCGGGACGTCCGCCACAACTTCCCCTTTATGAAGAAGTCGGAACCGCTTATCTTCTGTTACAACCCCAACCTCTTTCGCTAAAAGACCCCAGCGATCTGTAATGGCTTTGATCTCAGCTTCGTGCCCTTTCTTCACCACAACGAGCATTCGCTCCTGTGACTCAGACAGCATCATTTCATATGGCGTCATGCCTTTTTCGCGCTGTGGTACTTCATCAAGATTCATTTCAAGTCCCATGCCTGCCTTACTCGCCATTTCGGAAGCTGAAGACGTTAGTCCAGCTGCTCCCATATCTTGAATACCGACAAGTGAGTCGCAGTGAACAAGTTCAAGGCACGCTTCAAGCAGAAGCTTTTCCATGAACGGATCCCCTACTTGAACAGCAGGACGCTTTTCGTCAGAAGCATCTGTTAATTCTTCAGATGCGAAGGTTGCGCCGTGTATGCCGTCCCGTCCAGTGCTCGCACCAACGTACATCACCGTGTTTCCAGCTCCAGATGCAATACCTTTTTGAATGTCTTTATGATCGATTAAGCCCACACACATCGCGTTCACAAGTGGGTTTCCATCGTAAGAAGAATCGAACTGCACTTCTCCACCTACCGTAGGGATTCCAATACAGTTCCCGTATCCTGCAATACCAGCAACAACTTCTTCAAACAGATACTTCACTTTCGGATTGCTAAGTTCACCAAATCGAAGTGAATTGAGAAGAGCAATAGGACGAGCTCCCATCGAGAAAACGTCACGAATAATGCCACCAACCCCTGTTGCCGCACCTTGATAAGGCTCGATTGCAGATGGATGGTTGTGGCTTTCAATCTTAAATACCACTGCCTGCTCATCACCAATATCAACGATTCCAGCCCCTTCCCCAGGACCTTGAAGAACACGCTCACCAGTTACGGGGAATTTTTTCAACACTGGTTTTGAATTTTTGTAGCTACAGTGTTCCGACCACATTACGGAAAATAGCCCCGTTTCTGTGTAATTCGGTGTACGGCCAAGAATCTCTTCCACCATACCGAACTCTTCATCTGTTAAGCCCATCTGACTGTAGAGTTTCTGGTCTTTAATCATCTCAGGTGTTGGTTCATGCATGTGTGACATGGGATTCCCTCCAGTTGCGTAGTATCGATTTAAATAGATTTAGTCCATCTGCACTTCCTAACAGCTCATCTACCGCTCGTTCAGGGTGAGGCATCATCCCGAGGACATTGCCCTTTTCGTTTACGATTCCAGCAATATCTTCAACCGAGCCGTTCGGATTATCCTCATAGGTAAACGCAATTCGATTTTCCTGCTTCAGTGTTGCAAGCGTTACTTCATCGCAATAGTAGTTTCCTTCTCCGTGTGCAATTGGAATCGTAATTTCCTCTTCTTTTTCATAAGCTGAAGTAAACATTGTTTCATTGTTTTGAACGCGTAGTGTAACTGGACGACACATAAACTTCAGGTTTTTATTTCGCTTCATCGCTCCTGGTAACAGACCTGCTTCCAAGAGAATTTGGAATCCATTACAAACACCTAGGATCGGTTTCCCTGCTTCAGCTGCCTTCACTACCTCAGGCATAATCGGCGCAAAGCGAGCAATGGCACCACTGCGAAGGTAATCTCCGTAAGAGAAACCGCCTGGTAGAAGAATCGCATCATAGTTTGCTAGATTTTGCTCATCGTACCGGACATAAACCGCTTCTTCTCCAAGCTCATCTTTGATGGCGTGATACATATCCACATCGCAGTTAGAACCCGGGAACACAATCACCGCAAATTTCACTGTGCGACTCCCTCCTCGATTTCATAGGTGTAGTCTTCAATAACCGTATTCGCAAGAAGCTTCTCGCAAATTTCTTTAATTCGCTGATCCAGGTTCTCCGTATCTTTTACTGTGAGTTCCATGTATTTCCCGATCCGTACGTCTTCCACTTCATGATACGAAAGGCTGTGTAATGAATTCTTAACAGCACTTCCCTGCGGATCTAGAACACTTTCTTTTAACGTTACATAGACTTTTACTTTGTACATGATTCGGAGCCCCCCAGGCGAGTTAAAATTTGTTCGTACGCTTCTGTCAAATTTCCAATATCTCTTCGAAACACGTCTTTATCTAATTTTTCGTTTGTTTTACTGTCCCATAGTCGACAAGTATCTGGAGAAATCTCATCCGCCAACATGATCTTGCCTTCCGGTGTTACACCAAACTCTAATTTAAAATCAACGAGCTTTACGTCACGATCAAGAAAGTATTCACGTAATAGCGTATTGATCTTTAATGCGCGTTCTTTTAATTCATGAACAGTTTCTTCTGTTGCAAGTTCAAGTTCTAACACGTGATCAAGCGTGAGAAGAGGATCACCAAGGTCATCATTCTTGTAATAAAATTCAACGATCGGCTGTTTTAGTAACTTCCCTTCTTCCACACCCGTGCGTTTGGAAAAGCTCCCAGCTGCTATGTTTCGAACAACCACTTCGAGTGGAATGATCGAAACGCGTTTGACAAGCTGTTCAGTAGAAGAAAGCTTTTCAATAAAATGACTTTCAATTCCAGCACTTTTTAAATAATCAAAGAGCAGGCTTGTTATTTCATTGTTCAGGCGACCTTTGCCTGTAATCGTTGCTTTCTTCTCACCGTTATAAGCAGTTGCTGAGTCTTTGTACGCGACCCAAACAACCTCCGCTTCATTCGTTGCGTAAATTCTCTTCGCTTTTCCTTCGTACAACAATGCTTGCTTTTCCATGGTGATCCCCTCCGATGCTTAATTAAAGTCCGAGACGTTCAAAAATCATATCCACCGGCTTCAGGTGGTAATTGTAGTCAAAGCAATCTTCAATTTCTGCTTCACTAAGCTGATCTGTAATCTTAGGATCCGCTTCAACAAGCTCTCTAAATTGAATGCCTCTTTCCCAAGCATCCATTGCTTTTGGTTGAACGAGATCATACGCGGCTTCACGCGCCATGCCTTTATCAATAAGGGATAAAAGAACGCGCTGACTGTAAATCAAGCCGTATGTTCTTGTCATATTACGCTTCATATTCTCAGGGAAGACAGTTAGTTTCGAAACAATTCCTGCAAAACGATTAAGCATATAGTTGAGCGCAATCGTTGCATCCGGAAGAATGACACGCTCTGCTGAAGAATGAGAGATATCACGCTCATGCCAGAGAGGAACGTTCTCGTAAGCTGTTGTCATATAGCCACGAATCACGCGTGCCATTCCAGTCATATTTTCAGAACCAATCGGGTTACGCTTATGCGGCATAGCGGAAGATCCCTTTTGTCCTTTCGCGAAAAACTCTTCTACTTCACGCGTTTCACTCTTTTGAAGACCACGAATCTCAACAGCAAACTTTTCAATCGATGTTGCCACAAGTGCTAGAGCGGACATGTAATGAGCATGACGATCACGCTGAAGCGTTTGTGTAGAAATCGGCGCTGCTTGAAGGCCAAGCTTTTCACAAACATACTGCTCGATAAATGGATCAATGTTTGCATATGTTCCAACTGCCCCAGATAGTTTACCGAATCGAACGTTATCCGAAGCTGTTTTGAATCTTTCAAGGTTACGCTTCATTTCTTCATACCATAGCGCCATTTTAAGACCAAACGTTGTTGGCTCTGCATGAACACCGTGAGTTCTCCCCATCATGACGGTGTACTTATGCTCCTGTGCTTTTGCTTTTAGAACTTCAATGAATTTCTCAATATCTTTAATTAGAAGTTCGTTCGCTTGATTCAACTGATAAGAAAGTGCTGTATCAACGACATCCGTTGATGTTAGACCGTAGTGCACCCACTTCCGTTCTTCTCCAAGTGTTTCAGATACGGCTCTTGTAAAAGCCACAACATCATGACGTGTTTCTTCTTCAATCTCATGAATGCGATCAACGTTGAAACCAGCTTTTTCACGAATCTTTTGGACATCTTCTTTCGGTATAATGCCAAGTTCTGCCCATGCTTCACATGCTAAGATTTCTACCTCTAGCCATGCATTGTAGCGGTTTTCCTCTGTCCATATCGCTCCCATTTCAGGGCGAGTATAACGTTCAATCATCGTAAGTCCTCCTGCTCTCTTGTCTTTACTGCCATAATCTCCATGAGTTCATTTGCTTTATTGCTTCTTCTACTGAAGGGGCAATAAAGTTGATGTGTCCCATTTTCCGATTAGGTTTTGCTTCGTCTTTCCCATATAAATGTAGCTTTGCTTCACCTAGCTCTGAAATGCTGTTCATTAGCGGAGTCACATGCTGACCGAGCAAATTTCCCATCACCACAGGTTTTAACAGTTCTGTGTTCCCAAGCGGCAATCCACATATCGCTCGAATATGTTGCTCAAATTGTGATGTCTCACATGCCTCCATCGTATAATGACCAGAATTATGCGGACGTGGTGCAAGCTCATTCACATAAATCTCATTATCTTTAAGAAATAGCTCAACTGCAAGTGTTCCAACAAGTTGAAGTGAATTTGCAATCTTCTTTCCGACCTCATCCGCTTTCGTTATGACCGCTTCGTCTACCCGAGCCGGAACGATCGTTTGATGAAGAATATTGTTCACATGAACATTCTCACCTACAGGAAAAGTTGTTGTTTCCCCTGATACACTGCGTGTCACAATCACAGAGAGTTCCTTTTGAAATGGAACCCAGCTTTCAAGAATACAAGGTACATCCGGAAAAGTGAGAGCTTCAACATCACTTTCCGTTTTAAGTACCCACTGCCCTTTCCCATCATAACCACCCGTACGTGTTTTAAGGACTGAAGGAAGACCGATTTTCTCGAGTGCCACCATAAATTCTTGATGAGAGCCGACCGGTTCAAAAGGCGCTACTTGAAGACCAGAATCCTGAATCGCTGTTTTCTCAACATAGCGATCTTGCGTCACTCGAAGTAGTTCTCCCCCCTGAGGCATATATGCATTTTCTTCCAGCCATTTTGCTGTATCGTGTGTTATATTTTCAAATTCATACGTGATCACATCACTTAAGTCAGCTAGCTTACGAGCGCCATCTAAGTCATCATAGCCACTGACCACCTCATGATCCGCTACCTGCCCACAAGGAGAATCTTTTTTCGGTTCGAGAACTGCGATTTTGTAGCCCATCTCTCTTGCCTTTAACGCCATCATTCTCCCTAGCTGTCCGCCACCTAAAATTCCAATTGTACTTCCTGGCAAAATGGTTTTCCTCATAAGCTGTCACTACTTTCGAGTACGGATTCTTTCATTTGAATTCGATATTCGCTAAGCTTCTGCTCGATCGTTTCATCACCTGTACTTAGAATTTGCGCAGCAAGCAATCCAGCATTTTTCGCTCCCGCATTTCCAATCGCCACGGTTGCTACAGGCACGCCGCCTGGCATTTGTACGATCGAAAGGAGAGAATCTAAACCGTTTAATGTGCGTGATTGAACAGGGACACCAATGACTGGGAGGGTTGTTTTGGCTGCTACCATCCCTGGTAAGTGTGCAGCACCACCAGCACCAGCAATGATGACGTTCAAGCCACGTTCTCTTGCCGATTCTGCATATTCAAACATTAATTCCGGCGTTCGATGAGCCGAAACAACTTTTTTCTCGTATGGTACTTGAAGTTCTTCTAGTATGTCACAGGCATGCTTCATCGTATCCCAATCAGAAGTGCTTCCCATGATGACGCCAACTTTTGCGTTCATGCTATTCCTCCTTAAATGAAGGTGCTAATTAATCAAAATAGTGTGAAAATAACAGAAAAGCCCGAGATAGAATTCTTCTATTTACTTAGAAGAAGCTTCTACCTCGGGCGAAAACACATCCGTCCTGATTTGCGCATACGCAAAACACGACTTTCCCCCTCATAGTCCGACGATTCATGGTCGTCAGGTAGAAACTTATGGGCCTTATTCCCAAGATTATATGAGGTATCCTTTTTGCTCCTCTTTCATAGTAACAAGAGCGACGTTCAACTGTCAACGAAAAATCGAACGATGTGTTTTATATCGACTATAATGTTCGGTTTTTACTTTAACTTTCCATCAAAAACAATTTTCTGACCGGCTAGCTCAGGTTCTTTAGATCCCTTACTTTCTTTAAAGACAGGTTCTTCCCTACGTCTCACAGGCATATATCCTTCGTCATCCATTCGTTTTAAACAGTCAGAAAGTGATTCATTTTGATGAACCTCGAACTTCTTTTTCTTTGCTTTCTTTTCCATACATTACCTCCGAATTTTTCTAACCCAGAATCCACCCTGGAAGGTCCGGGGTTCATAAGAGATAACGAAAGCTTTCGGATCAAGATCTTCAATCGCTTTATAGAGCTTTCTTTCCGATTTACGTGACGTTAGTACTTGCATCACCAAACGTTCTCCCTGTCTACCATGTGCAAGGTAATGCGTAACACCATACCCGATATCTCTTAATTTATTAGGAATATCATCTTCAAGCTTTGTTGTAATGGCATTCACTGTAATATAACCAAGCGCAAGGTATTCTTCAATCTTCATCCCAACGATAATTCCTACACCAAAACCGAGGGCATATGCAATTACGTTTTGAATTTGCCCTAGGTTATCGAGGACGAGACCAAGTCCTATAACATATATGGCAATTTCAATTGTTCCTGTAACAGCTGCAAGGTACCGCTGACCTTTAAGTGTTAGAATCGTCCGCATCGTAAGAAACGATACATAGAAGATATTAATCACAAAAATAGTCAAAACCATGCCAAGACCTGTATCCAGCATGTCCATCCTCCTTTTCCCTTATCGTTCTAACTCGAACTTTCCCTAGCATAACACGAGGAAACAGAAAACCGCATGCGATATTTATCGAATTTAGCTAAAAAGTTTCGACTAATTTTTCCATGTTTCTCTTTTAACAGGATTCGTTTTTGAAAACTGTTTTTGTATGCACTTAACAATCAATTGTTTGGTGCATATACTGGGAAAAAGCCCGGGGAGGAAACCATATGGGGGACTATTGGAGTCAAATGTATGATTGGCGAAATAAGATGAATAAATTTATGGGGGATGACTTCTGGACAGATTTTCAGGATATGTTCGCTTCGAACGGTCCACTTGTCAATCTTTACGAAGCAGGAAACGAACTTATTTGCACCGTCTACCTTCCGGGAATTAAGAAAATCGATGATGTAGATGTGTACATTCATTATCGGACACTTAAAGTAAAAGGTCAGACGACAATGAACCTTAAAGGGTATCGAAACGTTCAGGAGGAGTATAAGCATGGCCCATTTGAACGCATTGTTGAACTTCCTTTTCCCGTTCGCGATAAACCGATTGATGCGAGTTATAAAAGAGGTATCCTATTAATTCATCTTCATAGACTTATTGAATCAAGAGAAGAGAAAAGGAGCCTGAAAATTACAGATGTAGATGAATCCTAAAAACAGAGGCGATCGGTATACGTAACCGATTGCCTCTGTTTTGCCTTACCCTCTTCTAAAGAAAGCTAAATAATCCATCTGTTACACCAATACGATAAATATAATAAAACCCAAATCCAATTGAGAGAACTCCTGTTAGCTGAGTTAATCTGTGGTTTAACGTTACCTGTTTTCTTGTAGCGACAAACGGAATCCCAAGAATGGTTGTGAACCCTAGCATGCCGACACATGTACCGACACCAAAAACAAGAATATAGATAGCTCCCTGCCATAGCGTTTCAACCGTACTTATCGTTAATAGAACCATTGCAGCGCTCCCAGCTAACCCATGAACAAATCCGATTATTCCTGATTGGATATAGCTACGGTTACCTTTCACACCTTTATTGACTGCCTTTGTTAGAAAGGTTCTAATTCCAAGAAACACAAGCATAAACCCAACAAGCATTTCAAGTGACATCGCCCATTCATTTGTAATTGTTGCGTTAAAAATAAAAACAAGCATACCTACAAAAAAGAGCGTTGTTGTATGCCCAATTCCCCAATAAACTCCAGCGAGTGACGACTTCCACAAACTACGCGTTTTACTCGCAATAGTTGAAACAGCAATCACATGATCAGGTTCAATGGCATGTTTGATCCCAAGTACAAATCCAATAACTAAGATTGATACTAAACTAACGTCCATTCTTCCTCCCCTTTCTGTCTTCTACTTGCGCCAGGATATCGCACGTTGGTGGGTAATCGAACGATGTATGAACGCCTCAATCGCGTCAAATACCTTCTCAATTAAAGCTGTCCGCTTCGCAAGTATTCTGAAACAGCACCCAGGAACCGCTAATAATGAAACACCGTATTGCACTTCTTCAAAAGAAGAAAGGTGTTCTCGTAACTCCTCGATCCATTCATCGGTCACTTTCGGATGGATAAAAAACAGCGATCCGATATGTGTATTCCCCTCTAAATAAAAAAGCTTATTAACGTCATCCTGAGGGTTTAAACGTAAGTGATCATAGACTGTCAGTTTATGATTTTGATAGACTTTTACCTTTGATGACACAAGTGTGTATGGGAATAGGTCACCCTCTTTTGACCAGCCAGGCGTCACAATATCGGTTAAAAAAAAGACGGCGCTCTTATCCATATAGACGTCCGTTTCCTGTAAAAAACGCGCATCCCGATAAGCAATGAGCGGATCTTGCTTGATATGTAATTCGCTTTGCTCATCTAACTTATAGACGATTCTCTGCTCGACTTGCTTGTTTGGCGTTTTATAAACCTTGGTGGAAGCCTGCGTCGTCACCGCTAACTTCGCGTTCTTCTTCACATTAATTTGCGTAAAATATGTATCGCCATCAACATAGCCCCCACCTACGTGGATAAGCTGGACAAGCGGGAGACCCTCCTCTGTGTATGTAGGGCGTGAAATTTTAAACACACCGTTATAGTAAGCATCTGAAAGAACGGATTTGCCGTACCTCTCAGATGCTTCTAGCTCAAGGTAACCTGTATAAGTCACTGCTCAAGTCCTACAAAAAATGCCTGTTCCTTTAACCATTTCACTACATCACTTACACCAGTCTCGTCTTTTAAATTCGTAAAGAAAAACGGCCTGTCTCCTCTAGACTTCAACGTATCTTCGCGCATCACATCAAGGTTCGCTCCTACATATGGGGCAAGATCTGTCTTATTAATGATAAACAAATCCGATTTAATCATCCCTTGTCCACCTTTGCGGGGAATTTTCTCCCCTTGCGCAACATCAATAATGTAAATTGAAAAATCGACAAGCTCTGGACTAAACGTAGCAGCAAGGTTATCCCCACCGCTTTCTACAAAGATGAGATCAAGATCTTCATGACGCTCGTTTAGTTCATCAATGGCTGCAAAGTTCATCGAAGCATCCTCGCGAATCGCCGTATGCGGACACCCTCCTGTTTCTACTCCAATAATTCGATCTGAAGGTAAAATCCCATTTTTGTCTAAAAACATCGCATCTTCTTTTGTATAAATATCATTTGTGATAACAGCCATACTAAATTCATTTTTCATTGCCCGGGTTAATCGATCTACTAATAATGTTTTACCTGCACCAACTGGGCCTCCAATGCCAATCCGAATTGGTTCACTCATTTTCATCATCCTTTCGTTAGCTCATAAATAAGCGGACATTAATGGTTTCATGCTGCATTTGTGCGATTTCAAGACCTGGTGCTCCGACCCCAAAGTCACTCTCATCAAGCATCATCAATTTTTCTACGCTATTCGTTAATAACGGTTGAATATTTACGAGGATTTTCTGGCCATCGGTTTGCCCAAGTGGAACCCCTCTCACCGCATTTTGAACAAGTGACGAAGCCGTCGCAAATCCATAACATGAAACCGCTGTTTCCACATCGATACCAAGTTGGTGAGAGACAATGGCAAATACGAGTGCCCCATGTCCATATACATTTTTCCTTTTCAATTCAATGAGATACATATCAAAAATTGAACTGGGATAAAGTGTCGAAACGACTTTAACGAGACGATCCCCAATTCTCCTATTCCCTTCTCTCGTTTCTCGAGCCATGCCAAGAGCATACAATGTTTGATCCAGTTCCCACAGTTTCTCAATGTTTCCTAACTCCAACCACTCATAGGCAAAGCGACAGGCTAGTCCATCCGTATAGACAAGTTGATTAGCTAGAAACAGTTCTAGCACATGTTGAAAGGAAGCGGAATCATGAACGATGCCGTTTGAAATATACGTTTCGATTCCAAACGAATGAGAGAAGGCACCTGATGGAAATTGCGAGTCACTCATTTGTAGCATTGGAAAAAGCGCATTAGTCATGCCCAATGTATTTAAACGCTTCTTTCATTTTTCGTTCCTCGATCACATGTCTGACGTTCATTTCAGTTAACAACCTCACGACGAGATAGTCATGCTGTACAATCATTTCGCTCCCCTCAAATTGTGCTGGCAAATGCCGGTTGCCGAGCATATGCGCTACTTCTCCCATTTGTTTTAAGGAGTCAGGCTGAATCACAATCACTTCATCCTCAAGGACACTGACCACAATCATATTTTCTCCTGTTCGATAAAGAATGTCACCGTCAACCAAATCTTTTGGTACGGATAACTTAATACCAAGCTCTTTCCCATGATCTGTTTTTACACGCTGAATTCGTTTCACAAGCTCATCACTACGCAAATACACTCTTTCTAAGTGTGGCAAAGCTCCTTTTTCTTCATGAATGTTCCCCTTGATTTCACTAATGATCATCGATTCTCCACCTCAAAATAAAAAGTATCGTTGGGCAAGTGGTACACTTGTCGCAGGTTCACAGGTGATCAGTTCACCATCTACGACCACTTCATATGTCTCTGGATCAACTTGAATATCCGGCGTTTCGCCATTGTATTTCATATCTTTTTTTCGAAGCTTACGAATGTTTTTCACCGGTTTAATAATTTTTTGTAGTCCAAGCTGTTCATGAACCCCTTTTTCAATAGCAGCTTGTGATAAAAAGGTAATCGATGTTTGAGATTTCGCTTTTCCAAATTGTGCAAACATGGGTCGATAGAGAGCTGGCTGCGGCGTAGGGATCGAAGCATTTGGGTCTCCCATCACGCTCCACGAGATCATTCCGCCTTTAACGATTTGCTCCGGCTTTACGCCGAAAAAGGCCGGCTTCCATAGAACGAAATCTGCTAACTTTCCCACTTCAATGGACCCAACTTCCTCTGAAATGCCATGCGCAATCGCTGGATTAATTGTATATTTCGCTATATAACGTTTCACACGTTCGTTATCATTGTCATCATCTTTAGGAACAGCACCGCGCTGCTTTTTCATCTTATCTGCCGTCTGCCACGTTCTAGATATCACTTCTCCAACTCTCCCCATCGCTTGCGAGTCTGAGCTAATGATGCTAAAGACTCCCATATCATGCAGAATATCTTCTGCTGCGATGGTTTCTTTCCTTATTCTCGAGTCCGCAAAAGCAACATCCTCTGGTACAGAAGAATCAAGATGATGGCAAACCATCAGCATATCCAGGTGCTCTGCGATTGTATTCGTTGTAAAAGGCCGAGTTGGGTTCGTAGAGGACGGGAGGATATGTTCATAAGAAGCGGCTTTTATAATATCCGGCGCATGCCCCCCACCTGCTCCTTCTGTATGATACGTATGGATAACCCTACCATCAATGGCATTCAGCGTATCTTCTACGAATCCACCTTCGTTTAAGGTGTCCGTATGGATCGCGACTTGAACATCGTACTGATCGGCTACCGTTAATGCGGTATCAATGGAAGCAGCTGTTGTCCCCCAATCCTCATGAAGCTTCAAACCAATAGCGCCTGCCTCAATCTGTTCCTTTAACGCCTCTTGCCCTGAAGCATTGCCTTTGCCGAGAAAGCCAAGATTCACAGGAAACGCTTCTGCCGACTCAAGCATACGATGAATATTCCATTCACCAGGTGTACATGTAGTCGCATTCGTTCCTGTCGCTGGTCCCGTTCCTCCTCCCAGCATCGTCGTAATACCAGACTCGATCGCTGTCTCGATTAATTGGGGACAAATAAAATGAATGTGAGAATCAATTCCCCCCGCCGTAACAATCATTCCCTCAGCAGCAATCACTTCTGTAGAAGCACCAACCACAATATCAACATTATCCATTAAATACGGATTACCGGCCTTACCAATCGAAATAATACGACCATCCTTCACTCCGATGTCAGCTTTATAAATGCCGGTATAATCAACAATGAGAGCATTGGTTACGACTAGATCGACAGACTCAGCTCTTGTAGCGAGCGGATGCTGCCCCATACCATCTCGAATCACCTTTCCCCCACCGAACTTCACTTCATCACCATAGGTTGTTTCATCTCGTTCTACTTCAATAAATAACTCTGTATCTGCTAATCGAACTTGATCACCAACTGTCGGACCAAACATATCCGAATAAGCTTTTCTGGAAAGTTCAAAACTCATCGATTCACCTCTCGATCTAACGAACCGTTTGTTCGATTATTAAGCCCGAACACCTTTCGATTACCTGAAAATTCAACTAATGTAACTTCTTTGGCATCACCTGGTTCAAACCGAACAGCGGTACCTGCGGCAATATTTAAATGCATGCCAAAAGCACGATCACGATCAAACGTTAATGCATTATTCACTTCATAGAAATGAAAATGTGATCCAATTTGAACAGGCCGATCACCAACGTTTGTCACTTCTATCTCAGTAGTTTCCTTCTCTTCGTTACAAACGATTGGTGTTGACTTTAACTTGTATTCACCTGGAACCAACGCTTTTCCCCCTCATATAATTGGATCATGCACAGTTACTAATTTGGTACCATCCTGAAAAGTAGCCTCAACCTGTATATCTGAAATCATTTCCGGGACACCTTCCATTACATCTTCCCTAGCAAGTATCTTTCGACCATACTGCATCAATTCTGCAACACTCTTTCCGTCTCTTGCTCCTTCAAGCACTTCATATGTAATAATCGCAATTGCTTCTGGATAATTAAGCTTCAATCCTCTAGCCTGCCGCCTTCTCGCTAAATCTGCGGCCACGACAATCATTAGCTTCTCCTGTTCTCTCGCCATTAGCTTCAAAGAAACTCCCCCTCGCTTACACGGAAACCGAAAATTATGATAATTCACATTATACATAAAATAGAAGGTTATTAAATATCTTAGGGGTATTTTTATTTTACAAGTTCACCTCGTGGTCTAAAAAATTATGACGAAAAACATATTTATATCAACGTTTGGTAACGTATTCATTGTTGTGTTTGTAAGCTTGAAATAATATGTTAGATTAACTAACATTACCGAAATTTCACCATTAAAAAAGAAGAAGCATCTCGCTTCTTCTTTTTTATTACTTATGAAAAATCACTCGTTCTTCTACTGGCTGAAATTCTTTCTCTCCTGGAGGTGCCGTTGGATTGCCAAAAGGCATTTGTGCAATAAGTTCCCAGCTAGAAGATACATTCCATTCTTCTTTTACTTGATCGTCAATTAATGGATTGTAATGCTGAAGAGAAGCACCCAGTCCTTCTTTTTCTATTGCTGTCCAGATCACAAACTGAAGCATACCAGAAGAATGCTGTGACCACTTCGGAAAATTGTCAGCAAATGTTGGCAGTTTTTCTTGAAGCCCCTTAATGACATCTTGATCTTCAAAGAAAAGAATCGTACCATACCCACTTGCGAATCCGTTCATACGGCCTTCAGTCGCCTCAAACTGATCTGCAGGAACGATAGCGCGAAGCGTCTCTTTTGTAATCTCATTCCAGAGTTTATTGTGGCTCTCATCTAAAAGAACAAGTACCCTTGCGCTTTGGGAATTGAAAGCGGAAGGCGTGTGTTTAACCGCATATTCTATCACCTCTTGCAGTTTGTCATCAGAAATGACGCGTTCTTTTCCAATCCCGTAAATAGACCTTCTTGCTTTTACAGCCTCGTAGAACCCCTTCTTGTCTGCATTCGTCTCATTTTTCGTTGAACCAAAAATCCTATCCATCATACTCAAGTTGATAACCACCTTTTTCTTTATTTTTTCAAACTCAGACGAATCCTATTCCCTGAGGGATCATTTGTATAGTAATCTTCATCCTTCTGCCATACGTTGCTGAATTTTTTCACTTGCTCTACGCATTTACTTCTTTCTAACTCACTTGTAAAAACAAGCGAAAACCACTTAAGACCAGTGCTTCCTTCTTTGGCGGGCCGAGCACCAACGCTTTGCCAGGTATTCAATCCAATATGGTGATGATAGCCTCCATAAGATGCGAATACCGCATGATGACCTAACTGACTTACAATCTGAAGACCTAAACCATTTTGATAGAAGTCTTTAGCTTCTATTAGATCAGAAACTTGAAGGTGAATGTGTCCAAGAACGGTATTCTCAGGAAGTCCTTCAAAAACCCCTGACGACGCCTCCTCCATTAATTCTTCAGCGTTCAATGCATTTGTTGTCATCACGACTTGATCTTTCTCCCAGTTCCACTGTTTAGAAGGTCGATCTGCATAGATTTCAATCCCATTTCCATCAGGATCTCCTAAGTAAATTGCCTCACTAACAGCATGATCAGAAGCCCCCTGAAGCGGATATCCTGTACTTAATAAATGCTTTAGTACATTCGCAAGATGCTTACGTCCAGGAACAAGAAGAGCAAAATGATACAAGCCAGTCGAAGGGAAGTCTCTTTTTAAGTTTGTTTGTTCAATTGTAAGCAGTGGTGTCTTACCATTCGTGGTGAATTCGGCACGATCACTAGCTTTATAAAGTACTTCGAAACCGATTATTTTTTCATAAAAATGTATTGATCGACTTAAGTCACTCACAAATAAATGAATTTCACTAGTGTGTGGAACAGAGTCTGAATGATAATTCATAATAGATCTCCTTTTAGTGGTCTGAATAAACTCATTAACTTACTTTATGTAAGTAACTATATAATTATAAATAATTGACGTCAAGTTACTTGCTTCTAATCAATAATCTTTTGAATTAAGATCACACTGGGTTATAATGATTTTGGGAGTGAATGATTATGAATAAATCTTCTCTATGTCCTAGATTTGAAAAAGCGATGTCCCTTTTGAGTCAGCGGTGGACAGGCCTGATTATTCATCAACTTTTGGAAGGACCTCAGCGATTTTGCAACGTGGAAACCTCCATTTCCATCAGTGGTCGTGTACTCTCTGAGAGGTTAAAGGATCTTGAGCAACAGGGGATCGTTATACGAAATGTATATCCTGAGACACCCGTTCGGATAGAATACTCTTTAAGCGATAAAGGGTACGCACTCGCTCCGGTTTTACAAGAGATTGAAAACTGGGCAGAGCACTGGGTAGAAATTGATGATACTGGTAAGGCAAAATAGCATAAAAAAGCCGATTGCTCTTATTATGAGTAATCGGCTTTTGTTTTTATGTATTAAGGCAGGTTTTTAGAAGTGAATTAGGTGGATAAGACTTGTAATTCCACGAAAATCGGATTTATTCCGCGCTTTCGCATGATAATTCCGCGAACGTCATGAATGAGTGCTTGGAGCTAGTGAAAACTCATCCATAAAACCATACAAAAAAAGCGAGAAACCGTTTGGTCTCTCGCTTTTCATCATTGCCCAGCGACGTCCTACTCTTGCAGGGGGAGATCCCCCAACTACCATCGGCGCTGAAGAGCTTAACTTCCGTGTTCGGCATGGGAACGGGTGTGACCTCTTCGCCATCGTCACTAGACTTTACAGGGTATTCCCTGAAAACTAGATAGCACGCACAACGTATTCCAATAATGTGTCCAGCTACGTAAGCCAAATCCTCGATCGTTTCACCTTTTGATTCTGACGCAAAAAGCGCGTCTGATTCAAAAGCCTCCA
>NZ_JAQQWV010000006.1:0-97339 GCF_028610665.1 Guptibacillus sedimenti
TGGAGGCTTTTGAATCAGACGCGCTTTTTGCGTCAGAATCAAAAGGTGAAACGATCGAGGATTTGGCTTACGTAGCTGGACACATTATTGGAATACGTTGTGCGTGCTATCTAGTTTTCAGGGAATACCCTGTAAAGTCTAGTGACGATGGCGAAGAGGTCACACCCGTTCCCATGCCGAACACGGAAGTTAAGCTCTTCAGCGCCGATGGTAGTTGGGGGATCTCCCCCTGCAAGAGTAGGACGTCGCTGGGCAATGATGAAAGGCGAGAGACCAAACAGTTTCTCGCTTTTTTGTATGGTTTTATAGATGTTTCACTAGCTCAAAGCCCTCATTCATAACGTTCGCGGAATTATCATGCGAAAGTGCGGAATAAATTCAACTATCGCGGAATTAATAACTACTTTCCACTTATTGCCCTCATATATCACGCCCAAAGAATTAACCTTAACCTAATCATCCTTCTAACACATTAAAACTATCAACAACTCTTCACTCAACTTAAAATAAGAGAAGAGGTGAAGAATATGAGTAAAACCGTTATTGTCTGGTTTCGTCGGGATTTTCGTTTAAGCGATCATACTGCTCTTGAAAAGGCAATTTCCTATTGCGAAGAAAACGATGCAGAATGGATGGGAATTTTTCAATTAGATCCACATTTCACGGAAAACATTGATCTTCATCATGATTATTTTTTTCAAACGGTAGCACAGTTTCAAAATAGGTGCCAAAAAGAAAATATCCCTTTCCAAATTGTTTATGGTCATCCGATTGATGTATTTGAAAAAGTAACAGACACCTTAGACGTGAAAGCCGTCTTCTTTAATGAAGACAAAGCAGGTTACGGTGCACGTCGTGATGAAGAAGTTTGTGATTGGTTAAAGGAAAAAGAAATCGAATATCATTTTTATCAAGATTATTATTTACACGGCGCACAAGATGTAAGAAAGCAAGATGATACGATGTACAAAGTCTTTACACCATACTATAAACAATGGCGCACATTGAAGAAACCACAAGTGATCCAGATTGATTTAAAGAAAGTTAAGAATTATGCTCTCAAGATCAGTCATTCTCTTAATTCCGATAAAGAATTTAAAAACGTATTAGAACAGTGTGAGCGTGATTGGAAAGCGATTGGAGAAAAGAGTGCCCATCAGCGTGCAAAGCGTTTTGTGAAAGAAAGATTAAAGGATTATGATCATCATCGTGATATACCTTCACTCGTTGGGACAAGCAAATTATCTCCATACTTAAAAACGGGCACACTTTCTGTTCGAACACTTTTTCATATGGTAGCAGAAAACGATAATAAAGGGGCAGAAACGTTTATCCAGGAACTTGCCTGGCGGGATTTTTATGGAATGGTTCATGAAGAATTTCCTGAATTTCGAGAGCGTGAGTTTCAAACAAAATACCAAGGGATTCCATGGAATGACGATAATGATAGATTAAACAGTTGGAAAAAGGGAGAAACTGGTTTTCCAATTGTTGATGCTGGGATGAGACAATTAAATCAAGAGGGATGGATGCATAATCGACTCAGAATGATCACTGCCTCCTTTCTTACTAAAGACTACCTTATTGATTGGAGACGTGGTGAACGTTATTTCGAAGAAAAGCTTATTGATTATGATGAGTCTTCTAACACTGGAGGGTGGCAATGGGCTTCTTCCACCGGTACGGATGCCGTTCCATATTTTCGGATTTTTAATCCTACGACACAAGCAGAGCGATTTGACCCGGAGGGGACTTATATTCGAAAGTACGTTCCAGAATTAAAGAACGTGCCGAAAAAATATATTCATCAACCGTCAAAAATGAGTGAGGAAGAACAAAAAGAGAGTAAATGTGTGATTGGACAAGATTATCCTCACCCAACTGTCGATCATAAAGAACAGCGTCAAAAGGTACTCAGTGTTTATAAGGAAAGAACTTAACGAGATCAGGTGCTTCTTAGCATTTGATCTTTTTTGTGGGATAAGGCAATCAGAACTGTGCATGCTAATCGGAAGAGACTGTAACGTACGGAGATGATTACTTTTGAAATGGTTTAAGCGAGGTGCATCTGAAAAACCGAGTACATTAGAAGAAATGGTCAAGGATCTGAAGCAATCAATCGATTTTGTTTCGTATGAGAACAAAGAGAGTGATCAGCCTTATCGTTTAATCTACTTTGCCTCTCTTATTGATCCTGAGCAGTTACATCGTGATATTTTACCCGTAATAAAAGAGTGCGAATCGAAATCGCTCGAAGATTTAAAAGGCATCCTTCCTATAGAGAATATTGAAATACAATCTAAACTGTCACTTATCCAGGAACGTCTATTAGAAGGACATGTCGCTATTCAACTTTCAAGGGGTCAAAAAGTACTTTTAGTCAACATCAGTTTGCGTAAATCAAGAGATCTCTCTGCACCAGAAATTGAATTTAGTGTAATGGGACCAAAAGAGGGATTAGTAGAGGATCTTCATACAAATATGAATTTAATAAGGCGCAGAATTCCTCATCCCAGGTTAAGGATGAAGGAGATTACTGTCGGAACGGTCAGTAAAACAAAGGTAGTCGTTGCTTTTATAGAGGGTGTTGCGAGTGAGCAGAATATCAATACAGTTATGCAGCGTCTAGAAGATCTTGATTTTGACATAATCTCTGATTCTTCTTTTATTGGGCAAATGTTAGAAGATAACTCGTTTTCGGTTTTTCCGCAAATGATTGACACTGAGCGAACGGATCGAATTACGGGTCATATGAATTTTGGTGCTTTTGCAATCTTAACAGAAGGATCTTCTAATGCTTTAATTGGTCCAATCAACTTTGGTCAATTGTTGGTTTCATTTGAAGATTATTATCTAGGTTGGAATATTGCTTCGTTTTTTCGTATTGTGCGAATGATTGCGATCGTAGCCTCCATTATTGCAACCCCTTTGTACGTTGCGGTATTAACGTATCATTATGAGTTATTTCCATCTAAACTATTAGCAACATTAATTTCTTCAAGAAGTGACATACCATTTTCACCAGTCATTGAGGTTTTTTTTCTAGAAGTGACGATTGATTTATTACGTGAGGCTGGGGCAAGAATGCCAACAAAAGTTGGTCAAACCCTTGGTATCGTTGGTGGTATTGTCATTGGAACGGCTGCAGTAGAAGCTTCCCTTACAAGTAATATTCTTCTAATATTAGTTGCGTTGTCAGCGCTAGCATCTTTTACAACGCCTGTTTACCGTATGACAAACACCATTCGGTTTTTGCGCTATCCTTTAATTGTTTTCGCTCAATTCCTAGGGTTGATTGGTGTTGCGTTGTTTGGCTTATTTATTTTGACACATATGATCCGGTTAACGTCATTTGGAAATCCATATCTGGCACCGTTATATCCGCCAAGAATAAAAGATTGGTATGACTCTTTCTTCCGTTTACCTTATGTGATGCAAAAAAACAGGTTTCAATTTTTTCGAGGAAACCAATCAACGCGTTTTGAGGATAAGAAGAAAAAATCAAAGCATTCGTTGGACTTTGATGAGCAGTAGAGGGTGAGTTGTATGGAACAAAAACGAAATGATCTTCTAATTTCTCCTTTCCTCATTATGTTTATTATTCATAGTAATCAGGTGGGCGTCGGGATATTAGGCTTTCCGAGGTATATTGCGGCTTATACAGGGAATGACGCCTGGATCGTTGTCATTATAACGGGTGCCATTTTTCATGTGTTTATATGGATGATGTACCGTATCCTTAGTGATGGTGCGTTTGATATTATTGACCTTCACAATAAATGGTTTGGTAAATGGATAGGCGCTATATTTAACCTTACTCTCATGATGTACCTGCTGTTAGGTACGATTGTCATTTTACGCACATTTATCGAAGTAATTCAGGCGTGGATGTTTCCTGAGTTAGCGACATGGATCCCAGTGGCGATCTATCTTTTGTTAACGTATTACGTCCTAGCAGGAGGGTTTCGTACTGTTGCAGGTATTTGTTTTTTTGGTGTTTTAATTCCGATGTGGTTGGTATTTACGGCAACGGCTCCAATCAAGTTTTCGACATTTAGTAATTTACTGCCGATCATGGATCATTCGTTAAAAGAAATTGCTCTTGGAACAAGGCAAATGACACTTAGTTTTGTAGGCATTGATATTTTATTACTCGCATACCCCTTCTTAAAAAATCCGAAAAGCTCTCGGATATGGGCTCATATGGGCGTGCTATTAACGACTTTGATTTATACGATGGTGATGGTCGTTTCGTTAGCTTTTTATAGTGAGGGTCAACTTCAACAGTCAATATGGTCTACATTAATTGCGTGGAAAGTGGTAGAGCTTCCTTTCGTTGAGCGCTTTGAGTACATCGGAATTACCTTCTGGTGTTTTGTTGTTTTTCCAAACATTTGTCTCACCATGTGGGGAGCGAGTCGTGTGGGGAAAAAAGTTCTTCATATAAAACAGAAACACTTTGTCTTTATTCTTATTGCATTTGTATTTACTGCATGTGTGTTGATTGTTAATCGCGATCAAGTTGATTATCTCAATACTTTAACTTCTACGATCGGGACGTATGTGTATTACTTTTATATCCCATTTATTTTCCTATATAGTATGATTTGGAGAAGGGTGAAAAGGCGAGTATGAAATACGTATGTAGCTTATTGATGTTCTGTGTGCTCCTGACGGGGTGTGTGGCGGAAGAAATTATTGATGAAGTTCCCATTCTGTTTATTGTAGGATATGACCAGGGAGAAGATGGAAAGATAAAAGGAACGATCTCCCTACAAACGTTTGATCCCAATCAAGAGGTAGAAACGAGAGCTTTTGAAGCGGAAGCTTATACGAGTAAAGGGCTTCGGAATCAATTAAGTGGACTTCCTAAGCCAATTTCGATTGGAAAAATGGCTGTTTTGCTATTTAGTGAAGATATGGCGGAGGAAGGAATTATTGATATTCTAGATAGTTTCTTGAGGGATCCTGCAGCAGGCCGATTGATTTATATAGGGGTTGTAGAGGGAAGTGCAAGTGAATTAATAAAAAATGAATTTCAATATTTGCAAGGAATCGGTCCATTTTTACAGAATCTTATTAAGCAATCAGTGGAGTATGGGAATATGCCAGAAAATAATATTCATTTATTCGATTACAAATATTATGGTGATGGAATGGATCCCGTTACTCCTATTCTGAGGATGGAAGAAACGGAGGTTAAAATTAAAGGTCTTGCTTTGTTTGATGATGATAAAATGGTAGGTAAGCTTAACCTAGATGAAATGTTTATATTTGCTTTGATTAATAAAAGTTTCAGCGCAGGGTTATATGAATTAGAGCTTCCTGATGGCGAGTACGCAAACTTACAAAAAATAAAATCAAAGGTAAAATATAAAGTAGAAAACGGGAATACAGACCCTTCACTAAACATATCAGTTAAGTTAAATGGCAATATAGTAGAATATACCGGTGAAAAGTTAACAAAGGAAAAGAAGACAGAAATCGCACAAACATTCGAAAAGAAAGTAGAAGCGCAGGGACTTGATATGATCAGTCAATTTCAAAAGTTAGGAATTGATCCTTTCTCCATCGGTGACCATGCCCGAAGTCAAACAAGAAACTTTGATTTTAAAAAATGGGATGAACGTTATCCGGATCTCCCTGTTACGATTGATGTAAAAGTGAATATTGGAGAATCAGGTATCATTGACTAAGGAAGGGTGTTGAAGGCCCATGAGCAATTACACCAATTCGAGTGATAGCAAAAACCGTTTTAAAAATCGATTCGATTTTTAAAACGGTTTTTTTCATGGACCTTTACTTAGATAATAAGGTAGAGGAGTGGGCGAATATGATTCTTCTAGATGGCAATCGTTTATCACTTGCGCAATTAAGAGAACTTTTATATAACGGTGAACGAGCTGATTGTTCATATAAAAGCTTACAGAGGGTGGATGAGAGTAGAGAAGCAGTAGAAACAATCGTGGCGAATGGCAAAACGGTGTATGGTATTACGACTGGATTTGGTAAGTTAAGCGATGTTCATATCTCTTCTTCAGATGTTGATCAGCTACAGTTAAATCTTATTTATTCCCATGCGTGCGGAGTAGGAGATCCGTTTCCACCGATTGTTTCAAAAGCGATGCTGTTGCTTCGTGCAAATGCTTTGCTAAAAGGCTTTTCTGGTATCAGACGTGAAGTCATTGAACGCCTGATTTTGTATGCGAATGAGGATATTCTTCCCGTCGTTCCCCAACAGGGTTCGCTCGGGGCTAGTGGTGATCTTGCTCCGTTAGCTCATCTCGCCTTGCCGTTACTAGGAGAAGGAGAAGTATTTTACCGGGGAAAACGCGAAAAAGCGATCGTTCCGTTAAAGGTGAAAGGAATTCAACCAATACAATTAACAGCAAAAGAAGGTCTCGCCTTAATTAATGGTACTCAAGCAATGACGGCTATGGGAGCTGTTACTTATCTAGAAGCCGAGAAACTTGCCTATGAAGCCGATGGTATTTCAGCGCTAACATTAGAGGGATTACGAGCAATAACAGATGCTTTTGATGAAAGAATCCACTTGGTAAGAGGATATCCCGAGCAAATGGATGTAGCAAGAAGGTTAAGAAAACTGTTAAAAGGCAGTCGACTAACGACTAAACAGGGTGAAGTTAGGGTGCAAGACGCTTACTCTATTCGCTGTATCCCTCAAGTTCACGGTGCGTCCTGGCAGGCGCTGGGTTATGTGAAAGAAAAGCTCGAAATCGAGATGAATGCGGCAACAGATAACCCACTTATTTTTGATGGAGGGGCGAAAGTTCTATCTGGGGGGAATTTTCATGGTCAGCCAATCGCACTGGCGATGGACTTTCTTTCCATTGCTATGGCTGAGTTTGGAAGTATCTCAGAACGACGCATTGAGCGGCTTGTTAATCCGCAATTAAATGATTTACCTGCATTTCTAAGTCCAGAGCCGGGGCTCCAATCAGGTGCTATGATCATGCAATATGCGGCTGCTTCCCTTGTCTCAGAGAATAAAACGTTAGCACATCCTGCTTCAGTTGATTCGATCCCCTCTTCAGCCAATCAAGAGGATCATGTTAGTATGGGAACGATTGGAGCTCGTCATGCATCGCAAATTACGACAAACGTTAGAAGGATTCTTGCCATTGAAGCCATTTGCGCCATGCAGGGGATTGCATACCGAGGTGAGGACCAACTCTCTCCTCAAACGAAACGAATTTACCAGGCGGGAAGACAGATTGTTAAAATAATTGATTGTGATCGTATATTTTCATATGATATTGAGCGTTTCACAGAGTGGTTGAAAAACGAGAATGAGATTACGAATATTGTGCTAGGATTAAAGTAGGTTTGAGTGAAATGAAATAAAGCAATAAGAATGATATAGTAGATGAAATAGATACAATCAGGGGGCCTTTCCATGAATGAAAAAGAAATCGAAATTCTTGAGATTTTAGAAGAAAATGCGCGTATTCCAATGGATGTGCTAGCCGATATGGTTGAATTGTCGGTTGAAGAAGTAGAGAAAACAATCAAGAGACTTGAAGAGCAAAACATTATTTTGAATTATTCGTCTGTCATCAATTGGGATAAGACTTCTGGAGTAGATGGAGTTGCAGCCATGATAGATGTGAAAGTAACACCGAAACGAGACGTTGGCTTTGATGAAATCGCTGAACGAATTTATCGTTTTCCAGAAGTGAAAGCTGTTTACCTGATGTCAGGCGCCTTCGATTTATCTGTACAGATCGAAGGTAAAACAATGAAAGAAGTGGCCTTTTTTGTCTCAAATAAGCTATCGACGCTCGATTCAGTTCTTTCGACAACAACGCATTTTCTGCTAAAGAAATATAAACATGACGGTGTCATCTTTGAACCTGAAAAGAAAGATAAGCGGATTGTGGTGTCGCCATGAAGCATGTTCAACAGCACTATGTGTCAAAAACCGCTTCGCAATTAAAACCATCAGGCATTCGAAAGTTCTTCGACCTTGCATCACAAATGGATAACGTTATTTCACTTGGTGTTGGCGAGCCTGATTTTGTGACACCGTGGAATGTATGTGAAGCTGGCTATGCTTCACTTGAAAGCGGTTATACGGCTTATACGGCAAATGCAGGGTTACTTGAGTTAAGAGAAGAAATTTCTTCGTATCTGTCAGAGCAATTTTCACTCAATTATTCAGCTGAATCTCAAATCATTTTAACGGTAGGAGCAAGTCAGGCGATTGATTTGGCTTTTCGAGCGGTGATAGATCCAGGCGACGAAGTTATTATTGTCGAACCTGGTTTTGTCGCCTATGCTCCAGCTGTCACGCTCGCAGGGGGTACGCCTGTTTCCTTAGAGACAAAGGCAGAAGATGAGTTTAAAATCACTCGTGAATCGCTTGAGAAGGTGATAACGAAGCGGACAAAAGCCATTCTTCTTTGTTTTCCGAGCAATCCAACAGGTGCAACGATGTCTGAAGCAGAACTGAAGAGCGTAACAGACGTAATTGAAAAACATGATCTTCTCGTATTATCGGATGAGATTTATGCGGAATTAACTTACGATGAAACGCACTACAGTATTGCACGTGTCAATGGCATGAGGGAGCGTACGATTCTAATTTCTGGTTTCTCAAAAGCTTTTGCGATGACTGGGTGGAGACTAGGTTATTTGACCGGTCCTGAAGAAATTATTTCGGCCATGTTGAAGATTCATCAATACACGATGATGTGTGCGCCCACAATTGCACAGCATGGGGCACTTGAAGCGTTGAAAAGTGGGAGAGAAGATCTCGAGCGAATGAAAAAGAGCTACCGTCAGCGAAGGAATTTCCTCGTGAAATCATTTAATAATATCGGTCTTTCTTGTCATATGCCAGGTGGTGCATTCTATGCGTTCCCATCCATACAGGCAACTGGAATGACGTCTGATGAATTCGCTGAAAAGCTATTAGAAGAAGAGCGGGTTGCCGTTGTTCCAGGGCACGTCTTTGGTGCCGGTGGCGAAGGATATGTTCGCTGTTCATACGCAACATCCATTGATTCTTTGCAAGAAGCGGTTAAGCGAATTGAACGTTTCATGAAACGTCGTCAACGAGCATAATTAAGAACGCCGTCCATCACTTTGGACGGCGTTATGTATTAATAGGATGTTGGATCATCTTTACTCATTGTGATACCAGAAGATGATTGTTTTGCCAACAGCTGACGCAGCAATTCATTTTTCTCCTGATCTGATGCGTTCTTTCGCTTCATAAAGCTCATGGTCTTAAAAATAAAGACAATCGTTAAAACAATGATAAATAAAAGAATGGCGACATAAAGAAAACCAAAAAGACCAAAAAGCACACCAAAACCTTCCATTCCACTCTCAGACATTTTCATTCACCTCCTTTTTCATTTGTATATTTTACCACTTTCACATCAAAGTGAAACCTCTTCAAAGGGAGAAGGGAAACACTCGCCTTTTCTTAACAGACGTGGTGTGATATTATTATCAAGTTGGAGAGTTCGTAATTCCCTCCTCTCGTAAAACAAAACTAGGGACCGTGAAAATGATAGCCCAAATCTCTGAATGGAGTTGGGGTTTTTCATGCGTCTCCCTTACTGAATAATGAAGGGGGCTTTTTTATGTCTTTTATGATTCCAAAGAAGGTTGAAGTACTTGGAGAAGATATTCAGAAAAGCGAATTAAAATATCATCATAAACGGGTAGCCGTTACGAAGGAATTTACTTTTGATGCCGCTCATCACCTGCATTGCTATGATGGCAAGTGCAAAAGCATGCATGGGCATACGTATAAATTAGTGATCACGATCAGTGGATATGTTAATGACATTGGTATATCAGTTGATTTTGGTGAGATTAAAACATTATTTAAAGAAGTGATTGATTCGAAGTTAGATCACCGTTATTTGAATGACGTCCTTCCAAACATGAACACAACAGCTGAAAATATGATTGTCTGGATGTGGGAACAGTTGGATCAGGCCCTCACAGAACGCAAGATGAAAGATCTTGGTCAGCGCATCGAGGAACTGGTTCTTTACGAGACACCAACAAGCTACGCAACGCTGAAGCGGGAATGGATGGAAGACAATGAATAAATGGGATCTACCAGAACAATCCGAATACATGCAGTGGGAATTACCGATGGTTGAGGTGTTTGAGACAGTAGAAGGAGAGGGAACGCGAGCGGGTTTTCCAACCGTTTTTGTACGCGTCTTTCACTGTAACCTACGCTGTAGCTGGTGTGATACGCCGTATAGCTATGCTCCGGATAAAGCAGAATACACAGGATCTATTGCCTCGATTATTGATCAAATTAAGCAATATAAGAGTCGTCATATTTGTTTTACAGGTGGAGAACCACTGATCCATCGTGAAAAATCGATGGCGCTCCTTCAAGCCATGGTGGATCTACCGCATATTGAAGATATACACATTGAAACGAACGGGGCGATAGATCTCACTCCGTATGAAGCCGTTCGAAGAGACGATAGAGCGTGGCAAGAGAAAGTTCGATTTGTGATGGACTATAAGCTTCCTGATTCTGGTGAGCAGCATCGTATGCTTCATGAGAACTTTACACTGCTTGATACGCAGGATGAAGTCAAATTTGTGATTGGGTCTGATGAAGATTTCACTGTCGCTAGTGAGGTTGTTGCAGAAAATCATCAAAAAGGCCAGGTCCTGTATAGTCCAGTTTGGGAAACGATGCCGCCACATAAGCTCGTTGATAAAATTCTAGAAGCCGGATTGAGTCAAGTGAAGCTAAGTATGCAGCTTCATAAGATTATTTGGGATCCGAATCGAAGAGGTGTGTAAGATGAGTAAAAAAGCAGTAATCGTTTTAAGCGGTGGTTTAGACAGCACAACATGTATGGGAATGGCAAAGGAAAAAGGGTATGAGCTTTACCCGATTACGTTTCACTATGGTCAAAAGCATAACCGCGAAGTCGAGCAGGCCAAAAAAGTAGCGGACTATTACAATGCACCTGATCATCGCATTGTGAACATTAGTTTTCTAAATCAAATTGGTGGTAGTGCCCTCACGGATGATTCAATTGATGTACCGACAGATATGGATGAAGATGAGATCCCCGTAACTTACGTGCCTGCACGTAACATGATCTTTCTTTCCCTTGCATCTGCTTACGCAGAAGTAATTGGTGCAGAAGCCATCTATATCGGCGTATCGGCCGTTGACTACAGTGGTTATCCTGATTGTCGACCTGAGTTCATTGAAAGCATGAATGAAACAGTTAACTTAGCTACAAAAGCAGGGGCAACAGGTAGTGAGATGAAGATTGAGACACCGCTAATTAATTTGACGAAAGCTGAAACGGTTAGCGAAGGGCTAAGATTGAACGTTCCTTATGAATTAACAACATCTTGCTACAATGGTGAAGAAGAAGCGTGCGGCGAGTGCGATAGCTGCCGTTTGCGTTTGAAAGGTTTTGAAGAGGCTGGAGCGGTTGATCCGATTCCATATAAAGTTTAATTCATAGTAGAAAAGCTGCCTGTCGGGTGATCCCGACAGGCAGCTTTTTGGGGTTTGGCCAATAAAGTTGAGATATAGCCAATATACACATCATTTAGCAATAAGCTTCTTGGAGATGGCTTGATTCGACAAATAGCGCGGGTGACAGGCACCCGCACCTCGATCATCACTCCGGCATATTCCCGCTATAAACAGAGGATGGACGAATAATTCGGTTATTTTCATTTTGCTCATAAACGTGAGCAATCCAGCCAGCGGTTCTTGCTGCTGTAAATGTCGGCGTAAATAGCTCTGTAGGAAGCTCAATAGCTCTTAAGATCGCTGCGGCATAATATTCCACATTCGCATATAGTTTTCGATCAGGTTTGTACTCCTGTAAAAGGCGTACAGCAGTTTCTTCTACTTCGTGTGCTAATTGAAACTCTTCATCATCATAAAAGTCTGATGTGATTTCGCTTAAAGCGGCAGCACGGGGGTCTCGGGTTTTATAGACGCGATGACCAAAGCCCATAAGCTTCTCGCGATTTTCAAGTTTGTGCCGTAATACTTTCTCAACGTCTCCATCTCGCTTAATTTCGTCTAACAAATCAATTACACCAGTTGGAGCGCCGCCATGAAGTGGTCCTTTCATAGCACCAATCGCTCCCGTGATAGCCGATGCCAGGTCACTTTCAGTTGAAGCAATCACGCGTGCTGTGAAAGTAGACGCATTTAGACCATGCTCCATAGTTAAAATAAAATACGCTGTTAATGCTTTCACATGATTGTCCTGAGGTTGCTTACCTGTGAGCATGTATAAATAATTCCCTACATGAGAAAGAGATAAGTCTGGTTCAATGATCGGTAATCCTTTTTGAGTCCGATAGCGATAAGCAATGATTGTCGGAACGATGCTCAGTAATTGAATGCCCTGTTCTTGCGTTGCAGGAAACTGAAACGATTGATTACCGATGGAAGACAATACAGTTCGAACAACACTCATCATTTCCATATTGTCTGGTAAACGATTGATAATTTCTTTATAACTTGTCGATAAAACTCTTGCTTCACCAAGTGATGAAGTAAAAGCATTTAGTTGCTTAGCATCAGGAAACACGCCATTCCATAGAAAATAAGTGGCTTCTTCAAATGACTTTTCTTTTGCGATGTGTTTAGCCCATTCTCCTCGATAGACGAGCCATCCATTCTCTCCGTCCACAAGGCTGATCTTGGAATCAGCTGCAACGATTCCTTCTAAACCTGCATGAATCATATGCTCAACTCCATTCTGTTCGTCTTGTTTTTAGTCTATCGTTTCGTTATGATTATGACTAATAAATTATTAACTTATAATTAATAGCGATTCGTAATCAATAGGAGTGCAATAAGATGAACATCAATTGGATTAAAACGTTTGTTGCGGCAGCAAGTTACGAAAATTTTAGAGAGACCGCTGAGAAACTATATCTTGCCCAACCAACTGTAACGGTTCATATTCAACAGCTCGAGAAACAGATTGGTAGTAAGTTGTTTATGAAAAGTGGACGTCGGGTTGTACTTTCTGAAGCAGGAAGGCAGTTTTTACCTCATGCGAAGGAAATGATGGAGCAGTATGAGCAAAGCTTACGTCATATGAATGGCTGGCGACAGGGGTACCATCACAAATTAGCGCTCGCTGTATCTCCATTGATTGCAGCAACCGTTCTTCCAAGTGTGCTACAGCAATTTATGAAAGCTTATCCATCGATAGAAGTTGTTGTAAAAGTGAGTGAATCGAATGAGATTGGAGGGATGGTGGCTAGAAATGTTGCAGATTTCGGGCTATCTCGCATGCAATCGGTAGAGACCCATCTAAAGTGCGAGCAAATTGGAGCTGATCCGATTGTGCTTGTAGTCCCACATGATGGTGGCGATGCTGAAACGAGTCTGCCGCTTTCGCTAAATGATTTTTGTACACAGTTAACGTTATTAACACATAATCACCCTGATTATTGGGATGATTTATTAGTTGAGTTAAGATCGAAATACGAAGGCATTCGGACGATGGTTGTCTCACAAGTTCATATTACAAAAAGGTTTATTGAGGAAGGACTGGGATATTCCTTTCTACCTCGTTCTTCTGTCCAACGAGAACTTTTTGAAGGGAGGATGCTACAAGTAGATACGAGAGAAATTAGACTACCTGAGGTTCACACGTATCTGGTCTACCACCATTTATCGAATGAAGCTGTGAAATTCAAAGAATTTATCGAACGAAATCTCCAATGAAAAAGCCCGATCAGCGTCCTGATCGGGCTTGCCTCTTATTTTCCGAGTGTGAAATAAGAGTGTGGGATAGGTGCGTGAGTATAGATCCTAAAGGCTAGCTTACACGCTTTCCTAGTATGTGTTAATTTAACTAAACTATGCGTGATTAGTAAGAAGTAAGTCCCCAAATTTTCCACTCTTTCTTTTCTTTTGTAGCAAAAAGATGCATTCTTACAGGGAGTTGCGCTGATTTTTTTGTGATAAGCACGTCAATTAAAAAGGTGTGGTCTGCCACTTTTTTCTTACAGGCTTTCAAAGCAGGTTTATAATAGTGAGACGTTTTCTTTAAAGGAGAAATGCTTACAATTTGCCACGTTTTCGTGTCCTGGTTTGTAGCCATAAGTCCTGATAGGAGTGAGTTCGCTTTAGAAGGAAGTCCTTCCTTGGAATTTACCTCACTTAAAATTGGGGTTGGACACTTTCCTTGAAGAAGCTGTACCGGACTAGCTGCGTTCGAAGACATTGGTAAGAGAAAGAAAATAACAAGTGTAGCGCTAATGTATCGGTTCAAGATGCATTCCACCTTTCTCTGCTTACAGTGTCCAGAATAAATAAATGTATGCAGCGTGATCGAATGTATGTTCGGTTTATGCTATACTTAATGTGAAGGGAGGGAGAAGAATTGAAACCTTCAATTGAATCGAAAACAGCTCGATCGATCTTAACCAAAGGCACTGGGTTTCTTCATGGGTATAGTCATACACTTAATCCTTACGCTGGATGTGCGTTTGGGTGTTCGTATTGCTACGTTAGAAGAATGCCGATATCCCTTTTTAGAGAAGAAGATTGGGGAGCCTGGGTAGATATAAAAGAAAATGCAACTGATCTTGTGAAGAAAGAAATTCCGAAAGCACGTAAAAAGGGTAGGGTATCGATATTTATGTCTTCTTCCACAGATCCTTATCAACCAGTGGAACATAAAACGCATTTAACGAGAGGGTTGTTAGAGGCGATGATCGAAGAAAGTCCTGACTTTTTGTTTCTTCAAACCCGGTCTCCACTCGTTACAAGAGATATCGACCTTTTGAAGCAATACAAGAATAAAATCCTTGTCAGTATGACAGTAGAAACAGATCTTGAGTCAATTCGCAAAATCTTTGCTCCGTCAGCACCACCGATACATGCAAGGTTAAAAGCGATTCAACAATTACGCTCTGAAGGCATACCAGTACAAGCTGCTGTCGCACCACTTCTACCATGCTCAGAGCAATTCCCACTAAAGTTAGCTGAAGTAACGGATCGACTTACACTAGATGACTTTTTTATGGGAGATGGAAGTGGGGGTAAACGAACGGAGCAGCTTGGGATTCGAAAATTATTTGAGGAAAATGGTTTGAATGATTGGTATGATCGGGAGGCGTACTTGAAAATAAAACGTCGACTACAAGAGGTTTTCTCTGAAAACGCGATTTATATTTCTCAAGAAGGTTTTTATCCCCCAAAAGGCAGCGATTGTTAAATGGATTTGAACATAAATTAACACAAAAGGTTAGAAGTAATTCTTCTAACCTTTTGTGTGGTGACGCTATTTTAATCTTTACTTTAATTTCTGAGCATTTCCATTTAGAATTTTTAACTGGTCATTTTCATAACCGACTTGATAGGTAACATTATAGAGTGAGGTCGTCGTTTTTTTATCTTCAGTTCGTTCATTAGCATTAATTGTTGCCGTTACTTTTACTTCGTCATTGGTTTGATTTAAGCTACCGGTCATATTCGAAACTTCAACATTGAGAGTATGGATGTAACCCTTGCGAAAATCTTCATAAACCATCTCGCTTTGCCAGCGGCTTCCAAGCAGTGAGTAGGCTGTTACATAGTCTTGAGTGGATAGACTTTCATAAAAGTAACCAATGAGATAAGTAGCATTATTTTTAAAATCTTCTCCCGTCAGTCCTTGAGGTGTAGCTACTTCTTCTTTACTTTCATCATCGACTGTTAGTTTAATCGGTTCATCAGACCAGCCTTTGATTTGGTCGATGACGTTTGGAAGTGGAATGCTAAACCCAATGGCGCCTGAATCTGTACCTGCAGAATTGATCGCAATGGCTTCACCTGTAGTAGCATCGATAAGAGGGCCACCACTGTTTCCTTTTGTAATAGGTGCGGATATTTGATAAATGTGTTCATAGCGATAAGGCTCTAAAATAAACTCTCGATCTAAACCGCTAACAATCCCAGTTGTTACAGTGTTTTGTAGCCCGAGAGGACTTCCAAGAGCGATGATGTTATCGCCAACTTCTGCCATGCGTTCCTCAGCAACTGAAAGCGGGGTATTCTCTTTTAGTCCAGGTACGCGTATGACCGCTACATCAGTTGTATCTCCCATACCAATAATTTGGGCCTCGAATTGTTTAGCGTCGGACGTTTTAACTGTAATCTTTTGTGCTCCTTTAACTACATGAGCATTCGTAATGACGTCACCTTCCGAATTGTAGAGGAAGCCAGAGCCTGAAGATGACCCGTCTTTTAAATTAACCTCAATCTGGACGACGCTTTTTTGTGTTTCATGAATCACGGATTTTAAATTTGGTTCTTCAGCTGTCTTTTCTGATGTATCTGTTTTCTTACCGAGAGAAGAAGTTGCTTTAACGGCCGAACTAGAGTAGGAATCATGTAAAAAATAAAAACCTATGCCTCCGATAACTAGAATGAAAAGAGAACTAGTCAGGGATAGTAGTAAAGATAATTTCTTAGACATCCGTTGTTACATACTCCTTTCAGTTAATCCAAATACCATGTAAAGTGATCAATTTGTACAGTAAACTCATCAAGATTCTCCACCTCATCACCAACATCATAGATCATAAAATCAAATTTTCCTGTATCGTCAGGATAAAGTTTGTCGGGATTAATATACACTTCACCTTGATCAAATTCGTTTCCATCTCCGTCGATTACCTTATAGGATGCTCCAATCGAGTTTACCGGAACGGTAGCTTTGCTTGTCACTTGACCAGTTACTTTTAATTCGTCGTAATCGGTTATTTCCGTTTTTAAATCGGTTAGTTCAATTGCACTCGTTCGGTTCATTTCTTCTTCTTTTGCAGCAACCACCATCGCATGTTCAATGCGCTTTTGTTGTTCCTCTTCAAAAGAATTTCGTCTTTTTTCAATGACGGTCTTCAGGTTTAATAATTTTTCATGGTCTTTATTAATCTGTAAACCTTTTTCAACGGCGTTGAGTGCTTCTGTAAAGTGATTTTCTTCTAAAAATTGATTCGCTTCATTAATTGTAAAGTCTATTAGCTGACTGCGAATTTGACTAGCAATTTCCTGCGCCTCCTCAACCTGTAACGTTTCTGCTCTCGTCAAAACAGGTTTCAATTCATCAATCGATTTTTTTCCTTTCATATCATACTTTAACTCAGCAACCATGACAGTTGTTCGAGCGGAGGCGATATTATTCTGTAAATGAGAGGAAACCTTTCCATTATAAGCAGCTGTTGTATCCTCAGCTTGTCGAATGAGTTCGAGTGCTTCATCGTAGTGGTCCTGCTGTCTTTCTTTTTCAGCCTGATTAAGCGTATCTTCGACGGTAAGTGCGGTGGCAACTATATTTCTATTCACTTCCGCTGCTGGGAAATGACTTCTGTTTTTTTGGGCTTCTTTAAATTGTTCTTGAGCTGCTTCAAAATCGCCTTTCTTCGCCAACTCTTCTCCTTTTTCAAATGAGCGAATCGCTGCTTGCGTTACCGATTCTTCATAAAGATAATAGCCTGAAAGGGAGATAGCGAGGATAAGGAAAATCATCAATGGTAACCAACGCCACAAAATGAAAATTATTGGGTTGGATCTTGTCTGCAAAATCAGTTCTTTTCCGCAGGAGAAGCAGAATTGTTCATTTTGGCCTCTCTTTTTTCCACAATGTGGACAATACATTCTTATTCCACCTGCTTTCAATCTCAATCACTAGTTATATTTTGACACATTTTATTGAAGAGGGAAATATCTTTCAAAGGGTTGTTGGTGAATTGAAATATAAAGCAATTTTCACGCAAATTTTGCTCTTTATCCTTTAACAAAGCACTTTGTGTCTCGCTATTCAATACTAAAGACATGATTTTATCGAAGTGAATAAAATTGAGTGAATAGTCGCGGGTCTATAATCCTGATATCTTGTGAAATTAGTCGTTTCATACGTTCGTCCCGTGTTTTAGGGTCCTGTTCACACCATATATCCTTTGATAAGATGATCTCAAGACCCCCTTTCAAATATTCCGTTACCAGGAAGACCGGCATTCGCCGGTCCTTTTTTTTGTGGTGGTTCGTGAAAGCAAACAAGCGAAGGGTCTGATGTAGGTGAGGGAAACAACTTTTATTTTTCAGGAAAGTTATTCTTTTTTGAAACCTCATTCCATGCAGTATCGTCTAATAGTTGAAAACCCTTATTCCCTTAGATGTAGCTACCGAGATCTCATTCTGGTAGCTGCTTTTTTTAGGTTCATTGCAAAAATGAAAAGGAATTGGTATAATAACTAACGAACGGTAGGTAGAGCCCTGCGTTTTATTTTTTCTTGTAAACTAACGATCGGTAGGTAATGTGAAATGAAAAAAGATTCAACTCAAGATCGCATTAAAGAGGTTGCACTGATTTTATTTGCTCGTAATGGGTTTGAAGGAACTTCCCTATCAGAAATCGCTTCAGGTGTGGGAATAAAGAAGCCTTCTCTTTATGCACATTATAAGAGTAAGGAAGATCTCTTTTTAGCTGTCATCCATAAAGTATCCGTTGATTACAATGCGTTTTTTATAAAGACTGCAGAAGAATTAAGCGATCGGATTCCAGAAGATCAGCTTTATTATCTGCTTCACAAAAACACAAGTTATTTAAGAAATGATGAGTTGGGTCTGATCTTTAAACGAATGATGCTGTTTCCACCTGAATCGTTAAGATCAGACATATACGCTATGTTTGAAAAAACAGAAGATGTAATGAGACAGGTGATTCAATCAATCCTTGTACAGATGGTCCGTGAAGAGGAGTGGGAACAGGTTTTTGATGCTTATTTATGTCTACTTGATGGGGTGTTTGAACAGGTTTTCTATTATTCACCTGAAGAGCATAAAAAACGTCTGGAAAATTCGTGGTCGGCTTTTATTAAAGGTGTTTATAGTAGGGAGGAGAATTAGCATGGCATGGATTTATCTTGTAATAGGTGGTCTGATGGAAGTTTTATGGGCTATTGGTTTAAAATATTCCGATGGATTTACGAATCCAATGATTAGTTTGTTAACAATTTTAGGAATTGTAACGAGTTTTTACTTTTTTGCGAGAGCGCTAAAGTATTTACCTGTGGGTACGGCCTATGCCATTTTTACTGGACTTGGAGCCGCAGGAACAGCGGTCATTGGCATGATGTTTTTAAATGAATCAATTAGTTTAATGAAAATCTTTTTTATCATATTGCTCATTTCTTCCATTATTGGCTTAAAGCTAAATGCGAAGGAAGCATAGGAGGAGTATACAATGGCATGGATTGCATTATTAATCGCTGGGCTTGGTGAAGTTGGCGGTGTTATTAGTTTAAAGTTATCTGAAGGGTTTACTAAATTAAAACCATCTATTTTTACGATCTTATTCGGATCGATGAGCTTTTTTATGTTGTCCTTATCTTTGAAGGCATTGCCAGTAGGTACGGCTTATGCCATTTGGACGGGAATCGGTTCAGCGGGAAGTGTTTTAATTGGGATGTACTGGTTTAAGGAACCAAGGAACCGGATGCAATTAGTGTTAATATCCTGTGTTGTCATATCAGTTGTAGGGCTTCGAATAGCAGAGGGTTGATTTTGTCAGATAGTTCAGATAGAATAGAATTATTAATTAGAGGAGGTGAGGAAGAGATGTCTAACGCTTTTGTTCGTACGGAATTTATGGATTATGTATCGATTTGCCGTGCGATTTTTCATGAAGTTGTTATTGAAGGGACAAGTGTGTCCAAATTCAGCAACTTCATAAGAAAAAAAGCGTAAGGCTCTCTTACCCTGCTTCAGGCGGAATGGATAAATTAACAGATAAGGGAGCGGCAATTTGCCGTTCTCTTTTTTCTTTAAGTACGAGGCTTCATATTGGATTAAAGATGATAAATTCCAGATTAAACCACAGGTAAGGTGTAACCTTATTTGTGGTTTTTTTTGTTTGTAGAAAGGATGATAAACATGATATGTACTGCGCAAGGAATTAGTAAAATGCTTGGTGGAAATGGCTTGTTTGAGGATCTTTCATTTGAAGTGATGGAGAATGATAGAGTTGGAATCGTAGGTAGGAACGGAAGTGGAAAAACGACTCTTTTAAAACTTATAGCGGGAATTGAATCAACCGATCATGGGGTTATTCATTATAAGAAGGGGACAAAAGTTGGTTATTTAGCGCAAATTGCGAGTGATTCTGAGTTAACAGTTAAGGAAGTTCTTAGAAAAGCTTTCACTAACCTTATTACAATGCAAGAGCGAATGAGCGAACTCGAATCGGAAATGGGGAGAGGGGATGAGAATGATCGCACGTTAAAGAAATATGGACAATTGCTTGAGGTTTTTACAAGAAAAGGGGGATATGAAATTGATTCGTCTATACACCATGTCGCAAATGGACTTGGGATCAAGGACCTTCTTTCTACATCTTTTGATCGACTGAGCGGTGGCGAGAAGACGAAAGTAAGTCTTGGTATGTTATTGCTTCAAGAACCTGAATTATTGTTACTAGATGAGCCAACCAATCATTTGGACGTGGAAGCAGTGGAATGGCTGGAGACGTTTATGCAGCAATATAAGGGTACGATTGTCATTGTTTCGCATGATCGCTATTTTCTTGATGAAGTTGTAACGAAAATAATGGACCTGGAAGATGGTGAATTACATGTTTATCAGGGGAACTACAGTGGTTTTGTAGAAAAGAAAGAAAAAATGTTGCTAGCTGAATTTGCTGCTTATCAAGAGCAACAAAAGAAAATGAAGAAAATGAGAGAAGCGATTAAACGATTAAAAGAATGGGCAAATCAAGCGAATCCACCGAATGCTGCGCTTCACAAACGGGCAAGGAATATGGAAAGAGCGCTTGAGCGCATAGATAAAATCAAGCGACCTCTTCTAGAACGAAGAAAAATGGGGTTGGAATTCGATTTGAATGAGAGAAGCGGGAAAGATGTCGTTCGTTTTGAGGATGTTTCAATTGGTTATCAAGGAGGATCATTAGTAAAGAATAGTAACTTGCATATTCGTTACGGGGAACGGGTGGCGATAGTAGGGAAAAATGGAAGTGGGAAAACAACGCTATTGAAAGCGCTACTTGGCTCTATTCCGCCTCAGGATGGAAAGGTTAGCATAAGTGGAAGCGTAAAAGTCGGTTATCTGTCTCAACATGTTCTGAAAGAAAGTGAAGAAAAGAGATTTATTGATGTGTATCGGGATACTGCAAAGGTTTCTGAATCGGATGCAAGGCATGAGTTAGCCAGCTTTCTCTTCTATGGTTACAGCGTTTTTTCGAAAGTATCATCATTAAGCGGTGGTGAGAAAATGCGACTGCGATTGGCCCAGTTAATGAGTCAGAAACTGAACTTGTTAGTACTTGATGAGCCAACAAATCATCTGGATATTGACTCGAGAGAAATAGTAGAAGATGCACTCGACAAATTTACAGGAACCATTATTTGTGTCTCTCATGATCGCTATTTTTTAAATAAATGTTTTCCGGTAACGTACTGGATAGAAAATAATCATCTCCACCACTATATTTATCCTTACAGTGATGCGAAACAGAAGCACCTTGAAACCTTGCAGCAGGAAAAAGATTCTACGGTTAAAAAGAAGAAGACTAAAACGGATCCGGTGGAAATGGAGGTAGGACTTGATGCAGAAGCAGAAGTCGAAAAACTCGAGGCACGTCTCTTTGAAATTGATCAGCAAATGAGCGTGACGAATTGCAGAAGAGAATATCAGGATTTATCTGTTGAGAAAGAAAAGCTAAGTTTAAAACGAGAACAATTATATGAAATGTTAATGGGGGAAGAGAGATGACGGAGAAAAAAGCGATTCATACGGTTTGTATGCCACACACAGTCAGTAGTCTTGTCGTGGACTTTCGGGAGTTAGGGATAAAGGAAGGGATGACTTTAATTGTGCATACCTCACTTAGTTCACTTGGGTGGGTGTGCGGAGGAGGAGAAGCTGTTATTCAAGCGCTTATGGAAACGGTTGGAGAAGAGGGGACGCTTGTCATGCCTGCTCAATCGGCCGGTAATTCGGATCCGGCAGAATGGATGGCACCCCCCGTACCTGAGTCATGGTGGCCAGTTATTCGTGAGAATATGCCGGCATTCTCACGCGAAACAACAGCAACAAGAGGTATGGGGGCGATTGCGGAGCTTTTTAGACGATATCCGGGAGTTGTAAGAAGTAATCATCCAATGTACTCTTTTACAGCTTGGGGGAAGAATAGAGAGTACGTGACGGAGCATCAACCGCTACAAGCAGGATTTGGAGAAACCTCTCCGCTAGCTAAAATTTACGAGCTAAATGGAAAAATTCTATTCATAGGTGTTGGTCATGAGAGCAATACCTCTCTTCATTTATCTGAGCATGCGAAAAAAAATCAAGTATACGTTACAAAATCAGCTGCGCTGTTGGAGAATGGTGAGAGAGTTTGGAAAACCTACAACGAAATCGACTACGATTCAGATTGTTTTGCGAAGATTGGATATGAATTTGAGGAAATTGAAAATTATCAAACAATGAAAATCGGTGGTGCTGTCTGTAAATTATTTGATCAGAGGAAGGTGGTCGACTTTGGACGGAAATGGTGTGCAGAACATTTTTAATAGCCGTTTTAATATGATAACAGTTTAACTAAATGACTTTTCTCTATTCGTACAATTGCCTCATTAGGTAAATAGTACTTTAGGAGTATAGGTGTTGGAACTAAAATGATACAAGTACTTTAACTGATTTAATAAAAAGGACTTCTTTCGAGAGGTCTTTTTTTATTATCACGTAACTATGCAGGAAAATACGCCCTCTTACAAGAAGATATGATTGAAACATTTTTCTCCCTCCAAAGACCTATTTCATTAACTATCATTTTTAGAAGGAGTAGCTATGACTTATAACAAAGAGAATATGACCTATAATAGCTCGGGCCCTCCTACTGACAATGTATTACAAGAAGAGAGGGGTAAGGTAACGAATTTAGTGAAGTACTATGAAGACTCTACAACAGCACTTGTCGTTCAAAAAAATGAGAAATGGCTTTATTTAAACGCCGCAGCTGTTCATCTTCTTGGCTATAACGATTCAAGTGAATTAGAAGGAAAGTCAATCTGGGAGACGATTCATTCATCAGAGAGGCAAACTGTTTTGAAGCGAATCGAGGCTTCGATCAACGGAGTGAATCCTGGCACTTTCGTTCAACGGTGGCTGAGGAAAGATGGATCCACCGTTTCTGTAGAGGTTTTGGCGATTCCAGTGGAGAATTTTCTTGGTCAAACGTCAGCGATTATAAAAGAGGTTGATCATGAGACCAAAAAAATACAAGAAATGTACGCAAACTATGAGCTCATTACTGAGAACATGAATGAGATTATTAGTTTACTTGATGCTAACGGAAGACTACTTTATGTCTCGCCTTCTTATCGAGATTATGCTCGAGCAAGCATAGACGAGGAAATTGGGCGCAGTTCGATTCGATATATTCATAAGGAAGACAGGGAGCATGTGAGAACAGAGTTTTATAAGCTGGTTAAATTTCGCAAACCTTTAATGATTAAGTATCGTATGCAGCGAAGAGATGGGGTTTTTCGTTATATTGAATCCCAGGGGACGTGCATCTTAAACGAAGAAGAATGCTCTTATGTCGTCGTTTCAAGAGATGTGACCGAAAAACACCAGGCTGAGATGAAACTGCAATTAAATGAGAAAAAGCATCGCATGATCCTTGAAAACAGCAATGACTTAATTTGTATGATGAATCATGAAGGGATAACTGTCTACGCCTCACCTTCCTATAAGGAAGTATTAGGTTATGAGCAAAGCGAAGTCATCGACAAGGATATCCTAACTTTTATCCATCCTGAAGATTATGAGAAATGTCAGAAAGCCATTCAAACCTTAACGGAAACGAAACAATCAATTACAACCGTTTATCGAAAACGGCATGCTTCTGGGCACAGCGTTATTCTGGAAGCGAAAGGGATGGCTGTTAGCGAGGGGGATGAGCAAGTAAATCATTTTGTATTTATAGCTAGAGATATCACTGAAAAAATACAGCTAGAGCAATATCGAGAAAATATTGAAAAGTTAGCAATCATTGGGGACGTGGCGGCTGGTTTTGCACATGAAATACGAAATCCGCTTACGTCAATCAAGGGCTTCTTAAAGCTTTTAGCGAAGAAGGAAGCAGAACATGATAGGATGTATCATCACATTATTGAAAGAGAGCTTGCCAAAATAGAAGAGGTGATAAATGGCTTTATTTCCCTTGCAAAACCAGAGGCAGGTGAAGTTGCTGAGGTAAGCTTATTAAAACTAATCAAAAATGCAATTAACGTATTAACACCGCAGGCTGCTTCTAAAAACATTAGAATTAATATTAGCAGTCAGTTAAAAACAATCGTCATTTGTTGTCAAAAAAATCAGATGAAGCAGGTGTTTATTAATATTCTAAAAAATGCAGTTGAAGCGATTGAGGAAAATGGCAAAATCGATGTCATTCTTGAAGAAAATCGAAACAACGTTTCCATTGAGATCCATGACAATGGCGTTGGAATTGAAGAAGAAAGACTTGAGCGAATCGGTGTGCCGTTTTATACAAATAAAGAAAAAGGCATAGGCCTTGGTATGACTGTGAGTAATAAAATCATTTCGGAGCATAAAGGTAGTCTTCGGATTGAGAGTAAACCAGGAGAAGGAACACGTGTTTATATTCAGCTTCCAAAGGGTGGGGATTAACCCTACCCTCTTTATACGAATAAAGGGGGAGCCACATACATAGTAACGTTAGTCTTAAGAATATGTGAGATATGAAAGAAGGGATGAAATGACTGATCTCGTTGGGATAGATGCGGGTGGAACGTTGATTAAAACAGTTCACCTTAAGGAAGGTGAATACAATTATAAAATATTTCCATTGAATGATATCAATGAGGTTGTGACGTGGCTTAAAGATCACCATCCAAAATCAAAGTTGAAGATCACTGGAGGGAAGCAATCGGTCCTTGCTAAGCTAGTTGAAAATGAAGTTGAACTGGTTCCAGAATTCGAGGCGACGACAAATGGCGTTCGAGCAATTTTAGAACGATCAAATCTAACCCTTCCTGACGATTACTTACTCGTAAACGTTGGCACGGGGACCTCGATTCACTCTGTTCATTGTAAAAGTGCTGAACGACTTGGAGGAACGGGTGTAGGGGGCGGGATGCTCTTGGGCCTTTCTTATTTATTGACAGGTCGAACAGACTTTTCGGAGATTACTCAGCTAGCAGCAAAAGGAGAACGAAATGGCATTGATTTAAAGGTGAATGATATTTATGAAGGTGCCTCTCCTATTGATGGTGATTTAACTGCCAGTAACTTTGGCTTTATTGATCGGATTAAGCAGCAAGAAGTAAAAGACGAAGATGTGTTGGCATGCTTAATTGGAATGATTTCCGAGTCGATTTTAATGATGGCGATTCCATTTACGAAAACCATTTCTACGTCAACCATTGTATTTATCGGTTCTACTTTTCAATCGAATCCATTATTGAAACAGCAGTTTGAACGGATTGAGGAACTATTTGATATCAACGCCAACTTTCCACCTCATGGTCAATTTAGTGGAGCAGTGGGAGCTTTATTATATTGTAGTCACTAGATCAAAATGAAAAAGGGGCAATTGGCCCCTTTTTTTAATACTCATAGACTTTCATAGTTTTTTCATTTGAGCAAATGCGGTTTCGTCCACTTCGTTTTGCTTGATAAAGAGCCTCATCTGCTTCTCGATAAAGCTGAGCAGGAAATGGGACCGTTTCGGGAAAAGTACTCGTACCGATTGAGGCAGTTATATGAATGCTAATATCCTTATTAATCGAAAAAGAAATTTCCTCGATTGTGGATCTGACCTGTTCACCAATCGCTAATGCCTCTCTATTCGAGCAATTATCTAGTAAAATGGTAAATTCTTCTCCACCATTACGAGATACAATATCGTTCATTCTGGCGGCAATTCTTAACGTCTTACCAAATTGAGCCAAAATGGTATCTCCAGCTGCATGACCATACGTATCATTCACATGTTTGAAATGATCAATGTCAATTACTAGAAGAGACAATGGCTTTTCAGCGTTTGTAGATTCTTGTATTGCGCTGTTTAACGCTTCATCAAAACTCCTTACGTTGTTTAACCCGGTAAGCGGATCGATGGTAGCACTCTTTTTGTATTCTTTAAACAGGTGATTTGTTTTTCGTAAATGTTCTGTTGTGTAAAGCGCCATCGCCCCTGTCACAGTGGATGTAATCCAATAGAGAACGTTAATTTCACTAAATAAGCTTTTTATATCAAGTAATACGTATACGATGATAATACTGAAGGCAATGTTGGAATAAATAATCATCCAGAATGCTATGGCGATAAATGAAACCTTCCATTTTCTAAAGAAAAGATAACCGATATAAAGAGAAGTTAACAAACCGAGTGAAACAAAAGAAGAAAGATTTATTCCAATTATAAAACGCGTTATTTGGATAACAATAAGAGCAATCATCCCAGGCAATGGTCCTCCATATAAGGTGACCAGTAAAAGTGGTATATGTCTTAAATCGATGATGGTTGTGCTATCAACAACTTGAATGCTATAAATCATCAGCAAAATTCCTATCATGCCAGCATACAAACCGCTAAGGAATTTTCTTTTGATTGAAGATGTCGGTGTTAGATTTTCTTCTCTGAAAAATTGATAATAAAGAAAAAGTAGAGCCAGTATAATCATCATATTGACAAAAAAGTCGTGTATTAACTGCATTCGATTACACCTCGAATTTCTGAAGAGTTCTATCGAATTTATTTTACCATTTGCAATAATAACCGGTTCAATTTTTATTACTCGTTCATATTCTATTCATACTTGGGAAGTACACTATTAATATAGAAAAGGAGCTAGTGGTAATGATTACGATATTACTTGCAGATGATGATCAAAACATTCTAGATTTAATGGCGTTATACATAGAAAAAGAGGGATATTTCGTTAAGAAAGCTTCAGACGGAAAAGAAGCAGAAAAAATTCTTGAGGCTAATAAGGTTGATCTAGCGGTAATCGATATTATGATGCCGCATGTTGATGGCTGGCAACTATGCGAAGAAATTCGAGCTTATTACGATATTCCTGTTCTCATGGTTTCGGCAAGGGGACAGGCCTCAGATAAAGTGAAAGGGTTTAAACTTGGAACGGATGATTATGTCGTCAAACCATTTGATCCTATTGAACTTGTCATGCGGGTAAAGGCATTATTACGAAGATATCACATTCAAAGTGCAAAGAAAATATCAATAGGGTTGTTTGAAATGAATGCTGAATCATATGATGTAGTGCTTGGAAAGGATCGCATTTCTTTGCCCAAAAAAGAGTTTGAGCTTCTATTTAAATTAGCAAGCACTCCAGGTAAGATATTTACACGAAATCAGTTAATTGAATCAATATGGGGTTATGATTTCCAAGGAGACGATCGAACAGTAGATGTCCACGTGAAACGAATTAGAGAAAGGTTTTATAGTAGGGAAATACCTTTTGCTATTAAAACCATGCGTGGACTAGGATATCGTCTGGAGCTATTAAAATGAAGCGGTCGATCTACCTCAGAAGTGTCGTCATCTATATCGGGGTTGTTTTGATCAGTCTCATACTATCATTCTGGATTATGAATGTTTTTTATATTGATACCATCCGAGAGCGTCTCCAAAAAGACATTACCGAAGTAGGACGTCAAACAATCGCCTTATATGAGAATTCGAGCTACACCGATCCTTCAGAATTTATTGGAAATATCCCAACCTTTAATTACAATCTTATCCTTTATGATGAATCTGGAAAAGCAGTACAGCCTATTGATAATGGGAAGTGGCGAATTTCCGCAAAACACATCGAAAAGGTGTTAAACGGAGGGGTAGTTCGTGTGAATGATCGGACAGCTTCGCCTCCGTCCCAATTAAATGTCGGCTTACCATTTCAGGACAGCGATAGTCGTTACGCTCTTTTTATTAGACCTGATCTTTCGCTTGAAGAGAATACAATTAAACGAGTGATGCTAACGACTTTACTACTTGTACTTATTATTGGAAGCTCCATTTTTGTCATATTAATGAGGTATGTTGTTCGTCCCATTCAACACCTGACAGAAGCGACAAAAAAAGTAGCGGTAGGTGATTTTACTGTTCGAATCAATAGTAAACGTCATGATGAAATAGGAGACCTCTCGAGAAGTTTTGATCATATGGCGCATGATTTAAGGCATTTAGAAGAAATGCGTCAGGAATTCGTTGCGAATGTTTCCCATGAAATACAGTCTCCACTTACATCGATTGGTGGCTATGCCCGAGTTTTGCAGAATAGTATGTTAGATGAGCTTGAGCGAAAAAAATACCTTGGGATTATTCAAAAAGAAACAGAGCGCTTATCCAAATTAAGCGAAAATCTTTTAAAGATGACGACACTTGATGCAGATGATCCTATGTTTCACTTAAGAAACTATTCACTTGATGAACAGCTAAGGGAAGTGATTGTATCACTTGAAGCGATGTGGGCTGAAAAAGGGATCGAAGTTCAGGTTGATTTAAAAGAAGTTCAAATCGAAGCGGACTATGATCAACTCAGCCAAGTGTGGATAAATCTACTATCAAATAGTATTCGGTATACGGAATCAAATGGTGTTATCACTATTCAAATGAAAGAGAAAGCAGGAGAAGTAATGGTCGAAGTGCGAGATACAGGCTGTGGTATTCCTGAAGTAGACCAAGCGCATGTATTTGACCGATTTTATAAAGCGGATAAAGCAAGGTCGAGTAATGGAGGTAGCGGACTTGGACTTGCGATCGTCCAACGTATCGTTCATCTTCACAAAGGAAATATTTTGCTTGAAAGTAAGGTAGGCATTGGTACAACGATTACAATTACACTTCCTAAAATGAAAAAGCGAAAAGAAACATAAATGTTTCTTTTCGCTTTTTCATTTTAAGATTAACGCTTTATCCCTGACTAGCCTCGAGTGAGATGGAGTTATAAATCGCATTGAAAAATGAAATGAGTTTGTTCATAATGCGTTCATTTTCGCGTCGTATACTGATTCCAGATCAAGAAAAGAGGAGTGTATGAGATGAAATTTCTTACTAGATTTAGTTTGAAGAATTCAGTTGGTGTTTTATTATTAACGATTCTTGTATTGGCAGCTGGTATCATTTCAACTAATCAGATAAAGGTAGAAACTTATCCGGATGTCACATTCCCAGCGCTTATTATTCAAGGGGTTTATCCAGGTGCTTCTGCCGAGGCCGTTGAGCAGGAGGTTACGATACCCATTGAAAATCTACTCGAAAATAGCAACAAGTATGATGACTTAACGAGTACATCTTCTGAAAACGCTAGTGTAATCTCCCTCATGTACCCGTTTGGTACGGATATTGAGGAAACGAAACGAGAGCTAGAAGACATCGTCTCGAAAGCGGAACTACCGGATGAAGCAGTGGTTGAGGTTATAAGCATGTCAGCTGGGGCACGGCCAATCTATGAAGCTGCGCTCTCATCTGAAGATGCGGATGAGCTTCAACAAAAGCTTGAAGATGATATCGTTCCAGAGCTTGAAGGACTTCCAGGAGTGAATAGTGTAAGCTTAAGCGGAATAAAGGAAACAACACTTTCTATTGAAGTGGATGAAAAGAAGGCAAGCGAATATGGTCTTACGTTAAATGATATTAAGGATAAGATCAAACAGAGCGAATATAGTCTCCCCCTTGGATCAGTGGATGAGGAAGATACGACGATTCCAGTTAAATTACAAGGCTCTATTGACTCACTTGATAAACTAAAAGACACAAAATTTGTAATTGAAAACAGTCAGACATCACAAGTGGGACAGCAAAGCTCACCACTAGAAAGTAAGGAAGTTGTTCTTACGGATTTTGCTGAAGTTACAGAAGCATCAGAGAAAAATGAAATTTCTCGGTTCAATGGACAGGAAAGCTTTCTTATTCAGGTAACAAAAAGTCAGGATGAAAATACGAAGGATGTTGTCGATCATGTGAAAGAAGTTCTCGCGGAATATGAAACAGATGACGTGGAACTATTCACCATCCTTGATCAAGGTGAAGAAGTGGAGAAATCAATTTCTTCTCTCCTTAAAGAAGGTGGATTCGGCGCACTGTTCACAGTCATTGTTATTCTCTTGTTCCTAAGAAACATTCGTGCAACGATTATCGCCATTATTTCTCTTCCTATTTCGATTCTAGGAACAATTGCCCTACTTGATCAGTTTGGCTATACGTTAAATATTATGACGTTGGGTGGTTTAGCCGTTGCTGTTGGGCGAATTGTGGATGATAGTATTGTTGTTATAGAAAATATATATAGATGGCGTCAGGAGAATAAAGAAGAGTTGTCCAACAAAGCACTAACCTACTATGCGACGAAAGAAGTACTTGGAGCTATTACTTCTTCAACAATTGCGACACTCGTAGTATTCTTACCTCTCGCATTTGTGGGAGGGATACTTGGAGAGTTCTTCAGACCATTTAGTTTGGCTGTCGTTTTCTCAATCTCGATCTCACTCTTAGTTGCACTGATGTTGATTCCGGTACTAGGTAGTGCTTTCTTTAAGAAAGTAAAACATCACGAGAAGGAATCAAAATTAAACCATTTATATGAACGTTTTATAAGAGGGGCACTTAAGAAAAAAGCGCTCGTCATTGTAACATCCGTTCTATTACTAGTAGGTTCACTTGCCATGATACCGGCTTTGGGCGTTTCCTTCCTGCCAGCTGGAGAAAGTGATTCTTTTGAACTGAATGTATCGCTACCAGCTACAACACAGCTTGACAATACGAATGAGGTTGCAAGTCAAATTGAAGATTATCTGACTGAAAAAGAAGAGGTCGACTACAGCCAGGTATCAATCGGACTATCTAGTAGCCCAATTCCAGGTGAAGGAGCAGGACAATCAAGAGAAAATGAAACGACTGTTTTTGTAAAGCTAACGAATAGTGATGATCTTCAAAGCACGATGGAGACGTATGAAGAAGATGTTCAAAACATTGTAGAAGAAGTTTATGAAGAAGGAACTGTTAAAGCAACAGAAGTTCAACAGGAAGGTCCACCGAGCGGGAACACGATTGATGTTAGCTTGTATGGAGACGACCAGGAGAAGTTGACAGAAGCTGCTACTCAAGTTGAGGAACTTCTATTACAGGACAATGAGTTAACGAACGTTTCGAACAATCTCGAAGAAGTTCAACCAAAATGGACCATGTCGCTTACCGATGAAGGTGAAAAAGCGAATGTTAGTCCATTCCAGGTTATGCAGATTGTAAACAGTCGTTTGCAACCACTTGATGGTGGGACAATTGAAATTGATGATCAGAAATGGGAAATGTCTCTTTCTTATAATGATGAAGTAACATCAAAGAAGGAATTAGAAGAGCTTAAGATTCCAACTGCAAATGGAATACAACCATTATCAGATGTTGCCTCAATTGAAGAAACAACAGCACCAGTAACGCTTTATCATGATGAGGGCAGAACGTCTGCTTCCATTTCGGCTGATATCAAATCTGATGACACAGCACGAATGACACAATCTGTTGAAGAAGATCTTCGTGTGCTTTCCTTACCAGAAGGCGTTGAAATGGAAGTTGGAGGTGGTCAGGAGATGATTACGGATGGCTTCGCTGACCTTGGACTTGCGATGCTTGCAGCGATTCTTCTCGTGTTTTTTGTACTAAGTCTAACGTTTAGAGGAATTGTTACACCGATTGTCATTCTATCCTCCTTAATTTTTGTTCCAAGCGGATCGTTAGCGGGGCTCCTTATTGGAGGTCAAACGCTCTCCATGAGTGCAATGATTGGGATGCTTATGCTAATCGGTATTGTAGTCACGAACGCAGTAGTGTTACTTGATCGCGTAGAAACGAACCGAATGAACGGTTTAGAACTGACAGAGGCTTTAGTTGAAGCGGCAAAAGTGAGATTGCGTCCAATCATCATGACGGCTCTTGCAACAATTTTTGCCCTCATTCCTCTTGCGCTTTCGAATTCAGCATCTGGTCTCATTTCAAAGGGACTTGCGATTACGGTCATAGGTGGACTGACTACTTCTACCTTATTAACACTCGTTTTCGTCCCGGTCTTTTATGCGATGATCGGAAAATATCGTCGAATGAAAAAAGAAACGTTTTAAAACCTGCTCACCCCATTGTATTCCTTGCACAATGGGTTTTTTTTTATGAATAATAAAAAATCTTTGTTATGATATAGAATGGATAAAGAAAGGATGATTGAAATGCCGTGGATTAAACCTGCCAAACAATCAGATATAAAGGAGCTTGACATCTACAAAGATCTGGAACATCCCGTTCCTGTATTTAATCGATTGATTGCGAAAAGTCCTGATATTTTTTCAACGTTTATGCCTTTAGCAGCTGCTGTTAAAGCTGGTGTTTTAAATGAATTTGAAACAGAAGCAGTTGTGGTTTTTGTTTCTCAATTAAATGGGTGTGAATTTTGTTATACCGGGCATGGAAACTTGTTAAAAGAAATTAGTGGAGATGAGTCTATTCTTGAGGAGCTTAATAACTATAAAAGCTCCAATGCCTTTGAGAGTCATTTGAAAAGTATTCTAAGCTATGCAGAGAAACTTGTTACGAATCCAAAGAGCCTGGAGAAAGCGGATCTAGAGAAACTAAAAGAACATGGCTATAGTGAAAAAGAAATCGTTGAGATTAATCAACTGATTGCCTATACATCTTATACAAATCAAACGTCGATTGGTCTTGGGTTATAAATGATAATTTCACTGACGGATAACACCAGATGTGATTTATAAACGAAAAAGGACCTTCCTAAATAATTGGAGGGTCCTTTTCAAACATTTACTTCGTTTTATAATAATCTAATACCCCTTGATAAATGCCTTCAGCAAGTTCTTCTCTATACTCTTGTGTAAGAAGAAGCTTGTATTCTTCATTATTCGTTAAGAAACCGACTTCGACAAGAACACTTGCCATCTTTGATTCTCGAATTACTGAGAAGCTCTGGTTCTTTACGCCACGATTATTTGCTTCTGTTACTTCAATTAATCGTTTTTGAATGCTTTCTGCAAGAGCTTTACTTTCCGCTGAGCTATATTTATCGTACCAATACGTTTCAATTCCATGAGCTGCTTCACTCGCTGCATTTGTATGCACGCTAATAAACGCATCGGCATTTAAGTTATTGGCGATAGTTGAACGCTCTCTTAGCTCTAAGAACGTATCATCTCTTCTCGTCATGACAACGTTCGCTCCAGCTGACTTAAGTTTTTTCTCGAGATAAAGCGAAACATCAAGGTTGATGTCTTTTTCTAATAGTTTGCCATTGCTTGCACCAGGATCATGATCTCCATGACCAGCATCGACAACAATGGTTAAGTTGTTTAATGAGTCACTGCTTTGAAGGAGTAGGTAACCACTGTGAACATAAGCTACTTGACCCTGATACTTAATTTTTGCCCAATCTCCAGCATAACCGTAGATTGCAACTTCAGCATTACGTGGCAATGCTCCGATTTTTGTGCCGCTCATTTCAGGACTTGTACGCACATTTAGGCTCGAAGCTGTTACAATACCCGTTTCTAAAACAACTTCTTCTACTTGTTCTTTCATTTTATAGGAATTGACAATACTAGAAGAAAGAGCACCTTCACCACCTAGTACCATTAATGAAGAGGCATTTTGAAAGAGATATGTTTGAACATCTGTAATAGGTTTCACATCGTGTGCTAAAACAACAGGTGCATCAAATTTCTCTGCTAAAGAGGCTGCTGCTACAGCATCAGGGTAATCTTCCTGATCGGCTAGTACGGAAGTTCCTCTTGCTAGAATGTAAGATGAGCTAGAGGCGAAGAAAGCTTCATTAACGGCAATGTTTGTTTGAAAACGATCTTTTCCCGAAAGACGGACAACTTTCTTGCCTTGTTGTTCTAATTGAGTACGCACATCTTCAGAGACTACAGAAGACCCGCCAATTAAATAGACTGTCTTAATGCTTGAAGGAAGCTTAGGTGCCTTTGAAACAGTCGATAAATAAATAGGATAATGTTTAATAGCTGCTACGCTTGATGCTGAAAGAGAGTCAGCTACTTGCATGCCATTAACGATAATAGCTGTCGAAGTTTGATCAAGTCCAGCGGCTTGATTGATTGCGTTGGCCGTTTCAAAACGATCTGACCCTTTCAATCGTGACACGGTGTATTTTTGTTTTAATTGATTCTCAACATCTTGACTGATTGCTCCGGTACCACCTAGAATGTAAATTTTTCTGGTTCCAAGTCGTTCAAGCTCTTTTGCAACGTTAGAATCAAGTTTTGTTGATCCAGTTAATAGGATAGGAGCTTGTTTCACACCGGCTAAACCAGAACTCGCTAGTGCATCGAAAGGCATATCAGCACGAGTTAGGATAACGGCTTTTTCAGTTGTTGTTAGCGTTCCTGGTGAAACTTTCTTAGAAATTTCAATCGCCGTTTCAATTCGATTTGCTCCACTAATACGTTCAACATCATTGCTTGCTGATGTTTTTTCTGGAAAACTTATTCCTGTGAAAATTAGAATTATGGCCATTATTAACGTAAAAAGCTTATTGCGCACGATGTGTATTCCCCCATATTTTGTTTGTCTATTTTTTATGTACACAGTGACCTCACATCAACGACTCCCATAACCTCCTTTCAAAATTAGTATCAAATGGAAAGTATTTCTTAACTATTTTTAATATCGGCCTCAAATACGAGAGATTATAGGGTCCTTTTGTACTAAAAACAGATAAAAATCGACGGGATTTGATAAAACTTCTCTTACAACTTCTAATTGTTGGGATTTAACAACACCCTTATAAATATTGACATTATTTTGACTTTTCTTTAAACTAATGACAACAAAAGACGAAGGGAATGGTTAAGAAGCGATGGAAAACTAATCTTATTTTTTCAGATCAACTTTCAATAAATGAAATTGAGATTCTGGAGAATAGGATTAGTCTGTCTTTTTAACCTTCCACGCTTGCTGAAATGTGCTTCTTTAAGATGCGTTCTTTTAGCGTGCGTAGGTATATGGATTGACAGACCTCTCCAGAAAATGGGGAGGTTTTTTACTCCCCCAAAAAATGAAATAGAGAATGGGGAGATTCGATGAACGTTATGTCGATCAAAGGATTGAAGAAAACTTTTAATGAAAATCGGCTATTTCAGCATGTAAATATCGATATCCATCAAGGTGAGCGGATTGGTATTGTTGGGCCTAACGGTGCTGGCAAAACAACTCTAGCAAGGATGATCGTCAAAGAGATTGATCCAGATGAAGGGACTATTTCTTGTAAAGGAAAAATTGGTTACTTAAAGCAATCGATTGATCAGGAGGGGATGATTGAGAACCATAGAGTGGATGGGGATTCTTTCGATTTCAAAAGAGAAAAGGAATTAGGGATTCGTTCACTTAATGTAGAGGAGGAGAATTTAAGCGGTGGCGAAAAGTTAAAACTTGCGCTCACAAAAGTTTGGTCTACGAATCCGGATTTATTGATTCTCGATGAACCGACAAATCATTTAGATGAAAAAGGTGTTAATTGGTTGATTCGGGAGCTTCATTCTTTTCAAGGAGCGGTTCTTGTTATTTCTCACGATCGTTATTTTCTCGACCAAACCACTAGTCGAATCCTTGAAGTTGAAGCGGGGAAGATAAATGATTATCAAGGGAACTATTCCGCGTATCGAATTGAAAAGCAAAATCGATATGAAGAACAGCTTCATCACTATTCCGTACAACAAAAAGAAGTAAAGCGAATAGAAGGGCAGCTTGCTGGATTAACGAAGTGGTCAGAAAAAGCACATCGGGAATCAACGAAGCAAGATGGAGCTAAGGAGTATTACCGAATGAAGGCGAAAAAAATGGATCGCCAGGTAAAGTCAAAACAAAAACGACTTGAGAAGGAACTACAGAAAAATAAATTAGAACAACCTGATCAGGAGAAAGAGATTCGATTTCAATTTCAGGAAAACAATTCACGTGGAAAACGATTGTTAGAAGCGATGGATGCGGGCAAATGCTATGAGGAACGATGGTTATTTCGAAGAAGTTCTTTCTATATGAAGTATGGGGAACGAATGGGGGTTGTTGGGGAAAATGGATGTGGGAAAACAACATTGCTACGTACGTTGCTTGGATTGGAACGACCGAGCGAAGGAGAAGTGTGGAAAAGTCCATCACTTAAGATTGGGTATCTTTCGCAAGATGTCCATGATCTTCCGGAAGACAAGACTCCTCTTGACGTTTTAAATGTAGTAACTAAGGAAGAAATCTTTCAGGCAAAATCGATTTTGGCTTCGATGGGAATGGAAAGAGTGAACGCCACAATTAACCAACTTAGTCTTGGAGAAAGGACAAAACTTAAGCTAACGCGTATGCTGATGAGCAAGTATGATCTATTAATCCTTGATGAGCCTACAAATCATTTGGATTTGCCTTCACGAGAGCAGTTGGAGTCTACCCTTCAATCTTTTACAGGTAGTTTACTTATTGTGTCACATGATGTGTATTTCTTGGAAAAGATGTGTGATCGGTTGTTAGTGTTTGAAGATCAAAGAGTGAAAAGGGTTGAAATGAACTTATCTGATTTTCGGAGTCGAGTAAAAGAAAAAAGCTCTTTTGTTTCTTCAAAAAAAGACGAAGAACAAAAGATGCTTTTAGATAACGAAATTTCTGCGGTAATAAGTGAGATTAGTTTACTCCTTCCTGGTGATGAGAAATTAGCTGAGCTCGATAGTAGACTTAAGAGGTTAGTTGAGAAAAAGAGATTACTTTAGACGTCTTCTACTGCAAAGAAGCGTTCCACTGAATACAAATCTGCTTTTGGATGATTACGAAGTAAGACATAGCCTTCACGCTGTGCTTCTTCAAAATTATCGTACTCATCTTCTGAATGAAAGATTGCTCTGCGTCTTTCGTTATAGAGGGTAATGGAGTAGTATTCTTTAATTTCCATTTATCTCTCTCCTTTTTCCTTTGTTTCTACTAGTTCTATGCAAATCTCTTGTTGTTTATACTAGACTGATAGAAAAAATGCATTTTATTCTCTTTGGTTATACTAAAGAGAGATAGGAGCTGATGACAATTCAAATTGGCACACTAAGTGAAATCATGCGTCATCCTGTGAAATCAATGACAGGTGAAGCCGTTACAGAGACGATGGTCATGAACTATGGACTTTATGGTGATCGAAGTCACGTCATTTTAGATGAGAAGCAATCGTTTTTAACAATTACACAGTTTCCATCACTCGTGCGCTATCAAGCATCGTTCAGTGCACATGAATCACTAGATGGTTATCCTGAACCTGTTATTGTGACACCAGAGGGAGAAACATTTAAATGGTCGGACTCAACCTGGCTAACAGAACTAGAAACAAAAACGTCGAAACAGCTAACAAAAAAGGTTTACCATCCTGAACACGTTCCGATCGGACCGATTGAGGAAGAACATCTACTGATTCTAACTGACGCTTCTCTTCAGGCATTAGAGGAGTCATGGGGAAAACAAACGGATCAACGGCGATTTCGACCAAACTTGAAACTTAACTTATTTGAAAAAACTCCATTTGTAGAACAAGCGTGGGAAGGGAAATATTTGAGAATTGGGAAAGAGGTACTCATTCAATTCACAAAGCCCTGTGAACGGTGTATGATCATCACGGTTGACCCTAAAACAGGAGAAAAACAGCCTGAATTATTGAAGAAAATTGCGCAAGAACACGAGAATTTTTTTGGAATGTATGCTCGAGTCATTCAAGCTGGAAATATTAGCACGAATGACACATTGTTGCTCTTAGATAAAGTATAAAAGCGATAAGGAAAATATTCCCGAAAACATTTTTTGGTTTTAACGTTAGAGATAATGCTTAGCAGGGTACAAGCAAGAATGGAGCCCCATCTTTGGATGGGATGCTTCGATTTCCACACAGGAGGGGTCCCATCCACGGGGTGGGGTCCCATTTTTTGTGTTTTGATTTTATACTTATCAAAAAGCGATCGTCCTTTGAGAATGATCTCGAGGCATGGGCTGTCTGAAAATTCTGTGGTAAACTATGGAATGGTACATAAAGCATCTTAAGGGGGAAGCTGATGAGTACGTTTTACGTTGAAAAGTATAATTTTACACATCCATCTAAACTTGAAGAGGAGTTTAAATCTCTTCTCGATCAGCCACTTCATTCTGCTGATGAATTAGAGAAGTGGATCTTGCGTATATCTGAACTAATGGATGGCGTCGCAGAAGGACTTGCTGGTCATTATATTGATTTTCAATGTCACAGCAATAGTGAAGATGCGAAGAAAGCTATTGAGCATGATCAAGCATACATTGAACCGATGGTGAAGCGTTATGAAGGTGAATTTGATAAGAAGTTTCAGAGCTCACCCCATAGACTAGAGTTAAACCAGAACTATTACAAGCAATTTCTACTTCGAAAAGAAAACGCGATGGCGCTTTTCAATGAAGAAAATATTGATTTGGAAGTTGAAGAAGATCGAATCGTCAACCGTTATTTTGAACATACCGGTTCTCTCTCGTTTAAGTGGAACGGTGAAGAGAAAACGTTAAGCGAAATGTTTCTCATGATGCAAGACGGAGATCGCTCCATTCGAAAAAGCGCAATGGAAGAAATCTTTCAAACGTTATTAACAAAAAAGGAAGATTTACAAGGAATTATGGATGAGCTGATTCAGCTTCGCCAGAAAAAAGCAGAAAATGTAAATCTCGATAATTACCGAGATTATATGTTTAAGAAATACGAGCGTTTTGATTATACACCAGAAGATTGTAAGGCTCTTGCAGAAGCTGTGCGAAAGCATGTTGTGCCTTTAAAGGAAAAGTTGCAGAAAAAGCACCAGCAAGAGCTTGGTATTGAGACATATAAACCGTGGGATACGAGAGCTGTTCCAAAAGATAAGTTGCCGCTTCGCCCTTTTAATAAAATCGACGAGCTGATTAAAGAAACATCTACTATATTTGATCAGCTATCCCCACGCTTCTCTTATCTTTTAAACGAGATGAATGAGAAGGGAGCTCTTGATCTTGAAAGCCGTAAAGGAAAGGCTCAAGGCGGTTTTTGTGAGTACTTACCAGTTTCGGAGCTTTCGTTTATTTTTATGAACAGTACAAAATCACAGGATGACTTCATAACGCTTCTTCATGAGATGGGTCACTGCATTCATAATGATTTTAAGCGAAATCAAATGCTATCTGCCTATCAAGAGACGCCGATGGAGTCTGCTGAACTTGCAAGTATGACAATGGAACTTCTTACAATGGACTATTGGAATCTTATGTATACGGATGAAAAAGAACTGCTTCGAGCTAAAAAAGACCAGCTTGAAGGCTTGATTCTCTTTCTACCAAATGGAATCGTGGTGGATCAGTTCCAACATTGGATGTATGAGAATCCGAATCATACGAGCAAAGAACGAAGTGAAAAATACATGGAGCTCTCACGCACGTATGATTCTTCCTATGTCGATTGGACAGGGCAAGAAGAATGGATTCAAAATAATTGGCAGTTAATCCTCCATATCTTTGAAGTGCCTTTCTATTATATTGAATATGTGATCGCACAACTTGGCGCTATTCAGATGTATCGTCAGTATCGTGAAAATCCAGAGCAGACACTTGAGAATTACAACCGTGCCTTATCACTTGGAAGCTCTGTTTCATTAACTGAAGTATATGCAGCAGCTGGGATCCACTTTGACTTTTCTGAAACAATGATCAAAGGGTTAATGGACTTCATTTCGATTGAGCTCGATTCATTAGCTGAATAAAACAGGAAAGCCTCTCTCTTAAAATAATAGGAGAGAGGCTTTTTGATGGTTATACTAGCTTAAAATGACGCTTTCTAACTAATTGTCATCAATTGTCCATACTTTACAGCTAGGGCACTGAATGATTTCAAATCGATCTTTTTTTAGTTCATCCATCCACTCTTCCCATGAGTCATGCTCTGGAGACATTTCTAGCGTTTTAACCGTCTGCAACTCATCTCCATCGCTATTTGTACAGGTACATTCTACGATCGCAAGGTTAGAATCTTGATAGTCATGTTCTTTTGTATTTTCAACGGACCAGTTAATTAATCTCTGGTCAGTTGGACGGCGTTCTTTATAATGGGTACGGGTTAACATTAAATCACTCCTTCTTCTGTAAGGTCAGGTTCTTTACCTCATTAGCGAAATAGCCTATGATGGAAGTAACATTTTTCACTATTCTGCATGTTCGAAATTGACATGGAGCATCCTTTTCCTAGTCCGTTAAATTTAATATCCACTTAAGGAGGGATACACTTGTCAGAAAAAGAGCTTTACAATGCAGTTGTCCTCTCAGAGTCGCTGTATTTTAGCGACATCTTTCAAAATGTTCTCGCTCAGCACAACATTGTTCAAGAAGAGCATACTAGACTGACAGATTACACGTACAAGAGCACGTTTCGAAAAGGGGAATCAATACTTACCTCTTACTATTTTGCCAACCACGAAGTGATGTTTGTTCAGGCAAGTGAACTCTATTCCTTATTTGTTATTGCGCTGGACTCTGTGATTGAAGGCATCACTGGAATGGAAATTTATTTGGAAGAATTCAACCAAGACAGCAGCCTTATCCGAATGGAAAACCGGATCGTAAATGAAAAAGGAAAATGTGAAAAGTTCCCTTATATGCAACTCTATGGACAGGAACTATGGCATTCTCCGGCGTTTTTGTTAGCGAATCGAGAGGGATTGCTTCAGCTTCGCGAAGCGATTGATGTCGCTCTGCAAAACGGTGAGTATCGACATGTGACAAGTTCTTCAGAAGGTGATGGATATGATCTCTTGATCAAAAGAATCGAAGAAGATGTCGAATGGTCTCGTGTGGAAACACCATATACGGGTCTTTCTAATAAAGAAGAAGGCACGATAAAACCTTTCGAACTATTTAGTCAGTATCGAACCATTCTTGAAGAAGAATAATTGTTTCTAACGCAGAGCATTCTTGCCCCGGGTGCTGCTGCGCTTTTTTGTTCCGTTCATTTTGCGCTCTTCCTCCTTTACTAACTACACATACTCCATCCTTCTCTTAATGATGTTACCCGCTTTTGCAAAAAAAATTCCTCAAAGGATCATAGGCTCATGTAAGAGAATGGTATATACTGTCATCATAGAACAAACTTAACCTTCATAGAGGGGGAGAAAATGACAACAATCAATGCAACATTATTATCCATGGTTATTTTACATAATGAAGAAACAGATGAGGTTCTTTTGTTAGATCGTCCTCCTGAAGCCGGGTTTCCAGGTTATATTGGACCTGGTGGTAAGATCGAGCTTACAGAAAGTTTTACTGAAGGCGCTGTGAGAGAGCTTTATGAAGAAACGGGTTTCATTGTTTATCCAACCGATCTTATTTTTAAAGGGATTGATGAATTTATCATTCCAGAAGAGAACTACCGCTATATTGTATTCAATTATGTCGCCCATTCTTTCTCTGGCGCTCCTCATGAAAGTCCTCCTGAAGGGAAATTACACTGGGTAAAGAGAAGCGCTGCTACCGAACTTCCAATGCAAAATTGGTTTCAGGAAAGATTTCCGAAGTTCTTTGAAGAGGGGACTTTTGAAGTTTCGATAGAATATGAGAAACATAGCGAAATACCAGTAAAGCTAACGAGAAGAACGCTTGGATAAGGAGGAGGACAATTGATTCAAAGAAATGATAAAGCAAGAGAGTTCATTCAAAATAAAGTGATTGAATATAACGGAGAAAGACTTTCTGAAAGTGTGAAATCTCCTCTTGAAAAAGTAGCCTATGTAATAGAAAAGCGTGAAGTAATTGGCGGCATCTCTGGTACACTGTTCTGGCAACACCTTCATATCGATTTCTTATGGGTGGAAGAGAAAATGAGAGGATTTGGCCACGGTAGGAAACTACTTCAACAAATTGAAAGCCTAGCAGAAGAAAAGGGCTGCAGACTGATTTTACTTGATTCTTTTAGTTTTCAGGCACCAGGTTTTTACTTAAAAGAAGGATATGAAATTTGCGGGAAAGTTGAAAATCACCCTAAAGGACATACCCAGTACTTTTTACAAAAAAGACTTTGTTGAGTACAGACGGATTAAGAAGTGAACACTTAGCGGCGCCTTTTCAAAAGGAGAAGGCAGCAGTAGCTTACGAGAAAGAATCCTGCACCAATGCTGACAGGAAGCGTATAGGTTCTTGCAACAGAATGGATATGTATCCAATTTTCACCGAGTTGCAAGCCCATATAAATAAATAGAACAGACCAGGGAATCATGGCTAAAATCGTATAAATCGAGAATCGCAGTAGTGACATTTTGGCAATACCTGCAGGAATCGAGATTGCGTGGCGAACAACGGGAATAAATCGGGCTGTAAAAATAACACCGACGCCATTCCTTTCAAACCAGGTTTCGGCGAGCGTAAGGTGTTTTTGAGAAATGAATAGAAACTTCCCGTAGCGCTCTAAGAATGACCGCCCACCATAGCGCCCGAGCCAGTATAAAAAAAGTTGTGCGATTGTACCACCAACCGTTCCCGCTATAACGGCACCGATGAAGTGAATGGTTCCTTCAGAAACCATATACCCACCATACGCAAGCACAAGCTCACTTGGAATAATTTCGACCATAAGTGCTAGCGCTATTCCAAGATAACCAAGCTGGAGTAGCCAGTCTAAACAGTGATAAATAAACGCTGTCATAACCCAAAACTCCTTTCATGGACAAACTGTTCACCTTAAGCTTATTTTTTATGATGAGAAGTTAGACCTGAAAACTAGTTACCGTCGTATAATAAAGGTTGGTTCCGAATAAATATAGAACCCGGAATGTAAGCACTCCGGGTAAAGTTCGTTCTTATGAAAGAATGACAATCGATTAGAGAGGTGAAAGGTAAGGATGTTAACATCCATGAAGAAATTTCTAGCGACATTAGATCAGCCAATGCAAGCGAAAACGGGGAAAGAAAAAGCTTTAACCGTCCTTTCCATTATTGGATTTATCTTATTATTATATCTTGTAGCTTTCTCTCCGTTTATGTTCAGACTATTTATCACTTGTCTTAGCGTTGGCGTATCGTTATATGTGATAAAAAAAATTCATGATTTTGATCGAGTCCTAAAAGGTGAAAAAGCAGAACAGCCTGCTCCTTCATCTAACGAGGCTAATCAGCTTTCGTTTTCCCTTGAACAGCCAGAGGTGGAGGAAGATTCCAGCGAGGAAGCAGAAAAGGAACGTGAGCTTGAACAGATCAATAGTGATAAGACGATGCTATTTGAAGAACTGTTATCAAAAGCAGATCTCGATGAAATAGAGAAAGAATCGTACCGAAATCGCATGCAGCAAAAGGAATCAGAAAGTAACCGTATTGTGCAAGAGGTGTTACTCTTTAAAGATAAAATCCAGAAAGCTGTCATTGATAAGAAGGGGCTTTTCATTAAGGAAACACCTGATATGAAATTAGTTGCTGAATTGATAGGTGTAGAGTCAGTTGAATCAAGTTCTTTTGTGGAATTAAATGAAGAACTTCGTCTTATTTATAACGACATCCCAGAGGCGAAACGCACGATTCTAATCGAATATGAAATGGTGAACGAAGACTTTGAGTTAACACGATTAGGGTATAAAGAGCTCATGAAAGAAGTAAGAAAGCTCGAAAAGAAAACGAGACAAGTAGTAGAACAGTAAGCAAAAACGTGTATGAGCGATCATACACGTTTTTCTTATGATAAGCTTTAGAAGATGAATGGATTTTACAAGAAATGAGGAAATGCATATGTACATTAGACAAATAAGTCCTGATGATGCGGCAGCGTTTGTAGAGCTGTTGCGAGAAGTTGAACAGGATGCGTCGTTTATGCTTTTTGAAAGTGGCGAAAGAAAGACGACGGTAGAAGAACAGCGGGAGCGCATTGTAAAAATGGAGCGAGACCGTCATTCAAGAATTTTTGTAGCTGAACGTTCTGGTGAATTAATTGGTTACTTAATCGCGATTGGTGGACAGGCCAAGCGAAACAACCATTCGGTTTACCTGGTGATTGGAATCCGAAAAAAGGATCAGGGGCAGGGCGTTGGTTCCGCTTTATTTACTGAGCTAGAAAAATGGGCGAATGATCAACGCATTCATCGTCTCGAGCTCAATGTGGTGACGCGAAATGAAGCCGGATTAGCTCTTTATCGAAAAGCTGGATTTGAAGTAGAGGGTTTGAAGCGTCATTCACTGGTCATTGATGATGAGTTTGTTGATGAATATTATATGTCAAAGCTATTAGCTCATAATTAAATCGTTCTTCATCCATACTACAAATGGAAGGAGGCGATGATATGTTTGATCATACAAAGCATATTCCGCTTGAAGGCATTCCGGGGGAATTTACGATGAGCGATGAATCTCAACAAAATGAAGAAGTGGCTGAGATGAGTTTTCCCTTTGATTACAGCTTGATGATTCCGCTGGATCATACGATAAGAAAAGAGTAAAAAAAGCGCAACTGCGCTTTTTTTTGCTTGGTTAAAACTTTTCGGCAGCCTGACGAGCTTCATCCATTGCTTTTTTCTTAATTTCTTCCGCTTTCTCAGGCATTTGTGCCATTCCTTCTGCAATCACAGATTCCACAGACGGGATACCAAGGAATCCTAGGACGGCATGTAAATACCGATCTCCAAATTCCATCTCTTTTGCTGGACCTTCTGAATAGATGCCGCCTCGCGCTTGGATGTGTAAGGCTTTCTTGTCCGTTAATAAGCCGACTGGGCCTTCATCTGTATACTTGAATGTCTTTCCAGCAATGGCTACGGTATCAATATAGGCTTTTAATTTAGGCGGAAAGCTAAAATTCCAGAAAGGCGTTACAAAGACATATTTATCTGCTGCGATAAATTGATCCGTAAGGTCGTTAATTTTACTCACTTTTAACTGTTCGTCGCCCGATAGCTGATCAAAACCATTTCCCTGCTGGAGCTTGCCCCAACCGTTAAAAACGTCCGTATCAATATAAGGGAGATCAATGTTATAGAGATCTAGCTTTAGAACATCATCATTCGAGTTTTTTTCTTGGTAGGCTTCAAGGAAAACTTCCCCTATACTTAAACTAAAGGATTCTTTTACTGGTTTCGGATTTACGGTAATATAAAGTACTTTAGCCATAACGCTCATCTCCTTTTGTTATCGCCACTTAGTATGGCTTGCGTAAGAAAAAGTATTCAAAGTGATGAGGTTCATTAACTGGAGGTGGAAAAATGGTAAACCGATGCGCGTGGGTTAGCGAAGAAGAGATTTATAAAGCTTATCATGATCACGAATGGGGTGTGCCTGTTCGTGATGATCAGAAACTTTTTGAAATGCTAATTTTAGAAGGAGCGCAGGCAGGATTAAGCTGGATTACGATCTTGAAAAGAAGAGAGAATTATCGAGAGGCATTTGATCAATTTAATGTACAGAAAGTAGCCGCTTATGGTGAGGATAAAATACAAGAATTGCTCATGAATGAAGGGATCATTCGTAACAAGCTGAAAGTGCGTGGAACGGTAAAGAATGCGAAAGCCTTTCTCAATATTCAAGAGGAGTTTGGAAGTTTTTCATCGTACATATGGGCGTTTACAGAAAACACCCCAATCCTTAATAATTGGAAAAGCATCGAAGAGGTTCCTGCTGAAACCGAACTAAGCAAGAAGATAAGTAAAGACTTGAAAAAGCGTGGTTTTACGTTTGTTGGTCCTGTTATTATGTATAGTTTCCTACAAGCAGTTGGTATCGTGAATGATCATACGACAGATTGCTTCAGGCATCCCAATGCGATGGAAAAGGCTGAACACGATGTTGATTAAAAAAATAATCTGTCATGTGAAGGAAGAGATGAGAGAAACGTTTTCGTCTGGACAAGAGCGCTGGCATGGATTGCGTGATTGTAAAGGATTTGTAGCTCAATATGGTGGTTGGTCAGAAGAAAATGTTGCGATGATCGTGGGCTTTTGGAAAAATCGTCAAATATATGCCCGATTTATGAATGAAGAGCATGATTTATGAATGAAGAGCATGACGTGATATATATAACAACAAATCAACGAGACTGTGTGGAGTCGATTGAGGTCCAGGTTGAGGATGTTGATGTAAGAGATATCAATAACTATGCGACTAATTGGCTAAATGAGCAAAATAGTGCAATCGATAGTAAATGGACGATTACGACCGATAGCTTGGAGGGCTCTTAGAATGAAACAAAAGTGGTTGTTCGTAGGCGATAGCATCACAGATTCAGGTAGAAACCAGGACTCAGAAGGACTTGGTAACGGGTATGTGAGAATGATTCGAGATGGGATGATAAAAAAATACGATGTTGAAATGATAAATAAAGGGGTGAGCGGTGATCGCATTACAGATCTTGAAGAAAGATGGAATCAAGATGTTCTCGCGCTTCAACCTAATGTTGTGTCGATTTCAATTGGCATCAATGATGTATGGAGACAGCTTGATCACCCTGAAATGGATCAGGTGACGCCAGAGGATTTTAAAAAAATCTATGATGGGTTAGTAGAGAAAGTTAACTCATTAGGAGCAAAATGTATTTTAATGGAGCCAACAATTATAGAAGAAAGAGTTGATTCGATCGGCAATCAAAAGCTTTTCCCATATGTAAAGATTGTTCGTCAGTTAGTTGAAAAATACGATGCGGTATTGGTGCCAACTCATACTGCTTTTTTAGAAGCACTCCAAAAAGGGAATAAGACATTAACGACAGATGGCGTGCATATGACTGAGGCGGGCAATCAGCTAATGGCGAAAACCTGGCTAGATACGTGTGTAGATAGGTTGTTTTAACAGCTAACAATTAGAATTCCAGGAATTTTAAAAGGCTCTGTTCATCTTGAACAGAGCCTTTTTGAGAAAACATCGTAAAGTTAATCAAAAACAGGACCGAGCGCTGGATCGTTATGTAACGCAAAAAGCATTTCGATTTGTGATTCTGTGATCCTCCCTGTTGATAAAGGAGGAAGTTCATTTTGAGCAAAAAAGCCACAGTCACTAGTTTCAATGCTTTTAGCTGCGTTTCCACCGATTAGCTCACATTCAATCATCACCTTATATATATGGTAAGGCGATGGCGGGTGAGGGTGTTTTTTGTGATCCAGCACAGCAAGAAGCCTTCTAGCTTTTACTACATAGCCTGACTCTTCCTGAACTTCTTTCACCGCTACTTCTCCTGGTGTGAAGCCAACGTCACCCCATCCGCCGGGAAGAGACCACTTGCCATCTGCTTTTTCCTTTACAAACAGCAGTTTTCCTTCACGAAAAACGACTGCTCTCACGTCTACTTTAGGCGTCTGATAGCCCGTTTCATTTGCGAAGAGTTGCTGAATGGTTTTCATATCGTAGTCGGTGTAAGTTTCCATCATTTCAGTACTAAGCTGTCGAAGTTCAATATAGCGTTCGTAATCATAGTTATCCTGTGTATAGGTTAATCCTGCTTGAGCAATCGATTGAATTTGTTTTGCCCACGTAAGCCATTTTTCCTCCATCTGCCATGCATCCTTTCAAACGTAGCCTCTTTTCATACTATCAAATAGAATAACCTTGCTAGCAGCAAGGTTATTCAAAACGAGGCTCTGAATAACGACCAAACCAATCATAGCGATTTTTTGAAAACCATATATAGAGTGGTGAACCAAGCTTATCAACGAAAGGCAAATATAGAAATAGTGAGAGGGGTACGGTTACAGGAAGGGCCATTAACAATCGTCTCACAGTATAAAAGCCAGCGTGAAGGTTCCCGGAAGTTGTTAACATATGAATTTCATCATACATTCGTTTGTGTCGAAACTGCATATAAGGATAGTCTTCTGGGTGTTTTTCAATTTCCTGAACCGGTATCCATTCAATTTTGTTAAACCAGTCAAGTTTGCGAAGTGATTTCTTTACATAAAAACAAAATGGGCATTCAGCATCATAAAATACAAGATGTTTCATCACGATAGCCTCCAATATTAATTTCATTCTTTATACCCTTTTCACTTATTCGCACTGTTTTAAACAGAATGACAATAGTTGACAGAAAATTGTAATATTATTATAGTCTAATTAGATTAAAAAGAAAACGCTTACGGGAGTGGTGATTGGTGAAAAGACTTGAAGGAAGAGTTGCTTACATAACTGGTGGAAGTAGGGGGATTGGGGCAAGTATTGCAGAAACATTTGCAAGTGAAGGGGCAAAGGTTTACCTTGCCGATGTAAATGAAGAAGCGTTATCCATAACGGGTAAGGATTTAGAAGAGAAAGGTTATTCAGTCATGACAGGCATTGTCGACGTTACGGAGCGGGACCAGGTAGAATCTAGCATGAAAGAAGCGGCGGAAGCTTATGGCTCAATTGATATTCTTGTAAATAACGCCGGAGTTATTCGCGATAATTTATTATTTAAGATGACCGATGAAGACTGGATGACGGTCATGCAGGTGCACCTTACTGGAAGTTTCTATGCATCCAGAGCTGCCCAAAAATATATGGTCGATCAAGGATATGGGCGGATTATTAGTCTTTCCTCAACGTCGGCGCTCGGAAATCGTGGTCAAACAAATTATGCAGCCGCTAAGGCAGGTATTCAGGGGTTAACCAAAACGCTCTCACTTGAGCTCGGTAAATATGGCATTACGGCTAATGCAATTGCACCAGGGTTCATTGAAAGTGATATGACAAAAGCAACGGCCGAGCGCCTCGGGGTTGAGTTTGACCAGTTTATTGAATATAACAAAAAGCAGATTCCGGTAGCTAGAACGGGAAGGCCTGAAGATATTGCGAATGCTGCCCTCTTTTTTGCAGATGAAAACTCGTCCTTTGTTAGTGGACAGGTTCTTTACGTAGCGGGTGGACCAAGAGCATAGCATAAACTAATCTAGGCTTTATTTTTTCCTGCTGACGTTTCACCGATTCTATAGAGGGGTACTTTCCCATTATGGATAAGGAAACGGAGGAGGAGTCATGATGTTTGAAAAAAATGCTGGTGAGATACTATTAAATACACTTTCTGAATGGGGAGTAGACCATGTGTATGGTTTGCCGGGAGATTCCATTAACCATTTTGTAGAGAATTTACGTAATGCTCAAGATCGTATGAAGTTCATTCAGGTGCGTCATGAAGAGGTAGGTGCACTTGCAGCAGCGTCGTATGCGAAAATAACTGGTAAAATTGGTGTCTGTCTTTCCATTGCAGGACCTGGAGCTGTTCATTTGATGAATGGTCTTTATGATGCAAAAGCTGACGGTGCTCCTGTACTTGTGATTGCTGGACAGGTTGCAAGCGATCAGCTTGGAATGGATCAATTCCAGGAAATTAACCTTGAACGCATGTTTGATGATGTATCGGTGTTTAATAGACGGGTAGAAACAGCAGCATCACTACCTGACCTTACGCATCAAGCGATACGAACAGCAGTTGAGAAAAAAGGTGTAGCCATTCTTACAATCCCAGATGATCTTGCTGCTGAAAAGGTGAAACAAAAAGTAGAGAATACGTCTCTCATTCGTTCAAAAGCTGTCGTTCATCCTCATGACTCCAATTTAAATGAAGCTGTTGCTCTTTTAAATGAAGCAAAAAGACCGGTCATTTTAGCTGGGAAAGGTTCGAAGCATGCAAGAGAAGAACTGCTAGGTTTTGCTGAAAAAGCAGGGGCTCCTGTTATCTTAAGTTTGCCTGGTAAAGGTGCTATTCCTGATGTTCATCCTTATAACCTGGGGCAACTTGGCCAGATCGGTACGAAGCCTGCATATGAAGCGATGGAGGAAACCGATTTACTTATTATGGTTGGTACATCATTTCCGTATCGTGACTATTTACCAGATAAAGCAAAAGCCATTCAGATTGACATTGATCCAACGCAAATCGGGAAACGCTATCCTGTTACAGTCGGATTAATTGGTGATGCGAAATGGACGTTATCGTATTTAACACAGCATACGAACTACCAGGATGACCGTGATTTTATTGAAAAATGCCAGGATAATATGAAAAACTGGTGGTCACATCTTGAAAAAATTGAAGGTGAGCAGTCTACACCGATTAAGCCCCAACAAGTGATGCCACAGCTACAGAAAGTATTGGATGATGATGCAGTGCTTTCAGTAGATGTTGGAAACGTGACCGTGTGGGCATCAAGACATCTGCGCGTCACTAATCAGAAATTCATTATTTCCTCATGGATGGCAACAATGGGGTGCGGACTACCAGGAGCGATTGCTGGTAAACTTGCTCATCCAGATCGTCAGGCCGTTGCGATTTGTGGGGACGGCGGATTTACAATGGTGATGCAAGATTTCTTAACAGCTGTCAAATATAAACTACCGATGATTGTCGTTGTGTTAAACAATGAACGTCTAGGTATGATTAAATATGAGCAGCAGGAAATTGGCAATATCGACTATGAAACAGAATTAAAAGACTTTAACTTTGCTGCGTTTGCTGAAACAGCAGGTGGGGAAGGTTACCGCGTTGAGAAATATGAAGAATTGTTACCAGCCTTTGAGCGAGCTGCAAAGTCAACAAAACCAGTGATTGTCGACGTGGTCATTGAAGAGCAGCCGCCACTTCCTGGTAAAATTACTTACGAACAAGCAGCAAGTTATTCAAAATACATGCTGAAAAAAGCATTCGAAGAACAGGAAATTGATATGCCGCCGTTGAAAAAGGCATTAAAGCGAATTTTTTAATAAAACATACTAGAGAGCCCGCTGATTTGCGGGCTTTTTGTTATAAATAAAAGGAGTGAGAATGATGTACCTCGTCTTTTGCTATGGAACCTTACGATCAGGCGAAAGCAATCATGCGGTTATAAAAGAGGCGACTTTAATAGAAAGTTTCAGCTGGACAAATGGACAACTGTATGACACAAGGGATGGTTATCCTGCTTTAATACAGAACGAGGATGCTACTGTATATGGAGAAGTCTATGAAGTGGATGATCAGTTACTAGAGAAAATCAATCTACTTGAAGGTTATCAGGAAGGGCGAGATTACAATTTGTATGAGCAAGTGATGCAGATAATTGAAAGTAATCGGGGAAGTTATGAGGCGATTACGTATATGATGAGGAAGCCTGAGAAGCGATTTATGGAAATCCCAGATGGGGACTGGGTAACGTATCGCAATAGGAAAGGGTGATCTATCGCAACCAAAAAAAGCAAACCTCCAAAACTGGAGCGTATGCTTTCGAAAGAGTTAATCGGTCAATATCATATATTCTTCTGGAATGTGAAGCGTTGTTTCATAATAGAACTGATCAGAATAACGTTCTGAAATCGGTTTTTCGATCATTTTGTAGGTAAGGTAGGGCTGTTGAATTGGTTCTTTCACAATCGTTGATTCGACGATTTTTTGCTGTTTTTCGCCTGTATCTGTAATCGTATCTAGCTTTATCCAAATAGAATGATGATCATCGCTTACATAGTGAGATTCAATGCCTTCTTTTTCCTCAGGTGTTTGCAAAAGCTGTGAAAAGTCTTCTACCTTTTCGTTATGCTCTTCGAGGGAATTCAGATAAGGGGAAAGGGTGTTTTCTTTCCAATGAGCTTTATCTGCTGAAAAATCATAGCTGTTGATGGTAAAAGATAAGTAGCCTATGATGATCAAAATAAGGGCAAGTGAGGCTCCTTGATAGATAGCATTTAAACGCGATAGAGATTTTCGATTTTGTATAAGATGAACCATGAATATTAACCCAACAATGATCCACAATACGTCAGATATGATTGTGAGGGGTGCATCTGATAGTTTTTCGACTTCGTTGTATTTTTCAATGACTTGGTTGATCGTAGGCATATTCATTTTCCTCCATAATATAAAATAGCTAATTGATGAGAACACATTGTCGCTGGAATGACGACTTGCTCATTGTAACAATAAATTGGAGGTTTCATCCATATAAATTGGAAAATATCATATAGTAGGAAGAGGCTTTCTATCTTGAACACAAATTCGTATATAAGCATCATCAGCTCCAATCTTATACGAGTTTCCCACTAGTAGATCGTGAAACTGACAAAATGCGTTTACTTTAATAGGTGAAGAAGTGCAAAAAGAGCGCTAAACACATGGAGACGTTTAGCGCTCTTTTTATTGACTTAATTAATGAGATGTTTGCAGTTCTCTCTTTTTAAGCTTTTTTGCCTCATGGTTGTTACGTAGAAACATATAAAATGAGGCTGAGAAAATAATGATATAGCCAATAATACTCCATGTATCAGGAATTTGTCCGAATAGAACGATACTGATTAAAGCAGAGTAAACGACTGTTGAGTAGAAGAAAATCGAAATCTCGCGAGCTGGCGCAAACTTATAGGCAACGGTAAGGCCAAATTGGCCAAGCGTAGCGAACACGCCTGCTAGTAGAAGATAGATCAGCTGCTTCGTTTCCATTGGTTCATAGAACATAATCACGAATGGTAACAAAACAACGGTTGAGAAAAATGAGAAATAGAAGACAACCGTATAGAATTTCTCGCGTTGTCCAAGCACCCTTAGAACTGTATAGGCGCCGGCAGCGAAAATAGCAGAAAGTAGTCCAGAAATATACGGGATCGTTTCGAGCGAGAATTGCGGCTTGATAATCAATAACGTTCCGATGAAAGCAATGATAATGGCAATGATCTGAAAACGTCTTGCTTTTTCTTTTAAGAAAAGAGCAGAGAAGATAATCAATAAGAATGGACTTAGCTTATTGAGCATGTCGGCATCAGATAGAACGAGATTATCAATCGCGTAAAAATAGAAGATGATCCCTAGCGTTCCAAGAGCGGAGCGAAGTAAAAGGAACTTCTGGTTTTCTTTTTTACCGAATAGCCTTTCTTTGTAGTACATTACAAAACCAAATGAAATGATGGCAGAGACACCATTTCGAAACATTGTTTTTTGAATCGTTGGAACGTCACCTGATAGCTTTACTAAAGCAGCCATCATCGCAAAACCAAAAGATGATATTAGTAATAGGATAATTCCTTTATTTCGATCACTCATCTAATTCCTCCAGTGTGTGTAAATCACTTCTATCACTTTACTGCAAACCAATCGTCTTTTTCAACTGCCAGGCTTTAATTAGGAAATGTCACAAAATTGATTCACCCTTTTCGAAAGGAGATGTGGCATAGTAAATGATAGCGGACATTTTTTACGAAACAGAAAAACGTTCGGTTAACAAAAGGCGAGATATGGGTAAAGTAGGTACTAGACAGATAGCAAAAGGAGAAACGTGAACATGTTTGTGTGGCGAAATATTTATCGAGGTTTATTAATGGGTGTTAGTGACCTGATCCCTGGTGTTAGTGGTGGAACGATCGCGATGGTGCTTGGCATTTATCGTAGGTTAATTAGTGGGATCAATGGGTTAATGAGTAAGAATTGGAAAAAAGAACTCGGCTTTTTTATTCCCCTTTTACTAGGAGTAGGACTTGCGTTACTGCTCGTAAGCCAGCTTATGGAAAAGCTTCTTGAACATTATCCTCAGCCAACGTTCTTTTTCTTTATTGGACTAATCATAGGGGTAGTGCCATTTCTATTAAGAAAAGTGGATTACAAGAAAAATTTCGAGCCTTTCCATTATGGATTGTTAATTGTAGCGGCAATTCTAATTGCTTCTACGCTGTTTCTAAAAGGCGATGGTTCAGGAGAGATAATGAAATCATTAGACATGGTCGATTATATCATTCTGTTTTTCTCAGGATGGTTAGCTAGTACAGCGATGATTCTCCCTGGAGTAAGCGGCTCTTTTGTTCTTTTATTATTAGGATCGTATCAAACCGTTATACATGGTCTTTCTTCGTTTAATATTCCTCTTCTGTTAACAGTGGGCGCTGGAATCATTATTGGATTGAGCTTAACGGGGAAGGTAATTGCTCATTTACTTTCTAAATATACCGTCTCCACTTATGCGGTTATGATTGGATTAGTCATCGGATCCGTTGTCGTCTTATACCCAGGATTTCAGTCTAATGTAGGACTTGCCATTGCAAGTATAGCAACGTTACTCCTTGGATTAGGGGCAGCTATTGCTCTTGGTAAAATCGAGCATAAGGAAGCATAATAAAAACCGCAGGAGTTTCCTGCGGTTTTTTTGTGTATCTCATTGACTCTCCTGCTTTGGCTTCGTACGCGGAAACACGAGATGTTTCATCATAAAGAAGCTTGAAGCAGATGAGAGCAGCATAGCGAGTCCCTTTGAAATGTTGCGTTCAATGTAACGAGGAAGTGAAATCCATTCAAAAATGAGAAGCGCCCCATAAAAGACCAGGTTACTAATCCCAAGAGCGATCACAGCCTGGAGGAGAAACAGAAGCACTTGTTTTCGATCATGAATTGCTTTGGAGGGAAACGTCAGCTTCGCATTCCAAAAATAGCTATTGGTGATCGCAAGCACATATGAAATTGTGTTATACATAATAAGTTGGATTCGATCATCTGTAGGAAAGAACAGCATGAGCAGGTTTAAAGCACCGATGTCAACAAGTGCATTCATTACACCGATTGCACTAAAGCTCATTACCTGCTTTGAACCCCTTCCAATTCGCCACTGCTTCATAGACTCAACCTTCTATCATTTCTATTGGATCGCTTGTTGCTGCTTTTCTTGTTTCTGTTCAATAGCAGACTCATAGAAATCAAGTAGCTGCTGGGCTGGCCCACGCCATCCATAATCTCTAGAATGCTCGTACGCTTCTTTCGACATTTTTTTTAGTAGTCCTGGCTCTTGAAGGCGATTAATGACTTCAGTCAGATTACCGTTAGTACCTGAACGGTAGAGAAGACCAGTTGAACCATCTTCAACTTGTTCGTTCGTTGGACCTGATTCTGCGGCTATGACGGGAAGACCGCTTGCCATCGCTTCAAGAATAACAAGGCCTAATGTTTCCGTTGTTGAAGGAAACATAAAGGCGTCTGCAGAAGCATAAGCCCTGGCAAGCTCTTCTCCGTGTAGAAAACCAGTGAAGGTCACATTCTCTAGATGACCAAAATTCTTTTCAAGTTCACTTCGATAAGGACCATCTCCAACAATCGCAAGATGAGCATCTGGCTTTTGCTCAAGCATCGGTACAAGTGAATCTATTTCTTTTTCGAACGCTAATCTTCCGACAAAAAGAAGAAGAGTTTTATCTGGATGCTCATTTGATAACCGGCGTCGCATGTCGCTGTCACGCAGTTCAGGATTGAATCGCTCGGTATCTACGCCACGCTTCCATAAATGCATATTATAGAAATTTTGATCAGTTAACTCTTCTAAGATGGCTTGTGATGTACAAAGGTTAATATCCGCTTTATTGTGCATTCTTCTGAAGTGCCACCAGAGGAGAGGTTCCGACCATGACATATTGTAGTAATCGGCGTATTTTGGTACGTGAGTATGGTAAGAGGCGATAAGGGGGACGCCAAGTTTCTTACCATACTTAATACCTGAATATCCCATGAAAGCGGGGTTAACGACGTGAACGAGATCAGGATCAAACTCTTCTAGATAAGTTTTAATCGTACGAGTCGGCATGCCAAATTTCCGATGTTTATAGAGAAAGAATGTACGAGGCTGAACTCCATCAAAGCGAATATTCCGATAGCTACGCACTCCTAAATCTGGCGCGATGACCTGGATTTCGTGTCCTTGATCAATTAAATAATCAATCGATGCACGAAGCCTTGTCACGACACCATCTGTTGAAGGTAGGAATGTCTCGGTTACGATGGATATTTTCATAAGAACACCTCAATTAGTAATTTGCATCCCTTTACTTCCACGTAATATTCGGAAGAACGTTTTCTTTCAGGACGCGATCTTTGTATTTAAGTGCTGTATCAAGTGTTCTCGAAATGTGCTCATCTGTAAGGAGAGATGGCTCAAGCCCAAGATCAATTAAGCTCGTGTTCACTGCATGATAGTAGTGCTCTTCTTTCTCCACGCGAGGATTTTCAAGGTGATCAATGCTCACTTTAAGCCCTTTTGCTTCCGCAACACGCTGAACTTTCTCTGCAAGCTCGAGAACAGAAAATTCTTCTGTAAACTGATTGAAAACGCGGAATTCCCCTTTGTCAGCTGGGTTTTCTGCTGCGATTTCAACACAGCGGATCGTATCTTTAATGTTTAAGAACGCACGTGTTTGCTTACCTGATCCATACACGGTTAAGTTATGACCGATCGCAGCCTGGATAATGAAGCGATTGAGAGCTGTACCGAATACACCGTCATAATCAAGGCGGTTGATTAGACCTTCGTCATGCTCATCTTCGTCCGTATGAAGTCCATAAACAATTCCTTGATTTAAGTCTGTAGCGCGAATGCCCCAAATTTTGCAGGCAAACTGAATGTTATGGCTATCATGTACTTTTGATAAATGGTAGAACGATCCCGGCTGTTTCGGGAATGGAAGGACATCTTCTCGTCCTTTGTGTTCGATTTTTATGTATCCTTCTTCAATATCTATGTTAGGCTGGCCGTATTCACCCATTGTGCCCAATTTAATCAGGTGACAATCAGGGGTTACTTCTTTAATCGCATAGAGAACGTTTAAGTTACCGACAACGTTGTTCGTTTGGGTAAACACGGCATGTTCACGATCAATCATTGAATAGGGAGCTGAGCGTTGTTCCGCAAAGTGAACAAAAGCTTCTGGCTGCACTTGTTTGAAAATCTCTTTTAAGAAATCATAGTGCATTAGATCACAATCATATACGGAGATATGCTTGCCTGTTTTTTCTTCCCATCGTTGCACACGCTCTTCTAGCGGTAAGATCGGTGTTAGTGAATTGGAACGTAGTTCGTCATCCCACTTTCGTCGAACCATGTTATCAACGATTGTTACATCATGGCCCTGTTTTGATAAGTAAAGTGCGGTTGGCCAACCACAGAAACCATCTCCGCCTGCTACAATAATTCTCATAGATTTTACCTCCATCACAATGGTCGATTTAGTAGTGAAATCCTTGCTTTATCAAGTATTTACGATAGCATTCATCAAGACTGCATTCAACTTAGGACATTCTAATTTACGAAAACTTTAAATGAATCTGTGAACGTATACCTCTTTCATTCCCTAAACGAAGTGCGGGTACACCTTTAAGTTTGCCTGAAACACTTTATAAAAACAATTAATTAATTTAGAAAATTTAAAATAATAAAATTGGAATATGTTAGAATGAAATAAGAAATGTGTAAAATTACGTATTAATTTCATCATAACCCCTATACAAATAGTGATAATACATACTGATTACGGTTTCATAATTTTGTGAATAACTTGGAGAAATGGAGTGATTGTTCCAATGTAAACTGACTACCCTTACTTTATGAAAAAACAGAAATAAAAAGGGGTAGTTATGATGAGATTTCGTTCATTTCGTTTTCTATGGGTTGGGCAGGGGTTTGCCAACATAGGGGACGTTCTCTATATTGTGGCGCTTATTGCTGTTCTTTACCAGGCAACGGGTTCTGCACTTTATCTTTCGTTGTTACCGTTCACGATTACAATGGCTCGTTTTGTGAGCGGCATATTTGCACCGCTCGTATTAAACCGTGTGTCGTTAAAAGGATTGCTCGTCGGTTCACAAAGTTTAAAGACGGTGTTGCTAGGATGGCTTGGTCTGTCTTTATGGATTTTCACTCCTTCCGTGCTGTTCATATTAATGATTGCTTTTCTAATTGCATTTTTGGATGGGTGGGCCGCGCCTGCTCGGAATGCCATGCTGCCTCAACTCGTTACGGAAAATGAACTTGCGAAAGCGAATAGTTTCGTAGCGGTCGTTGATCAATCGATTCAATTTGGAGGTTGGGCGATTGGCGGTATCATGGTTGCGGCTACGTCTGGCTTTATTGTGATTTGGATTACTTTTTTGATGTATGTCATTTCTACGCTCATGATGGGTTTCATCGTCGTAAAAGGTTATCAAGATCGGCAATCGAAAATTCAAATGATGAGCGGTTGGAAAATCATTTGGAAGCATCCAGTTCTACGTGTTGTTCATATGATGATCGTTATTGAAGCTATCGCAAATGTCGTCTGGATTGCAGCGATTCTTTATATCTTTGTGGAAGAAGTGCTTATGAAATCAGAAGCATGGTGGGGATATTTAAATGCAAGCTTTTTCATCGGTTTGATTGCTGGTGGTATGGCAGTATCGAGATATACGCGTTGGTTTGAACGGTATATGAAGGAAACGCTACTAATGACGTGCTTTTCGATTAGTATTCTCACGTTTATTTTTGGCCTTTTAAGTGTCCCGGTAATAGCCCTTCTATTAACTGTACTTTCTGGAGTAGTTGAACAAATTAAATCCATAGCGATGATAACGATGATTCAAAAAAGATGTCCGAATGAGTCTCTTCCTGAGGTGTTTAGTGCACAGAGTGCTCTGATCTCAATCACGTTTGGTCTTGGATCTTTGTTTTATGGCTTTCTTGCTGAGCTTGTTAATGTGCCATTTGTTTTTGGTTTATCAGGAGTCTTATTGTTAGGATCAGCACTTTATTTACGAAAGAACATTCACATCTTTAATGAATAGTAAGAAACAGCCCTCATGCTAGCCTAGCAAGGGGCTGTTTCTCGTGTTTATCGATTTTGATCTTTATTTCCTGTTACATCAATAGCGGGCGTATTGTTGCCGAGATAGCTAGTAGGATGAGTTGGTTCCTCGCCATAGAAATCTTCATTGATTTTTTCGTCAACATTTACTGGGCCTTTCCCTTTGTAAAAGGAATCATTGATCTTTTTGTTGGCGCGCACGGCTTCGCTCGGATCTTGTTTCATTTTCGACCTCCTTATTTTGTCTGGACCTTTTTAGCATGTGTAGTTTAGTGGGAGATCATGTTTTGTAAAGTTAGCTTTACGTAAAGTGTGCTTTACGTTAAAATGATGGTGAAGAAGTTAGGAGGCCTTTTAATTGAAAAATGTACTACGTGAAAAAAGAAGAGAAAAAGGCTTTTCACAAGATCGTCTGGCAGAAATCCTGGGCGTATCAAGACAAACGATTATTTCAATAGAAAAAGGAAAATACAATCCGTCTTTACCGCTAGCACTCGAAATGGCAAAATTGTTTGGAACGATTGTCGAAGAAATTTTTTATTTAGATTCAGAGGGGGAGTAAGTGTGGGAATTAATAAAGCCTATGTTGTTTTTGGCGTCTTTTTTGCTTTAAATGCTTTATTACTACTGAGCGTTGGGATTGGGACAGGTAATGAACCGATTCCTGCGAGTTATATGCTGATATCAATGTCCATTATGGGTTTTTGCTTAAGTTACCTTCAGCCGCAATTTAAGGCGAAAGATGAGCGAAGTCGCATGATTCGAGAGAAGGGGATGTTTTATTCCTATTTTGCTGTGCTTGGGTATATCATGGTGTTTCTTTCTCTTCTTCAATTCAACATTGTAGAGATCAGTGCAGTAACGGTGCTGAGTGTGTTAGCTGCTATGCTGATTAGTACCGTTTTTGTTTCAATGGTGATCGTCGCTAAGCAGCATTAAATGCCATCACGATGATTAGAACGGATGAGAATCGGGAAACCCTTTTTGTGAGATCATCAAAAAGGAGTTGGATTGACATGAGTAAATCATTACAAGCCTATTTTACAACAGAGAACGATGCAGAAAGTGCAAAAGCTGATTTGCAGACTTATTCGGTAAGTCAATTGTCAGTTGAACATATTCCAGAAGATAAAAAGCTTAACATTGATGCACCTATTCCAGGACAAGGAACAGCTACACCGGCTGGAGCGAACAACGATTTGTTCTTCTCGAACGAAACGCCTACAGGAAAACAAGAAGAAAATGCAGATCCTTCTGGGAAGGCAGATCGAGAGTTTCGCTATTTGTTAGCATTTGAAACAGATGAATCAGATGATACAGATTTACGTGAAGTGGTTTCAAAACATAATGGTGCTATGGAGAAATAAGGACAAGAGCTGCGCGAATGTGCGCAGCTTTTTCTTATGAGTGGCGGTAGGGGGTCAGGTACGTACCTGACCCCCGCTTCTGACCCCCGCTTCACTACCGCGCTACTTCACAGCAGTATGAAAACAATCGTTGGTGGGCAGGCTTGAGATTGAAGTAGAAGAAGAGAAAGACAGAACGCAAGATGTCCGCTATACTAGTGAAGGAAGCGCATCGGAAGTGGCAATCTACATAAAGATTTGGTTCAATGAGTATGACACAGAACGTTGCGAATTTAAGTTCGGTTTCCTTTGATTCAGGGGAGAAAAAAAGGTATACTGATAGCTAGATGATAATAATTACAAAAAGATAGTTTGTTTAATTAATTATTGGACGAGAGGGGAACACATTCATGGCTAAAAAAACAATGGGATTACTCGTAATGGCGTATGGAACGCCGTATAAAGAAGAGGACATTGAAAGGTATTACACACATATACGACGTGGTCGTAAGCCGTCTGATGAACAATTAAAAGACCTCCAAGATCGTTACAAAGCCATTGGTGGTATTTCGCCACTTGCGAAAATAACAGAAGACCAGGCGAAAGGGCTAGAAGCTCATCTTAATAAGGTTCAAGACGAAATTGAATTCAAGCTATATATCGGATTAAAGCATATTGAACCTTTTGTTGAAGATGCTGTTCAAGAGATGCACAATGATGGAATTGAAGAAGCGGTTAGCATCGTCCTCGCTCCTCATTTCTCCACATTTAGCATCAAATCATACAATGGACGAGCTAAACAAGAAGCGGAGAAAATCGGAGGCCCGGTTATTCATTCAGTAGAAAGCTGGTATGATGAGCCGAAGTTTATCACCTATTGGGCAAAGCGAATTAAAGCTATCTTTGACGACATGTCTGACCAAGAGCGTGAAAAAGCAGTACTAATTGTTTCTGCCCATAGCTTACCTGAGAAAATCATCGCAAATGGAGACCCTTACCCTGATCAATTGAAAGAAACAGCCGACCTCATCGTTGAAGAATCTGGCGTTAAAAACGTGGCAATCGGTTGGCAAAGTGAAGGAAACACCCCTGATCCATGGATTGGTCCTGACGTACAGGATTTAACGAGAGATCTTCACGAAAAGCAAGGTTTTACTTCGTTCGTTTATGCGCCAGTTGGTTTTGTCGCGGATCATCTAGAAGTCTTGTTCGATAATGACTACGAATGTAAAGTTGTGACCGATGTAATTGGCGCAAACTATTATCGACCGGAAATGCCGAATGCCCAGGATGAATTTATTGAGATTCTTTCAACAGTCGTTTTGAAGGAACTGAATCATAAGTAATAGACACGCAGTCTGTCTTTTTCGCAGGCTGCTTTTTATAACTTGCAGATCGAAGTATGAAAGATCAATTGACAACCAAAGTAAAAAAAGATAAAGTAATGAGAAATTCATGTATCGGAATAATCAAAAGCTGTGAAGAGGAAGCAGTAGCGCGTTATGATCAGTAGTGGCAGAGAACCAGTGGGTGGTGTGAACTGGTACAGCATAGCCGTGAATTACCCCTCAGAGCTTTCTTGACGAACGGAGTGATCCTACTAGTCAGGAACGGGAGAACCGTTATCCAAATCGAGCCGGAAGAATTTATTTCTTCAATCAGGGTGGTATCGCGTGTTAAGCCACGTCCCTATTTATTATAGGGGCGTGGCTTTTTATATTATCAAATTTTACTTATTAGGAGGTCGACAGGAATGAACAGGAGCATGGATCAGTTATCAGCAGAACAAAGAAAGGAAATGGAAAGGCAATATGCGGTCTATACCCATGGAACGAGTCAAGTCATTCCTGGAGAGGAGCTTAAGGAGAAAATCGCTACTTCACTTCTAAAAAATAAGCCGCTTAAAGTTAAATTGGGTCTTGATCCTTCAGCGCCCGATGTTCATATTGGACACACCGTTGTGTTAAATAAATTAAGACAGTTTCAAGAAAATGGTCACATTATCCAACTGATTATTGGAGATTTCACCGGAAAAATTGGTGATCCGACAGGAAAGTCTACGGCAAGAGTGCAGCTTACTGACGAAGAAGTAGAAAGAAATGCAAAGACTTACCTTGAGCAGTTTGGAAAAGTTCTGGATCAAAGCAAGGTAGAGCTTCACTATAATTCAAAGTGGCTTTCTGAATTAAAATTTGAAGATGTAATTGAACTCGCCGGAAAAATTACAGTTGCTCGTCTACTTGAACGTGACGACTTTGAAAATCGAATGAAGGCGAATAAACCTGTTTCTCTTCATGAATTCTTTTACCCACTCATGCAGGGCTATGACTCTGTTCATTTGGAAAGTGATATTGAACTTGGTGGAAACGATCAATATTTCAACGTTCTCATGGGGCGTCACCTTCAGGAACAGTTTGGGAAAGAGAAGCAAGTTGTGTTAATGATGCCGCTGCTTGAAGGGTTAGATGGAATTGAGAAAATGTCTAAATCAAAAGGGAACTACATCGGAATAACTGAGAAGCCATCCGAAATGTATGGAAAAGCGATGTCCATTCCGGATGAGCTAGTTATAAAGTATACGGAACTCATTACGGACTTATCTCTTGATGAAAAGCTATCGGTTCGACAGGAAATTGAACAAAATGAGATTCATCCTAGAACGGCTAAAATGAATCTCGCCAAAACCATAGTTCGCATGTTTCATGGAGAAACAGCTTCTCAAAGTGCGGAAGCGCAATTTCAGCAAGTGTTTCAGCAAAAGCAGCTTCCAACCGATATTGAGGAAGTGATATGGGAAGGTGAGCGCTCAATCTCAGTGCCGAATCTACTCGTTTCGCTCGACATGTTATCCTCAACGAGTGAAGCGAGACGAATGGTGAAAAATGGCGGCATAAAACTGAATGAGACGAAAGTCACGAATGTTAACGAAGAAGTGACAGTAAAAGATGGACTCGTCGTTCAAGTAGGGAAACGAAAATTTAAGAAGATCAAATTAAACTAATAAAAGGCTCTCCCTTTCAAGTTAAAGGGAGAGCCTTTGCGTTATTCTGTGATTGTTAGGTTTTCTTCTGTATGTTCATGAAGTCCTTCGTCATTCTCGACATGAATGGTAACTGTGTAATCACCAGCTTCTTTAAACGAAGTTGTGGCTTCGTATTCGCCGTCTTTCATTTCTTCAGCGTCAATCCACTCAGCTTTTTCTTCCTCCACTTTCGAAATTTCATAACGAACGTCAGCACCTGTTAAAGCGGCATCGTCTTTTTGCAGGTGTGCCATTAACATAACCTCTTCATTGGCTTTCATTTCTTCAGGCTTCATGAGATGAATGGATACGGCGCTTTCATGTTCATGCTCGTGTTCATGACTTTCAGAAGCGGCTTCTTCTTCAGAACCTACCATGATCTCATTTTTCGGCATCGTATGTAGATCTCGAGCAGTTACATGAGATTGAACAAAATATTTTCCGGCTTCATCAAGTTGCTGTTCAGCCGAATACACGCCATCGCCATCATGAGAAGCTTCGATCATTTCACTCTCTTCTTTAGCGCCCTCTTTCCATACTTCGAACATCACTTCATCTGCATCGTCTACCTTTTCTTCTCCTTGTGTAACCGTGACAGAGAATGTAACCTTTTCACCTTTTTCTACTTTTTCAGGAGTATCAAGTGCAACTTCAAGCGTCTCAACTTGCGTCTCTTCAGCTGTTGAATTATTATCAGATTCATTTGCATTATCCTGTCCGCATGCCGCGAGAACAATCGCCATGCTAAGAATAGAAACTAACGACCCTAATTTTTTCATTTCATTCTTCCTTCCTTCCATTATCCACTAAACGATTTTCTAAGTGTACAGTATGACCAAAAATCGAATCTTGTAAACTCGATCAACACTTTAATAGTAAGAAAGTTAGGCGGTGATCTCAAGTGGATATTAGATTGACATGTGACTAGCTCATGACAAAATCGTATAACTCCAAACTTGTCAAAAGGAATAAAGTAGTTGAATAGAAATTGAATTAATTCCAGACGTGAAGAAAACGATCCGTATAGAGAGGGATCGTTTTCTTCACGTCATAGATGTTTCAGTTTCAAAACGGATCATCATCCATTTTTCAATATCCTGAAATCCAATCCGTTTATATATCGCACCTGCATCAGGATTATCATAGAAAAGACAAAGCACTTTCCCTTCTTGTAGAACGTCGAAACATAACTTACTCGTACATGTTGTAGCATAACCGTTTCGTTTATAGTCTGGTAAAGTGCACACGCCCACAACCATGGCGGATTGAGAGTTTTCTGCTGCTGTAGAGGCGGCTGATACAGGCTGGCTGTCCCTTTCAATATAGTAGGTTCTCGATACGCCTTTCTCTTGATTACGTTGTTTTTCCTCTACGGTTTCGGTGGCATCAAATTCATCAATTTTATTATGTAGGGAATGAATTTTATTCAGATCATTTAAATCTGCTTTTTTCACTTCTTCTATGTTCTTTAGGGAAAGCTGCTCCACGCTTTCACACTTTGCATAGAATAGTTCTCGACTTGAATGAGGGGGATGGGAGATGTTTGGCTGAATTTGATTGGTCACTCTCTTCAAACCCGACATCATTAGGAAGTTTGTATCATTTGAAATCCCCTTTGCAAAACCTTCCGCATCAAATTCGGCAGGAGCAAAGGGGATATAGTTTCTTTCATATTTTAATAGAACAGCTCGTAATGTTCCGTCTTCAGAGAAATCTCCCCACAGCTTTTGGAATGGTTGATCATAACCGTAGGCTTCAATGTCTCCTAGTATAAACAAATTTTCAGCTGCATGCGGCGTTAGCAAGGAAAGGCATTGGTGATGGTCTTTTTCTGTTAATCGTCTAATCAATTGGTTTTTTCCCCCTTTTTGGATGCTAACTCTCAATTTTACATAAGGAATTCAAAAAGTAAATAGATTCGGAAAATTTATCCTAATTTTACAATTTAAAAACAACCCATTAATAGTTTAACTCTACTATAAGAGAGGGGGTCCACAATGAACGAATGAGGGGGATGAAATGAAAAGGAATAAAGGTTTTAAATTAGTCAGTGTAGGAATGATTGCATGCCTGTTATGTTCGATGCTGTTTTCAACAAATCTAGAAAACTCAGTACAAGCGGAGGAAGTTGGGTTTTATCCGCTTCTTATTACAGAAATATCACCCAATATTAAAGGAGCGGAAGATTATGAGTATGTCGAGGTCTACAACAATACAAATCAGCCGCTCTATTTAAATGACTATGAATTCCTTTACCGGTATACAGATGGGAGCGCTGAAGATAAAAAATTTACTGTAGAACCAGCTGTCATCGATCCAGGTGAAACGAAGGTGCTATGGTATAACAAAAGTGGAAAAACCATTGTTGATTTTGAAAATCACTATGGAGTGACGAAGCTTCAAGATCAAGTGATTAGTCTTGGCGGAGAAGAATTTAGTGGTTTTTCAAACGGCGGAAATCGAGGGGTTGTTCTCCTTGATCGACAAGGAAATGAAATGCTTCGTGCTTCTTATGCTGGTGATCAGGCAGCTGAGGATTTGAGCGTCCATTATCAATATCCTATTGGGGATAAAGAGATGTTGATTTATCAAGCAAAACAAGCGCCAACACCAGGAAGTGTTGAGGAGTCCCAGGTTCCACTTAGTCCGCAACCGTTATCGAATGTTGCTATTACTCATGATGCACTGACAACGCAAAGTGGTAATGAAGATATGACAATTAGGGCTGGAATTACAGCGGAAACCGAATTGCAACACGTTTCGCTTGTTTATCAGGCATCTCAATTAGAAGAACCTGTTGAAGTTCAAATGAAGAAAGTAGAAGATCCTTCAGAACCTTATGGAGGGGTATACGAAGCCGTTATCTCCAAAGACAATTTTGCTTTTTCAAAGGAAATGACTTACTACATAAAAGTAGAAACAGCTCAATATACAAAGAACCATCCTGCTCATGCCGGTGAGCCGTTTACAGTAAAAATAGAAGAAGCGTTAAAAAATGAGCCGCCGGTAATCACGCACGAAGTTCCGGTACCGATTGAAAATCAAGATCTGACAATTTCCGCGGAAATAAAAGACGATACCGGTGTTCAATCGGCTGTTTTATCCTATCGTTTAGATGAAAAAATGGAGCCTGTCACCATTCCTATGGAGCTGGGAGAAGGTGATGTTTACTCGGCTGTTATTCCTTCTAATAAGCTTTGGTCCGACACACTTTACTATACAATTAAAGCAAATGATGGAAAGCATGAGGTTACATCGGAAGAGTATAACGTACATGTTGATCGTCCAGAAATTGATCAAACGAAATTACCAGAGTTACTCATTACTGAAGTTGTTCCTGATTCAACGAATGTCAATGGTGCGGATGGTTATGAATTCATTGAAGTATACAATACGACAGATCAAGCAATTAACTTCCAGGATTATAAAATCCAGTATCGGTATCCGATGGATGGTCCAGAAGCAGATTTGATTTGGTCACCTCAAAAAGAAGATGTCACCATTCCTTCAGGTGAATCAATGGTTTTTTGGATTATCAATTCAGCCAATCAAAATGAAACGGTTGCTGATTTTAACAAGAATTACGGATCAGAGTTAGTTGAAAATGAATCTATTGTAAAGATAGAGTCAAATGGCATGTCCAATAGCAGTGCCCGAGGAATTCTTGTTGCAACGAATACGGGTAAAGAGATTTCGATTGGTAATTATAACGATCAGGTCGGCATTGATGATACCGCTGCAAATAAAGGGATACTTTATACGTATCCAACAGATGGTGCACAAATTTCAAGGAAAATCAGTAGTGCTACTGAGCCAGCTTCTCCAGGTAATGTGTTACCAGGTCAGGTACCAGCTGATTTAATCAAAGTAGAAGAAGATAGCGAACCGCCTTCTATTGAAGCGCTACATGATTTTGAGAAAGTGAAGCAAACGGAAAATATCGAACTAATCTTTGATGCAAAGGATAATCACCTTGTGAAGACAGTAGTACTTTTCTATAAGCATGAGAGTGAAGAGAACTTCCGCAAAGTGTATTTAAAAGAAGACTTTGACGATACATTCTATCATCACACCATTTATTCACCCGATTTAATTGGTAGAAATGGAATTGAGTATTATACGGAAGTATCTGATGGAACGAACCGTATCAAAAGTGAGGTAAAAAAGATTGAGATTGAACAGCCAGTGAAGGAGGCCGTTCGATTAAATGTAAAAGATGGCGATATTCTCTCTGGAAAGGAAATCATAAAAGGCGCGGCAGATGGAGCGACACCAGATGATCTCCTTCTAAAAATCGATGGGGAAGAGCCAACAAACACGTTTAAAGCACTAGAAAACGAAGCGTATTTTGCATTTGATGTGAAGAAAACAAATCTCTTTTTCCAAAATGGCGTAACGATGGGAGAAGAAGCGCTTCTTATTTTTGATGATACAATCAATCGCTACATGACGCTATCGGTTCCGATCCAATCCAGTCAGCTTGAAATAGGGAACCAAAATACGATTAGCATACGTTCTGGAACGAAAGTATCACCATTTGACGACAATTCAGAAGAAAACCGTGATGATTTCTATGTGAAGAATATTCGACTTGTCATGAGTGATGGCACAATAATTCAAGACGAGGCTTATATGAACTTAGAACAGGAACTTACAATTGGAGATGGGGGCGGAGCTACTCCTGTAGTTGATTTTAACTTTACTCTTTCTGAAGACCTCTTTTCTTCTCTTGCTTACCAGTGGGATACAAGGAAGTCTAGGGACGGTTTGCATACCATTCAGGTTTACGATCCAAAGAAAGGGAGCGTAGAAAAAACAGTTCTTGTCGATAATACAGCTCCAACGATCCTTCCGACGATTAAAACAAAAGAATATAAAGGGAAGTTTACGATTGATGCAGAGCTTGTTGATAAAACATCTGGGATGGAAAAGCTAACTGCCACACTTGATGGAGAAACAGTCGAATTGCCTTATGAGACATCTTCTGTTGACCTTGAGGCTGGTGAGCACGTTGCTGTGTTTACAGGATATGATGTAGCTGGAAACAAAGCAGAAGAAAAGGTTCCATTTACAGTAGTAGAAGAACAGCCTGAAAAACCTGAAGTCATTTCGCCAGAGAATGGGGAAGGAAATGTAACTGGAAATCCTAAGCTAAAAGTGCTTGTGGAAGATCCTACTAATGACGAGTTAGACGTTGATTTTTATAAAGGCTATCAATATTCCGCTGGAGATAATAATATTAGCGTCCATGCGAACACAGTGGATACAGAACCACCTGGCGTTTTTAAACCTGAAGGGGAGAAAGCAATCACTGACAACGAGGTTCAGCTTATTTCGAAAGAAGATCAACAGTATATGACCACTGATTCGACGACTCAATTCCCTTATCACCGTTTTGATGTTGAGGTAGAAGAGTCGGTTCAGGATCGTGATCGTATTGCTCTTCATTGGAAAGGGAAGTCATTAGAAGGAAGAAAAGTATCGATGTATGCCTGGAACCATAATCAAGAAAACTGGGATCCGATAGTGCAGCAGATCGCTCCAGAAGGAGATTTCACGCTTGAAGGGTCTGTCATAGCTAAAGATTATGTAAAAGACCAAAAAGTGACGGTCCTTGTTCAAGATGAAATTCCAGAAAATCGTGATCAGTATGATTATACGTTTGTTTGGATGAGCGATACGCAATATTATTCTGAAAGCTATCCGTATATTTATCAAAAGCAAACCGAGTGGATTAAAGATCAGCAAGAAGAAATGAAAATTAAATATGTTTTCCATACGGGAGATTTAGTGGATGAAGCGGATAAAGTCTACCAGTGGAACAATGCAGATGCAAGTATGAATGTGCTTGATGATGCCGGCATTCGTTACGGCGTTTTAGCAGGTAATCATGATGTTGATAACAAAACCGGTGACTATACAGCCTTTTCGAAGTATTTTGGAGAGTCGCGCTTTAACGGTCGAGATTATTATGGAGAGTCTTATCAAGATAACAAAGGACACTATGATCTTATCTCTGAAAATGGCAATGACTATCTGATGCTTTATATGGGCTGGGGAATTGAGCAGGAAGAAATTGATTGGATGAATGCTGTTTTAGATCAGTATCCTGATCGAATGGCCATTCTTTCTTTCCATGAATATTTGCTTGTTTCAGGAAACCGAAGCCCTCTTGCAGATAAAATCTATGAAAAGGTCGTTGTGCCAAATAAGAACGTTGTTGCAACGTTATCAGGCCATTACCATGACAGTGAGTTATTAGTAGATGAAATTGACGACGATGGTGATGGAACAGCAGATCGAAACGTGTATCAAATTCTTGCAGACTACCAGGGAGGACCAGAAGGCGGGCAGGGTTATTTACGTTTGTTACACGTCGATGTTGCGAATAATCGAATCTATATGAACACGTATTCTCCTTACTTAGATGATTATAACTTCTATGATAATGAGCAATACCCAGGAAAAGATGAATTTACGATTGATCTTAATCTAGAGCCACAAGTGAAACGTGTAGCGACTGATTATTTTGAAGTAAATGTTTATACGGAAGAAAAAATCGGTTCAGATCAAAGGGTAAGGAGTGGAGGCATTGCTGAAGCAAAATGGAAGAAACTTGCTAAAGGTGAAACGTATTACTGGTATGCCACTGCATCTGATCAGTTTGGGGGGAAAACAACGTCTGACATTTGGCACTTTACAATGAAGGGGTCAAAAAATGAGAGAGTGGAGAAAGAGAAAGAAAAAGAAAAAGAACCTGCTCAAAAAGAGGATAATGAAGTAAAAGAAGATAAAAAAGAGGAGAATGGGATTAAGAAAGTTCAAACGAAGGATGAACAAAAACCTAAACCGAACGATGAGCTTGTAGATGAAGAGAATTCAAGCAGTGAGCAAGTAAACGAAGAAGATGCTGAGAATAAATAATTTTATGGAGATCGTGAGTCTGACTCACGATCTCTTTGTTTTGGAAGGAAATACAAGCTCTATAACAGAAGTGAAGAGAGAAGTGTGAGCAAACAATGAAAGGAATTAAGAAGGATGATAAAAGGAATTCTCTTTGACCTAGATGAAACACTTTTAAATCGAAAAAAATCAGTAGAATCTTTTATTCGCGACCAATATAATCGCTACGAACCTTATTTGGCAAGAGTAGAAGGAGATACTTATTGCTCTCGCTTCATTGAACTTGATAACAACGGATACACGTGGAAAGATCGCGTCTATGAGCGGTTAGTAGAGGAATATCAATTACCGTTATCTTCTGTAGAGCTTTTAGATGATTACCTTCTTTATTTTAAACAGCATTGTCACCCTTTTCCAGGCATGTTTGAAATGCTTGAGGCGTTGAAAAAAAGGGGCTACAAACTTGGCATCATTACAAATGGAAGAACGGAATTTCAATTAAGCAATATTCGTGCTCTTGGAATTGAAGCGTATTTTGATACCATTGTTATTTCAGAGAAGGAAGGAGTAAAAAAACCTGAGAAAACGATATTTCGACGAGCACTTGAACGTATCGGTTTAGAAGCTCATGAAGCAGTTTTCGTAGGAGATCATCTCATTAACGACATAAAAGGTGCGAAAGACGTAGGTATGAAAGCGATATGGAAAAAACGAGATAAGGAAATCGTAGAGATGGGGATAGACTACATCTATTCGCTGATTGACCTTTTATTCATTGTAGATGAATGGAATGCTAATAGAAACAAAACTAATCAACATTGAACCTAGTGAAGCCTGTCTACAAATTGATCAGTTGAGATGGTGTTTGCAAACCATTGAAGCGTATGATTATGATGTTGAATCATTTGTGAAGCCTTTAAAATCGGCGTATCCCAGGTACTATGTGCATCTTCAATTAAATGTGTAGAAAAGCCTTTAGAATGGGCACTTCGGCATGTTGTATCGATACAAACTTCGGTTTGAATGCCGGCGATGAGTAAGGTTTTGATCCCTTTGTTATGGAGGTTTTCTTCAAGCGTTGTTTCGTAAAAGGAATCGGGTGTCTTTTTCTGAATCACGAAATCGTCTTTTTCAACAGTTAGAAAAGGATGAAGCTTCCAGTTTTCGCTATGAAGCTGTAGGTCTATTCCTTTGGACTCGTGTTGAATGTAGAAGACGGGCAAGTGTTTCGATTTAGCAGATGCGATCAGTTTTTTTAGATTATATAGAAGTTTTGCATCATGATAGACGGATGCTCCGCGTTGAAACATACGGTTTTGAACATCGATAATGAGAAGTGCAGTTGCTTGCAAAAATATCTCCCCCTCCAAAATAAGAACAAGTGTTCTATTATAAATAATACACTTATCAAAAGAAAAATTCAATCTGTATTTGAAAAAAACATTCATTGGCACTATGAATGTTTAAAACAGGTAAAAAAAGGGGACATTTCAGTTGTATGCAAATTAGAAGGAGCTGATATTCAATGAGTAATGTAATGTTTACTTCACAAGCAACTGCAGAAGGCGGACGTAATGGACAAGTTAAATCTTCCGACGGTTTAATTGATTTAAATCTTGTTATGCCAACAGAGAAATCAAGCGAAACAGGCTCAAACCCTGAGCAACTGTTTGCTGCTGCTTATGCCGCTTGCTATGATGGTGCATTAAACCTTGTGGCATCGAAGAAAAAAATGGACATTGATTCAAAAATCACAGCAGACGTTAGCTTGTTGAAAGATGAAGCAGATAATGGCTTCAAAATTGGCGCAGCCCTTACTGTAGAAATTAAAGGTGTTAGCCAGGAAGACGCAGAAATGTTAGCAGAAGAAGCTCACAAAGTATGTCCTTACTCTAAGGCAACACGAGGCAATATTGACGTAGAAATTAACGCAAAAGCTGTTTAATAACTAAAAGCCGTTCTCCAACTAGTTGGAGAACGGCTTTTTTCATTAAAAGACTGATCTTAAACGAAGAAAAAATCGGTTAAGTTATTTTTGAAATTCAATATCTTCCGGAAGTTCTGTTACATCTGCATCGTTAAAGAATGTCTTTGAGAGGTCACGGATTGTGCCGTCTTCGAGCATTTCTTCAATAACGCTATTCACCTTTGAAATGAGTTCTTCGTTTTCTTTGTTCATCAATAGTCCACCTTCACTCGGCATGTACTGAATATCAGGGTGAATGGTAAGGTCAAGTTCAGGGAAGGCTGCTAGAGCCAATCGCTGTAAATAGACATCATTTAAAATAACATCCGTTCTGCCATTATCAACGTCACGAAGGTACTGTTCATTTGTAGCGTTATCGTAGATGACTTCTTCAGCGCCTTTTTCTTTGGCAAGCTTCATAAAGTTTGTTGTCGCAGCCCCAGCTGCTTTTTTGCCTTCCAAATCGTTAATGGAGTCAATCCCAGAAAGGTCATCAGCTCGTACGATCGCTGTTCCGTAAGAATGTTTGTATGGGGTAGAAAGGGCGAATTTCTCTTTACGCTCTTCTGTAATGCCAATATCGTTAGCGGCCATGTCAACTTTTCCCGTTTGTACAGCCGTCAACATTCCATCAAAGCCCATTTCAACAAATTCAACTTTTAAATCCAGACGGTTAGCCATTTCTTTCACGATTTCAACGTCGAAACCAGTTAAGTCGTTCGTTTCTTGCTCGTGATAAGAAGTTGGGTAAAGGGTGCCAGATGTTGCCACTTCAATTGTTCCCTTATCCTGAATTTCTCCCCATGTCGTTTGTTCCTCTTCTTTCGCATTATTGTTGCCACATGCTGCTAGTACTCCAAGTAAGACTAGCAATAAAAGCATTTGCTTTAATTTCATCTAGTATTTCCCCCTTTTTAGTCAGAACTTTACCATAGCAAATCTTCCCGTATTCTAGCAAACCATTTAGACTAAATTTTGTTAAGGAGATTGGAGGCGAGTGTCGATTCGTACGCGTCCTGGCACAAACTAATAATGATGAATAGACTAGATAAAAAATGTGCAAGCAACGGCCATAAGACCTAGTTTAGTTTATGAATGAGAGGGTAACAGGACCATATCGAACCCCCTGAGATTTCTGTGGGTTATTCAATAATGGAAGGGGTATGAAGAATTGAAACAATCGATCGGAAGTTGTACGCACCGATACTCGGTCGTGCAACACCAAACAAAAATGGCGATTGAACATTCCAAGCGCTTGTCTAAAAAGAAAGTAGATGTTCGGAGGATATCTCAAATGACTGGATTTTCAGAAGAACAAATTCTTGAATCGATGGAATTTGGTGATCCCGATTTTAAAGTTGAACGTCCGACGCTTCCAAAACAACATATCCATCTGGACCTATAATGTAAACGTCCAGCAAATGAGTGAGCCTGCTTAGGTGATAAAAGTAGGCTTTTTTTTGTGAAGCCTGATAAAAGGGAAAAGTTGGTTAGTTTCATAGCTAGTTGGGTACAAGATAGACATAGAAAAATGGATTAATCTTGATTGAGAGTTGATGAAATATGACTTTCAATCTGAAAGGAGAGGTGTATGAAAGAAAAGAAAAATCAAAAAGGAAATTCAGTATTTTGGATTTCGGGCTTAGTCATATTCGTGCTCGTCATATGGGGAGCTCTTGTTCCTCAATCCTTCTCATCTGTAGCGAGTTCAGTCTATTCGTTTACAACGAATGCATTTGGCTGGTTTTATTTATTGGCCGTCATTTTCTTTGTGCTGTTTTGTTTCTATCTTGCGATTAGTAAGTATGGAAAAATTCGCTTAGGTGATGATGAGGAGAAACCAGAATATCCCTTTTTTACATGGATTGGCATGTTGTTTAGTGCAGGTTTTGGGGTTGGTCTTGTCTTCTGGGGTGTCGCAGAGCCGATGACGCATTTCGCAAACCCTCCCACTGGTTTTGGGGTAGAAGGTGAGACGGAGCAAGCAGCAAAGCTTGCGATGCGGTATTCATTTTTCCATTGGGGCATTCACCAGTGGTCTGTATTTACAGTTGTCGGTCTTGTGATGGCATATTTCCAGTATCGAAAAGGTCGCAGAAGTTTGATCAGTGAAACAATTTCAAGTGGCTCGAATGCGAATAAAAAATCATCATGGAAAAAAGTGATCAATATCCTTGCTGTTATTGCAACCGTAATGGGTGTAGCCACATCGCTTGGCTTTGGCATCTTGCAGATTAACGGCGGATTAGATTATATGTATGGACTTCCTCAAAATGGTATGGTTCAAATCGCTATTACTGCAATTCTTTTTCTCTTATATATGGTTTCTTCGACAACGGGACTAAACAAAGGTATCAAGTATTTGAGTAATTTAAATCTTGCCCTTGCTCTTCTACTGATGCTGTTTATTCTTTTCCTTGGGCCAACGGTATTTATTCTTGAAAGCTTTACGCTTGCGCTAGGAGGATACATTCAGAAGTTTATTGAGATGAGCTTCTTTATGACGCCATATCAAGGAGGATCATGGGTGAAGGAATGGACCGTTTTCTATTGGGCGTGGGTCATTGCGTGGTCACCTTTTATTGGCGCTTTCGTTGCTCGCGTTTCAAAAGGACGAACCATTCGTGAGATGATTTTTGGCGTATTGATTGTTCCTCCATTCATTGCGATGGTATGGATAGCCGTATTTGGTGGAGCGGCTTTTCATTTGGACTTGTTTCAAGGGACAGCCATTGCAGACGCTGTAAATAATGATGTAACCAGTGCTTTATTTGTGACATTAGAGCAATTTCCACTCACTCAAGTGCTATCCATCTTGTCACTGTTTCTAATCTGTGTTTTTCTTGTTACTTCCGCTGATTCAGCTACGTTTGTTCTCGGGATGATGACCTCAGATGGTGACTTAAATCCTTCTCTTTTCTCAAAGCTTGTATGGGGCACGTTGATTGCCGCCATTACCGCGGTCTTAATTATTAGTAGCGGTCTACAGGGGCTTCAGACGGCTTCTCTTGTGGCAGCTTTACCATTTACGGTGATCTTACTCATCATGTGCGTGAACCTTTTTAAATCGCTACGAAAAGAAGTAAGAGTAGCAAATAGGAAGCGAGAGCAAACATTATTGAAAAAAGTAGCTGAAGCAACGAAAGAGAAGAAAGAACATCGAAAAAAACAATCTTCTTAACAAGTTATTCAATAGAAAAGTTTTTTTCATGTATCTATCTTGTCTCTTATTCTTGTAGACTAGTAGTGAGGGTGTGCTTGAAAAATAGGAAGATAGAGTTAATTTCACGAAGTTGTGAAAGAAAGAGGATTGAGAATGTCAGATCTATTATGGATTACGTATCTTGGAATATTAGGAGCCCCAGCGATAGGGTTTCTATTAAAAGGGAAATATAAAACAATAGCGATGAAAGTTGATTTTATCGTTTCATGTATGACATGGACTGGTTTATTTGGATATGTAACGAATATAAGTATCGGACCAACTCTACTATGGAAAATTGTTTTCGTCGTCGGAATCGTGTGGGATCTCCTATTTGTGATTTATATCGATCAAAGTGATGAAGCGATTGAGGGATTGAGTGAGAAAACAGTGAAAGCTACAACAGTCGTATTCTCAATTTTGATGCTCCTACCACTATATTATGGACTCTTTCGCTATGCTTTTTAAAGGTAATCTTAATCGTGTGTAGAAGAAAAAAGGCGCGTTCCTCCGAGGAACGCGCCTTTCGTATGCGGACTAGCCAAGTGCTACATCGAGAACCATCATGACGGAAAAACCAATCATAAGTGACATGGAAGCAATTTGAACATTCCCTTTCTCTTGAGAACCAGGAATGATTTCTTTTGCTACTACGAAAATCATCGCACCAGCTGCAAAACTCAGCGCATACGGTAAGAGGGGTTGAATGTAAATGACAGCAAGTGCCCCAACAACAGCTGAAATAGGCTCAACAACTCCTGATAGCTGTCCGTAGAAAAAGCTTTTCGCTTTAGACATACCGTCACCTCGAAGTGGTACAGAGACGGCGGTACCTTCAGGAATGTTTTGAATTCCAATTCCGATCGCAAGTGCAATAGCACCGGCAAGTGTTGAGCTCGAAAACTCTGCAGCTACAGCACCGAATGCGACACCAATAGCAAGACCTTCAGGAATGTTGTGCATTGTAATGGAGAAAACAAGCATTGCGGTACGGTGTTTTGCTTTTTTATCTTTAATGTCTTTAAAATACAAATCTTCATTAATATGTGGCAAGATACGATCAACGAGAAGAAGGAAAAACCCTCCTAATAGAAAACCAACAACTGCCGGAATATACCCAGGTACTCCCTGTTGTTCGGCCATCTCTATCCCAGGGCTAAGCAGGGACCAAAAGCTTGCTGCGATCATAACGCCTCCCGCAAATGCAAGCATGCCATCAAAGACTTTTTGATTAACAGTTCTTGTGAAAAATACAAATGATGCTCCAAGTGCAGTGGCGCCCCATGTAAACATCGTAAAAAGGAATGCCTGTGAGACAGGGCTTAATCCAACAATCCAATCACCCATGAGTAAACTCTCCTTCTAAGAATCTATCTATATTTTCCTATCATCATATTTTTTGCCTTTAGGAAAAATCTATACACTCAAGTCTAATCCGACTGTTGGTAACTGTCAACATTCGTGAATCATAGGAAATGTTTTATAATCATGTAAAAAGCCCGGCACATTTGCCGGGCTTTTTTGTATTATTTTGTAACGGTCACTGATTGACTTAGCATAGCTAGCATGTCGTCCTTGATGTGCTTCCACATGTCATGATCCGTTGTAAATCGTTCTGTGGTTTCATTAATAAATGAGAGGAACGCCTTCTTAAAGTTTGGATCGCCCTTTGGTGGAAGTGATTGTTTTGCTCGATCCACATAGGCTTGGACTTCTGGAGCACGTGGCCCCCATTTTCCAACTTCACGGCCTTCTGAATCAATCAATACAATAATCGGAATCGATCTTGCTGTTCCATTTGTTAAGTATTGATCCATCAGTTCAAGGTGATTGTCACGAATAAAGTATGCACTTTCAATTAAAGCTTCATCAGCCATGCGCATAAAAATAGGGAGGTTAACCATTGCATCACCGCACCAGTCAGCTGTTAGGACAAGAGCACGGAGCTTTTCAGATTGAAGAGAATGAAGAAATTCAAGGTCATCTTTTCCGAGAGTAACATGATTATAAATGGTTAATAAATCTTCTCGATGTTCGTCCATACTATGAATGTATTGTTGCATGGACATGCCCCTATCAAACCAATTTGTAAGTTCCATTAATGGCCCTCCTTTATTCGAATTCTTCCATAATTAATTATACTACGAAAAAGCCCGGAAATCCTTTTTATCATAGAATAGCCTTTTCGTATGAAAGCATATCAATAGTGACATAACCTATGCTGTGATATAATTGAGTCACATAAAGGAAGTGATAAAAGTGAATTCTGTTGGAGCGATTCAAAGTACAAAACAGATTGAGATATTAAAAAAAGCTCTAATAAAGCGATCGAAGCGCGATTACTTACTGTTTATTTTCAGTATTAATACAGGACTTCGTTTAACCCCACTGTTGCATCTCACTCTCAATCATGTGATGAAGGATGGATCGTACAATGAATTCTTAGAATCCTCTATTACCGAAACAACAGATATCTACCTCAATTCAGAAGTGAAACGCGCTCTTACGCTTTATGTGAATGAGCATTCTTCAAATGATAACTTTTACCTTTTTCATACGAAAAAAGATCCTTCTCATCCAATTACAAGACAGCAGGTTCATCGCATTTTATCTCAAGCGGGAAAAGATGCCGGACTTGAGCATCCAATCAGCTTTCATAGTTTAAGAAAAACGTTTGGTTATCATGCGTTTCAACAGGGAGTAGCCGTGTCTCTCATTCAGAAAATTTATGGACATGCGACGAGAAGTGAAACATTAAAATATATCGGTATAAATTCTGAGCAAATTCCGAAACTGAAGATTGATGTAAATTTATAGAAGGGAGGAAGATCAATGGATACGAATGCAGTAATCTTATTCAGCGCCATCTTTTTAATCGGTGGAGTCCTGATGGCCAAATTTTCTTCCCGGTTAGGTGTCCCAGCACTTGTCTTGTTTATTATCGTGGGAATGATTACAGGAAGCGATGGACTCGGATATATTTATTTTGATAATGCTTCACTTACACAGTCACTTGGTATATTAGCTCTCGTGCTGATCTTGTTTGATGGTGGCTTACAAACAGAATGGCGTCGTACGAAAGCCGTTCTTCCTATTTCATTATCTCTCGCAACAGTAGGCGTTCTTATCACTTCAGGGTTATTTGGTGTTGCTGCCAAAATGATTTTGGATGTGAATTGGAATGAAGCGCTACTCTTAGGTGCGATTGTAGGTTCAACAGATGCAGCGGCGGTCTTTGCCGTTTTGAAAGGGAAGAACATTAAGCGGAAGTTGCAATCGACCCTTGAAGCAGAGTCAGGCTCGAATGATCCAATGGCTATGTTTTTAACGCTTACGTTATTACAGCTTGCTATTGGCGAGACTGCCTTTGGTGCATCCGTCATCCTGTCGTTCTTCTGGCAAATGGGCGCTGGACTACTACTAGGTGTCTTGTTTGGCTACGCGGCCTCATGGGCGATGAAGAATATCGAGTTAGGTTCAAACGGGTTATACCCTGTCTTTTCAATTGCGATTGCCTTAATTACATATAGTGCAACAGATTTAGTCAACGCAAGCGGACTGCTTGCTGTTTATGCTGCTGCCCTTGTACTTGGTAATACGAAAAGTCTTCCATATGGTCAAACGATTTTCCGCTTCCATGATGGAATCGCTTGGATGATGCAAATCTTAATGTTTATTATGCTAGGTCTCCTTGTCAATCCTTCAGAACTATTCTCAACCTGGATTGTTTTAAAAGGACTAGCGCTCTCGTTTATTTTGATTGTAATTGCTCGTCCAATTGCTGTTTTTCTTTCAAGTATTCCGTTTAAGTTCACTATTAAAGAAAAAACCTTTCTTTCTTGGGCCGGATTACGAGGCGCCGTGCCAATTGTGTTAGCGACTTTTCCGCTGTTAGAAGGACTAGAAAATAGCCAGCTATTCTTTAACCTCATTTTCTTTATTGTCCTCACTTCTGCCCTTGTACAAGGCGCTACTATTCCTCTTATAGGGAAAAAATTAGGGCTAACTGGCCCTGAAGTTCATGTGCCTTCTCATTCATTAGAACTCGTATCATCAACAACGGTTAACGCCGAGATGATTCCTTATACCATTAGGCCATCTTCTAAATTAATTGGAAAAGAGTTATCCGATATATCATTTCCAGATAAAGTGCTCGTTAGTGCAATTATTCGCCGAGATGAATTGATCGCACCTTCAGGAGATACGAAAATAAAAGTGAACGATGTACTTTATATTCTTGTTGAAAATCAAAAGAAATCAGAGCTTGAAAAAGTACTGGGGATCCGAAAGACAATCGGTGGATAACCAAAAAGTTTTGAACGAAGGGGCTCTGCACTGCAGAGCCCCTTCGTTCGTTTCATTCACATAAAGTTAGGGAAAATCCCCCCTAAATCATTAATATCATTGATGCAACTAAACGATTATCTAACAATGAAGAAAGAAGGTCATCGATAATGCCTGAAGGTCCTGAAATTAGAAGAGCTGCAGACAATGTAGAAAAAGCATTACAAAAAGGACGCGTTATGGACGTTTTCTTTGCTTTTGAACAGCTAAAAGGATATGAATCTCTCTTAAGCGGTGCACAGGTAACGAGGGTAGATACGAAAGGAAAGGCGATGCTGATTCGATTTGATAATGGGTATACGATCTACTCGCATAATCAGCTCTATGGGAAATGGGTGATACGGAACGCCTACAATTATCCAAAAACGAATCGTCAGCTACGTCTAGCCCTTCATAATGAGAAGAAGTCTGCCCTTCTATATAGCGCATCAGATATTGAAGTGCTTCGTGATGAAGAAGTGCCTCTCCACCCTTTTATTGCGAAAGTAGGACCTGATTTACTGAGTGAAGAAGTAAGTGCGGAACAATTGAAGGAGCGCTTTGAATCAAAAGCTTTCCATAAGAAAAAGTGGACTTCCCTTTTGCTAGATCAGTCTTTTATTGGTGGTATTGGTAACTATTTAAGAAGTGAAATTCTCTTTCTAGCAGGTATTCATCCGGATTTACGTCCAATCGATTGCTCAGAGCGGCAGTTAACAAAAGCGGCTGAAGCTACCGTGAAACTCGTTCACCAATCCTATGAACATAACGGGATTACAAATGATCTTAAATTAGCGATGAAGTTGAAGGAGAAGGGACAAAAGCGGCCTCAGTACCGACATTGGGTTTTTAACCGAGAAGGGGAGGCGTGCCGAATCGATGGAACAGAAATTCAAAAAGTGAAAGCTGGATCAAGAAGATTGTATTTTTGTCCAACGTGTCAGGCGAAGTAAGAAAAAAACTTGCAAACGCATTCAAAGGTGTGATAAATTATCTGTAACCGGTTACACAAAGGCGAAGGAGTGAAGCACATGGCTACAATTCGAGACGTAGCAGAACAAGCGGGAGTATCTGTTGCGACCGTTTCTCGTGTTCTAAATGATAATGGTTACGTAGGAGCCGAAACGAGAAAACGCGTGATGGGTGCGATCAAAAGTTTGAACTACAGTCCAAATGAAGTAGCGCGCTCACTCTATAAACGCGAATCAAGGTTAATCGGACTTCTTCTTCCTGATATCACGAATCCTTTTTTTCCTCAGTTAGCCCGTGGTATTGAGGATGAGGTTAACCGTGCTGGATTCAGGTTGTTACTTGGGAACAGTGATGAAGAGGCAACGAAAGAATTAGAGTACATTCAAACCTTTTTACAAAATCAAGTTGTTGGCCTTATTTCAGCAACAAATAATACAGAAAACGAGAATTATACAAATCTTGATTTGCCTGTTGTCTTTCTAGATCGTGTGTCAAAACAACATCCTTCTGTTTATGCTGATGGAATCGAAGGAGGACGACTTGCAGCGAAAGCGTTAGTTGAGAGAGGTTCAAAAAGAATTACACTGATTAAAGGACCTGGCCATGTAAAGCCAGCGATGGATCGATTCCAAGGAGCACTCGCTGAATTAAGTGCAGCGGAAGTTGATTTTTCGGTTCTCTCCACTTCCTCTTATGCATTTGATGATGCACGAAAAAGGGCTGAAGAGCTCTTTGAAAAGCATTCTGATACGGATGGAGTGATTGCAAGTAACGATATTGTAGCAATTGCCATTTTACATGAGGCACTTCGTCTTGGAAGAAGGATTCCGGAGGACTTACAGCTGATTGGTTACGATGATATCCCGTTTAGTAGTTTGTCCTATCCTTCTTTATCAACAATTAGGCAACCTGCTTATGAAATGGGGAAGGAAGCAGCGAAGTTACTCATTCGAATGATTCGAAAAGAAAAGGAAATTGATCAGACGATTCAATTACCAGTTACGCTAATTGAGCGAAATACGACAAGAAAGGTTGATCCAAATGCGTAGAGCGAAAATAGCTGTTATCGGAAGTTCCTCAATGGATCTTGTAGTAACTTCCAAGAAACGTCCAGGAGCTGGAGAAACGGTATTAGGAGAATCATTTAAAACCGTCCCTGGCGGCAAAGGGGCAAATCAAGCAGTTGCAGCGGCAAGGCTTGGTGCAGAAGTGCATATGATTGGCTGTGTCGGTGACGATCATTACGGCGAGGCGATCCTACGAAACTTTAAAAACAATGGTGTTAAAACCGACCATGTGGAACCGGTTACAGGAGTTGAAAGCGGAACAGCTCACATCATTCTTGCAGAGGGCGATAACAGTATTGTGGTTGTTAAAGGAGCGAATGATTACATTACGCCTTCTTATATTAAAAAGAAGGCTGAACTCATTGAAAGTTGCGACCTGGTCATGATTCAGCAAGAAATACCGGAAGAAACGGTAGCGTTTGTAGCTGAGTTATGTCAGAAAGTGAATGTGCCGTTGTTACTTAACCCAGCGCCGGCAAGACCCATCTCACAGCAGGTGATTGATTTAGCTACGTATATGACACCTAATGAACATGAGGCAGACGTTTTATTTAGTGGGCAATCAATGAATGAGTCATTAAGAATGTATCCTGAAAAGGTATTTATTACGGAAGGCGCAGCAGGTGTACGTTATTTCAATGGGCAGAAGGAAGTGTTGATTCCCTCATTTAAAGTAGAAGCCATTGATACAACAGGAGCAGGAGATACCTTCAACGCTGCATTTGGTACAGCGATTGCGGAAGGAAAAACGCTAACGGAAAGTATCATATTTGGTAATCGCGCTGCTTCTCTTTCTGTTACTGGTTTTGGGGCACAGGGTGGCATGCCGACTCGTGAAGAAGTGGAAAGGATGCTATCAAAATGAAAAAAAGAGGGATGTTAAATAGTCATATTTCAAAAATTCTTGCAGATCTAGGGCATACAGATCAGATTGTTATCGCAGATGCTGGTCTCCCTGTTCCTGACGGTGTGGCAAAAATTGATCTTGCCTTACGACCGGGAATGCCGGCGTTTATAGATGTGGTGAGCGAACTTCTTCATGAAATGGTTGTCGAACGTGTGACGCTTGCAAATGAAATTGAAAGTAACCAAAAGGTGCATGATTGGCTAAAGCAGGAGCTTCAAGAAACGGAACGGAATTATGTCGACCATGAAGCATTTAAAGAGAAAACGAGGCAGGCGAAAGTTGTTATCCGTACAGGTGAAACGACGCCCTATGCCAATTGCATTCTTCATTCAGGAGTAATCTTTTAAACGAGGTGAACAGCATGCAAATTAGCATGAGAGACATTCATAAAGCATTTGGAGCGAACAAAGTGCTTGAAGGCGTGAACATCGACATTCAAGATGCCGAAGTACATGCATTGATGGGGGAGAATGGAGCTGGGAAGTCTACGCTCATGAACATTCTTACTGGTCTTCATAAGAAAGATGATGGAACAATTGTGATCGATGGGAAGGAACGGGTTTTTGATAATCCGAAAGAAGCCGAAGAAAATGGTGTCGCTTTTATTCATCAAGAGCTAAACATCTGGCCTGAGTTAACGGTATTAGAGAATTTATTCATCAATAAGGAACCGGTTACATCTTTTGGTCTTATTCATACGAAAAAAATGAAAGCGATTGCGGGTGAGCAATTTAAGAAACTAGCCATCTCCATTCCTCTTCATCAGGAAGCAGGAAAATGCTCCGTTGGACAGCAGCAGATGATTGAAATTGCAAAGGCATTGATGACTGATGCGAAAGTGATTATTATGGATGAGCCCACGGCAGCGCTAACGGAACGTGAGATTCAAACGCTGTTCCAGGTGATTCGCTCGTTGAAGAAAAGCGGGGTTTCCATTGTCTACATTTCGCATCGCATGGAAGAGATCTTCACGATCTGTGACAGCATTACCGTCATGCGAGATGGAAAAACAGTTGATACAAAGGCGATTCCAGAGACGAATTTTGATGAAGTTGTTCGAAAAATGGTTGGTCGAGAATTAACTGATCGCTTTCCTGAACGTTCTCCAAAGCCTGGTGAAACGATGTTAGAAGTCAAAGGCCTCGCTAGAAAAGGCGTGTTTGAGAATGTCAATTTCTCAGTAAGGTCCGGTGAGATCGTTGGGGTTTCAGGATTAATGGGCGCTGGTCGAACAGAAGTCATGCGGACGATTTTTGGGCTGGATGGAAAATATACAGGCGATATATTTATTAATGGCAAAAAAGTAGTCATTAAAAATCCTTCTCAAGCTGTCCAACTAGGCCTTGGTTTTATTACAGAAGATCGAAAAGAAGAGGGACTTGTGCTTGATTTCTCATTGAAAGATAATATCGCGTTACCGAGTCTTTATAGCTTTGCTCCGAAAGGCTTAATCAATGAAAAAAGCGAGCAGGACTTTGTCGAACTCCTCATTAAACGGCTAACGATTAAAACCGAGTCTGCTCGAACAAGTGCTAAAAACCTTTCTGGAGGTAATCAACAAAAGGTGGTTATCGCTAAATGGATTGGGATTGGACCGAAAGTATTGATTTTAGATGAGCCTACGCGCGGCGTTGATGTTGGGGCGAAGCGTGAAATTTATCAATTAATGAATGAGTTAACGGATCGTGGCGTTGCGATTATCATGGTTTCCTCTGAATTACCGGAAGTGCTTGGTATGAGCGATCGTATTCTTGTTTTTCGTGAAGGTCAACTGACTGGAGAAGTATCAAAGAATGAAGCAACGCAAGAGAAAATAATGACGCTGGCAACAGGAGGTCAAGAAGATGAATAATGCGATGAAAACAAATCATGTTGGGAATGTGATGCAAAAGCTAGGACCACTATTAGGTTTACTCGTTCTTGTTGCAACCGTTTCCATCTTAAATCCAAGTTTTTTAGAACCACTTAATTTATTGAATTTACTTCGACAAGTGGCAATTAATGCGCTTATTGCTTATGGGATGACATTTGTTATTTTAACAGGCGGAATTGATTTATCGGTTGGTTCGATTTTAGCACTCTCAAGTGCACTGATGGCTGGCATGATGGTGTCAGGAATTGACCCTATTTTGGCAATACTCATAGGTTCTTTGCTAGGAGCTGTTATGGGTATGGTGAATGGACTGTTGATTACGAAAGGAAAAATGGCTCCGTTTATCGCAACGCTTGCAACGATGACGTTATTCCGAGGGTTAACCCTCGTCTATACAGATGGGAATCCGATTACAGGGCTTGGCGATAGCTATGCTTTCCAGCTTTTCGGAAGAGGCTATTTCCTTGGTATCCCAGTTCCGGCGATCACGATGTTACTATCATTCGCTGTTCTCTGGGTGATTCTGCATAAAACACCCTTTGGGCGTAAAACGTATGCCATCGGTGGAAATGAGAAAGCGGCTCTTATTTCAGGTATTAAAGTGAATCGCATGAAAGTGATGATTTATTCTCTAGCTGGATTACTTTCAGCTTTAGCAGGAGCGATTTTAACGTCAAGATTGAATTCAGCACAACCCACTGCAGGAACATCATACGAGCTAGATGCAATCGCGGCAGTTGTTCTTGGCGGAACAAGCCTTTCCGGAGGTCGAGGTTTAATTATTGGAACATTAATCGGTGCACTGATTATTGGTACGTTAAATAACGGCTTAAATTTGCTTGGTGTATCTTCTTTCTTCCAGATGGTCGTCAAAGGTGTTGTTATTATCATTGCTGTGTTGATTGATCGTAAAAAAGCAGCTTAGGAGGATTTCTATGAAAAAGTTATTGCCATTCCTGCTCAGTTTGTCATTGCTTGTGCTTGGAGCGTGTTCGCTTCAACCGCCTGAATGGGCAAAGCCGAGTCAGGAGACAGATATAGAGGATATTAAAATTGGTTTATCCGTTTCAACGTTAAATAATCCCTTTTTCGTATCGATGAAAGATGGGGTAGAAGCTGAAGCGAAAGAAAAAGGCATGGACATTGTTGTCGTAGATGCGCAAAATGATGCGGCAAAGCAAATTAGCGATGTTGAAGATCTGATTCAGCAGGGAGTCGATGTATTATTGATTAATCCAACTGATTCAGCAGCGATTTCGACTGCTGTCCAATCAGCGAATAGCCTGGGTATTCCAGTCGTTACGCTTGACCGCTCTGCGGAGAAAGGCGATGTAGCCACTCTTGTTTCTTCGGATAATGAAAAAGGCGGAGAAATGGCTGGCGAGTTTTTAGTGGAGCAGTTAGGAGAAGAGGCAAAAGTAGCTGAGCTTGAAGGAGTACCCGGTGCATCGGCTACTCGTGAACGAGGAAAAGGGTTCCACAACATTGCAGATGAGAAGCTAGATGTTGTTGCAAAACAGACAGCTAATTTTGATCGTACAGAAGGTTTAAATACGATGGAAAACTTGCTTCAAGGTAATCCGGATATCGAAGCCGTATTCGCCCACAATGACGAGATGGCGCTTGGAGCTCTACAGGCTATTCAAAGTTCGGGGAAAGACATTCTCGTTGTTGGATTCGATGGAAATGAAGATGCGATTAATAGTATTCAAGATGGAAAGCTATCAGCGACTGTTGCACAGCAACCTGAACAAATCGGTTCACTCGCCGTTCAGGCAGGTGTTGATGTATTAAAAGGGAACGAAGTTGATGAAACAATTCCGGTTCCATTAAAGCTAGTAACGGAAGAAACAAAGTAAGGTTAAACGCTCCCACTTCTGGGAGCGTTTTATCGTTTAAAAGGAAATGAAAGAGATAAGTCGAATTTAATGGTAGTAGAAAAGAAGGAAGAAGGAGGATGTGGAGATGGAACCCTGGATTGAAGCAATGTTCTCCGAAACGTACGTGGATGAAGCGATTGATCGATTTGGTATTCAAGTATCGAATATAAGAAAGCTAGGCGATTTTGAAAACTATGTTTATGAAGTTAAAGAGAATGAAAGAACATGGATCCTTCGTTTTACTCATAGCTCTCACCGTACTCTTGAAGAAATAAAATCCGAACTCCTGTGGGTCAATCAATTAAGCGATGCAGGCGTTCAAGTGGCACGCGCCTACCCTTCTATAAAGAATGAAATGGTAGAACTAATCTTAACAGAGAAGGGGACGTTTTATGCTTGTTTATTTGAAAGGGTGCCTGGTAATGCGATTAAAGTAAATGACGACTTTTTTGGACCCGCTCTATTCGAAGCATGGGGAAAAGAGATTGGGAAGATGCACCGTTTTTCGATGAAGAACAAGGTTTCATTCATGCGAGCGAGATGGGATGAAGGTGACTTGCTTCAATTCGACCGGTATCTCTCCAAACCTGAAGATGCAAGAATCATAATTGAAGGGAAAAGGCTGATCGAAGAAATCCAGACGTTTCATGAAACAGGAAATACGTTTGGTCTCATTCACTCCGATGTCCATCACGGAAACTTTCATTATGATGGTAATGCGATTCATCTATTTGATTTCGACGATGCGATGTATCATTATTATGTAAGTGATATTGCGATTCCTCTCTATTATGCGGTTTGGCAAAAATGTGGAACCGCGTCTTTTACAGAACGATCGAGCTTTGCTACAGCATTTTTACGTTCCTTTTTGAAAGGGTATCGAGAAGAAGCAAATGTCTCTTATGAATGGCTTAAAACGCTTCCTTATTTTATTCGATTAAGAGATTTTGAACTCTATACTGTATTTCATAAAAAATACGATGTTACTAAGATGAATTCAAAAGAAAAAGCCATGTTAGACGGCATCCGTGAACGATTGATTCACTCTGAATTAATTGCAGAGCCTGCATTAGAGGATCGAGAGAAGTGGATTGAAAGCACGTAACGATGTTTTCCAATTACTAAGAAGTGGTAATGTACTTTGTGTAGCTTTTAACAGAAAGGATGATTGAAAGTGGCAAAAGTACAAATTGGAAAATCTGGTTTACAGGCAAACCCAATCGGTTTAGGTACAAACGCCGTGGGTGGACATAACATTTATCCGAATTTAAATGAAGAAACAGGGAAAGATCTTGTAAGAGCAGCAATAGATAATGGTATTAATTTATTGGATACAGCTTATATATACGGACCTGAGCGCTCTGAAGAACTTGTTGGTGAAGTGATCAAAGAACGGGGAAGCCGAGACGATATCGTTCTGGCAACAAAAGGCGCTCATGAATTTAAAGGAGAAGAAGTTGTTTATAACAATTCACCTTCGTTCCTAAAACAATCTGTGGAGAATAGCTTAAAGCGACTTCAAACAGATTACATCGATCTATTCTATATTCATTTTCCAGATGAACATACGAACAAAGCTGAAGCAGTAGGTGCTCTTAAAGAATTGAAAGATCAAGGGAAAATTAAATCGATTGGTGTTTCTAATTTTGATTTAGAGCAGTTAAAAGAAGCAAACAAGGATGGCTATGTGGATGTGCTTCAAAGTCATTACAACTTGTTTCATCGCGATGCTGAGGAAGATCTTCTTCCTTATACTGCGGAACAGGGGATTTCCTTTATCCCATACTTCCCACTTGCTTCTGGACTTCTAGCAGGTAAATATGATGAGAACACGACGTTCGATGATATTCGCTCGAAGGATCCTCTTTTCCAGGGAGAAGCTTTTAAAGCAAACCTAAAGAAAGTTGATCAGGTCCGAAATATTGCGAACGCAAAAGGCGTTGAGGTTACACACCTTATCCTTGCTTGGTATTTAACGCGTGACAGCATTGATGTGCTTATCCCAGGGGCTAAGCGTCAAGAACAGGTTGTTGATAACTTGAAAACACTTGATGTGAAGTTAACAAGTGAAGAAATCCAGCGTATCGATCAGATTTTCAAGTAAGAGAAGTACAAACCAGAGGATGTTATGTCCTCTGGTTTTTTGTAGGAAATTCTATCTGTTTTGTCTAGGAGTATGCAGATATGTCCAGTCATACATAAAAGGAGGCCTCCCACTTGAAAAAGAGCGTGCTTTTTATTCTTACACTTTCTCTTGTGCTCATTGCCATTCTTCTCATTTTCCTTTTCGAGGATGACCGTGCAGTACGGCCAGGTATGATCATGTCACTCGGTGCGCTTGCGGTCGTTTTTCAGCGGGTCGTCTTGTTACTGGTGAGACGAAAAAGGAAAAAACACAAAAGGAGGTAGTGAATGATAAAAGTAAAAGCACTTGGGCTCCTTTTTAGAGAACAAGAGATGTTAGTTGAAGCTTATTATGGAAAGCATTCAAAAGGATTTGGAAGTTATTATCGTCCACTTGGAGGGAATATAGAGGTTGGAGAGCATTCTAAAGTAACGGTAGTAAGAGAATTTAAAGAAGAGCTTGGAATTGAAGTGGACGTAAATCAGTCCCTAACTTGCCTAGAAAATCGATTTCAAATTGGTGAGGAATGGTCGCACGAAATCATTCAGATTTATAGTGTATCGTTTGGTGAACCAAAATATTATGAAAAGGACGCGTATTCATTTCTTGAACATGATGCGGTAGCGAACTGGATATCGATTAAGGATGTAGTTGAGGAGAACATCCACTGTTACCCTAACGGTTTAGGGGAGGTATTGAAGCGAATGACAAAACGAGACAAGTAATCATGTCACTATCATGACGATCCTGTCATCTAAATGAAATATCAAATTCAATCCATATTCTTTTAATAAAGTGGAAAGACTACTATAATGAATACTGGATAGGAAATACGATGTTCCTATCTTAGAATAAAGGGTGAACCTAATGGAACGTAAGTCAAATGAAGCTGAAATTGCGAGTTATGTCGGCAAACTGTTAAGAGATAACTTTGGGAAAGGCCCATCATCGGTTTACGTATCGATACAGGAACCGTATATGACAATATATTTTCGCGATTTTCTTGCACCGATGGAACGAGTACTAGTGGATCAGAAAGAAGATATGCGTGTTGAAGAAACGCGTGATTTGCTGATTCAAGGCTTGTTACCTGAAATTAAAGCATCCATTCGAGTGATGACAGGTATTGAAATCCAGTCATTTTATCATGATTGGTCTCTTCAAAATCGCTCAGGAGTTATTGTTGGTGTCATGAATAACATCAATGAAATGGAAGGTAAAGCACTTCCTGAATATGATAAAAAAGAACGCGTTCATGAGGAAATTATCCGAGTCAGTATGCTTGCGGAAAAAGCACCAGAGAAAGTAGATTCCTGCATGCTAAATGACCGAACGCTCGTTGTGCTTCGGGACGGTATTCTCGTTCGCATAGAGAAAGAGTTAATTCGCGATGGTTTTGAAGAACAATTAAAATTATCGAAAAGACGGCTTGAGAAAAGCTTGCTTCATGATCAACAATTTGAATCAATCCTTGCTACAAAAGTAGAAGATATTTTTGTAGACTGGGATTTTAATCTAGATAAAAGCTATATTACATTAATTCTTAAACCAAACAGATACTAGGTGGAAATAAACTGGGCGATAGAACCAGTTATAAGCCAAAAAGAACCAGACTTCTGGTTCTTTTTGGCTTTTTTATATTTTCTTATCCTTCCAATGCAGCAGAAAACACACTATGAATATAGAATCAGACAAGGAGGAAGATAATGAAATACCTAATCGATCATTCAAAGCGCATTATTCATCGCACACCATTTGCTGGTGATCAATGTGAATTTCATACAACACCTATTACAAAGAGAGAGGGCACGCACGATCATCTCTATCTTCAAAAGCTGATTGATAAGGAGTTATATGAAGTGTGTAGTTATTGTAAAGGAAGTATTCAATAATCCCCTGTAAAAGAAGGAAGTCCTCACTATTGTTGCGAATGTCTTAATGATGTTAGGCGGATAGGAGGTACGTGATGGATCGAAACAGAGCGGGAGTGATCATCATTCAAGATGATCATATCGCTTTAATAGAGCGAAATCGAAATGATGAAACGTATTATGTTATTCCAGGTGGTGGAATCGAAGAAAGTGAAACACACAAACAAGCTGCTAAAAGAGAAGCCCTCGAAGAACTAGGAGTAGACGTACGTGTAAAAGCGTTATATACTTCTTTTCAATTGAATGGGGAACATTTTTACTATACAGCCGAAATCCTCAGTGGTGAATTTGGAAACGGAACCGGTAGCGAGTATCGGTCTTCTTCTCATAAACGAGGCGCGTATAAAGCGGTTTGGGTACCGGTTTCTGAACTAAACGGATTACGTATCTATCCTGAAGAAGTCATTTCAGTATTGGTGTCTGACAGGAGTCTTAAACTTACTGAAACTAGTTCTAAGATAGGAAAAAGTTATCAATTGAGCTGGGTAGGGAGTATGTATCCTTATTTAGATGAACCTACCTGTACTGAGGTTGGGAACGTCTCGGTTGGTCGTTTTGGAGGGAACACTTCAGCAGGACAGAATAAGAATGAAGACGGTTGTCTCGTTTGGACTGGAGTAGATTGGGAATTTGCAGTCCTATTAGATGCACATAAAACAGCTAGTAGTGCAGCGCTTATTTTAGATGAAGTTGAGCGATATCACTCGTTGTTTACGAACACTCTTATAAAAAAGACGCAAGAAGCAGTGAGTGAATTGCGCGAAGCTGTAGTTGGCCTTTTTCAAAACGCAACATTTAAACAAAAGTGCCGGGAAGTGGAAGGGGAGACGGCCTGTTTAATTGTCGTTCGAAAAGATAAGTATCTATGGTGGTTCTCCGTTGGTGATTGTTTATTGCTTTTGATTCATCCAGAGCTGGAAGCGCTTGGAGAGTTGGTGCAAAATCATCGAAGTTTCTACGAGTGGATCGGAGAAGTGAACACATTTGATTCAATTGTCCCGTGCTATAGCACCGGCACAAAAGAGTTAAGAAAAGGGGATAACCTCATTTTCTTAACAACGGATGGATTACTTGAGTGTCCTCACGCAAATTTTCATTTGCCAGATCAAGTCGTGGCTCGAATGAAAAATCAGTCGGTGCAAGATGGTGTTCAACAATTATTAGCAGAGATAGAGGTTAAAGGTGTCAGAGATAGCACCACAATTGTCGCATGGAAAATTAACATAGTAGAAGATGGCGTAATGCCGAGTGACTTATAATGAAAGAAGACGTCGCATGAGTGCGACGTCTTCTTTTAGAATGAACTGATGATTTGAATGAGATACCCGCCGATGATGCCTATACCAACGATCATCCAGGCTGGGAACTTCCATATTGAGAGTAAAGCGAATAAAATCGCGGCAAGGGCAAAATCTTCTCCTGAATTAATTGCGCTTTTAATAACAGGGTCATAAAAGGCCGCTAATAAAATACCTACCACACTAGCGTTCACGCCAATTAAAACTTTTTGAAATGAAGCCCGCTTTCGTAATTCATTTAGAAATGGGAGGGCAGCTGTAATCAGTAGAAAGGACGGTAAGAATATCGCTATGGTGACGACGATTGCTCCCGTAATGCCTCCTAGCATCGTACCGAGATAGCTTGCGAACGTAAACAGTGGACCTGGAACTGCTTGGGCCATTCCATAACCTGCAAGGAATTGATCGCTTGAGAGAAGACCCTGGGGAACGATTTCTCGTTCAATCATCGGTAAGACAACATGTCCTCCTCCGAATACAAGCGCACCTACTCGAAAGAACGTGTCAAATAAATTGAGAAGCGCATGATCGGTTAAACGGTTGAGAATTGGTAGAACGATTAAGAGCGTACCTAACAGGGCTAGCGAGCCAACACCAACTTTTTTTGATATAGAAACGGGAAAGGGTTTTACGGTTGTTTCTGTTTTGTCGTTAAAAAAGCGTAATCCTAGTAGCCCAGCTCCTGCGATAACAAGAAGCTGCATCCATGCAGACGGATAGAGTAGCATGATGAGAGCTGCGGCTAAGGCGATTGCAATTCTCGTTCGATCGGGTGTTAATTTCTTACCTAATCCAATAATGGCATGAAGCACGACTGCTGCCGCAACAATTTTTAAGCTATGAATAAATGTCCCATCACCAAGCGAAAAGGTTTGATAAAGCAGGGCAAAGATGACAAGAATGATGATAGAAGGAACTGTGAAGCCAAACCATGATAGGAAGCCACCAAACATCCCACCCCGCATCATACCGATTGCTATTCCAACTTGACTGCTAGCAGGTCCCGGCAAAAATTGACATAGTGCAATAATGTCAGCATACATTTTGTCATCAAGCCACTTCCTTCGATCAACATATTCATCCTTAAAATAAGCAAGATGCGCAACAGGACCTCCAAATGAAGTTAAACCCAGTCGCGTTGATACGAGAAGAATTTCAATAAAGGTTTTGAAAGAGTGTTTACCAGTCATCTTGACCCTCCATTAGTCTTTGATTTCTTTAAATAGTTCGTACGCTTTCGATTGGGCTTCTAACAATATTCGATTGCCTTTTTCGGTCGTACGGTAATATTTTCGTATCTTTCCATTTACGTTGTTTTCTTCTTTCGAAAGTAAACCATCATTCTCCATATTGTGAAGGATGGGATATAAGGTACCTGAGCTCATTTCATATCCGTGTTCACGAAGTTCTTCTAGCATCCATGAACCGTAGATCGCTTCTTCCTTAGCATGGTGAAGAATATGAATTTGAATAAAGCCTAGAAAAAGTTTCCTTAGTATTTTATTATCCAAATGCTACCACCTCTTATTATTTGATTTCGATATCGGTTTTCGATATTGCTGATAAGCAAATTTTAACGGGTAAATGATTGATCCACAAGGGGATGGGAGCGTTTTTTACAAATCCTTAATATGATTGAAGTTTCACCATTCAGTTACTCAATCAACCGTTAAGTGAACAAGTTCATAAGCTTAATTTCTTTTAATAGTGCTTTAGTTATAGTAAGATATTGTCTGTTGTTTAAAACGTTTTTGAACGGTAAATCCTAAGTGGAATCAAGATTTAGGGCACAACTGCTAAGGAGAAAAGGAGGGGAATCCATGGAGGAAAAGGAAACGTATGAATTCCTAGCTGATGATCCCAATTTTAATGTTAAACCAGTCATGATCTCGCTTATCATCGGAGCTTTTTTTGCTATCTTAAATGAGACACTATTAAATATTGCATTAACAACGTTAATGGAGAAGTTTAGCGTAACACCTGCCACTGTCCAATGGATGGCAACCGGCTTCTTGCTGGTAATGGGAATTTTAACACCGGTTTCCGCACTTCTGCTACAGTCCTATACGACAAGACAGATGTTTCTTGGCACAATGACGATTTTTACAATCGGAACCGTTATATGTGCAATCGCGCCGACTTTCGCTATACTTTTAACCGGTAGACTGTTACAAGCAGTAGGTACGGGATTATTAATTCCAATCATTTTTAACACATTTTTACTCATTTTCCCTCCAGAACGCCGAGGAAGTGTGATGGGGACGATCGGTCTCGTGATTATGTTTGCGCCGGCCATTGGCCCAACCCTTTCAGGCGTGATCGTGGACAATCTTGGTTGGAGATATCTGTTTATTACCGTTATTCCTTTCGCGCTGTTTTCGATTGGTTTTGGCTACAAGTTCCTTCGCAATGTTGGGGAGGTAACGAAGCCTAAAGTTGATATTCTTTCGATACTCTTTTCTACATTAGGATTTGGAGGCGTTGTACTTGGATTTAGTTTTGCGGGTGAGGGTGAAGTTGGCTACTTAGCTCCGCAAGTCTTTTTACCTCTTGTGATTGGGGTTGTTTCCCTGATTATCTTTGTACTTCGTCAGTTGAAATTAAAAGAACCAATGCTTGATGTACGAGTCTTTAAATATCCGATGTTCACAGTTGCCGTCTTGCTATTTATTATCATTATAATGGCGATGTTCTCATCTGAAATTATTTTACCGATGTACATGCAAGGTCCGCTCGGTTTATCGCCACAAACGGCCGGATTGATTCTACTGCCTGGTGCGCTGTTAAATGGCTTAATGTCACCAGTAATGGGGAAGTTGTTCGATAAGTTTGGACCAAGGAAATTAATAATTCCTGCTGCTCTTGTATTGACCGGTGTTATGTTCGTGTTTAGTACAGTGAAGGTTGATACATCCATTGTGTTAATTGTTTCCACTTATATTTTGCTCATGCTTTCGATTTCAGCAATCATGATGCCAGCTCAAACAAATGGACTAAATGGACTTCCCAAAAACCTTTATCCACACGGAACGGCTATTATGAATACGCTGCAACCTGTTTCAGGAGCCATCGGCGTCTCTGTTTTCATTAGCATTATGACAACACGTCAACAGACTTATCTCGATAATGCTGCTAACCCAGCAGACCCATCAACAATTAGTCAGTCCCTCGTGTCGGGAGTGGAACTTGTCTATCTTGTTGCATTCGGTTTTGCTGCAGCTGGCTTTCTTATTTCATTATTTATTCGAAAAGCAATGCCTGAAGATCGAGCAGGTCAAACTGAATCAAAAGCGGTTAATGACTAACGAAAAAAGCGTCTCAAAGCGAGGCGCTTTTTTGTTGTCACAATATCGTAAATGAAATCATGACTTTATGCTTTTATAAAAAGATGATAAATGTAATATACTTGAAACGATTGGAACAGAAACTGGGAATAAACCAAATATAAAGAGACAAATGGTAGTACCTTTCTAATTATTGTTATTTTTTTACCGATATTTCACTGCTCTTTAACAGAAGAGTTACGAATCAGTTGGGTACGTTACTGCTGTATTAAAAGAACGTTTTCATTGAAGAAAAATGAACTGAAAGCAAATGTAATGGAATTTGACATTAAATTTTTTAGGGAGTATTATACTCAAGTATTAGGATTTAAAAAAAATTAACATTTTTACATTTAAAATATATTCAACACAGTATGTAATTCTACAAGGAGGTCTTCAACTGGCATGCGAAATAAATTAAGCAGTCAGATTAATAAGCCATGGGCGTTGTTCTTTGGTGTCATTCTATTATTCTGGTTAAAAACGTATGCTGTCTATCAAACTGAATTTGATCTTGGAATTCAAAATGGTATGCAGTCGTTTCTATTAGTCTTAAACCCGATTAGTTCTTTGTTGCTATTCTTTGGGTTTGCCCTATTCTTCAAAGGACGTAAACGAGCATGGGCGATTCTAATTATTGATTTTGTCCTTTCCTTTATTCTTTATGCAAATGTCGTGTACTACCGTTTCTTTAATGACTTTATTACACTTCCAACAGTCATGCACACAAATGATGCTGGAGAGCTGAAAGACAGTGCCTTTGCATTAATGCAGTTCTCTGATGCGTTTTATTTCATTGATACGTTGCTTATTCTTGGATTAATCTTATTTAAAGTTATTAAGCCACAAGTCGCGATGAAAAAGAAGAAAATTGCACTTGTATTTGCCTCAGCAGCTGTCTTCTTCACAGTGAATCTCGGACTTGCTGAAGCTGATCGTCCAGAGCTTTTAACGCGTGCTTTTGATCGCACGTACCTTGTGAAATATCTTGGTCAATTCAACTATCAAATTTTTGACGTTGTTACAACTGTTAAGTCTAGCTCTCAAAGCGCGTTTGCAAGCAGTGATGATTTAACAGATGTTCGAAACTTTGTTGAAGCAAATCGAACAGAGCCAAATCCGGAGTACTTCGGTAAGGCTGAGGGAATGAACGTCATTTATATTTCCCTTGAATCGATGCAAAGCTTTGTAATCGGAAAAGAAATCGATGGTCAGGAAGTAACGCCGTTCTTAAACAGTCTTGTTGAAGATCAAAACACATTCTATTTCGATAATATTTTCCATCAAGTTGGACAGGGAAAAACGTCGGACGCTGAGTTTATGATGGCAAACTCTCTGTATCCACTACCAAGTGGATCAGTAGCGATGGAGAAAGCGCGGAACACGTATCAGGCGCAGCCAGCCATTTTAGAGCAAAAAGGCTACTCAACATCTTCCCTACACGGTAATGGTAAAACGTTCTGGAACCGTGATGAGATGTATAAGTCATTTGGTATTCAGAAATTCTTTGATTCAAGCTATTACGATATGAACGAAGAAGATGTTCATAACTATGGTCTAAAAGATAAGCCATTCTTTGAACAATCTATGCCATATCTTGAAAGTCTCGAACAACCGTTTCACGCGAAAATGCTAACTTTATCGAACCATTTTCCGTTTACAATGGATGAAGGGGATGTTGATTTCCCAACACCTGAAACGAATGATGCAGTTGTAAATGGTTACTTCCAAACAGCGAAATATATGGATGAATCCATCGAACAATTCTTTAACGATTTGAAAGAATCAGGACTTTATGACAACACCGTGATTGTTATGTATGGGGATCATTATGGTATTTCAAATAACCATAATAAGGCGATGTCTGAAGTAATGGGTGAGGAAGTAGGCCCATATGAAAATGCACAGCTACAGCGTGTACCTCTGTTCATTACTGCACCTGGTGTAGAAGGTAAGCAGGTTCATGAATATGGTGGGCATATGGACATCCGTGATACCGTTCTTCATCTACTAGGCGTTGAAACAGATGATTATATTTCGTTTGGATCTGATCTCCTTTCAGAAGATCATCGTGAAATCGTGCCATTCCGTAATGGTGATTTCGTAACGCCAGAAGTGACGTCTGTTAATGAGAAGTGTTATGCGAATCCATCAGGTGAAAAAGTAGATGCTGAACAATGTGAGCAGCCAGGACAGTTTGTCGAAGAGTCACTTGAACTCTCAGATAAAGTAGTCTACGGCGATTTACTGCGCTTCTATGAGCCTGAAGGTTTCACTCCTGTTGATCGTAGTGATTACGACTATAATGTTGATCAAACAGAACCAGTACAAGAAGATCCTGCACAAGAAAAAGAACAGAAATAAGGTGAAAGCATCCCGTTTATGATATGATCCCCACATAGTAGACAGAGAAAAGAAAGCACATTAAGCTGTCTACTATGGAGGGGATTTTTCTATGGGAGAAATCAGGAAAACATATGATGTGCCATTTAAGAAAAAAGCTGTAGATATGTATCTGAAAGAGGGAATGGGTTACAAAACAGTAGGAAGAGAATTAGAAATTGACCCCAAAATGGTTCGCCGGTGGGTTCAAC
>NZ_JAQQWV010000007.1:0-96558 GCF_028610665.1 Guptibacillus sedimenti
ATCTGACAACAAAAAAAGACCAAATAAAAAAGACCGTGCTACCAACACGATCTTTTGGGTATCCAAGCTCAGCCGACCTCTCCAAGTTACGCTAAGCTTGAGAACGAAGTTCACTCCACCTACCAAGTTTTGTGAGCTTTGTTATTAATATAGCCTTATATGGCTAAATAATAACATATATTTGTATAACTGTGCAACGTTATAACCGTACTTTTGTCTGTTAATCTATGTTTTTTTACTAGATTTGTACCTTTTCAGACAGGGGGAGGGAGAGGCACACTCAGTACAAATACGTTCTCAAGAATATAGTGCGTAACAGGATCGGTGTAAGCTTTGCTTGCAATCGGTCCTTTTTTGTTTGTCCCAGAAGGGAGAAACAAATGAATATTGCCTATCAAGACAGGGTGGAACAAGAGGTTAGACGAGACGTCCAGCCCGTAGAGATCATGCAATTCATAACACATAACAGCTTGCATCTATATAAGAAAAAGGGGTCAAGTGCGCCTTTACAAAAGAGAGTAGAGTATGAGAAGAGCGAAAACCAATCAACGTATAAAAAGGGGACCGTATTTGTCTCTTGTTCTAAGGCTGATCTAAGTCAAGGGAAGGGATTTCTCATTAATTCTTACGAAAGCTTACATGAGAAGCACTCGGAATTAACGCACTGGACGCCAAACACATATCGTGGTGGTACATACTATGATTTTGGTAAACGCGTTATAAAGGGACATACCCGAGATAACTTAAAACAAATTAACGTGATCGGCTTTGATATTGATACAAAAGATATCGATTTATACAGTCTTTTCCTTGGGTGTGAAGAGCTCGGCTTACCATGGCCAAACGTCTTGTTAGAAACGCCTAAAGGCTTTCAAGGATTTTTCGTACTTGAGACACCTTTTTATATTCATAAACAGAAAGATTTTAAGGCGCTACGGGTAGCTGAGCGACTGTCTGAGAATATGTTAAAAGCTTTAAAGAAGTATGTACCAGTAGATGTTAACTGTGCACCTTTTGGATTTTATCGCATTCCGAAACAAGGTAACGTCGTTTACTTTGGTGATCAGCCCGCCAATACTAGTAAGCTCTTAACCTGGTCCAAAAAGTTTGAAGAAGAAGAGAAGAGAGTCTCCTTTCAAGTGATTTATTCAAAGGGTTCTGCTACATCAAATCAAACTTCGGCGGCATGGTATCAAGCTCTTATTCAAGCCACTCAAATTGAAAGTGGTCACTATAGTTCGAGTCGCAACAACGCTGTATTGACGCTTGCGATTGCCAACTTTGCAAGTGGAAGACCACTTGAAGAGGCGTATGATGAGCTTGATCAGTTTAATAGTAACCTTGCACAACCTTTAGGTAAAACTGAATTCGAGCGCATTTTAAAAAGTGCTTATTCTGGTAAGTACAAAGGCGCCAAGCGTACCTATGTGGAAGGACTTCTGGAACTCTGGACGGATGGAAAGACATCTTTTCAGGGGAGAGAAGGGTGGTACAAGTTCAAAAAGCCTAGGGAAGAGCGCGTTCGTTCTCATTATGATGAGAGAGAACAAGATATTCTACAGTATGTGGAAAAGGTAGCATGTCCAGAAAAGCCATTTTTTGAGGGAGCGCTCAAAGCTCTTGCCGAACGTTTTGGGATGGCCGTTTCAACTTTGAAAGAAGTGCTAAAGCGCTCATCTAAGCTAATCAAGCGTACAGTTGGCCGTGGAAGAAATGCCGTGACGAAGATCACGAGTCGATCCATGCTCTTTAAAAGTTTATTACTAGCAAGAAGAGAGCGTGTCCAATTAGCTCAACTATCCTTTGCCCAGCTGCTACCATCTTCACATGAAGTAATCAGTGAGGAAGATCTACCATCTATTCAGACCGAGTTACTAACCCACGAGATTGATCTGATTTACCGATCAGGTGCTAGTGATCCTGTAAAAATGACAAGTTGACTTAATGAGCCAGTCTGCCAATACATATCTAGATTACCCTTTGTTAACTCTGGCAAGTTTGTTAAGGGAATGCTCTTTGACAATTAAATAAGGTTACTAGCTTTGGTTATTTGTTACTAAATTTTAGGGCAGTACGATAGTCGTGTGTTTTTCTTTGAGTGTAGTTAAATGGAACGAATTCCCATATGATTGATTGCCAAACAAGTGTGCTTATAGTAGACTGTGGTCAAGTTCATATGACGTAAATAATACGGAAATAGATGCGCAAAAGAGATGTTAATCAATGTTCTTTTCATTTGCGGTTTTAAAGTGCCTCAGCCCCTTTTGTTGCAAGGGCTGAATGCCTCCTGTTTATATTCGTAACCTGTAGAAGACCTCGCCTATACTACGTGAACATAGCCGAGGTCTTCTACTACTCTATAAAGGCGGAGGCATTCAGAGTGTTGGTGGGGGCTGAGGCGAGAGGTTTTAGAGATTGATTTAGATTTTAGGTTTAAGATGGATTAGGTCATGAGTAATAGGGAGGGGAGACTAGGAGGTAGATTATAAGATTTGTTGTTTGGGTTGATCATGAGGGTAAGTGTGAGTTCAAGAGATTAGTAGTTTAAGTCATTTGTGAGTGAGTGCAGGTGGGGAAAGAGAGTTTTAGGTTTGTTCAGTGGATGTAGAATTCTATTTCAAGTTCAAGTGATTTAGTGCTTCCAGGTGTGTGCTATACAGGAGGTGTTGGTGGAGGTTCCAAGGTGGCTAACTGCTTATGTGAGTCTTCTAGCTTTCTTGTATGGGGTAGTGTTCTGGTTAGGTGTTCAAGTGATTAAGGTCGTTTGGTTTTTGGTGATGGTTCTTTTTTTCTTTTTGGTTTATGGTATCGGCTTCTGTTTTGGTAAACTTTTAAGAAGGAGAGTGGTTCCGATATCAGAGTGAAAAGGATGATTGGTTTATGTTGAAGTATACTTCGCTAAAAGAAAAGGATCTAGCGTATCTTACGTTTATTCTGAGAAACGGTATGGTGACGGCGAGGCAGATTATGCTGGAGTTTTGTGAGCCAAATATTCATCGTGTTTATCGTCGGTTACGAAAATTAGAAGATAAGAAGTTTGTTAGACATGAACGGATTGCTCATAAAGTTGGTGTTTACCTGGGGACATTGGAGGCAAGGAAACTCACTAATGTGAGTGTGACGGTGCCAACAAAAGCATCCATTTATACGATGCAGCATGATTTGTTGATTACGGATTTGATTCTCTATTATCAGTTTCAAGCTCAAAAAAATGGGTTGGAATTTAAGTATCGGACAGAGCGAGAGATTCGTTATGCGATGATTGGAACCGGTGATAATCAAAGTAAGTTAAAAGCGTACAATGCGAAACGAGATCGTATCCCGGACGCGGTATTCTTTTTTAAGTCAGCTGAAGGGAACGTGACGACGACGTGGGTGGAGCTAGAGCTAAATAAAAAAGAGCGTAAGCGTTATGACGAAAAGTTTTCGTTATTTGAGGAGCTGCTTTCAAGTAAAAAAGCTAGTGACCAGCCTTACGCGTATGATCAGGTAATCTATTTCGCAGATGACGTTAAAATACATAATGCAGTAAACGAAGCAAAGGATCGACTAGTGAACGCCAATAAAATCTCTGTTAAAAAAATCCCCCATGTGATTCTCGAAGATCGCTGGGAAGAGGTGTTGCCAGGTGGATCCGATGGCAAAGAGAGAGGGTCAGGTTAAGCAAACGGAAACGGACCGAATGATTGGCGACGTTGTGATGTACGGGGTACTTGGAGTTTTGATTGTGAGTTTTCTTCTCCCAGTTTTGTTAGGGATGTTCCTTTTTGCGATTTTTTATTCTCTCAAGCGAGATTGGCTGTCCTATCTTGCGCTCTTAACGGGGGGACTTCTACTTTTCTGGCAGTTTCAAGCAGGGGATCTTCTCACTTATTTTGCTTTTCTATCAGAAATGAAGGTCCCGTATTTTTCAGAAGTGCTCGAGCGATTTATCAATAACGGAGAAGCGATTCCGATTACGTCTCACTCGTATATCACGTTAACCGGTCTATCCTTGTTATTTTCGTTTGGTTTCTTTATCTTTGCGAAGTTTTTTTGGAAAAAGCGTGTGACAACTAAGTCAGGGAAAGTGCAAAAGCAAAAGGCTGAGCAAGCCTATAAAGCATTTCGCAAGCGTCGGGTTCTATTTTTGAATCGGAAACAAAAACAGTATCGACGAAAACCCACAAAAGAAGTGTTTATTGGCTATACGGATTTTAAAGAGCGCGTATCACTGAAGTCGAAAGAGCTAAACTATCATATGCTTGCGACTGGGGGAACCGGTACGGGGAAAACGACCCTGATTGCGTCTTTGCTTGAATCGGCTCTTCAGCAGAATAAGCCCGTGATTTTTATGGATGGCAAAGGCGAACGGAAATCAATGCTTGAATTTATAGCCCTTTGTGAGGCGTATGGAAAAAGGGTTTATCTTTTTTCAGAAATGGATTCTCTCACGTACAATCCGATTAAAAACGGGACGCCGACAGAAACGCGAGATAAGCTCATGGCGCTCTTTCAATTTTCGAGTGAAGGAGATGGCGCCTACTATACGGATATTGCTTCGCGATATCTGCAGCTAATCGTGAAACTGATTGATGAAGCCGGCGTAACGAGAGATATCTCAACCATCGCCAGCTTGACGAATTCCAAAGCGATGAATCAATTTTTTAGGGATCACAGCACCCAAGAAGAAATTGAAGAAGAGATCGAAGTGGAAGTAGAGGAAGAAGTAGCCACACAAAACTCTCAGGACGACGATTTAAGCGATTTTTTCACATCCTCCGATCCAAAGGATCAAAATGTGGTGAAAACCGTCACAGAGAAGCGTACAAGGACTGTCACGAAGTTGCGTGAGGGTTTGAGTACGATTAAACGAATTTTAGACGAAGAATTCCCAGAAGAAATTGTCGTAGGTTGCCTCACGCGCTTAAAAATGCAGCTAGGTGAGCTACTGGAATCAGATCTCGGCCATTTGTTTGTGGAACGAGAAGATGGCATTGATCTTCAAACGATTACAGATCAGAATAACGTAGTGATTTTCAGTATTTCAGGGAGCCGGTATGCCGATTATATTAAGAAAATTGGCAAAATGATTATTTTAGACGTGAACAGTCTCGTTGCCTATCGCCAGGCGAAGGGGAGAAAGGCGATCTTTGGGGTTTATGATGAGTTTTCTGCCTATGGGGACCGTCGTATCGTGGACATCGTTAATAAATCACGGTCTGCCGGTTTTGAATGCATCATTTCAACACAAACGCTTTCCGATATTGATGCTGTTGATCCGATCATGACAGAACAAATTATTTCGAACTGTAACGTGATCGCAACGGGGCGTGTGAACTCGTCAAAGGATGCGGAGCGTATCGCGCAGGTTTTTGGCACTTTTTCCGATCGTGAAGTGACACAGCAAATTCAAAAGAAGTATCCTCATACTCGTTATGAAGCCGAGATGGGAACCGTTCGTGATGTGGAACGATTTAAAGCGAATCCAAGTGAGATCAAGAACCTTCAAATAGGAGAAATCTTTCTTAATCGTAAAATGGTTGAAGAAGCAGAGAGCGATACTTATTTCCGTCGTGTCTATGTTCGTAATGCGCTCGGACTAGGAGGGATTAAATGAGATTGTTCAGCAAGCTGAAGGAGGGACTTCATCGGAATCTTATGAGAGGAAGGAAAAAGGTGATGAAAGATGACCGTCGTCTTCCGTCATCACGGTTTAATGGACGCCTCGCGTTCTCAATAACGTTTTGGGTGGTAGTGGCAGGCGTTGTTTTCTTCGCTTTTCAATCCTGGGCACGAACTGGATTTTTAAACGAAAAGGTGAATGGATACCAGGAACAGGCTTCTGCCGAAATCGCCACGCTTAATGATGTAGGATTTTCGAATTCACCAGAAGGAGAGCACTATGCGAGTCGTTTCCTTCAAACCTATTTGAATGTTCCGAGTGAAGAGGAAGAGCGAGAGGCGCGAGAAGAATCACTGCAAACCTTTCTTGCGGAAGGATTGAAGGTAGGCGAACTAGAAAATCTGAGCTCGTTTCAGGGGAAACGCGTGTTGCGTGACGTGAGCTTATACGAGGTGCAGGACGTAAAGGAAGATGCCGCGAGCTACGTTTATCGGGTTGATTATGAGCTCTTTAGCGTCAGTGAAAAGAAAGAGGAGGTAGAAGTGAAAAAGAAAGACTCAGACGGGGAAGAGAAGACGATAAAAGAAGAAAAAGTCACGATGGAAGATGAGTCTCTAGGGGTTAAACAACAGATGATCGTAGTTCGGCTTGGAACGGACGGAAACTCGTTTAATGTGATTGAGCAACCTTACTATCAATCACTTCCCAGTGAAACACGCTTAACGGCAGTGGCCAATGAAACTGATCAGGCAGAGAAAAACGTTAGTATGGAGGATGAGCTGAAGCAATTTGCCACGCAGTTTTTTACGTCGTACACAACAAACTCTGTGGAAGAGATGTCTTATTACATGGAGGATCCTGAATCGCTTCAAGGCCTTTATCAGTATCAGGGAGTTGAAGACTTTACGGTGTACGACGGGGAAGACGGGCAATATGTGTTAAAAACGCTGGTATTTTTAGAGGAAGAAGGGACTGATTTACAAACAAAACATCCCTTTACCCTTGTGGTGAGCAAAGAGAACGATAAGTATTATGTTCAAAAACTCAAACACACGATAGGAGGATAAAGACATGCCGGATATTACGGGTTTGACTGATTATGCGTCCGCACAGGTGGCAGCTGCTTTGTTCATTTTAATGATCGTGATGATTGTACGTGCTTTTGTTTCCCAGCGATGGGGGATGTTTTTCTCAAGCTTTCTCTTTGCGGTGATTTGTTATGTGATTGTTGCAAATCCCGGTGAATTTGAGAGCCTAGCCAATGCGATTTGGAGTTCTGTTAAAAGTGGTGGTTTAAGTTGAGAGGAGAGTCCTATAGCTATCGGAAGTTCTTTCACTATCCGTTGAAAATTTGGAAAATTGGGAAAGGTGAGAAATCGATTGTTTTTTCGAAAGGAATTGAAATCCGACAAATCATACTTGCCTTCCTACTCTTTGGGGTACTCTTTCTCTTTCGAGATCAGATAAACGCGGTTTTACCAACGGCTTTGCAGCTTGCCTTCTATGCGATTTTACCCTGGATGGTGGCAGGTACTGTTTGTCGAAGTCGCTTGGATGGCAAGCGACTCGATCGCTTCTTTACGGGTTACCTTCGCTATCTTTATACCAAGCGCTATTCTTACAGCAGTCATAAGCCCGTGTATCAGCCTCAAATGAAAAAGGCTCAGTCTTACGAGCGATTTCAATAAGGTGGTGAAGTGTGATGTTGCAGTTCCCGATTCAATCGTATCAAGATAATGTAATCTATACACACGATTCGGAAGCCTGGTCTTACTATCGGTTACAGGAGAGCACCGTTGGCATCAATGAACAGGAAGCCGAAAACAATTTGGTGAATCGTTTAAAGCGACTCGCTACTCAGCTTACGGTCTTTGAAGAAGTGGATTATAAGATCGTACCCGTCCCCGTGAACGTCGATCAGCGCATGCGTCATCTTCAAAGCAAGTATCAAGGGCAGTATGCTGAAGCTGGGAGCTACTATGCGGAACGGGCGAGAGAGATCCTTCGAGAAGAGGCACAAAATATCGTGGAGTACCGATTTTTTATCGGGGTGAAGTTAAAGCGTCGAGAGATTGACGGGAAATTAATCACCTCTTTCTCTTCATCTTTTAAAAGTATGAATCGGTATCTTCAAAAGCTTGCTGGTTTTGAAGGCCAAGGCGTGGACGAATTAACTGCGAGTCTCTTTCGTGAATCAGAAGAAGATGCTTATACTACGCTGAATCACTTTTTACACGCTTATCGCCTGAAAGAAAAGGAACTTCGCTACCTTATTCGTACTCAGTTTGTTCGTGGCCAGTCGCAACCGGATGGAGAAGGAAGTGTTTACAGTTTAACGGAAGGAATGCTTGATCCGGGGAAGGCCGGTTACCTTCATATCAAGCAGCTCGACGAAGAGTCCTGGTGTGCGTTTCTTCCCGTATCTGAATTTCCAATTGAACTGTCCTACACCGACTGGGCTTATTTCTTTCAATCCTATTCGTTTCCTGTGGAAGTGCATATGCGCACTATCTATAAGCAGAAAAAACAGGATGAGAACCAAACAAATAAGATTAAAAAACGGTTTCGTGATCAGGATGCTCAGCTGATTGAAGCCAATGAAGATGACGATAGTTTGATCAATACTGGGCGCGAGCTTCTACACGACTTAGAAAATCAAATCAAAAATCAGGGAAAACCTCTGTTACGTACGCACATTCACTTCGTCGTGTATGGTTCAACACGTGAAGACGTTCGAAAGCGAGCCAGAAGGCTGAAAATGGATTTTAACGACCATCACATCGAACTCGTACAACCACTTGCCGACCAACTTCTATTATTCCACCAATCGCTACCAGCCTCTAAGATTGTTGCGCATGACTGGGAACAGGTGCTAACAGCCGAGTCATTTGCCGAGTCTCTCTTTTCTCTTACCCGAAAAATTGGCAACACCGTTGGTTTCTACTTAGGGAAAAACATTTCTCATGAAGGAGAGAGCCTTGAAAATTCGCAGTCTCTTGTTTTCTATCATCCTTTTTTAGCCCATCAGGGTTTACCAGGATCCAAGTACTCATCCCCTCATGTGACCATTTCAGGACCAACCGGGATGGGAAAGTCGTATCTTCTGAAGGATATCTTGATGAACGCAGTCTTTTTCGGGGCGAAAATCCTGATGACGGATCCGAAAGATGAAGTTGAGAAAAAGTTTAAACAGGCGCTTACCCCAGAAATGGCGCGTCAGGTTCCTTATTTTAGCGATATGATTGAGAGCTTTAATTATATTACGCTCTCCAGTGATATCAGCGACGCCGGCAAGCTGGATCCTCTGACTTTTCTTGAGGGAGAGGAGGCGACGGATGCAGCTGTCGGTGTTCTCGAATACTTATCTGAGCTTCAATCAAGTGAGCGAAACATTAAAACAGCGATATACAAAGGGGTTCGCCACGTGGTGCAACAGAATCGAAAACCCGGCCTATTAAATGTTGTTCGCTATTTACAAGAATCAGAGGATCAGGACGTGCGAAACGTCGGTGACCTGCTTTATGAAATTGGGCGAAATGGGATAGCGAAGCTCATGTTTTCAGAAGGTGACGTCGAAGGAATCAGCCTAGATGAACAGGTGAATATTCTACAGATCCAAAATCTCAATCTACCAGAAGAAGGAGAGAAAGCCGTCACGCGTGATGAACATGTGGCCGTTGCGCTGATGCAGCCTCTGGCCAAATTTGCGACGAAGTTTGCACGCGATGATTCGGTTGTGAAGATGACGATCTTTGAAGAAGCGTGGATGTTGATGAATACAGGAGCTGGTGATCGGCTCATCAATGAACTGGTTCGGACGGGACGATCCCTTCGTTCAGCCGTGTACATTATTACGCAATCGACGTATGAGTACAATAAGCCTCAAATTAAAGAAAATATCGGAACGAAATTTGCTTTTAAGGCGAAAACAACGGAAGAGGCAGGCAATATCATTGAATTTCTTGGGATGGAAGACAACAAAGCGAATCGAGATATGCTGAAGAATCTGACCGAAGGGCAGTGCATTATGGAAGACATGTATGGCCGAACGGCCAAGATCCAAACGGATGTCCTGTTTGATGAATGGATTCAGGCCTTTAACACGAAAGACAACGATCGCGATGCCGTTGAATCCGAGGAGGCGTTTATCTAATGAAAAAAGTATTCGCTTCGCTTTTCGTTTTAAGTTTTCTATTGATTGGGTGTGGCGAGAGTGAAGATCCAGAAGATATTGCAAAGATAACCTATGAGTGGGAAAAGGCTAAGTTTGATAGAGATTATGAACTACAGCAAGAATTTATTTATGAAGAGGGATCTTATGAAGCTTATAAGGGAGACGAAAAAATTAATTCGAATCTAGAATATAAAGATATCAGGTTTGAAATTTATCATGATGAAAAAGTAGAGAGCTACTATGTTTTTGCTGATTTTGATAATCCTAATGGTGAGAATACCGTAGAGGATAATGTTGTACTTCGCCAGAAAAATGATGAATGGAAGGTTGATACTAGTAAAAGTTTAGACGTGAATCGAGAGGAGATTCAGCAAAAATTTGACCAAACGTCCTGTATTCATTGCGAATAGGAGGGATGAAATGAGGTTCTTGATAAGAGGATTTGGGGTAGCTTTTGTATTATTGTTTCTTCTTTTGCCCACTGCTTCCTTCGCGGAAGATTCCTCTCCTATCGTTGAGAAGAAGGAGGAAACGGTTGGGCGTGTGACGCTTGAGAGTAAGGAATATCCTCTTGATCACTACCGTATGGAAGCTGATATCGGGGATGGGTTTAAAGAGATGGATGATGGAGCACTTCATGCGATCAATCAAGGGATGTGGGGATTCAATAAAACGATCGCGAGTTTTACCTTGTACTCAATCAATGAGCTCATGTCGTTTGACCTGATCAGCAGTATGGCAGGTGAAGCTGGCATTATGAGTGAACGCATCTACCAGCTAATGTCTGGTGCTTTCTTTTCACTTTTTATTATTTTCATCGGCGCTTCTGCAGCCTGGCGTTACTTCGTGAATCAACAGATCGGGCATGCGGTCAAGGCTATTCTAGGGGCTTTAATGATTACAGTGGCGACCTTCTGGTTTTTCTCAAACGCAACAGGGAACATTCAGTGGCTGAATGAACGAGGAAGCGAGCTAGAAGGTATAGCCAGCTCAGCGAACGTTTTATTGAGCACCGAGGAATTTGACGCTAATGAGGCTTATAACTCGAACGAAGGCGTCGCTGTTTTAGAAAATCAGCTTTTTAACCTGATGATCAAACGTCCTTATTTGCTTCTGAATTACGGATCCACAAAGGAATCCGAAGTAATAAGTGATAATCCCAATCGAGTGGATAATTTATTGGAAATTAAACCATTTACAGATGAAGGAGAAGAACAGAGGGGCCAGATTGTTCAAAAAGAAGTTTCGGATTATGAAAATAAACAAATGTCGCCTAAATTTAGTGGCGAACGGTTTGGATATCTTATCATAACGATTCTTTCGACCATTGCTCTAGCGATTCCGGTGTTGCTGCTGGGGGCTTTCAAATTTTTGCTTCAAGTTTGGTTTTTGGCGCTTGTTATTTTTACAGCGATTCCACTCGTTCTATCACTGATTCCGGCTTATAGTGAAAGTGCGTTAAATCACGGTAAGAAGCTCGTCGGAGTTTTAATGATGAAGGCTGGGTTGGTTCTATTGATTTCCGTTATTACAGGACTTGTAACGCTTCTCTATGAATCTGTCAAAGTGACGAATGGAGTGGAGGGATACGCGTTTGTAGTGTTTTTGATTTGTTTGACGATGTGGGGATTATTTAAGTACCGTTCTGAGATCTTTGAGGTTGCTTCTGCCGGTATGGTTCAGGGTCAGCAAGTGGTTGAGCGAGCGACGACGAAATCCATTGATAAGGTGGGCGAAGCGAGACAAAAAACCACGCGAACGGCCACACGCATGGTAGGGAAAACGTATAAAAGTTTTCGAAATCACAAGCGTTATTCTGAGATGGGCGAACGAATTTCCGATCTGAAAGCTTCTACTGGCGGAGGAGACGAAACGCGTTCGGATCAAAGGATCGCGGCAGGGATTAATGGGCCTGAAAAGCAAAAATTACCCAATCACAAAAACGTTTCTTCTTCTGGACAAGAAAGCACGCGTTCAGCTGCACGTAATGCTGGGTCCGTTGTTCACTTACGCGACTATAAAAAGGGAAAGGCGCCAGGTGCTAATAAGAATGAGAGTACTGGTTCAGTGAAAACCACATCTTCTCCTACAAAAAAACAAAGCGTGACTAGGAAAAATCAATTGGGTGATACCGTGCGTGAACCTAATCAACATGGGAAACAAGAGAGCTTAAAGGCGCCGGTTTCTGAGAAACGGAGGAGAGAAACCTCCCAAAAAGCACAGGAAGATCGAGTAGAGAAGAAGAGTTCTTACAGAAAGCTATCTAAAGACGATCGTGTCGTTTCATCTTCTGTGCGTGGTAATAAACATACAGAGAAACAAGAACTTTCTCCTGTGAAACGGAGTTCTCGAAGCATTCAACCTGTTTCTCATCAGCGAAAGCCTGAGTCTGAGAAATCATCCATGAGAAAAGAAACGGCAGCGTCTAAAGAGTCTTCTAAACCAATTACGAAATGGGAAGCACAGCAACAAATTGACCAGCGCCGTTTTAAATCTAGCAATTTAACGCGATCTCGTCGTCGGAAGCCAGGTGAGTATGTTTTGAAGAGACGCAGATAAGAGTCCGGTCTGCCAATAATCTTGCTCAATATATCACAATTGGAAAGGAGAAGCTATGGAAGGCGTTATCAGGAAAGGAGCGAAAGTTGCCGGTGCCATTGCTGTACTAAAGCATCCTTTTACCTGGATTCTTGGGGGGATTCTGCTTCTTCTGACCTTTCTTTTTGGGATAGGGTTGTTTCTCTCCATTAGTTTGGGAGGAGAGAATCAGTTTGAATCGGGTATGTCTGGTGAAGGGGCAGGAGGCACGGCTCAGGTCTCGGCTGAAGTTTTACGCTATGAGCCTCTTGTTGCGAAATATGCAGCTGAGTATGAGGTGGAAGATTATATTGGCCTTATACTCGCCTTAATTCAACAAGAGTCTGGAGGGAGGCACTTGGACGTGATGCAGTCATCGGAGTCCATCGGACTTCCTCCAGGTACGATTACGGATCCTGAATACTCCATTCAGTTAGGCGTGAAATACTTTGCAGAAGTGATGAAACAGTCAAAAGGAGATATTCATTTAGCCTTACAGTCGTACAATTTTGGGAGTGGTTTTATTGGTTACGCGCTTGAAAGAGGAGGCTACTCAAAGGAAGTGGCGATGGACTTTAGCCACATGATGGCTATCAAAATGGGTTGGGAAACGTATGGCGACGTGAACTATGTGGATCACGTGCTTCGCTATTATGATACTGAAAACGGAATGGTATTGGTTCAGGGCGATGGGACCCAAATCTTTGATGTGGAAGAGGTTCACAGCATCATGAAGCAATATCTTGGAAGACCCTATGTGTGGGGAGGAAGGACACCTGGTGCAGGAGGATTTGATTGTTCTGGCTTGCTAGAATACGCATTTGCGCAAATAGGCGTGGATCTATATGGTACTGCTCAGTCTCAGTATGATAAAACCGTACCTGTTTCGGAAGACAACATTAGGCCAGGAGATCTAGTCTTCTTTTCTACCTATAAGCCTGGTGCTTCTCACGTTGGCATGTATGTTGGGAACGATCAATTTATCAATGCGAACAGTGGCAATGGAACCTCTTATTCTTCAGTTGAGCAGTGGAAAGATCTTTATCCCTTTCTCGGGTTTAGGCGTGTTCAGTAAGGGTGGTGTGAAATATGAAGTCTAAAAAAGCGTACGTCTTTCTAATGAGTGGGTTTGTTATTGGAATGCTTGTTGTATTTTATATATTTAGTTTGCAGACTCAATTACGGGAAGTCCGGGCCAATCAACAAAACTATGAGAAGGAGATGGCTTCCTTATCATCGGTAGAAGAATCGGATGCTCTGGAAGAGAATCAGGAGTTTTTAAATCACTTTTTCACTTATGAAACTACTAGTGACCGATATAAAAATATTGAAACCTACATGACCGATCAGGGATTTCAGGCGACTCACCCATCCGGTTCGGAACTTCCGAAGTCAGTGGAGTCCGTTACCTCTACTATGTCAGGGCTTAAAGCTTATGAATTTAATTCCTCTAAAACAGAAGCAGCTTTTTTGAATGAGTTTCAGTTAAGCACGGATTTTAACGATGTAACCAATACCGAAACGGTCATTGTGAAAACCTCTTTAGTTTATGTAAAAGAGCTGGGATGGAAAGTAGACGATGTGGAGTTTGTGGGGCAACTAACGGGGGTTAATTGAAACCAACTGGTATCGTAAGGAAAATTGTAGATTTAAGAAGGCTCGTCATTCCAGTTGAACTTCAACGGTTATTAGAAGTAGAAGTCAATCAGGGCCTCGAGATTTTTGTGGAGGAAAATCTATTATTCTACAGAAATATAAACCTATGAAAGCTTGCGCCTTAACAGGTGAAATTAGTTTAGAAAATAGCGAAAACAATTTATTCTAAGGGCATCACAGATGGTTCTTAAAAGTCAAAATGAAGAGCAAATCCGAAGATTGATGCAATTATCGACTATTCCTTCCTATAGTTAAAATTTACTGCCCTTCCCACTTATAAAAGAGTTTAATAGAGCAACAAAAATCCTACTTTCTCATTTTAAATGCTGAGAAAGTAGGATTTTTAATATTTGACCTTCTTTAACAGTAAAGTATCTCCCTAATTTCAGAGGTGAACCTAACGTATCAAGTGAAGCCTAGCCCTAGCGGGCCGATAAAGGTTTTGAGTTAGGGGGAGAGAAAAAGTGAAAATTGAAGCATTTAGAAATTATGTAGCGATTAGTAGAGATTGGGGTGGAAAAGCTTATAGATGGAATTTAGCCATTACACCTGGAAATAAGGCTTGGAATCTTGTCGACCAAACCATTAATTCAGGGGACATGATTGAGGGGTATTTAATCTTGTCTATAAGTAAAATTCCGTCCCAAAGCCCTTTCAAAGGAATTTATGGGAATTTTGAACCTTCATATCCAAATTCAATTAATACTTACACTTGCGATATTTGTGGTGGAACAGTAGTTAACGACAGATGTACTGAATGTCACTTTGATTGGGATTCTTAAGTTGTCAATTACGACATAAAAAAGAGTCAACCTACATCCGTAGGATTCTTTTGGAAGGTTAGTGAAATAGTAAAGCGTTTCTCATCTATAGACATGAGAAACGCTTTTTGAAATTCGATGAAATAATAAGGAGTAGTGATTTAAATGAGTTCTGAACTTAATGGGTTAACTGGTTATATAGGTCGATATTATCCGAAAACAGGTAGGCCGAAAGATTTTTTTACCTTACATCAACTGGCAGGAAAGGTTATATACAACCAGTATGGATGGGGTGATTTCAAGGGACTACAGATGCATCAATTTATAGAAGTTGCCTTGAAAAATGTTTTTGGTCAACAACCATCACGGGAATCGATTATTTTCTACTGTGACCTAATCCGTCTCCATAAAACCAAGACTATATCTGCAGAAGAATTCCCTAATGGAAAAGAGGTTTTGAAACACTATGAAGACCTTCTTGATTCCAATTATGATTTTGAAGATATTTTGCAACACGCGTCATGGCTTCTAAAAAACATGATGGTCACCTCTCTTAATCGTTTTAGATTTAAAAACGTTATCCTCCTGGATCCAGATACATTGAATCAACCTAATAACAGGAATGCACTGGACTTTTTCAATTGTTTCTCCGAATGGGCAACCAGCAAAGGAGTAAATATATACATTCAAAAAAGAGATTTCCAATTGGATCTGAATACCTTTAAAGAAGCGAGGGGTATTCAATGATTATAACTAGTCATGCAATTGAAAGATTTAAAGAGAGAGTGACAGAAGCACCTTTTGAAACAATACGTTCTTTCATAGAATCTGATGTGCTTAACAGTGAGATTTCTTACACAATTAATAACACTCAAAAGCGAATCATCAACGGAATAACTTATATTTGTGAGTGCACTAATTCAAAGAAATTAACTGTCGTTACTCTATATTTGTGTTAAATCTATTAATCAGAGATATTTCTATATAATAAATTAAAGATGGATATAACTATTTAAACCGAAATTCCACCGATACAATTGTTCTAGTAAGTCGCTTCCGCAAGTAGGGCAATTACATTCCTTTGTCTCATCTATCACATCAGTGTTTTCTTCTCCTTTTACTTCTTTCCAAACTTCTTTTAATAAACCTCCAAATGCAAGTAATCTCCTATTCTTCAAGGCTCTGTCTAATGCTAAAACTACTTTGTCAGTAGTATCCATATCCCATGGAAATAAATAGGTTCCTGGTTTAGTTGGGTATTTAGCTGTTTCAACAATGGCGGAAATCATCGCTTCTTCACTCTCGATTAGCTCATTTACTTTTTTTCTATTCCTTTTATTAGGCTTAATTATTCGTACGTCTACGACAGGGGTATATTCCACACGAAGTGATTGTTTCCAAAGTGCACTCCATGCACTATTTGTAAGGTATTTTCCTTCACTAAAATATGTCGAATCAACAGCTAGCAAAGTATGAAAATGGGGGTGATATGTACCATTGTCTTTATTTCTTGAAACTTCCAATCCTCTGAACCAACCTTTAACTACCTGACGAAATGCTTTTCTTTGGGAAAAGCGCTGCCAGGATCGAAATAAATGATCTAAAGTAGTGGAAAGATCCTTTTCTTCTACGTTTTGTACGGTTAATGTTAAAAACAGCCATCTAACTGGTTGTCTTATATTTACTTCGTGAGCAATTTTGTGAATATATGCCGAGTACCGTAATGAGCGTCTCCAAGCACACATTGGGCATAATCTATCGCGACAAAAATTTGCCCAATTCAACTTTTTATAGTGCCCATTAGGACATTGATTAAATTGTAAAAAAGAGCCGCAATAGCTAACTCGTTCTGCTTTTTTAAAGTTACCTAACCTTTGAAATGATTGTGCTAATAAACTTGATTGGCTTTTTCTTTTGTTCCACCGTTCATCTATAGGGTTTCTGTATCTTAAGTCCGATTGTTGCAAAATCTTCTTCTCCCTTTAAGTCGACATATTTTACTTTTCTTTTATCGGATTCCAGCAATTGGTTATTAAGTAGAATCATATTTAGTTATAAATAATCACCTTTTGAATGTCGATATTTATTATGATAAAGGGGGATATCATGATAAAAGGTTGCTTCAACAAAATATTGACTTATATTTTCACATTTGTATGTTGTGCTTTGCTTTTAGGAGGCGCTTTAAAAGCATGTGATTTTATTGAGGCTCAAGAAGATGAAGAACATAGGGAGGAAAGAGAGAATAGAACCGTAATGGAAGGTTCAGACGGTTATTTAACAGATTCTTCACTTATTGCCATAGATGAAAATAGTTTTGAAGAAATGTTGAAATATTCGAATGCAAGTAATGATGATGCCTTGCGTAGAATGATCGTTAATGGTTTTCTTTTTATCGGAGATCAAGGAAGTCGAATTACAGTGGTGGATCATAAATTTGGAAAATCTTTGATTGAGGTTGTTGATACAGGCCAAAGAGGGTATGTTGAGAACGAGTTTATCGTCAAAAAACTTGAAGAGTAGGATGAAATCAATAAAATAGATTTTCTGATTAATAAAAGAAGATCCTTCATGACGATCCGATGTTTTTTCCTCTTATTCCCTCTTTCTGTCCATCTTCTATAAATTCCTCACGGGTTAATAATAATACTCCAGAAGTATCGTCTAGCGTGCAAAAAATCATTTTGGACATTTGAACGAACTGCTTTTTTATATTAAATTAAACCTAATTATTTGAAATTATTGGTATATTTGGGGGGGTCTAAAGTGGAAAGAAGGTATGAGAAATTAGTCTCTTGGGTTGAAAACATTAAAGAGTTAAATCAAAGCTCGGCAGCTTCTTTGTTAATATTGAAAGATGATAAGGTGGTTCTAGAGCATTATAGTGGAAAGCACTCCAATCATAATGCACGCCCTATCACTGAAGCTTCTAGATTTAACGTAGCATCCGTTAGAAAAAGTTATTTAGGCTTGTGTGTCGCTTACGCTATACATGATGGGGAAATAAGTGGTATTGATGATTATATTAGTCATTACTTTGATGATCTAAATCCTGAAATAATTGGCGAGACTACAATAAGACATTTGGTCACTCATACTCATGGATTAGAGGAAAAGGCAAATGGTGAGCTGATTAGAGAGTTCCAACCAGGTGAAAGCTGGGCCTACAAAGGAATAAATATTAAGCTTATGGCGCAGTTAATCAATAATTTATATGGTATGCCATTTACCGAACTGTTACGTGAAAAAGTATTCCTTCCAATGGGTTTTCATCAGACTTGGTGGGAAACAGAACATAGTGATGAACTGGTGCGAGTCATCATTAATCCAGAGGAAAATGGAGAAGACGCAACCGGGAGTACGGAAGACGGCATAGAATCTAACCTCTTTGTATCCACCCAAGAGCTTGCAAGCTGGGGAAATCTCTTTTTAAATAAAGGAAAGTTTAATGAAAAACAAATTGTTCCTCAACAAGTGATTGAACTAGCCACTGAAATACATACGCCTCCCGAAGTAAATAAAGAATTCCCTCGTCACGGGTTTTTCTGGTATGTTCATGATCTACCTAGAGAACTGAGCGAAATGGGTGATAGGGTACCAGCTGGATCTTATCAAATTATTGGAGTCACTGGTCCGACATTACTTGTAATCCCAGAATATAATGTCGTGATCGCGAAAATGTATAATAAGAAATTCAATTACGGGAACAAAAATTACCTCTATTATCTTAAAGAGTTTAGTAATATTGCTGCTGATACATTTAAAGAATAGTTAATCGTTACTTAGAGTAAAACCTTATTTTTAAAAGGAGCATAGCCTGCTATCAGGCTATGCTCCTTTTGTATATTCGTATATTAAGATTATGTTTTATGTTTTAATTGCTTTTTTTCAATGTTTTTGAATGCCCGATTACTTAGCCAAGTGGTGATAATGGCAAGAATACTTCCAGTGAATAATGGGATGATACCAGGGATCAATGTGATAATTACACCAATCAAAATGATAGAAATCACGATTAGTAGTGTCTCCATAGGAGAGGCAGCAGCTACTAGGAACGATTGTTTCAAGTATTGGAAGAATGTAAGTTTGAAATGGACATATACGCTGAAGAAGAATAACAAAGTAAATACATAGGCAATTGAAACCAAGATAAGGACTGGATAGAAGTACTTTAGATTTCCTTCATTTACGTTAAGTAACTGGAAATCATAAAATAAGAAAGAACCAATAAAAATAAAGATTAATCCAAAGGCGTTTCCTTTAATAAATTCTTTTCGGAATGTTTCCCAGAAGGTACGAAAGATTGGTGTTTCGTTGTTTTTAAACCATTCTCGTACTACCGTGAACATTGCGATTGTTGCAGGAAAGAAGCCAAAAAACCCTAACCCGACCAATGTAAAAAGGATCCACAATAAATTTATGTAAGCTGCTTTAAGCATCCAATAGACTGCTTTACTGAACTTCTCCCATCCACTCATGAAAGCCCCCTCCTTGAAAACAAACTATACTTGAGAAAGCTTTCGCTTGGCAACCCTCTCTGACATTGAGTTTATCCCCATCTTATTTAAAGACAATTAAGAGACTTGTCTATTGATAGGAAAAGAAATACCATTAGAAATAACTTATAGAAAATTTATATAATTTAGAATTTTCATTTGGGCAGCTAAGCATTTCATCTTTAAAACGATCTCTAGCAAACTATCATGAGCAATTCTCGAAACTTTCCAATGTTATCCGTTTTAATGGGGGACCAGCTGTTCATCAGTAATTCAGGTGGTAGCTTCAGGTCGATTTTAAAATTTTGAGGGGGTTTTTTAATGAGAAGATTTGGTTACTTCTTTGGCTTGATGTTATTGATGTTCGTCATGGTAGGTTGTAGTGCAGATGAAGAAACTGGTGCAGGAGAAGATGGAGAAATCTCAGGTGAAATTACCGTGTGGGCCCACCCATTTGCTAGTGAAGGTGATGAGGAAAGCAAGATGTGGGATGAGATCATTAGCTCCTATGAAGAAGAGTTTGGCGTTGAGGTTAATTTTGAACAGATTCCGTGGTCTAATCGGGACCAAAAGATACTGACAGCTCTCGCTGCAAATAACGGACCGGACGTATTCTATGCGATTCCAGACCAAATGCCACAATATGCTGATGAAGGAATGCTACTCGAATTAGATCCTTATTTAGAAGACATGGATATGGACGATTTTGTAGATACGGCTCTTGTCTCTACAACTTGGCAGGATAAAACATATGGCCTACCAATTTTACAAGAAGCATATACCCTTTATTACAATAAAGAAATTGTGGAAGCGATTGGAGAAGATCCAGAGAATTTGCCTACAACATGGGAAGAATTTGAAGAATGGTCCAACAAAGCAAAAGAGAAAGGTTATTATGCCATGACTTATCCTGGTGGCGGTTCGATGAATGGAACAATCTATCCATGGATTTGGCAGGCTGGTGGAGACATCATTACTAAAGATGACGAAGTATTGATTAACTCTCCAGAATCAGTAGAGGCATTTGAATTTATTAACGATATGTATGAAGAAGGTGAAATTCCTAAAGATTCCATTACAGCTATGGAACATAATGCTCTTTGGGATAATGGAGAAATTATGGCCACTCTTGGTTCTGGAATCACTTTAACGAACTTGTTGAGTAAAGATGTTGTTGATTTTGCTATCGGTGAGCCACTTAAAAATGAAGAAAAAGTAACTTATGGTACAACTGGAATGTTTGTTGTCCCTTCTAATAGTGACAACAAAGCAGCAGCAGCTGAATTTGTTAAAACGATTACTAATACAGAGAATCAACGTAAGTTCAATGAAGTTACCCAATATATTCCGACTAGAGAGTCTGCAAAAGATATTTTTGATGATCAAGAGTATTTAAGTCAGCTTTCAGAGTATACACAGTATGCATTACCTGGCGTTATCCATCCGGTTGGTCGTGATATCATGCCTTTAATCCAGGCAGAAGTCCAGACGATGATGGAAGGGAAGAAAACGCCTCAGGAAGCTGCTGATGCTGCTGCAGAAGCGATTAAGGCCAAGCTTAATAATTAATTTGTATTAAAAGAACAGAGAGGGTGGTTGTCTATCGGATGACCATTCCCTTTGTTCTAACTTACATATGAAATAGGGTGATTACACTGGAAGAAAAATTAACGATGAGAATATCAAAAAAGAGTAGCTTATCCTTCAAAGAGCGTCTGATGAGGGAGTGGAACCAGAATGCTATAGTTTACATTTTCTTGATCCCGGCGTTAATTCACTTTCTGATATTTCAAATTTTTCCTTTCGGTTTCAGTTTTGTTCTAACATTTTTGGACTGGAAAGTTATCGGTACTCCCGAATTTGTCGGTTTAAAGCACTGGTCAGCATTTTTAAGCGATAAGCTTGCTTGGAAAGCTATTTGGAATACGGTGTTGTTCTCTATCTACTACATTATCCCCACTATGGCAATGGGCTTGATATTAGCTTTGATTATAAATAGTGGTGTGAAATTCTCGAAGGTTTTCAAAGGGATTTTCTTTTTACCTGTTGTTACTTCCTTTGTCATTATCGCTGGCCTATGGGGATGGTTATTTAATGGGACAGAAGCAGGTATGGTCAACTATGTCTTAGGACTGTTTGGAATCGATACACAGCTCTTTTTAGCTGATTCTGGCCAGGCGCTCATGGTTCTTGCAGGATTAAGTATTTTTAAAGTCAGTGGCAGTACGATGATTTATTACTTTGCTGGTCTACAATCCATTCCAAAGCAATTATATGAAGCTGCCCGCATTGATGGTGCTTCAAAAATGAAAATTTTTTGGCTGATCACATTTCCATTATTAAAACCGATCCATTTTTATGTAGCCATTATTACGACGATCGGTTCCTTTCAAATTTTTGACTCGACGTTTTTACTTACAGGCGGAGGGCCAAATTATTCCACTACCACTATTGTTTATTACTTATATGAGCAAGGGTTTACTAGTTTAAATCTGAGCTATGCTGCAGTTCTTTCCTATGTCTTGTTTTTTATTATCTTAACGATCTCCCTGATACAAAGAAAATACTTGGGTAAAGATTCAGCAATCTATTAAAGAGTATGGTGTTTGAAAAGGAGGGGTGTTAGTGCTTAAAACGACTATCAAGTATGTAGCCTTGTTGTTGTTAACTTTTGTTTTCTTGATGCCATTTATCGTCATGGCTTTGGGATCATTCAAAGATGTTCAATATGCTCAGGTGGATCCGTTATTCTGGATACCAACTGAGCCGGTACTTAAAAACTATGTTCATATTTTCACAGATGGCATATTTTTAAGGTGGATCTTTAACTCAATTGTTATCACAATTGTGCCAGTTGGAAGCCAGATGTTGTTTTGCGCCGTATTGGGATATATTTTTGCGAAAAAGCAGTTTCCAGGACGTGAAGTTATTTTTTGGATATTCATGGCGGTCATCATGATACCACAGCAACTCTTGATCATCCCAAAATATATTATGTTTGCTGACTTTGGATGGATCAACACGTATTGGTCCTTGATCGTTCCGGAGCTATGGGGGATTATGGGTGTTTTCTTGGTAAGACAATTTTTACAGAACATCCCGGATGATTTAGAAGAAGCAGCACGTATGGATGGAGCAAGTGATATCCAAGTCTTTTTTAGAGTCATTTTACCGTTATCTATCCCGGTTGTAGCTACTGTTGGAACATTTTCCTTCATTTCCAATTGGAATGATTTATTCCAACCTCTTATTTACATGACGAAGGAAGAAATGTTCCCTGTCACGGTAGGTCTTGCTTCTTTACTTGGTAAAGAAGGGAACTTTGGAATTGAAATGGCTGGATCGACAATCTCTTTTATTCCGACATTTTTAATATTCCTGTTTTTCCAGCGCTATTTCACAGAAGGAATTCAAATGTCCGGCTTAAAATAGCATGTTAGGAAGGATGGGGGATATGACAAATTTATCTATTGGCATGATAGGGCTTGATACCTCTCATGCCATTGCTTTTACTAAGCTGTTGAATAATCCCCACGAAAAGCACCACGTTAAGGGAGGGAAAGTGGAGGTCGCGTTTCCTGGCGGTTCTTCACATTCTCTATTAAGTAAGGAGAGGGTAGATAAGTATAAAGAGGAGGTACAGGAGTATGGAGTTAAAATAGTTAACTCTATTGAAGCAGTGGCTGAAGAATCTGATGCCATTATGCTCTTATCAATGGATGGAAGCCTGCATTTAGAACAGTTACGAAAAATCATACCATTTCGAAAGCCGGTGTTTATTGATAAACCTTTTTCCTTAAATTCAATCGAAGCCTTACACATGAAAGACTTAGCCGGTTCTGATCAAGTTCCAATAATGAGTTCGTCAGCATTACGATTTGCGGATAATTTGCAAGAAGCGTTGGTACTTCAGGATAAAGGGGAAATTATTGGTGCTGATTGTTACGGTCCCTTAGAGTTCATAAGGGAACAACCAGGATATTTTTGGTACGGAATACATGCTGTGGAAATGCTTTATTCCATTTTGGGTACGGGGGCTCATGCTGTTGAGGTCCTAGCTACAGACCGTCATCATTTACTGACAGGTAAGTGGAAAGATGGACGGATAGGCACAGTGAGAGGCAACCTTAGTGGCAATTATGAGTTTGGGGCTGTTATTCATTTTGAGAAGGGAAGCGTTCATATAAACGCCTCCAATAATAAAAAGACTTATTACGCGAGTCTGCTTGAGCGCGTTATTGCATTTTTTCTGAATGGTAAACCACACGTATCGATTGAGGAGACTTTAGAAATTATTCGCTTTATTGAGTTATCTAATCAAAGCAAACCAACAGTGGTGGACGCTGCTGAATAGGGTAGTATTATTTCACTTTTTCTTCTTCTAAGATGAATGAGAGACGATAGATCCGACGAGGTCTTCCTTTATGTGTCACTTTTTCTTCTCCCACAATATCGACAAGTTCAGCATCCATCCATTTTAACAGTATCCTGTGAGCACTCCGGACGGTGATTTTAAGTGTAGAAGCCAGTTCCTGTGCTGTATAATCATATTTTTTATGACGGGAAACCCGAGCCATAAGCTTAGTCATGTAGGCTGCTGACATACCAGCTTTTTCTGCCTTATCTAAAAGTTGAGCATCGGTTACGGATAAATCATAGCGCTCATATTGTTTATGTATCGCTATGTCGACGGGGCCCAAGACACTTCTATCCTCACGCACGATATAACATACGTTGCCTCCAAGGCCTTTGGACTGGCGAAGTGCAAGGCGAGCGTGATTTCCAGCTTCTGCTGCAGTACTGCCGAACCCAACGCCGATACTTAAGGTGATTCCCATTTTGATTTTGGTATCCTGCAGCAAAGGTATGAATTTATAACCCCTTGTTTCACGCTCGAATATTCCACGAGTTGTGATAAAGGAATATTCTTCACCTCCAAGGTTAATCAAGTGGCCATCTAATTGTTTTATATAGTCCAACAGCATCTGTTGGATTTGTAGCTTTAACAGCTGTACATCATGCTCGGAAGGGTATTTCTCGGTAACTTGTTGAAAATGATCGAGGTCAATAAGACCGAAGACGATTTGGGATTCTTTGTTTTGACGAGTTCGGGTAGCGAGCAAAGCGCGTTCTAAAGAAACGATCATATCTTGGTGCGTCGGTGTCACCCATTCATGAGGAATGTTCATCTCAGTCAATTTATTAGAAACATCTTGAATACCTGTTAATACGATCGATTGATTTTTCTTATGATTTTGGACATGAAAATCGATGATGTCACTAATCATGGCAGGACTGTTATCAGACTGGAATATGTCGTATTCATACGATTGTTCGTTTAGTTCGAACAGGATTTGCTGGACATATTTTTCATCAATGGTATCTATGGATAATTGTTTACACTCAAAGTTATTTTTGATTAAAAATAATGCTCGGTAAAGACCAGTTCCCATCAACGGAATATAATGGACAGGAATCGAAAAATCCAACATCTGCTTAGCCAAATAATAGAGTTGAGATTCTGTGAACATCAAAACGTCTACATCATCCATCAATTCCTTTGCAATATCGGTCACTTTGGTCGAAGGCGTAACGGTACGATATACCGGTTTGAAATTAGGAAAAGATTTTAGCGTCTCCTTAATTTTACTGATTAAAGCATCAGGACCAATGACCCCGATGATGATATCCGAGGCTCCTTTATCAACGTTAGGAATATTCATTTCATCATCTCCCGTTAAAAGACGTATTTAAGACTTGTCTCTAAATGTTATCTGCGTCCATAATATACTCACTATTCTAAATTGTCAAAAATATTTAATTGATAAAGGTGTTCTCTCGGTAAATAAAGACACTTTTAAGACTTGTCTTTTAATAACCCAGTTTTTAGAATGATAGGTAATTATTATTCAGAAATTTCAAATATTTATGGTGGTAAATTTTAGAGAGTAGGAGTGAAGAAATGAAAACGATTGCTGAATTAGAGGATTTTATGACAAAACCTTCAATCGAGTTAAAGAAAGATCTAACAAGTCTAGACGGAGATATCATGATCTTAGGCGTTGGAGGAAAAATGGGGCCAACTCTTGCGAAAATGGTCAGAAGAGCTATTGATGAAACAGGTGTTAAAAAACGTGTAATCGGCGTTTCACGGTTTTCTACAGGAAATTTGCAAGAGGAATTGAACGACTTTGGAATTGAAACAATTGCTGCTGACTTGCTTGATGATCAGGCGCTTGATTCTCTCCCTCTAGTAAAAAACATTATTTTTATGGCCGGTAATAAATTCGGAACGGTAGGAAATGAACACTTTACGTGGGCGATGAACGCTTATTTGCCGGGCAGAGTGGCTGAGAAATTCAAAACTTCCCGTATTGTTTCCTTTTCTACTGGAAATGTTTATCCTCTGACAATGATCTCAAGTAACAACTGCTCTGAAGATACACTGGTAAACCCAATTGGAGAGTATGCTCAGTCTTGTCTTGGCAGAGAGCGTATCTTTACTTACTTTTCTCATAAAAATAGTACCCCTATGCTTATGTTTCGATTGAACTACGCGATTGATCTTCGTTACGGCATACTATTGGAAATTGCTAAACAAGTAAACGAAGAGAAGACGATTGATTTAACGATGGGGAATGTAAATGTGATCTGGCAGGGAGATGCAAATGAATACGCCGTACGTTCTTTACTTCACTGTGATTATCCACCAGAAATACTGAACGTGACGGGTCCAGAAACCTTATCCGTCCGTTGGTTGGCAGAAGAATTTGCAAAGCGTTTTAATAAAAAAGCGATCTTTGCTAATGAAGAAGAGCCGACGGCTCTCCTGAATAATGCTTCTAAAGCTCACCAATTGTTCGGCTATCCAAAAGTCTCTGTTCTGAAAATGATCAATATGATAGCAGCGTGGGTACAAGGTGAAGGTATGACATTGGACAAACCAACCCATTTCCAAGAACGTGAAGGAGCTTTTTAACATGATTAACTCAGCAATTAAAAAAAAATTGCACCAGGGAACCGTCATTCCAGCTCATCCTTTAGCCTTGACCAGTGAAAAAACACTGGATGAAGCTGGTCAGCGTGCTTTGACACGCTATTATATTGATGCCGGGACTGGGGGCGTTGCAGTTGGCGTGCATACTACCCAGTTTGAAATTCGAGATCCAGAAGTGAATTTGTTCGAAGAAGTGCTGTCCATTGCTATGGAAGAGATTAAAGCGTCTGGTAAAGAAAATTCGTTTATTAAAATAGCCGGTGTGTGTGGACCGGCCCAACAAGCGATGGAAGAAGCAACGCTTGCCAGAGACCTCGGCTATGATCTCGGATTGCTCAGTATGGGAGGGTTAGATGAATTATCGGAAGATGATCTGATTCGTAGGACGGAACAAGTAGCCGAAATACTTCCTGTCTTTGGTTTTTATTTACAGACATCAGTAGGTGGAAGGATTTTATCTTATGATTTTTGGAGGAGGTTTGCTGATATTCCTAATGTTGAAGCAATCAAAATTGCCCCTTTTGATCGCTATCTTACTCTAGATGTTGTAAGGGCAGTAGCCAACTCCAAGCGTAATGAAGAGATTGCTCTTTATACGGGAAACGATGACAATATTATCAATGATTTGCTAACCGTTTTTAAAATTAGAACTGCAGACGGTATCGTGGAAAAATCGTTTGCAGGAGGACTTCTCGGGCACTGGTCAGTTTGGACAAAACGCGTCGTTGAACTGTTTGAGGAAATTAAAACAGCGCAGGGGCAGACGACCGTATCAAGTGAACTGTTATCTCTAGCCCAAGAGGTTACCGATGCTAATGCAGCTTTCTTCGATGCGAACAACCAATTTAAAGGGTGTATCGCTGGAATAAATGAAGTACTTGCTCGTCAAGGAATACTAAAAGGAAACTGGTGCCTATATGAAAAGGAACAATTAAGTTCCGGTCAATCTGCTGAAATTGATAGGATTTACAAGCATTATCCTCATTTGCATGACGACGATTTTGTTCGAGCGAATTTGGATAAGTGGCTTAAAACGACAAAGAAAGTGTGACGATGAAATGAGAAAAGTTATCGCAGCCGACCAACGTGCTAACGTAGAAGAAGTGCCTGATCTTGAGATTAAAGCTAATCATGTGATGGTTAAGACGTTACATTCCATCATTTCCCCGGGTACAGAAGCTACTATTATCAAAAACAGTTTAAGTAAAAAAATTGGGTTAGGTTACAGTGCAATGGGAGTCGTTGAAGCATGTGGAAGTGGTATCGATGACGTGGAGAAAGGCGATCGTGTGGCCTGCTATGGCGCACCTTATGTTCAGCATGCAGACTATATGCTCGTGCCCAAAACATTGTATGCGAAGGTCCCTGATAATGTGGATTCTAAAGAAGCAGCTCTGGCAGGTATCGGAGCTATCGCCATCCATGCTCTTCGCATCGCAAAACTGGAATTTGGAGAAACCGTGGTGATAGCCGGCCTTGGACTATTGGGGCAAATGATCGCAAAAATTTCTGATGCTGCTGCTTATAATGTCATTGCCTATGATCTTCATGATGAACGAGTTGAGATGCTTCATGAAGGAACGAACATTCGTGGTTTTTCGGATAGAGATAGTTTAGAAAAGGAAATTCATAAAAGTACGTCTGGTTATGGAGCAGACGCCGTATTGCTTTGTGCAGGTGGCAAAAAGTCACCACTTACGCATGAATCCCTTCAATGGATACGTAACAAAGGGAAAGTAGTCATCGTTGGAGACATCGAACCTGACTTTCCCAGGAATCTTATGTTCAGTAAAGAAGCTCAAATCCTTATTTCCAGAGCAGGAGGACCGGGGCGCTATGACAAGGTTTATGAAGCGCAAGCCATAGATTACCCATACGGTTTTGTACGATGGACTGAAGGACGGAATGTTTCAGAATACCTTCGTCTGGTAAGTGACAGACGAATCGATGTTACACCTTTTTTATCCAGTGAGATCGATTTTGAAAATGCAGCAGACGCTTACGAAAGTTTACTTGGTAAACAAACGAGTGTTTTGACAAAAGTTATTAACTATTAATGTTAGGTGGGTAGGAAATGAAACAGGTTCATATCGGAATAATCGGACTAGGAACAATTGCGGAAACAAGCCACTTGGTACATCTCAAGGAATTAGAAGGTGTGACCATTACAGCAGTAGCAGATTTGAACAAAGAGAGAGCAAAGCAAATAGCAGAAACCTACCATATTCCCCTGCATTTTAGTGATACAAAAAAGATGTTGGACACCGCAGAATTAGACGCTGTAGTGATTTGTACACCAAATACGACACATATCCCCATTGCAAGAATGGCTGCGGAAAAGAACATCCATGTACTGATGGAAAAGCCGATTGGAACAGATCTGTCACAAGTAGAGGGTTACCTTGAATTAGCCAATCAGCATCATGTAATGACAATGGTAGGAATGACACATCGTTTTCGTAATGATGCCGCCATTTTGAAAGAGTATATTCAACGAGGCAAGTTAGGCAATATTTATTACGCTAAAGCTAAGTTGCTTCGCAGACGAGGAACCCCGAAGGGGTGGTTTACGGACAAAGGCTTGTCTGGTGGCGGTGCGATGATGGATATCGGAGTTCATGTATTGGATTTGGCGTGGTGGCTGATCGGAACACCGAATTTCCAGTCTATATCAGGCCATACTTTGAAAGCACTTGGGGCTTATAAAACCCGTTTTTCATCGAGTTGGGAATCGAGCAATAAGCAGCTGAATCCTTCCTTCATTTTTGACGTTGAAGATTTTGGATCAGCATGGATCCGTTTCAGTAATGGAGTCGTTCTCTCCCTGGAAGTAGCTTGGGCCATGAATGGGGAAGAGGATGGAAATATATCGATTGAAATATTAGGAGATGGAGGCGGTGGGAGTTTATCGCCTTTATCCATTTTCGAAGAAGAAAATGACGTTGTTGTTAAAAAGCATCCGTACGTCGAAAATATCAGCCCTTTTAGAAAAGAATTACAGCATTTCATAGACTGTATTCGGAGTGGCGACCATCCACTTCCGGACGGGGCCCAAGGATATGAAGTGTTAAAAATGCTGCATGGAGTTTATGAATCATCAGAAAAACAAAAAGAAATCTCATATTCCTAACTTAGAAGGGAGACAGTAATCATGTTAAAGGTCGGTGTTGTTGGCGTAGGCTCCATCTCTCAGTATCACATTGAACCCTACCAGTCCAACGCTAATGTAGATTTGGTAGCTTTTTGTGACGTGAATGAGGAACGTCTTAAGGAAAAAGGTGAGAAGTACAACGTGGACCAGCTGTATACCGATTATCGGGAACTGTTGCAAAACGGTGCTATTGATGCGGTTAGTATTTGTACATGGAACAATTCCCACGCCGAAATTGCCGTCGCAGCACTGGAAGCTGGCAAGCACGTACTAGTTGAAAAACCTCTTAGCATTACAGTCGAAGAGGCAGAAAGAGTTCAGGAAGCAGCAGAACGAACTGGTAAAGTCGTACAGGTTGGCTTTGTAAGACGACATGGAGATAATGCTAAATTACTGAAGACGTTCATTGACCAAGGAGAGCTTGGTGAAATTTATTATGCGAAAGCCTCCTGTTTACGCAGACTTGGCAATCCTGGCGGTTGGTTTAGCGATATGACTAAATCAGGCGGCGGACCATTAATTGATCTAGGTGTCCATATGATTGATATCAGCTGGTACCTGATGGGCCGTCCTCGTCCTATCTCGGTTAGTGGAAACACATATAACAAACTAGGGAACAGAAGTCATATAAACAATCTATCATTCTATCAAGCTGCCGATTATGATCCATCCCTGAATGATGTAGAAGATTTAACGAATGCGATGATTCGTTTTGAAAATGGGGCTTCCCTAATAGTAGATGTCAGTTTTACCTTGCAAGCCTTGAAAAACGAAGTCTCTGTTAAGCTGTTTGGTGATAAAGGGGGAGCTGAAATTGAACCTGAGCTTGCTATGGTTACAGAAAAGAATAGCACCATTTTAAATATAACCCCACAAATTGATAGTCTAATTTTTGATTTTGAAAAGGCTTTTCAAAATGAAATCAATCATTTTGTGGCTTGCTGTTTAGACGGTACAGAAAATATTGCCCCAGTCTCAGATGGGGTCGAAGTAATGAAAATGCTAAATGCTGTATACGAGTCTGCAAAGACAGGGAAGGAAGTTTATTTGTAATGAGTACCATAAGTGTAGATTTGGTAGTGATAGGCGGTGGATTAGGTGGTTGTGCTGCAACTCTTGCCGCATGTTCTCAAGGTCTTCGCGTTCTTTTAATAGAAGAAACAGAATGGTTAGGTGGGCAGGTGACTTCCCAAGGTGTTCCTCCAGATGAACATCAATGGATCGAAGAATTTGGTTCTACGAGACGATACCGAAATTATCGTGAAAATGTTCGTCAGTCCTATAAACGGATAATGCAGATAACTGACACGAAAGAACCTCTAAATCCGGGGAATGGACTGGTCAGCAACCTATGTCATGATCCACGGGTCAGCCTTCACGTATTAAATGAAATGCTCCTGCCCTTTACCATGACCAACCAACTGATTATTAAGCTTAGAACAAAGGTTGTTCAAGTGAAGCGCAATGGAAAAGCTGTTCAAGCAATCGTTTTGGATTCAGGAGAAACGATTAGGGCTCTTTATTTTATTGATGCTACCGAATCGGGCGAAATATTGCCCTTGGCCGACTTGGATTATGTAACAGGAGCCGAGTCAAAAGCAGAGACGGGAGAACCTCATGCGTTGGATTCAGCTGATCCAGACGATATTCAGGCATTCATTTATGTTTTAGCGATGGAATATCGTGAAGGAGAAAATCATCAGATTGACAGACCGGAAATGTACGACTTTTGGCGAGAATTTCATCCTGACATTTGGCCAGATAAATTACTAAGTTTTTATGCGCCGCATCCTATTACCAAAGAGAAACGTCAATACACTTTATTTCGTGAAGAACAGGGGTTTCCTTTATGGGAATACCGGCGAATGTTCCATTCTACCCTGTATGATACACCACGTGCTACCGGTGATATTACGTTAATGAACTGGCCACAAAACGATTATTTTTTAGGGAACATTTACGATGTCTCTCCACAGGAAAGAGAGAAACATTTATATCAGGCAAAGCAGCTAAGTCTTTCCTTATTATATTGGCTTCAAACAGAAGCACCGCGGTCTGATGGAGGTAAGGGGTATCCTGGATTGAAACTCCGGTATGACGTATTTGATACCAAGGATGGATTAGCTAAAAGTGCTTATATCCGAGAGTCTCGGCGTATTAAAGCAGAATATTGCATCACGGAAAAGGATGTTTCTCCTGATTTTAATGAAGGAAAAACAGGCAAATTTTACAGGGATCGTGTCGGCATCGGCTCTTACAGTATAGACTTGCATCCTAGTATGACAGGGCGCAATTATCTTGATATCAAAGCCCTCCCATTTCATATACCATTAGGAGCACTAATCCCTAAAGATATCGACAATCTGTTAGCAGGTTGCAAAAATATCGGCACTACTCATATTACCAACGGTTGTTACCGTTTGCACCCGACAGAATGGAATATAGGAGAGGCTTGTGGGGAACTGGTAGCTTTTTGTTTAGGAAAGGAAACTAGTCCCAAAGAGGTACGGGAAAATGATAAATTACTAATTCAATTTCAAAATGATCTGAGGGCGTCTGGTTTTGAGCTGGAATGGCCGGAAGAATTTTATCACTAAGTTTCAGTCAGCATTCATGTTGAGTCATATCAAAGTCGAGGAGGATATGGATGAAAATTAGCGTGAGTATGTATAGCTTAGCGTCAGCCATCCAAAAGGAAAATTGGGGCATTATGGATTTTATAGCTTATGCCAATGACATCCACTTGGATGGTGTTGAACTACTAGACATTTATTGGAAGGATAAACGAAATAATCAAAATGAAATCATACAAGTAAAAGAAGCTTTGGAGAGGCACGGTTTACAAGTCTCTGCCTATGATGTAACCAATAATTTCGTTAAGGAGACTAGTGCTGAGAGAACGGAAGAAGCTAATAAAGTGAAAGACGGCATACGTGTTGCAAAGGAATTAGGATGTAATATTGTCCGTGTGTTTTGCGGTGATTTACGCGGTGATTTGACTTACGAAGAGGGACAGGATTGGATTGTTGAAGGGTTAAAAGAGTGTGCAAGCCTTGCTGAACAAGAAAAGGTTTACTTGGCTATTGAAAATCATGGATTACTTGCCGGCCAAAGTAATCAAGTGGAAGAAATCATTCGAAAAGTGAACAGTCCGTTTGTGAAGTCAACTTTCGATACAGGAAACTTTCTTTTGGTGCATGAAAGTCCAAAAGAAGCATTTGATCGACTGAAACAGGCGATTATTCATGTTCATTTTAAAGATTTCCGTGAGAAGAAATCAGATGAAGTCACTAAGGGCTTTAAATCAATAAAAGGAGTAGAGCTGATTGGAACGGTACCAGGTGACGGTGAGGTGGATCTTTCTTATATAGTAAACGGGTTGAAAGAAGTTGCTTATGACGGATGGCTGTCAATTGAATATGAAGGCAAGGATGATGCAAAAGTTGCTAATGAAGAAGCTGTGAACCGTTTGAAGCAGTTATTGAAGTAGGGAGGTGTTTATTTGGTGAATATTGTCTACGGTAATCAGGAGAAAATCGACTTTGAATCAACGCTTACTAAGGTGAAAAAAGTGGATACGCTTAATAGGGAAATCATAGACGGGGTTCGTGATCAAGTGGTGATTGTCTTGGAATCCACAAAGACGGTTGATCTTCTGTCCGCCAGTCACACGGAGTTTGTCCCCTATAGGAATCTTCCTGAAAACTTTCAGGATCGAGATCGATCCTTTACGTATTTTGAACTAGAGATTTACCCATTTTTCGAAAAAGTGAAGGAAGTCATTGCTGAGAAGAAAAAAGGTGTCCTTCGTTTCAGAAGAAACGTCACCACAGGAAATTCGGAAGCAGTTATTATCGAAGACTTGTTTGTCATGTCTCAACTGCTTGGTGATCCAGAAAACGTTAAAGTGACAAAATCCAAACGAAACGTTGACCCCCAGCATGTCATCCTCACTATCAACTTCGGTCAGGGTACAATGGCTCATATGGAATATACATTGAATGACCGAGAGCGATTGGAGTTCGAATGGAGTGGGATCAAGAGCATTATTGAATTTAACAGTGAAGAAATGTGCCCAATCACCTCCAAGCATCTTACCCCGAAACCCCTTACTTATTCTGTCGATTCCATTTTGAAAGCTTCTCACAAAGTTGATGCTGATCTAATCTCTCAGTTGAAAAAATGGAAGGAAATCGTAAAGGGAGGCGATAAGTGATGAAAATCGGGATAATGAGTTTTGCCCATATGCATGCCTATAGCTATGCGGATGGGCTGATGAAAATGCCGGGAGTTGAACTGGCTGGCATTTTTGATGAAGATTTAGAGCGTGGAGAGAAAGCTGCCAAGAAGTATCAAACCGAGTATTTTTCTGACCAACCTACTTTTTTAAAAGAAGAAATGGATGCTGTTATTATCTGCAGCGAGAATTTTCGTCATAAAGAGATGGTGTTGGATGCAGCCCGAGCTAAGAAACACATCTTATGTGAAAAGCCGATTGCAACGAACATACATGACGCGAGAGAAATGATACAAGCATGTGAAGAGAATGAGGTTATCTTACAAATTGCTTTTCCTGTTCGATTTAGTTCGCCGATCCAACAGTTGAAGCAATTGATCGACAAGGGCGAGTTGGGGGAGATTGTTGCCTTCCGTACAACAAACCGTGGGCAGAACCCTGGTGGCTGGTTTATTGACCGGGATCAATCCGGGGGTGGTGCTGTATTAGACCATACCGTACATATGGTTGATATAATGCGCTGGTTTACGGGCAGAGAAATAACCTCTGTTCATGCCATAGTGGATTCTTATTTTCATGACATTGACATCGATGACGCCGGTATCATGACTCTCGAATTTGATGGTGGCATCGTAGCATCTCATGATGCCAGCTGGTCAAGGTTTGCAGAGTATCCGGTTTGGGGTGACGTCACCATTGAAGTCATTGGGACGAAGCAGACCGTCAGGGTTGATGCTTTTAAAGAACACTTGAGGTTATTTACAAGTGGAGAGCAATCATTGAACCATGTATTCTATGGAAATGATATGGACCTCGGTTTGGTTCGCGATTTCGTAGAATGCGTGAAGGAACAACGTGAGCCATCAATCACTGGGTATGATGGCTTGAAAGCATTAGAAGCTGCTTTAGCAGCATACCAGTCAAGTGAGGAAAAAAGAACAATAAACCTATAGGGGATGGGCACCTAAAGGAGGTGCCCCTATTTCTTCAAGTTAGAGGTGAAGCATGTACACAGTAGGAGTAGATATTGGAGGAACAAAAATAAAAATAGGGTTGTTTTCAAGAGAGCTGCTGATAAAAGAAGAAACGATCCCAACACCTCAAGCCTCAGTAGCAGAACGTCTGATCACCGCAATAAAAGGAGTAGTTCAAGACGAATCTATCCATGCCATTGGCGTAGCCTCGGCTGGTATTGTCCATTTCCAAAAGGGGATGATTATCCGTGCTGCCAACGTGCGTGGCTTAGAGGAAGTTCCACTGAAGTCCTTGTTAGAAAAAGCATTTCACGTGCCGGTCGTTATCGGCAATGATGCAAATTGTGCGGCGTGGGCAGAAGGTGAAATAGGAGCAGCACAATCCGTGGACAGCTATATATGCGTCACGCTTGGAACAGGAATCGGAGGCGGAATCGTTCATAACCATAAACTGATTCATGGAAAGAACGGTTATGGTGGAGAAATTGGCCACATGGTTATTATGCCTAATGGTGTAGCTTGTGGCTGTGGAAGGAACGGATGTTGGGAAGCTTATGCTTCCGGTATGGCTTTAGAGAAAATGATTTCAGGTCATCCCTTGTTGACGGAAAAACAGTACCGGCCAAAAGATTTATTTGAACATTACACGGACCAACCTTCGTGTAAAGAAATTGTTGATCAGTTTATCGACTATTTGTGTCTTGGTATCGCTAATCTTCAATATATTTTTGACCCAGATCGAATTGTAATTGGTGGAGGGATGATCGATTCAGGAGAGCATTGGTGGACCATTTTTTTAGAGAACCTTAGCCGTCAATCTTCTATTCCCATTGATGTCCAACGTGCCAAGCTAAAAAATAATGCTAGTATGATCGGTGCGAGTTATTTAGCCTTACAAGAATAGAAACGAGGGGAAGGCCGTGTACTACTTAAAAGGCGACATCATTACTAATGGAAACATTATTCCTAATCAGCTAATTGAAATAACGGAAGGTATGATTACGAGAATAGGAGGAGTTAGACAGGGAAACGCTCCTATTAAAGAAGTTAAGAACGGATATATCTGCCCGGGTTTCATTGATATCCATATCCATGGAGTCGACGGTATGGATTTTATGGACGAAGGGGAGGATGTTTTCAAAAATATAGCCAACCATTTGCCAAAGTATGGCGTTACTTCCTATTTGGCCACTTCCCGAACAGCCTCTTTATCTGACATTAACGACTTCCTTCACTCTGCTAAACAGCATGCTTCTTCAAGACTTCAAGGCTCCAGAATGATTGGCGTTCATCTAGAAGGGCCTTGGATCAGTCCCCAATACAACGGAGCCCAAAGCAAGATTCTCATAAGTCAATTGACCTGGGAAGAAGTTAAAACCATTATTGAACCCTATCAGACTATCATTTCAAAAATAACCCTTGCCCCAGAAGAACTAGAAGACCAATCCATTATCCGGCATCTCGTCACATTAGGTATTCAAGTTTCTGCAGGTCATACCAATGCTAACATGGACCAAATCGAAACGGCGATCGAACATGGATTAAGCCAGCTGACGCATACCTTCAATGCGATGAGCCCTGTGCATCATCGTAACCCAGGAACAGCAGCTGCTGCTTTCTATTTTGACACCCTGATATGTGAGCTGATTACAGACGGGGTTCATGTCGATTCCCGGATGATTGACCTGTTGTATAAGCTGAAGAGCAAAGAAAACATCTCCCTCATTTCCGATTGCACCGGTTACAACCTACTGACTAATGGCGAGTTTTCTTTACGCGGCAAGGAACTGGTGCGAAAAGAAAATGAAGTTAGGCTTAAAAACGGCCGGTTGGCCGGCAGTGCTATTACGTTGAATGAAGGGGTCAAACATGCAACTGATCATTGTGGTATTTCCTTGGAGGACGCTGTTTATATGGCAACCCAAGTCCCTATGAAAGCGTGCGGAAGCAATAGGAAACTCGGACAAATAAAGGCTGGATATTTTGCGGATTTTGTCATCCTAGATCAAGGGTTGGAAGTGATAGAAACCATCATTGATGGAAAAGTCCTTTACTCTAGGTCTTTATAACTGTCATGTATATCTCATAGGCTGTCTTTTAATGGAGTACTTTGTCTTTTAAGAGAGTATTAATCTGAGAGTGGAGGATGGCGGCAAACAAACAGCGAAGCGTAGAACAAGTTGCCAAATCTAAGGAAAGGAGCTTTGCACTAAATCTTTTAAAAGAGATAAAAAAACAGAAAGGAAGATGACTAAATGAAAGGGATGTTCAACGTCTTTGTTATTCTCGGTATCGCTTTTTTATTGGTGTTGAGTTCTTTTTTTACCCAGTTCGAAAGCGCTTCCGCGAATGTGGGGAAAAATTTCAGTGATCCGGAAAACCTAGGCACCCCAGTAGAAAGCGTAGCAATTTATGATTCCACTTATGGAAAAGAAAATGGTCGGGATATGATGTATACGACAGCTTCAGGTGAACCAGCTATTTTCCAGGTCGTTGACCTTGCCAGTCAGGAAGTTCTACGAACATATGAATTAGAAGGATCGGGAAGTTCGTGGACCCATATTACCGTTCCTAACGGCAATGTTTATATTGGAGGAAATGGCACACTGTATGAGTACTCTCCGGATACACAAGAAGTGAAGAACCTTGGAGGTATCGGTGAAAGCGTCGTTTATGGATTATCTTACGATGAAGAGGGTCGCGTCTATTTTGGTTCTTATCCTAATGCGAAAGCAGGTCGGTATGACCCAAGTACAGGAGAAATGACGGACTATGGAAGCGTAGCACCTGGTCAAAACTATACTCGCTCCACAGCCTATCATGACGGCTATTTATATCTTGGAGTTGGTGTAGACAATCATGTCGTGAAGCTTGATGTCGATACGGGTGACTATGAAAAAATTGATATTCCAGAAAATATAACCCCTGGAAGCAGCATTTGGCAAATGGATGCTGCTGGAAAATATATTGTAGCTGGTGTGGGGGGCGGCAGTAATGCTCTCTTATTCTATGACACTGAACTAGAGGAATGGAGCGATACTTACTATTTAAATAATAAAGGACTAAGACTTGTCAAAGGGCAAGCTGATAGCGACAAAGTGTACTTCCTGCAAGGGAGCCGTTTGAAGGAAATTGATTTAGAAACGTTGGAGGCTACCGATACGGGTGTCACATTTGGTACATTCCTTCGCAATACAGGCTGGGTAGAAGTGCCAAATGATCCTGATTTTCCAGGATTGTCTTTAGTGACTGTTCAATTTGGCGGCGGCGTCACTTATATGAATTTGGAAACGAAAAAAGTGAAAACCATCCAATATCCCATTGTAGGAAATCCTATTCCTCTTCAAACCTTAGAAAAAGGCCCTGACGATTCTCTTTATATGAGTGGGTATCCTGGTGGAAAAGCAGCTGTTTACCATACAGATACAGGAGAGTCCAAATCGTTTTCCTTAGGACAAGCTGAAGGAATGGCTGCTATTGGAGATTATATGTATTTCGGAGTTTATCCAGGTGCCTCTATATTTGAACTTGATACAACAGAAGAGACCATTAGCCCCAAAAAAATATATGAAGTACCGGATCAAGATCGTCCATTTGTTATGACCCCTGTAGATGAAAAACTTTATATCGGAACCATTCCCGATTATGGGCATTTAGGCGGCTCTTTGACTATTCTAGATCCAAAGTCAGTGGAAGATGCACGAGTATATGACAACGTGGTAGAGAACCAATCGATTACCGGACTTGCTGAAAAAGATGGCAAGTTATATGGTTCAACGACGATTTACGGTGGCCTAGGTATCGATCCGACAGAAACTGAAGCTAAAATTTTTGTTTGGGATATTGAGAAAGGTGAAAAAATAGAAGAATTTGTACCTACTCTTCCTAAGGCTACGACACAACCGAGAATGATTAGTGGTATGAGTGTCGGTCCAGATGGACTGTTATGGTCGGCTGCGGACGGAACCATTTTTGCTATGGATCCCAATACATTAGAAATCGTTAAAAGTGAAAATATCTACCCAGATGTGGAAAACAGAGGACGGTGGCGCCCCGTCCATATTCGTTGGTCAGAAGATGGAATCATGTATACAACGCTGGCTGGAAAAGTGACAGCAGTAGATCCAAAGACAATGGAATATGAAACCCTCAACACGTCCTCTACTGAGCTCATGACGCTTGGAGACGATGGAAACCTTTATTATGCGGCAGGTACGAACTTGATGAAAATTACGGTAGCTGACAAAGTGACACTAGAAACAGTATTAGATGTGATTAATGGCCATGAAGAGGAAGGAAACATGAAGCATTCTTTAAGTAAAGTTTTAAGCAATAAAGTTAAACAAGCCCTTCATCATTCTGAAAAAGATCGACTGGACCAAGCGAAAAAACATGTGCAGGATGCCCTTAAACATTTAGAAAAAGCGAAAGAAAAGGATATTACCGAGGAAGCTAATTTAGAAATGAAAGATCTACTTCAGTCTGTAGAATATTGATTATTTCGAAGGGATAGTCCGTCTTAGTGGAAAAATTACGGGAGGAATAATGATGAATAAAAGTTGTTTAAGTGTAACGGGTGCTTGCCTTGTTTTGCTATTAGGGATGTTTTCACTTTCTTTTTTAACGACTTTTAACTCTAAAGCCTTGGCTGCAGAAGGTGAGGAATGGCAAGCGTTGCCTGTGGAAAATGGAGGGTTTGAAGAGAAACCAGCGTCTTCTTCGGACCTCCCTTCCTGGGATTATTGGACTGGTGGATATAAAACGGGGATGAGTATTTCTGATGAAGAGGTATACGAAGGACAGCGCAGTTTAAAAGTAGAAAATGATGGAGTTGTGGGCCTCTTTAGCCAAGCGATCTCTGTGAAAGAGGGAAAAACCTATCAATTTTCCGGTAAAATTTACATTGAAAATTTGATATCAGGAAACCCTGGTGTTTGGTTGCGTTGGTTAGATAGTAATGGGAAAATCATCGAAAATAATGCTAAGTACTTCGAGGATCTTCCCCTTCAAGAATGGCAGGACCTATCAATTACAGGTACTGCTCCTACAGGAGCCACGGGTGTAAAAATCTTTATCTATCAAACTTCGACTTCCAAGATGCTAGGCTACTATGATGAGCTACAGTTGTTTGAAAAGACCGATGGAAAACAGCTGGAGATGCCTTATGAGTTTGGTGATGCGATCAACCTTGGTCCAGCTGCGCTGGCGGCTAAAACCCAGGGGGCTGCAATCGGTGAAGGAGAACTGTACTACGCCACAAACGGCTCACCGGCCACTTTTTTTGCAGCAGATGAAAAAACGGGTGAAATGATTTTCTCTCAAGAACTTCCTGGTAACGATGTGATATGGGGGATGACCGTTGGTTCGGATGGAAATGTGTATTTTTCCGGCACCTATAACGGGATATTATATCGCTACGTTACTGATGAAAAGCGTTTGGAGGAAGTAGGTAAAAACCCTTCCGATAATTGGGTGTGGGAGTTAGAAGCAACCGATGACGGAAAAATATATGGTGCCACATACCCCAATGCGAAAGCTTTCGAATATGATATTGAAAGTGACACTTTCACGGACCTTGGTTCCTTCCATGATGAACAGAAATATGCCCGTGGGCTCGGGGTCACAGAAGATCACCTCTATGTAGGGATTGGCACCACCACCTATCTCTACCAAATGGATCGGAAAACGGGTGAAAAGCAAGAAATTGAACTACCAATCACTGGGGGGAGTTCATCTGTATCAAACGTATGGGAATACGGGGATCGTTTGTTCATCGCCTACGGAACATCGTTATTAATTCTTGACGTGAATACTCATGAAACGTTAAAGCAGATCACTTGGCGTGATAAACATGCGTTTGACGGGTTAATTTCATCGCCTTCTCCGTATGATGAGAATCTGATTTATTTCTTGAGTAAAAATGCGAGAGAATTATGGACATACAACCTTGAAACGAATGAAATCGAAAAAGTAGAGACCGATATCGAACAATTTCCAGCTTCACCTGCGAAAGCGATAGAATGGATTAAAAATGAAGATGGTACCGATGTTCTCGCCATTCTCCATCATCAGATTGAATATTCGGTGTATAATCCAAAAACCAATGAAGTGAAAGTAGGCTATCCTGAGGTGGAAATGCAAGGCCTCTCCATTCAAAGTTTGGAAATTGGCCCGGAGGATGATGTTTATCTTAGTGGATATCAGGGGTCAATTGGAGTTTATGATACCTCAGCTGAAGACTACATTTTACATGAGCGTGATCCGCATCAAATTGAAGGAATGGGTTTCTTGAATGGAAATGTCTATATGGGAGCTTATGGTGGAGCACGTATTTACAAATACGATCCAAGTAACCCATATGAGTATACCGATGGTAAATCAGGAAACAATCCCGAGATGGTGTATGACATTCAAGATGGACAAAGCAGGCCATTTACGTTTGCTTCCGGTGACAACAAGCTATTCGTAGGGACGATTTCTGATTATGGTCAGCTGGGAGGTTCGTTGACTATTTATGATGAGGACCTTGATGAATGGAAAAGCATCCGTAACATCGTTGAAAACCAAAGCATTATTGGCTTGGCTTATCAAGATGGTGTTGTTTATGGAGGTTCGACCATCGCAGGAGGACTGGGTATTGATCCTACAGAAGAAAAGGCAAAAATGTTTGAGTATAATGTAACCTCCGAAGAGTACCAAGTTTTTGATCTTGAAGTAGACGGTTTGGAAAAGCCTGAAATGATCGGTGAACTATCTGTCGGTCCTGATGGAAACCTGTGGGGAGTTGCATGGGGATTTGATGAAACAGGATTAGAGAATTCGGTCATTTTTGCGATGGACATGCAGTCAAAAGAGATTATTAAAAGCAAAGAACTATATTCTGGCGTACATCGTGGAAGTCAATGGCGTCCGTTTTATATCCGTTGGGATAACCAGGGACTGCTTTACACTACAGCCGGTAGAAAGTTAACCGTTATTGACCCAGAGACTCTCGCTAGTAAACAGCTTATTTCAGGAACGGTCAATTTGATGGACCTAGATAATGAAGGCAATATTTACTATGCTTCTGGTGCAGATTTATATAAAATGCCGGTTCCTCTCGAGGAAGCCACTATCTCTTTAGAGGACACTACGTTGACTCAAGGAGAGGAAGAAAGTCTAAATCTTGATGTGACGTTAGCGAACGGGAATGCTGCTGATATAAATGGTGCTGAAATCGAATGGGCGAATACTTCACCTGAAGTGGCTGAAATCGTTGACGGCAAGCTAATCGCTAAAAATGCGGGCACCACTAAAATCAAAGCAACTGTTTCTTATAATGGGGAAACCCTTGAATCCAATGAAATTACAGTGGTAGTAGAAGTGACAACCCACTCTTTAAAAGCTCAATTGACGGACCTTAAAGAAAGTGACTCAATTGACCATTCGACGTATAAAAAGCTAGTCAATCGTCTAAATCAATCTGATCACCACTATAAAAAAGGTCATACCGATCAAGCTATTAAGCATTTGCAAGACTTCCTCAAGCATTTAGAAAAAAGTCAAGTAGAAGCTGGAATAAAAGAAACTCTGGAAAGGAATGTGAATGCTTTAAAAGATTCTTGGCAGTCATAGAAAAATAATGGGGATGAGGTGCTTGGATGCAACATTGAAATACACCACTTAAGCGCCTCATCTTTTACATATCGATAAAAAATGTAGGAGAGGATACTTGATGGTGAAGGTGTTTGCCCATCGTGGAAGTTCTGGTACTCATCCGGAGAATACTATGTCGGCTTTTAAGGAAGCAAAAAAAGTAGGAGCAGAAGGCATTGAACTAGATGTGCATCTTACACGTGACGGGAGATTAGCTGTAATTCATGATGCCACCATTAATCGAACAACGAATGGAGTAGGGAGAGTTAGCGAATATACAATGGAAGAGCTAAACAAGATGGATGCTGGATCGTGGTTTTCTAAGAATTTTCAGAATGAACGTATCCCAGAATTGAGAGAAGTTCTACTTTGGGCTAAAAAAGAAGAGATGCTTGTAAACATTGAACTAAAATATTCAAGATATACTATATCTCCCGTGTTCGAAGAAACAGTTTTATCCGAATTAGAGAACCTTGGGATGGGGCCAGACATTATTCTTTCCTCATTTAATCATTATGCCCTGCAGAAGATACATCAGATTAATCCTGATATTGATTGCGCCATATTGTTTCAAGAAAAAATTTTTGAACCTTGGAAATATGCAATGACTCTAGGAGCTACCAGTCTGCATCCCCATTTTAATAGTATGGACAACCAATTAATTCGTGAAGCTAAAAATAAAAATTTCCCTGTCAGAGTATATACTGTTAATGAGTCTAATGATGTAAAGAGGATATTAAAAACGGGATGCTCAGCAATTATTACTGATTTTCCTAATAGCGTAATTGAGTTGAGGGATAGTTAAAAATCTGTGTTTGCCGGCAGCACTGACAGACTGATCAGAAAGCACAAATCGCTTTCTGTCATTCTGTAGGTGTCGCTTCGATCCTAAAGGGCCCGATAACAACGGTCTGTAAGCTGTCGCTAACAGTCCGTAAGTTCCTGGTCCCTTTGCGCGAAGCGCCGGACCGAACGAGCCGAAAGAGAATAGTGCCATGGAAGGCAGCCTACGGGCTGCCTCTTTTTTGTGTTTTTTTCTTTTGCCCTGCGGAGCGTACAAAAGCGCCATCCGACTAAGGCTCAACCCGGGTGAGTCTCGATCTCTTCCCGGTTTGAACCTAAGACGGATCACCAGCCAGTCAAGGGGCCCAAAACTTTTTGACATGGTGCCGTCAAAAACTGTTGGTCTTTATCCCTTGACCGTCTGGTGAGGCGATTTGTTCGTCCTACGTGCCAAAAGGCAAAAAAATACCCTTTCGGGAATCAGCGCCCGCCTGGCAAAACAAAAAAGGAGGACAAGCTTATGAACGCTTTTGTTTCAATGAAGGACATGGAATTCAAACGGGAGTTACAGGAAGAAAAAAACATACCGTCAGAAGAGAAGAGCATTGGTCTTAACGCTATTTTTGAAGTGATTCGCATTAAACAAGTGGTTCAAGAAGTGCCGACACCTTTTGCGATTGGGGCGATACGTTCCCCTGATGATGCGGCGAACATTGCCGGGACGCTGATAGGGGATGAAGATAGGGAAGTCTTTTTGGTCCTTTGTTTAAACACGAAAAATCAGGTGACGGCAGCGCATCGCTGTCACGTTGGCAGTATCAATGCGAGTATTGTACACGCGAGAGAAGTGTTTAAAACAGCGATTTTAAATAACGCAGCCTCAATTGTATTGAGTCATCAGCATCCAAGTGGTGACCCGACGCCAAGCATGGAAGATTTGAACGTCACAAAACGTCTTGTGCAGGCCGGTCAGTTGCTTGGGATTGACGTATTGGACCACGTGATTGTGACGCATAACGGGGACCATTACAGCCTAAAAGAAAAGGGGCATTTGTAGAAAACGCCAGGCGGCGAAAAATCGTCGCCTCGGTTCCGCATGGATAAAAGCTACGCTTTTGTTGATAGAAGCAGGCATCGAGCCTGCTTGTCGGCTGCTTAAGCAGCCGTTGTTTGCTTATTCGAAGAAGGGGATCCCTTCTCTTTTTTGTGTGGTGGGGTTTTAATAGATGGTTCTTTTTTCTGTTTTAAAATTTGAAGGGGTTTACTGAGAGGGGGATTTCTTATCTGTTCTACTTCATCTGGTTCGTCCTTCATTGAATTCTTATTCGTGTCTATAAAGACTATCGGTCTTCTTGCGTAATTATCATTTCGTTAAGAATTTGGGGGTCACCACAAGGGTCTGCTCACAGGCTGATAAGCTAGCCCCAAACGCTAGCAAACAGCCTACGGCATCTCGCTCTCCTCTAAAATCTCCGATAACCACGGGCTGATCCGAAAGCCTACGTCGCTTTCGGTCAGTCCGTAGGTTCCTGGTGATTTCTTTACGAGTAGCCGATGACGGCAACCTTTAGTGCCATGAAAGCAGCCTTGAGGCTGCTCTTTTATTGGTCATTTTTCCTTTTGCCTTCCGAATCGTAAAGCTCGCAAGCTGACTAAGGTTCGAAAAGGAAAGGACACCCGAACCTTCCCTTTCCTTACCAAGTCAGGGCTCAGGCGTTCAAGGGGCGCAAAAACTTTTTTCCTAGGAACGCTACGCAACTGAAAAAACTTCCTGCTTTTATCCCTTGATCGCCTGAAGATGCTCGCTTTTCGTTCTCCATGTCAAAAGGGAAAAAATTCTCCCTTTTGAGGGACAGGATCGGTTCTTCAGTCAAAAGGAAAAACAAAAGGAGGAAGGGCGAAATGAAGAAAAACGTTTATGAAATCGTAACGGATAAGATCATTCAGCAGTTAGAGAAGGGCGTGATCCCATGGCGGCAGCCCTGGATGAACGGAGGAGCAGTGAATTGGAAAACGCAAAAAGCTTACCGCGGTATTAACGCATTCTTATTAGAACCGGGTGAGTATGCGACGTTCAAACAAATTCAAGAAGCTGGTGGAAAGGTGAAAAAGGGAGCAAGCTCACACATAGTGGTCTTTTGGAAGTGGATTGAAAAAGAGGATCCCGAAAGTGGGGAAACCGAGATAGTTCCTTTCCTTCGTTACTATCGCGTTTTTCATATTAATACGCAGGTAGAGGGATTAGAAAGTAAACGGGATGCCGTTACGTTTAATCATGATCCGATTGCAGAAGCTGACGCCATTTATAAAGGGTATCTGAACGCACCAGATTTTACATTTACATCTGGACAGGCCGTTTATTCTCCAACCTTTGATCGCATCAACGTTCCGCCTTTACGTGATTTTGAAATGGCTGAAGAATTTTATTCCACGCTTTTTCATGAGATGGTGCATAGCACTGGCCATAAGAAACGCCTCGCTCGCCCAGGCGTTACCACGCAACGTGTCGCATTTGGTGACGAGGTTTATTCGAAAGAGGAATTAGTCGCTGAGATGGGGGCGGCCATGTTGTGTGGGGTTTCAGGCATTGATAACAGCACGATCAAGAATAGTGCGAGCTACATTCAATCGTGGTTACGCTCTTTAAAAGAAGATCATCGCTTGGTAGTACAAGCTGCAGCACAAGCACAAAAAGCGTCGGATTATATTTTGGGAACACCATTGGCCTGAATTTCGGAACAGGATCGCCCCCTTCCGGGGGCGAAAATTCAAAGGAGGCGTCAAAAATGAAAAGCTTAAAAGAAATGGAAAATGAAATTGTTTCAAACATGCGAAAGTTAATTAAGGAGCAGCATCAAGAAAACTATCAAGAAGTGTCGTTTACAGGCTTTCATGAGCAAACCTTTACGTTTATCACAAAAGATGAGGATACGGGAGAGAAAGCCGTTTTCTATCTGCATCCTTATAATTTCGCTATATCTGTACGGTGTGAATACACAAAAGAAATTGAGCTTTTGATAGGTTTTATGAGTGAGAGAGGAGAGCTCATTTGAGAGGGGGTATCCCCTCTTTTCTTCCTTTGAGTGAAAGCAAATTTGGAAAGGGTGAGAACATGAAAACCTGTGGCTACTGTGGGACAGATATTCAAGGGGACTATTGCTCTTTTTGCGAATTTACGCTGGATGACAAACACGTTTTAGAAGGGCATAAGCGCGTAGATCATGTGATTGAAAGGACGCCAGATGAAGCAGCAATCTTTCTTTCAACTGCTGAACTGTTAACTTTTGAAACGGTTGATTTACTTTTTTTGTTAAAGTACGCTCGTTCTTATCGCTCTGAAGTCTATCATTTACGTGTAATCAGTTATAAGGCCGAGGACAGGAAAACCGATCAAGCTTTAGAGGAAATTCAGCATCAAAGCTATGAGGAATATGAAAAGGCTACGCGAAAGGTGTGGGTCATTGAAAATATCTTAAAAGATCGGATGGGGTATTATCCGGTTAAAGTAACGGAAGAGTTCTTGCAAGGGTATCTCCATCGTATTAAACAATCCCAGAAGAAACGAATGGTACTAAAAAAATAAAAAAACATAAAAACGCCTCTCTTATTTTGAAAGAGGTGACGTTTTGGGATCGTTTTTTTCAACCCACTGAACGAATGCATCACCGTAAAAATGACGATTGAGGTCTTGGACACAATCGAGCATTTGGTTTCTTTTTGATTCGTCCATTTCATGAAAGTATTCTAAGAATTGGTATTCAAAGGTCGTAGAGGTTTTAATGGTTTCATAACCAAGTGTGGTCATACTAACATAGGTGACTCTACGGTCTTCCTGGCGCTTGATTTGACTTATAAGTCCTTTTTCTTCCATTCTTTTAAGTACCTGCATGACAGTGGAAACTTTCAATAAACATAAATCTGATAAGCGACTAACCGTTACTTCTTTTTCTGAATAAACGATCCATAAAAGGTGCTGTTCAGCTTTCGTGATCCCCATGTTTTGGGCGGATCTTTCCCAATCGTTTTCTAATACTTTATACATTGCTCGAAAATTATTTAATAGATAATGTAACTTGTCTTCCAATCTATCTTCATCCTTTCAATATATTGGAATAATCCTATATATCTTAACATAGGACACCAATTAAATTGGGAGGTATCGTAGCTCAATGTGCTACTTTTGAAGCTAGAAAGGGCTAATTCCATACATAAAAACTTTCTTACTTAAAGATGAGAAAAAAATTTATGTTATAAAACCAACAATTTCAATATTTTACCTTTTTGTATAGTAAAATATTAGACATAAAAAGTTTTGGGTAATATTCTACTTCGAGTAAAAATATGGGGTAGATAAAACGAGGAGGAAGAAAGATGAAAGCAACAGGGATTGTCCGTAAAGTGGATGAATTAGGGAGAGTGGTCATTCCAATTGAGCTTCGAAGAACGTTTGGTATTGCTGAAAAGGATCCTCTTGAAATTTACTTGGACGATCATCAAATTGTCATCGAAAAGTATAAGGCAAGCGAAAATGCTTGTATTATAACGGGAGATATATCACCTGAAAACTTCTTGCTTGGCAATGGGAGCATTGTATTGAGCCCTGAAGGAGCCCAAATCCTTGCGGAAGAGCTAAAGCGAAAGTTTAAATAAATAACGGAAACCTTTTTATAATATATGAAAGGTCAAAAAAAGAGCTTGATAGCGAAGTGCTAATCTTAGCTCTTTTTTGTATGAACCTCAGCTGAGTGCGATTTGAAAGTATTTAGCTACCAAGTTGGATGTTCCAGTGGGATTTGCAATATTTATAATATATGGAAATTCATTATGTTAAAATAGAAGAATTAAAGCACATATATGATAGGGGAGGTAAGGGGTGGAAAATGCACTGATAATTAACAATATTGTTTGTAGTTGTAACTTAAAAAGAAACAAGATTTAAAGGTGGAAATCATGAATTTTGAACTCAAAGCGAAATAGAGCTCTTAGTAGAAGAGATAATAAGTTTTTTCGGAGTAAATATCTAACGGAAAACGCCTTTTGTCTCACATTTTAGAATAAGGAGGAGTTATTTTGTTGAAAGAAAAATTGTTGAAGTTTATGATTCAAAAAGCATGGCCGATTTTTAAAAAGCTATTCATAATGTTCGCAAAAGAAATTGTTGAATTTATATTTACTTTTATAAAAAATGAATTTCTTAAGTATCAAGATGCAAAACATCAGGAAAAAACAGATGTATATAACAAAAATGTAAAAAAAGCTGAGCAAACAAAGGACGAATCTGAGCGTGAACGCCTTATCGAAGAAAATGAAAAATTAAGAAGGGATATGGATAATTTAAAGACATATATGAATGATATTGAAAAAATACTTAGTGATGTCCAAGTTAAAGCTACAAAAACCGTAGAGGACAAGATAAAAAAATCTAACATCGATGAACTAGTAGAAGGAGATAAAAAGGAAGAAAAGATAAATATTAAAGAAAAAGAAAATTATTTACGATTGAATCGAACTTCAGATAATGATAAAGTATCGTGATTGTTTGAGGTATAGGAGATCCTTAAAATGAAAAAAAAATTGAACTATTTACTCTTACTTTTAACAATCATTTATATGGTTGGTTGTACTAACTCAGAAGATGCATCCAGTACAGCTTTAGAAATAGATCCACAAGAAGCAAACGCAGTTGAAACAAATGAAAATAGTAAAGAAGAAACTCTTGATGATACAGTTGATAATGAACCGGTTGATGACCCAGCAGTAGAGGAAACAACAACCCAATCAAATAATGAACTGTTCGAAGGATACAAACTTATTAAAGTTGATGGTGGTGATTTGTCTGGATATCGAGAACCTAACGCAGTTGTTGACATTGGTTACGGTGACCGTGAATATTGGGCATTTACTAATGAACATGGGCAACTAGAACGTGTCATTGCTGATGAAATCGTTCTACAAGATGACAGTAAAGAACCTGTATTATCGTCTGGCAGATACTATTCTGATGAGGCAAAGGTTCCAGGCGTTGAGAGCGATGTTTTAGATGAGGGACATATCATTGCTGATTCTCTCGGAGGGGTATCGAATGCTTATAATATTACCCCACAAGATAGTACACTCAACCGACATGGTGATCAAGCTTATTTGGAAGACGCGATTCGTAGCGCAGGAGGTGCTACGAATTTTGAAGCAATAATTACATATCCAAATGTGGAAACGCAGATACCTTCAAGTTATCAGTACACCTATACTTTAAATGGAAATGAGATCGTTGATACATTTGACAATGTGAACCCTGATGAAGTCAATGAGTCACTCGGTTTAACTGAGAGCGATACTGACGATTCAACTAGATCAGACACGGAGCGTGATATTTCTAGTATTGATGCAAATGGTAATGGACAAGTGACGATTAAGGAAGCAGAGTCAGCAGGTTTCAGTATGCCAATAATGAGTGATCATTGGTTATATCCTTATATGCGTGATAACGATAACGACGGTATGGTAGGTGAGTAGGCTCATAGAGTTCATCTCTTGTTGGACGTTTCAAACCAATTGCATAATCTTAGAGATGCTTAACAAGCAACTTATGACTCTACTTTGTACAAATAAAAACACACCCAAGTAGCACCTGAGTGTGAGAAGTTTAGCCTATAGTTAGTTATATCTTCAGTCTCATATAAGCAAGCGAAGAAAATATAGAGAAGTTACTGGTTAGTGATTTCTTTTGTAGAATAAAAATAATTCTCCACAAAGTTTACATGAGAAAACATAGAGTCAATTATTAATTCAACTAAGGACTCATCGTAAGACTTGTTGAGCAAACTTTTGCATAAAGAGTTTAAATTTTTCTCGCCATTTGCTAACATTTGTTCAATGTGTGTGTCGAGTAGTTCAAGATTATCTTTATATTTCTCATAAATAGAGATAGCGAGAGCCGTAGACATACATTCAGAGATACCATCTTTATATTCTAAGACAAAAGTACTGTTAATAAGAATATTGAGATAAGAGTTTTCCTCGTTTTCTAATTTAAGATTTGGAGTTAGGCTATCCTTTGTTCTTTTTCGAATATCTATTAATGTATCGAAATCAAGCTGGGAATGATTCCGAACGTGGTTAATGATATTGTTTTCTAATACGAATACACTAAAAGGCGAAACTAATAATTTGTTTATACGTTGTATATAATGGTAAGCATAAGTGTTTTTAATTGTATCTTCAACTTGCCCATCTTTTAAAAGTGTTGTATAAAAAATTACTTCATGAAGTATAGCAAGTGTCTCGTTTAATATCACTTGACTTTTATTAAAAAAGTCATCTTTATAAAACTCGTTATAATATGAATGACCAATTTCATGAATAAGGTTTTGCGCCGGCACCATTGAATCGAAGTAATCAATAATTATTCTACTTTCTTTGACTTGTGGAAAGTAGAATGTTTTGTAAATCTCTGAATCAGGTAAATGAGTTATATAATTATTATTAACCATTTTATTTATATGGCTAATAAACCTTCTTCCAAATTTGTTGTTTGAATAATTTCTGATATAAAGCTCTTTCTGTAGGTCTATCACCTCTTCAAATGATAAACTTAAATTTTTATTACCTCCAAGATCATATAAATAGTTATACGGATTACTATTATCATCAAACATAATATCAAAAATTTTCAATTGGAATTCTTCATACTTTTCCACTAGCTTTTTTTGGAAGATATCAACTTCATCAGAATTAAATCCATTTATCTCTGCCATTACTTCGTTTTCATAGTCGGAGTTTATATATTTCTTTTTATTGTGAAATAAGCATTCGATTAAATAATCAGAGTTTTTACTTATTTCATTGTATATAGAAGACTGAATATATTTCTTTTTGTTATAATCTAATTCTTTGTTTATCGTTATAAGTGCTTTGTATATTCTTTGACCATCTACCTCTAGTTTATCTACAACCTTATGAAACTCCTCTTCTGTAAATTCATTTGAGCTCTCATTTTTGTCGATAACATTATCGTCTAAGTAGTTAAATATTTCGAAAAATTTATGTAGATAATCTTGATTAATTTCAAATCCACACAATTCTAATATACTAAAAAACTGGTGAAGAGATAAGATTTCTGATTCTAATTGCTCACTGTATTCGCCATCTTGAGCATACACCTTTTCCTCTAAACTTTTAAGAGTATGTTCTAAACTTAGAAAATCTTGTATGATGGACAAACTATCAATAAATTTTTCTTTAGATAACCTAGAACCTATGGATTCAACTTGTGTTTCTGACAAGGTTGAGAACCTATATTCCAGCGAAGTTTTTTGTGGGTTATCGAAGAGACCTAACTTATGCAGAATAAGATTAGAAACCAATAATGAAGCAGCATTACTATGTATAATGTTCCCATGATTAATGCCTAAAAAATATTCAGGTGGATGATATCCATAGTTCTCAATCAACTCATCTTTTCCATTCACCATGTCTAACAATGTCGCTATGGTTGAATCTGATGAATAACCCGTTAGAATGTAACTAACTTGTTTTTCTCGAAAAATTTCAAATAGATTTATGTGTAAATTCAGATTACCTGTATCAAAACAAGAGATAGCAAAATTCACATCATGTTCGTTCAATAACAATGGTAATTGAGAAAGATACTCATTATTGACAGAATTTTCAATTGTCACTATATCTACACTTGAATTACCCCTTTGAATTTTATCCTTTAACGCAGAAACTTTTAGGGATCCAACATCATCATAATCAAATGGGTGTTGAGCTGTGATGTTTTTAAGCTCTACTACATCATCGTCAACCAAAATTAATTTTCCTACACCTAATTTAGAAAGGGTTTGAGCTAATGTAGCTCCGATAGTACCTACACCAATGATTAAAATTGTTTGCTCTTCTAGAGTATTAATGAAATTATCATTCGGTTTACCATACATGGAATAATACCTTTTGTTTCTAGATTGAAAAGACTGGTCTAAATCAGCATTTACCGAACTCAAAAAATTCTCTTGTTCAATAAATTCAAAAATTTCACTAGTTTCCTGGGAGTTTATTGAGAATTTTTCCTGCCACAAATGAATTTTTTCATCTTCTAAAGAAGAAACTCCTTCTGAAATAATCTTTAATAATTCCCAGAACGCAGTGAAGTTATCTGTGTTAATTTCTTTCTTATCCCCATTGAAATAGCTTACATTCTCTCTTTGAGGATCCCCTTTGATATGTAAGCTTTTATTTAAATAAATCATACAAAAATCCTCCAGTTAGTTATAGTAATGTTAATTTGAAGAGACAGTGTAATTTTACACTGTCTCTTCATAATTTGTATTATTTAACAGAATAATACGCAAATATGTTCTTTTGCTTTTTGAGTAGCTTTTTTAACTTTTACTGTTAGATTCACTGGTCTCACACTCCTTTTAAAGGGTAAATAATCAATCTATCATCTAATGCCACTTTTAAATGTTACTAGCACCATATTACACAGTAATGAGTATTTCCATTTTGAGTAGCTTTTTTAACTTTCACTGAGAGTTTCATAATTGTTTATCGCTCCTCTCTGTTAAATAACAAGAACTAACAGAATGCTACGCACCAATGCCTATCTTGATTTTGAGTAGCTTTTTTAACTTTTACTGAGAGCTTCAAATCACATACCTCCATAATAGATAAATTGGACTAACAGAATAGTACACAGTAATGAGTATTTTCATTTTGAGTAGCTTTTTTGACTTTCACTGAGAGTTTCAAATCCAATACCTCCTTAATAAATACTGTGGATTAACAAAAGATTAGGCAATAATGCTTACCTGGAGTTTGATTGTTTCTTTACTTTACTGAGAGCTTTAAGTCATTATCAGGCACATAATCACCGGCCTTTTATTTTGAGTAGCTTTTTCAACTTTCACTGAGAGTTTCAAATCCAATACCTCCTTACTAGATAAATTGAACTAACAGAATAATAGACAGTAATGAGTATTTCCATTTTGAGTAGCTTTTTTAACTTTCACTGAGAGTTTCATATGTATTCACCTCTCCTCTTTGTTGAATACCAAGAACTAACAGAATGCTACGCACCAATGTCTATCTTGATTTTGAGCAGCTTTTTTGACTTTTACTGAAAGTTTCATACTATCACCCCATTTATTTCTAATTTAGCAAAAATATGTATTTCGCTAAAACCATTTTACTACTATAACAACCAAACATTCAACCTAATTTAGTAAATAATTAGAATTTTTATTTTATTGCGTAATTTCTAACACATACTTCCCAAGAAAATAGTCCTACAAATAAAGCACACCAGTTTTTTTAACTGGTATGCTTTATGAAGGTATAAAGGGATTGTGCGTCTATTAGAGATTTTAAATATTATCTAAACGGGTTTAAAGTCACCTTTGTTATCTTTTGAAATTGCGTTTACGATATTTTCCGTTTCTACTATAAAAGAATCGAATGGATTATTAGGTAAATTATAGAAATTAATTTTCATCTTAGGGATGATTTCTTTTGCTTCATCGAATCTATTTAAGCTAACTAAACACCTTATTTTATAGGCATCAACAATGTAGTACGTTGCTAGATCGAATGGATGATATATATTGGGAGGAATTGTAACTTTGTTCAAATAGTCTAAAGAAAGATTAAACGCCTCTAAGCCAAACAACGCCTTACCAGTTTCTAAGTTATATATGCTTTCGTCTGGCTTATTAAATTCCTCACAGTAATGTAAAGCTTTTTTATAGTCTTTAGAGTATTCATTATGATAAAAAGCTCTTACTATAAGAGTATACGAATGTTGTAAACGATCATCTGTTGCTTCTGCAAACTTTTCAGACTTATCCAAGTAAGTATGAAATGAAACTTCATCCTTGTTCCAAAGAGACTGAAGTGCTACTAATCGATATAAGTCGGCTGTTTTGTAATAAACTTGGTTCTTTTTCGAATAGTCTATTACTTCCATTAATTTTTTTCTTATAAAGACTTGGTCGCTATCTGGTTGTGCAAATAAAAGCATGATTTCTAAGTAGTTCACTTCTAATTGCGTCAATTCTTCTATATGAATTTTCTTTTCTTCAAACACCTTTTGAATAGACTTAATTATTTGAAGAGATTCTTCATATTCAAATCGTTTAAAATGTTCCATACTTACAAATAACATAGCTTTTCCCCAATAATTATACAGCCTTAAATTATAAAAAATTTTTATTGCTCTGTTAATATAATAACTAGCACGATCATCATTCAACGTGGAAGCAGAGGACGCTGCAATAAAGTACAACCTTGCTACTTCATAGCTTGAAGAGTGTTCTTTCTCTAATAATGGTGCTAAATTAGTTAATATTTTTGTATGTTGATTTCGGCTTTTTAACTCTTCCATCTCTAATACGATTGGCTTCCAATCCTTCTCTCCAAGCAATTCTTGTAGATTTATCTCTAGTTTATTCAATATGTGATCTAAAGTTTCAAAAGAAGGGTTGGCCTTCCCATTTTCTATTAAACTCAACATCCCTTTAGATAAGTGATCTCCAGCCACTTGTTGAAGAGTTAACCTCTTCTTTTTTCGGATTTCTCTAATACGTTCTCCTAATTCTTCCATGACAATACCACACCTAACTTTTAGTTTAATTATATTAAACCTTTATTTGATTTAAAATGAAAAAAGTGGTAAATTTGTTTAATAAGATTAAACAAATTTACAATAAAAGGGGAGTTTGGATGAATGTTCTTACTAAAAAACAAATCAATGTAAACATTATTATTTTTACGATTAGCAAAACAATAGCTGCTCTCGGAGGAAATGTATATGCATTTGGAATGGGCTTGTACATTTTGAGTCTTACAGGATCCGCCAGTAATTTTGCTATTGGTTTAATTTGCTCTGTTGTACCTAGAATTTTATTTGGTTCAATTGCTGGAGTCTGGGCAGATCGCTTCTCAAAGAAAAAGATAATTATCTCTGCTCAAATAATACAGGCAATAACTTTGTCAACTTTTTTTATTATCGGTCTTTCCTCAGAAATATCACTTCTTTTAATTTATGGAACTACGATAATCCTGTCAATATGTAGTACTTTTTCAAGCATTACATTTACATCTTCGATACCTAGCCTAGTTTCTGAAGAAAAAATTCAAAAAGCGACTTCTTTAAATCAATCAGCTGTATCATTTGCGATGATTGGAGCTCCTATCCTCGGTGGCTTTTTATACAGTTTTTTAACAATAAATACATTTATATTAGCAAATGCGATAACTTACCTATTATCTGCAACGCTTGATGGAGCCTTAAAATTCTCTAAAAAGATTTCAGATGATGAATCATTAATGGAAGAAAATAATTTTTGGTCAGATATTAAATCTGGATTTAGCTACATAAAAAGCAATTCTTTCCTTTTCAAAATATTAATACCTGTTGGCTTATTGGTTAATTTCTTTGGAGTATCCTTACAAGTAGGGTTACCATATATAGTAGTAGAACGATTAGAGCTAACATCTTATCAATTTGGTATTATTGAAGGTTCAATGGCAATCGGAATGCTTGTAATGTCAATAATATTATCAACAAAGAAAGAAAATAAAAACCCTCTTAATAATATGAAGGTAGGCTTACTAGCACTATCTATTTTATTTGGATTATTAACAGTTCCACTCATCTGGGATATTTCTTCAATCATCGTATTCATTTACTATGTTAGCTTACAATTATCATTTGGTTTAATAGTGGTGTTTTTAAACACTCCACTATACGTGCTTATGCAAAAGATAATTAGTGGAGAATACAGAGGAAGGGTATTTGGCATTGTAGAGACATTAGCTAATGTGATTACTCCTGTGGGTATGATTATTTATGGCTTTTTGTTTGATTATTTAAATCCTTCTTGGATCTTAGTAACATCGGCTTTGGCTATATTATTAATTGCATTGCTAAAATTGAAATCTTCAAGTACAAATAGGGTTTCAACGAAAATTAGTGAAGTCTCATAATTTATTGTGATTAAAAATAAATGCAGATTGAAAATAGTGAAATTCAGAACTTAAGATGATTAAGATTCAAAAAGCATTCTTCCTCACTAGAAGAATGCTTTTATCTTTTATAGGGAAAAACTAGATCGCTATGTTATAATAAACGTTCGTTTTTGATAACGAATCTGAAACTCACCTCCAACGAATTAAAACTCCTCTAAAACTAGTATCAAAAACCATCTCACAATCAAAGTTTCAATATATACTACAAACAACCTTTTTGATAATATAGAAGTATCAATAATCGAAAAGGGGAGACCATTATGTTATTTGGATACGCTCGAGTCAGTACGAAGGATCAAAATCTACATATGCAATTCGATGCTTTAAAGAAATACGGGGTAGAAGAGAAGAACATCTACTCGGAGAAAATCACGGGAACGAAAAAGGACCGTCCCGCATTTACTGAAATGCTGAAGTATCTAAGAGAAGGGGACACTGTTGTTGTTTACAAACTCGATCGAATCGGTCGGAGCACGAAACACTTGGTTGACCTGATCAACAACTTTCAGGAGAAGGAAATCAACTTTGTTTCTATTAATGAGAATATCGATACAACAACTGCGATGGGGAAACTCGTTTTTACCATCTTTAGTGGACTGGCACAGTTTGAAAGAGATATTATTTCAGAACGAACAAAGTCAGGGTTGGATGCAGCGAGAGCAAGAGGTCGAAAGGGAGGAAGACCCAAAAAAGACCAATCAAAGTTGGATATGGCCTTTCGAATGTATGACAGTAAGGAATATAGTATTCAGGAGATATTGGATGCAACTGGAATTAGTAGAGCTACTTTTTATCGATATTTAAAAATTCCAAATAAACAAAAGTAAAATAATAGAAATATTTTAAAAATATTGGTAATATAGTTTTGTAGGAAAAAACTCATAGGGAGAAGGTTGTATTAAATGACTGAATTTTCTAGAGCAATTAGTAGGCAAGATACTGTTGTCACTGTAAGCGACACATCAAGAATTAAGGGGGGCAAGGTAGGAGATTTCGTAAATATGGATACCGTTATAAGTCTATCCAATCCAGAACCTAAAGAAATTACTTTGGTACTACCTACAATAACGAACAATCCTCAACATGCGTATCTTCGTACTCTTGAGGAGTTAGAAAACCGCCAAGAATTTCAGTCACCTGTTGATCCCGAACGTTTGGCTTCACTTCCTCAAGAAGAGCGAGTTCTTTTGGAGAAACGCGTAGAAGCTATAAGAAAAGAATGGAATCTTGCAAAAGAAGAGGCAGAAAAATTCCCTGTAAGTACAATTAAGCTTGACTCCGGAACGCAAGAATTAAAGTTTTTTATGCAACAAGAAATAACTCCCACAAAAAACGATGAAGGTGAAATCTTTGAATTATCGTTCGTTGCACCTCAGAGCAACTTTAATGTGACTCAAGGAAGATTTAATATGTCAGTCATAATTATTCTTCCAAAAGGTGCAACACTATATGGACAACCGGAGGCAGTTAATCCAAACGGTGCTCAACCGGTCCTTGAGTATAATGATAAAACAGCAAATATTGATAGGCAAATTCTTCAATATTCCATGCAATATGATCCTATTTTTACAATAAGATACAAATACTAAAAGTGTCTTTTAAAATAGGCAAATCCTTAATGGTTTAAGGATTGCCTATTTTTTTAAATATCATTACATTTTGAAGCCTTAGTCTCCCATCCCTAATAATTTCAATAACGGTGATCCTAGCTTTTTAACGTTATCTACACCAGTATATAATGTATTTAATCTAGTTATTATTTTAAAGAAATCAGTGAATTCTTCACTATCTTTCACTTCTAGGAGTGAATCTTTATTGATTACAATAGATCCTATTGAACGTTCAAGCGCTTCTCTAACACCCCTGAACCCAGTTAGTTCATATTCATCTAAAGAATATTTAATAGTAGATAAATTCCTATAGATTATCTTTGTTATATCTTCTGGAAGTGAGGAGTTCATTAGATTATCTTGTAGGGTGTTAATATCTGAAAGTAAGTCTTGAATATTTTCAACATTAATAGCTCTGTTTTCAACTGAATAGATGAAGGATACATTTTCTGCAAGATAGTAAAGAGCAGTTAGAGTATCTTGAGTAATGTGTCGTTGGAATAACTCACTTTTCGCTTCAAAATTAGCGACTTTTAGCAAAGTTAATACTTTCCTTAAATAGTTTTGGTTTCTTTCCGTATCAAGCTTTTCATGACTATCTAAGATGTCCTTAGCCTCATCATATAAACGAAAGAGCTCAACATGTTTAATTAAAATTAAATTTATGTCATCAGAATTAACGTCAAAAGTGTCTGCCCATAAATTTCTTAAGGATTTATTTGGATGGACCTTGGTAGATGATTTGCTTAGAATACTATGTAACCTTACAAATGGATTCTCATTAATCAATTATTCAAACCTCCTACTATTCATTACCTTTATAATAATATAGTAGTAAGTTTTATTGTAGTTTATTGGTGAAATAATAAACGATTACTTCTTGTATAATTTCATTATCTCTAAATTTCAAGATATTTACTTATTGGTTCTAAAGAATATACAATCAGCTGCCTGCAAATTTATATGTTTACGGTTTGAAACATCATCATTTTTAGGGGTTGGGGCACTAATATCTTGTTCGAAAGCTCAAGGTTAGGTTAGATTTATTAGGTCCTTGATATTCAACTTGTGTATAATCTTAGTTTTGCGAGAAAGATAGTCTATTTCTTTAGGCATCGTTAGATGTTCCTTTTGTTTTTTCCTTGCACGTCGCATAAAAGCCATTGATCTACTTTGCTAAGTTCTCAACATTGTAGTGAAGGGTCTGTAAGGGTTTCGTTATAGGATTTATTATCCATAAAATTAAGTATCTCTACTAAATCCACAGCTGATGAACTTGACACATTAAGTTCTGTTTACCTTTAAATTTTCGGAGGAAATTCAATCCAATTCTTTGGTATCGTTCACATTTCCGTGAACAAAGATGTATTTCTACTGTCCATCTGAATGCCTTGTTTTCGTTTTTATATTAAACTCATTCATTAATTCCGACGGCCAATTGCTAATGTATGTCACGGGTCTCATACTAACCTGAACTTCGCAATGAATACATTCCCATTTCCCCTGACCGATGCTTTTCACAGCAAGGATGTCGATTTCGTCAATCTTATCTTTGATACCTCTCATTGAAAAGTATGCATTTCTGTTAAACCATTCTTCCACCAATGTTTCAGCTTGTAATGCCATTAGAGCACCTCGCTTTTTTATTGTCTGGAGCTTATCAAATCTAATATCTTTCTTCGGTAATTGATTTGTACCACTACTAAGAAAAAATGAAAGCCATCCTATTGATTATATAATTTATATAAAATCTGAAAAATTACACATCGAACATAAATGAAGATAACAAACTATTAGCCTCTTATTTCCTTACATAAGAGGCTACATCGTATTCGGTGTTAATATTCAAGGCGTCATCCTCTAAATTTTGGGTTTCACGATACGACTCTCCTAATAGATTTTAACAGTCACGCTGTCTTCCATGACTTGCGTCATTTCATAGATATCGATGTAATTTCCAACAAATACATTGTCGCATAAGCAGTAACTTGTTAGTAAGTTATTTTAAATTTTGCAAGTTTGTTTTTGAGTAATTCTTTAAAATTACAAACTAAGCATTGACTCTATCAAATATAAAGTGCTATGATTTGTTTGTGATTAATATTTGTAATTCCTAAGAAATACATAAAAGAGGGCGGGATATGAAACTTGAAGATGTGGTGACTGTTAAAATAGGAAGAAACCTTTCTAGAGGAAACGAAAAAAACAACCTGAATGTAGTGGCTTATTCGTATGAAGATTTAATCAAAGATTTAGATGGATCATTTCTAGACTCAAAAGCTAATGAGTATAGTGGATATTCAAATCATGAAAACGGCTATTTGAGCCATGCTGGAGAGGTTGTTTTCAGCTTTGTAAGTTCTAGAGCTGGGATAGTGAGTGATTTTACCCAAGGGAAGATCATCAACCAAAACTTTGCGAAGCTCATTATTGAACATGATGAATTGGATAGCAGCTATTTATGTTATGCGTTGAATGAATCGTACTCAATGAAAAAACAAATGGCTATTTCGATGCAAGGAAGCACTGTACCGAAATTGACCCCGTCCATATTAAAAGAGTTGGAAATAAAATTACCTACTCTTGAGAAACAACAAACCATTGGAAGAGCGTATTTCTTTTTAAGAAAGCAGCAAGCGTTGGCTAAGAAACAAGCAAAACTTGAAGAGCAGCTGTATTTAGAAATACTGAGAAAACTAGATCACTAACCTAACAAAAAAAGTGGGGAAACAAAACATGGCAACGTTAAACCAAAAATTATTTAGTGCCGCAGACAACTTGCGAAGCAAAATGGATGCGTCAGAATACAAAAACTATTTATTAGGATTGATTTTCTACAAATATTTATCGGATAAGTTACTAGAAAAAGTGGTTGTCATAGCTGATGAATCACTTGAAGAATACAATACCCAAGAGAAACAGACTCAATTATATAAGGAATTACTTGCAGACGAAGAGATTAAAGATGATTTGATTGAAACGTTAGTAGATACACTGGGCTATGACATTGCGGTAGAACACCTATTCAATGTATTAACCGATCAAGCGAAAGAAAATACGTTTCAATTAAATGACTTGAATAAAGCATTTATGGATCTAGCAACCAAATATGACCAGTTTAATGGACTGTTTGATGATGTAGATTTGAAATCAAAGAAACTTGGTTCAGATAATCAGCAGCGAAACATTACTATTACAGAAGTTCTGAAAAAACTAAATCATATTGACTTAATGGGTCATGGCGGTGACGTTATAGGGGATGCATATGAGTTCTTAATTGGTCAATTTGCATCAGAAGCTGGGAAGAAAGCAGGAGAATTCTATACCCCTCATGAAGTGTCGGATATGATGGCACGTATTGCTGCGATCGGCCAAGAAGACAAAAAGTTGTTCAGCGTATTTGACCCTACCATGGGATCAGGTTCTTTAATGTTAAATATTCGAAATTATATCAATTACCCAGACAGCGTTAAATATCACGGACAAGAATTGAATACCACAACCTTTAACCTGGCAAAAATGAACTTGATCTTGCATGGTGTGGATAAAGAAGATATGCGTGTGCGTAATGGGGATACACTGAACAAAGACTGGCCAACAGATGAGCCTTATACCTTTGATTCTGTTCTTATGAACCCACCGTATTCTGCAAAATGGTCAGCAGATAATACTTTTTTAGATGATTCTCGATTCAATCGTTATGGAAAGTTAGCACCGAAATCAAAAGCAGACTTTGCCTTCCTTCTACATGGATTCTATCATTTGAAAGATTCTGGAACGATGGCAATCGTCTTACCGCACGGGGTACTGTTCCGTGGAGCTGCAGAGGGTGTCATTCGAAAGAAGCTAATAGAAGACGGCAGTATCGATGCGGTTATTGGAATGCCAGGAAACTTATTCTTTGGTACATCCATTCCAACAACAGTCATTATTCTGAAGAAGAATCGTGAAACGCGTAATGTCCTCTTTATCGATGCGAGTAATGAGTTTATCAAAGGAAAGAACCAAAACAAACTATCTAAAGAAAATCTGGATAAAATTGTAGAAACATATAGAAATCGAGAAAATGTGGAGAAATATGCTCACGTTGCGAGTTTTGAAGAGATTAAAGAGAATGAATTTAACTTAAATATCCCTCGCTATGTAGATACGTTTGAGGAAGAAGAAGCTGTGGATATGGCTACGATTGGTGCAACGATCAAAGACATTCGAAAAGAAAAAGCAGAACTGGAATCGAACCTATATGACATGATTTCTTCACTTCAATATGATGAAGAAAACGCAGAATGGATACAGGGTGCACTTGAGGTGTTCAAACGTGATAAATAATCAAAAACCAGAGATTAGATTTCCGGGTTTTGCTGGAGATTGGGAAGAGCGTAAGTTGAGTGAACTATGTGATGAGTTTAAAAGTGGAAAGAGTATTAAAGCGGAGAATATTTGGGACGAAGGTGAGTACCCTGTGCTTGGTGGTAATGGATTACGTGGATACACCAAAACTTATAATCACGATGGGTTATATGCACTTATTGGAAGGCAAGGTGCACTATGCGGAAACATGAATATCTTTTATGGAAAGGCTTACTTTACGGAACATGCTATTGCCGTAAAAGGTAACAAAAACAATGATACCAGGTTTTTATTTTATCTCTTAGGCAAGATGAATCTTGGCCAATACTCAGGTCAATCTGCACAGCCGGGATTGGCAGTTAATAGACTTCTAAAACTAACTCCTTTTATCCCGATTTTTGAAGAACAAGCTCAAATCAGCGTATTCTTCAAAAAAATCGATGATACCATCGTTCTTCAAGAGCAAGAACTAGCCACTCTCAAACAAACAAAACAAGGATTTTTGCAGAAGATGTTTCCAAAAGAAGGAGAGTCCGTACCGGAATTTCGTTTTCCAGGATTTACTGGAGATTGGGAACAGCAGAGGATTGGTGAACTCTTCAAAGTTACGCGTGGGCAGGTATTGTCAGCGACAAAGACAAGTGATACTAAAACAGATGAAAGTCCATATCCAGTTTATTCGTCTCAAACGAAAAATAACGGATTAATGGGATACTACAATGATTTTTTGTTCGACACGGCAATAACATGGACAACTGACGGTGCAAACGCTGGTACTGTAAATTATCGTGAAGGAAAATTTTATAGTACGAATGTAAATGGGGTTTTATTGTCTGCAGAAGGATATGCAAATAAATCAGTTGCAGAAGCTTTGAACATTGTTGCTTGGAAATATGTATCAAAAGTTGGAAATCCGAAACTCATGAATAATGTGATGAGTGACATTGTGATTTCCCTTCCGAGGTCAATTGATGAACAAAATCGTATTTCTGAGTTCTTATCTACTCTTGATAACTTAATCACTTTTCATCAGCAAGAATTAAATAACCTTAAACAAACAAAACAAGCATTTCTGCAAAAGATGTTTGTGTAATCGTATAGAAAGGAGGGAGAAACATGACTAAGATTGCCCACAATGATGAACTGGCAGTAGAACGTCGATTGATTGAAGTGCTCGGAGAAGGGCATAATCAGTGGAATTATCGTCCGGACATAAAATCAGAAGAAGACCTTTGGAAGAACTTACGCAAAATCATTACTCGAAATAACTTATCAGAAATTCGAGAACACCCCATTTCTGATAAAGAATTTGATGCGATAAAAACCGAATTACTATCGAAAACACAGACACCCTTTGACGCTGCTAGATGGCTGAAGGGTGAGAATGGAATTGCTCGAATCACGATTGAACGTGAAGATGTTTCCCTAGGTTCCATGTCATTGGTATTGTATTCTAATCAGGACATTGGTGGTGGAATTTCTACATACGAGGTTGTTCATCAGATTGCAAAACAAAAGATAAACGTGGATGGCCGAGATCGCCGATTTGATGTGACACTCTTAATCAATGGATTACCAATTGTTCAAATTGAGTTAAAACAAGTCAGTGCTAAAGATGGCGTCTTTCAAGCCTACAATCAAATCAAGAAATACGCAGAGGAAGGAACGTTTCGAAATAACATCTTTTCTACGCTGCAGCTCTTTGTTATTTCCAATGAACAGACGACGCGCTATTTTGCCAATGCGATTCCAAAAGACATGCATAAGAAATTTGTTTTTAGCTGGCGAACGACTGCTAATCGAAAAGTAGAAAACCTTTATGAATTCGTCAAACAAGTCTTAAATATCCCGGATGCGCATCGATTAATTGCCAACTATACAATTGTAAGTGAAGATCAGGACAATAAAGCGTTAATGGTATTGCATCCGTATCAAATCCATGCAATTGAAGCGTTATTTACATCAGCGATGAAACACGAGTCTGGATTCGTATGGCATGCTACAGGTTCGGGGAAAACGTTAACAAGCTTTGTTTCTACGAAGTTACTAGCTCGTAAACCGGGTGTAGATCGCACCATTATGATTATTGACCGGAAAGACTTGGACAATCAAACGACAACTGAGTTCACCAAGTTCGCCTCCGAGTTTAATACTGGTATTTCTTCCGGTACTGCCCAGTCGAATAGCTTAATTGTTGGTACGGAGAGTTCGAGAGTATTAAGTGAGAAGCTTTTATCTGAAAGCAATTCCAATACGGTGATTATTACGACTCGCCAGAAACTAGAAGCAGCTTTGCGATTTGCCCAAAACCAAGAGGAAAAGAACGGTTCACAACGTTTTAAGAAATTGATCGGACAACATATTGTATTTGTGGTCGATGAATGTCACCGGGCGTTAAGCGCAGAAGGATTGGAAGCCATCAAGGGCTTTTTTCCGAACTCAACCTGGTTTGGATTCACAGGGACTCCAATATTCAATGAGAATAAAAAACAAGCGAAGGGTCAGTTAGCTCGGACCACTCGTGACCAATATGGTGAAATCCTCCATACGTATACTATTAAAAATGCATTAGAGGATGGTTCGGTTTTAGGATTCCAAGTCGAACACGAAGATACAATTGAATCCACTTCCTTATACAATTCTATTTTTGGTCAGCTGCGTCAGAATGAAAAATATGCAGACTGCACGGATGATGATCTTAACGCAATGATTGATGAGATGGATGGGCTAGAGAAAGAAGCATATATTCCAAACGCCTCGTTTGAAGATGATGAGCATATTCAGAAGGTCATACATAAGATCTTCAGACCAGATAACGCTTACACGAAATTTGATTTTGAAAATGGTCGTCCACAAAAGTCAGCCATTTTAACAACGAGTTCCATCGATATGGCTAAGCGATACTATCATGCGATCAAAGAAATGACAAAAGATCCTGATTGGATAAAAAATGAATTTGCGGGTCATCCCATTCGTAAAGGTCGTACTATTGAAGACCCTGGTTTCCCTCGAATTGCGATCACCTATTCGTTACAGGAAAACAATGAAAGTTCCAAAGAGGCGCAAGATGAAATGAAAGAAATGATCAAAGATTACAATCACCATTATCGTACGGCCTGGTCGATTGAAGATATTGAACGATACAATGGTGATATTAATAATCGCCTTGCTCGTAAAAAAGCAGAATTCAAAGAATTTGGTAAGCACATCGATCTTGTAATTGTGGTGGATCGATTGTTGACTGGTTTTGACGCCCCTACCATCCAAACGTTATTTGTCGATCGTAACTTAAGCTATGCCAATTTGATTCAAGCCTTTTCTCGTACGAATCGAACCTACCCTGGTAAATCGAAGGGATTGATTGTCACATTCCGAAAACCTTCAATAATGGAACGAAACGTGGAGGATGCGACGAAGTTATATTCGAATGAAAATGATGAATCCAAGCTGGTTTATCCGACGTATAACGAATCAAAAAAGCGTTTTAAAAAGGCCCACAAAACATTGCAAACTTTAGCGCCAATCCCTACAGACATTGATGAACACTCATCTCTTGAAAAACGAATCGAATTTGTAAAAGCCTTTCAAGAGCTGAATAATGCTTTCGAAGCGTTAGTGACCTATGATGATTATAATGAGGAAATGGAAAAATCAAAGGCCCTACAAGAACAGGTGAAGACCCTGGAAGATTATATCGGGGTCTACAACACGGTGAAGGGTTCACTCGTGGACGAAGGTGAGGATGGCACAAACCCTGATTTTTCTGGCATTGAGTTTTATGGAGAAAATGCCATTAAAATCTATGACATAGACTCTACCTATATTGACCGTCTATTAGAAACGTATTCAGCAAATAATCAGGGAATTCGTGACGAGATTGAAAAAGCTCTTCAAAAATTGAAGAAATCAGACATTGTTAAAGAGGTGTACAACACCATTTTAAATGGCATTGATACCGAAGAAATAGATATACAAGAAGATATTTTTGCAGTGAAAAGGCGCTTCTTCACCCAAGCCTATAATAAAGCGATTGAAGACTTTACGAACACCTGGTTTGTGGAAGAAAATGAGCTGTACTCATCTGCTGTTCAATATGAGATCGGCACAGATCCGATTCCGAATATTGGTGGGATCATCAATAGCAAGCAATTTGATAAGTATAAAGCCGTACATCCAGATGCAAAACCATTAAAATACGGACCGGAAATGAAACGTCAGTGGAGAAAATTGTTAGATGACGTTATTGTTCCTTTAAAAGACGAACTGAGATAAATAGTTTTATTTAAGTTAAAGGTCCAACTGCGAAGGTAGTTGGACTTTACTTTAGCCGAAATATTGGGGTTATTCTTTCCCTTATTAATTCCGTGTATAAAATCCATTTCACCAAGAATTTATCCCGATTGAGTGGTAAATAAGTTTTTTTTGATAAGAAAAGCATAATTAAAACTATTTCTCATCCTTTCTTTTGAATTAGAAATAAATGGTATAATCATATTATTGTAGACATTGAAGGGGGATATATATGAGCCAATTAAATGATATTTTTGATAGATTATTTGCTTCTAAGATTCCAACAGAAGTAATTTATGAATCACAACAGTTTTCTGTGTTTGAGAAATTAGCAAAAAGTCATGATATTGAGCATGTACGGCCACCTATCCAGGAATTAAGAAATCTATTTGGAAAAGAAAATAGTATATTTTCCCATTCTATTGGTACCCACCCAGATTTTACAGATACATCGATACTACCAATTCATCAATATATTTGCTCCTTGTTTTTGGATATATCTGGTTCAACAAAATTAGGATTGAAATTTCCATTATCTAAGGTAAGATTATACAAAAATGCTATTCTATCTACAGCTATTGAACTATTTCAAGCATTTGATGGTCATATACATCGTTTGCAAGGAGATGCCGTGTTTGCTTATTTTGGACATAAGGATATGAAAAAAAGTAATGCAATATTAAATGCATTAAACGCCGCTTCATTAATGCAATCCTATAATAAGCATACATTGAGCAAATTATTCGAGGAAAATAATCTACCCCCTTTAAGGATTAGAATTGGGATTGATATCGGTGATGATGGCGACGTTTTGTGGTCAGAATATGGAATAGGTAATGTTACAGAAGTGACATCAACTAGTATTCATACAGATTTAGCAGCAAAATTACAAAGTCAATCACCAAGAAATAAGATCATGATCGGTGAAAACATTTATAAATATCTTGATTTATCAGATAGTTTCTTTGAGATAAAAACTCGTACTGAAAATGGTGAAAAAATAGAAGATAAATACGTCTTAGAAGATAAAAATTCATATACATATTATCAAATGAGGGTTTTTAATTGGGAAAAGTATCTTAACTCATTTTCATCGCTGCCAAATTTAAATAGTGAAACCCGAAATTATAATTCTCCGACTGACTTCGAGTTAATCTGTAGTGTAAAAAAAGAAGAAGATGAGCATTATAAAAGGTATTTTCAAAACAGTTACTCATTGGAGAAAGAAATGCAAATAAGATTTGAATTACATACTTATGTGCCAATGTCAATAGGGAATATAAAATGGAAAGTAGTTAACTATGGAACTGAAGCAGAACAGTCCGAAAAGGATCTTGAATATTTTATGGAAAAATCTGAAGGTATGCATGTTTGTGAGCAATCAACAGCATATACTGGGCTGCATTTTATGGAGTGTTATATATATAATCATAACGGTAACTTAATTGCCAAAGACAAGTTTAGTATATTTATTAACGATGAATTAAGAGACTTTAGAAGGATAGGTGTTTCGGAAAGTGGGTGAAAGAATGATAAAAGTAGATTTCGCTAAGCATCATAACTCATACTTAAATGATTATATTAAATTTGCAGATGCAAAAGCACTTGCAATTATTACAATTAATGGGTTAATTATTAGAATTCTTTTTGACTATCTTACCAACAACTTGGTTGCGACAAAATATTTCTTTACTTTAATATCATGTACATTATTGTTGATTGCTATATTTTTTGCGGTATTGGTTGTGTATCCACGAACTTCAGCAAAAAATTTAAAGGGACTAATATTTTGGGAAAATGTAAGTGCTATGGATAAGGAGGAATATTTGACAGAAGTAAAACATATTACGGAAGAAGACTTACTAGAAAAAGTAATTGAACAGAACTACTTTTTATCTAAAACTGCTACGATGAAATATAATGTGCTTAGAAGAGGTTTTTGGTTTTCGGGATTGGGATACTTTGGGTTAATAATAGCAGGAGTATTTTGGGTGTTTGGTGGTTAAAGTAAATATCTTTTAGAGCCAAATCGAGTTTCTAATTACCAATAAAAATTTTTTAGTCAAAAGCGAGGAGTAAGGCTGATTCTCCTTCTATAAGCACCAATTACTTCCTCGCTTTCTTCTGCTATAAAATTATCTACTCAATATGTATTTGGGATTTTTGTTTCAGCCAATATTCGTTCATTATTATAGAACTCTTTTATCACTCTCTCAATATATTCTTATGTTAGGGGAGAGGTGGACTTTGCTATTAGTGATTGGAGAGTTCTTAACTTCGTGTATAATATCAATTTTACGAACAATATGGTACAATATACACAAACTAATTTAGGAGTTGAATGTTTTGCCTAACCCATACAATAATGATCAACATAATGCTTTGGTCATAGATACAAATGTATTATTGTATTTATTTCAACCTAACAAGCATGCAGATGAAGTTTTTAATCGCTTTTTAAGCAACATCTTATTTTTGCAAGCTGATCTCGTAGTTACATCTCAAATAATTAAAGAATGGAATAGGCATAAAGAGCGTAATTACGAAAGATTTTTAGATGAGATAACTCATTCAATTTCTGAACATGAAAACATTGTGAGTTACATAGAAAACGAAGAAGATAAAAAAGAAATAATCTCAACACTTAATACTATTAAAAAAATGGAAATAAGAAAATATAAATATCTTTATGGAAAAAGAGCAGAAAAACTTGATCAATTCTTAAAAAATGATAGAACAATTGTACTTGATCGAACTTCTAGTTCAGATTCTCTAGTGGTTAATTTTGCGATAAATAAGTCAGCGCCATTTTTTTCAGGCGAGGTTAAAAATGGTGGTAATAAAGTCAAAAATGAAGCAGCAGATGCGGCAATCTTCTTTACTGTTTATGATTATTTCAGACAGAATAATGAATATGACAATATTTATTTTGTAACAGAAAATAAAAAAGACTTTAGTAAGGCGGATAATCCTGCTGCAATTCATGAAAATCTAAAACCTTATGCTGATGAGGTTAACATGAAGTTCTTTAACGATGTTAATCGTGCGCTGTTAGATTTTAATCCAGAGGACAAGTTTTATCATGCATTCTTCAGTGGTATCTCTACTAATTATTTAACAGATAATTATTTTGTTTCTTGTCCTGTATGTAAGAAAGATGTTCATATTAATGCGGATTCTAAAATTGATTATCGGAAGCCGGCGCAATTCCAGACTTATTTGCTAATTTGTGAATGTGGCCACACTTGGGATACTGGTGATTTTGTCGTTGATAATTAATAATAAAACTTTGCGTGAAAGTTTTATTATACGAACAGTTATTAGAAAACAAGAAAAAGGTTTGCTATGATATGGATAACTAATTAATGGGGGTGAATCTTTTGGAAAATAAGATGCTTACGGAAGTCGTGAACATATTGAATACTGCTGTTTCACCTCAGTTAATTTACCTGTTCGGATCTACAGCTAAAGGTACGTCTCATGCAAAAAGCGATCTTGATATTGCCTTCCTTTCATCAGTCACTTTAGATGAATATGAGGTATTTATGTTAGCTCAGCAAATCGCCTCTAAGATAAATCAAGATGTGGATCTTGTTGATTTGCGAAAGGCCTCCACTGTCTTCCAGGGGCAAATTGTAGCTACTGGTAAAACTATATATTCTACCGATGAACAAACACGGATGAATTACGAAATGAAGGTCTTAAAGATGTACGCTAAATTAGGGGAAGAACGAAAATTGATCATCGATGACATTGAGGAAAGTGGGACGGTATTCAATGAAGAATGACGTTATCTTAAATAAAATCAGTATCATCGAACGCTACGTCCATCGGATACGAGAAGAATACGATGATAACCCAGCTCATCTAAATAATTTCACCAAACAAGATTCTATCATCCTCAATCTTCAGAGGGCATGTGAAGCGAGCATTGACCTAGCGATGCATATTGTAGCTGAGAAGAAGCTGGGGCTACCTCAAAATAGTCGCGATGCCTTTACTTTTCTCGAAAAGGAAGAGATCATCTCCTCCCCTCTCAGTCATAAGATGAAAGCGATGGTAGGATTCCGGAACATCGCCGTTCATGATTACCAAGAAGTGAACCTCGCGATACTACAGAAAATCCTCGAGGGTCACCTCGTCGATTTTGTCGATTATACGAAAACGATCTTATCTTATTAGTTTCTTGCGATCGATATTGTAATACCTTTGCTTGAAATGCTATTTCGGACGTAGTAATCCATACTCAGGGGGATATCATATATGGCCACTTCTAGACAACAATTGAATCACCAACGCAAATATGAGGCTCTCCTCCCTTCTCTTCCCGAGTATGTTCGTGATTATATACTCGCGTTAGAAGAAAACGAACGATCAGCCTCGACGATTCTGAACTATGTGATCGATATCAAAAGCTTTTTGGGATGGCTTCAGTCTCAGGGGTTTGCTGGGGAAGGACCGATGAAAGACATCTCACACGAGGTACTGGCGACGCTTCCTCTAGATGCAGCTCGTGCCTACTTTAATCAGGTTTCGAACGAGGAGATTCAAATCTCTCGCTCTGAATCGAAAAAAAGAGAAAAAGCATCTGTTAATCGGAAGAAGTCGGCGTTACGGTCGCTTTTTAAGTATCTAACTACGCAGACGGAACAGGCTGACGGTGAACCCCTCTTTCATCGTAACGTGATGCAGAAAATCTCCGTGATCAAACCGAAAGAAACGTTGAACGAACGTAGCAGAAAATTGGCTGATTCTATCTTTCAAGAAGACGATGACGTCGCATTTTTAGATTATCTACTATACGAGCATGAACGTTCGTTAAGTGCTCGGCAGCGCCCTTACTTCTTGAGGGATAAAGAACGTGACTTTGCGATACTGTCTCTCTTTTTAGGAAGTGGGATTCGATTGAACGAACTCGCGGACATCCGATTGAGAGACCTTCATGTCCAAAACAGCAGTATTTCGGTCATACGAAAAGGAAACAAGCTGGACAGTGTCCACGTGATTCCAGAAGTGTTTGAGGATATAGAAAGCTATCTGGGCGTTCGGAGTGAGCGCTACGGTGGAACGGATGCTGAGCACGAATACTTGTTTCTTTCTAAATACAAGAAGCAAGCGACTCCCCTTTCGGTTCGTACGATTCAGGACCTGGTGAAAAAGTACACGAAATCTTATCGAAAAGAGATGTCTCCCCATAAACTTCGTCATACGTATGCGACGAACTTGATGGGTGAGAGTAAGGACTTATCACTAGTCATGGAACAGCTCGGTCACTCCTCTACTTCCACTTCTGTTTTATATGTACACTCTACCCAAGAAAAAGCTAAGCGTGCAGCCGAGGCGCTAGGTGCCAGAAGAAATAGAGCACGACCTGATAAGGATTAAGTTTGAATATGTAGAATGAAAAATAGATATCTCAACGAGTCACGGGTTCCATTCTCTCATGATTACTTCTCCATTTATGGTAATTATCTGGTTCATTCTCTGTGACATTTCTTAAGTTTGTCGCATTCCTATAACAAACTTCTAGCATAAAAAGAAGGATGGGATTTCTCTCCTTCTTACTGAGGTTCATTTCCGTTAATAGGCGAAGTGACTTCAAGACTATCCTGCTAATTTATTTTTGATTAAAGGCTCTCTATTTAGACCTTGCTGTCGATATATTTAATAATCAAAAACTCAAGAAATCTCTTACTCTCATGAGTCCGCTCAATGGTGATTTGATTGTTTTTCTTTTGGTCAGTATAAACTTTTCCATGTCCTGCTCGGTTTCTGGCGATAAGGAGTCTCTTTACCATTGTAGAAACCTTTGAGTATCTTTTCTTGCTCAAGTCCTGTTCATACCTTACCATATCAAAAGCCTTCAAATACTTTGTATTCCATGTGACTCCATCAATGCAGTTATCAATAACTGATTTAAATTCATCATTCATAAACAGTCTCATTCGAAAGTTCACATCCATTATTGCTTCAATGCCCCTGTATGCAGTTGTCAAAGAAGAACAAATCTTTTCATTGTGAAGCAGATTTAGATAGCTATACTCGTCCGTTTCGTACCAATGCAAGTCAACACGTCCATGACTAGCAATGTATGACCCCACAAGGTTAGTATAAAACACCTCTTGAGCTTGATAGAAGCAAGCTAAGGCAGTCCTCAATCTTTTATCGCTCGAAATCAGAGTGATGAGGTTCTCTTGCTCTTTGAAAAAATCATTTCCCAAAACGATACCGCTTGTTAGTCTGTCTTTATCTAACTCATTACCAAAATGATGTAAATCAAATATTTTTGCATGCATATCTTCTCCATTGCCTCTGAGCCTTAAAACGGTCAGGTCTTCACCAAAATAATGTGTAATCAGCCCTAACATAAACTTTATAGATTCAAATACTTTAACTGCAGTCTTGAAGTTTTCAGCTTCAATTACTAAAGACCCATAATTCCCAGTAATCACCCTGTTAAGGAGCTTCCATGATTTTGTTTCAATAAGTAGACCGACATTCTTTTCTTCTTTTTCATATGGATGGACAGAGTAACCAAAGTCACTCTTCTTACCTTTCCCTACGAGTATTCCAACAATAACATACTGCTCATTAGCCACTAATTTTCCACCTTCCAAGAAGTCTATGAGTCAGGGAAAATTCAATTAAATCTTCCTTTAACTCCCAACAGAATAAGCATTTACTTTAAGCCCGTCAATACTTTTTTTAGATAGGACAAGGGTTAAGATTAAATCTAACGTGTTCTATTGTGAGATGTTCACACACTACTGACTAACAATTTTCATCATAGGTATCAAAGGACCTCTATACGTCTAATGTTTACGAGTACTGGAAGACACTTTTGGTACTGTTTGTAAGTTTAGAAAAGCCCCTGAAATCAATTCAGGGGCTGAAACAGTTATTTATTATATAACATGATTGTTGATTTTCCAGATGAAATTGTATGATTCTAAGCGATCGGACTATGAGGTATACAATTCACCTCACGTAGTAGGGATGGCTATATCCGATTTCTTGTTCTTCATCCTTTTTAAATCATGCATAATCGAGTTGTTCTTCTCTCCGAAGTAATCATGCAGAACCAAATAGTGTTTATAGAGCTCATTATAGATCTGAACGTTTTCCTGAATCGGAGTATAGGTCTCTTCCTTTACCTTTGCCATCTTTTCTGAAGCATCGAAAATGGTATCGTACCCACCACGGTCTTGACCTGCTGCAACAGCAGCATACATTGCAGCACCGAGTGCCGTTGCTTGTTCTGAACCAGCGATTTTTATCTCACAGTTGGTGATATCGGCATAAATCTGCATCAATAATTTGTTTTTCTGGGGGAGACCACCACATGCGAATATTTCTTTTACTTCGATATCAGACTCTGTAAAGTTTTCGATGACCCTTCTAGTGCCAAATGCAGTTGACTCAAGCAATGCCCTATAAATTTCTTCAGGTTTTGTAGATAATGAAAGGCCTACTATGAGCCCGGTCAAATTTGCATCTACTAAAACAGAGCGATTTCCGTTCCACCAATCAAGGGCTACTAGTCCCGTTTGACCTGGCTTATACTGTGCTGCCTTATCCTCTAAGAGGCGATGAACGTTCATGTCCTTCTCTACAGATTGTTCAGTGATATACGCAGGTAATGCATTTTCAATAAACCATGCGAAAGAATCTCCGACAGCGACTTGACCCGTTTCATAACTATAGTAACCGGGAACAATTCCGTCTTCCACGATACCACAAACACCTTCGATAGGCTCTTCTTCCTCAGATAAAAGCATATGGCAAGTAGAGGTTCCTAGCGCCATGACCATTTGTCCAGGACTCACAGCACCTACAGAAGGAACACTCGCATGAGCATCTATGATTCCAATCGATACAGCTGTCCCTGGTGATAAACCAATCTTAATCGCCATTTCCTCTGTTAATTCTCCAGCTTTTTTACCGATGGAACGGACAGGACCTGACATTTTAGTATCTAAGATTTTCTCAAGCCTAGGGTCCACCGCCTTAAAGAATTCTACATTCGGATAACCTTCTTTTTTATTCCAAAACGCTTTATAACCTGAAGTATTACTACTACGAACGAGGTTATTCGTTAAACGATAGGTAACCCAATCACAAGCCTCCATAAATAGGTTCGTTTCATTGAATAGTGCTGGATCTTCTCTTAAGATTTGTAGAATTTTAGGAAACATCCATTCTGACGAGATCTTTCCTCCATACCGTTGAAGAAAAGGCTCTCCCCGTTCTTTCGCTAGTTGAGTAATATCATCGGCTTCTTTCTGCGCAGCATGATGTTTCCATAATTTCACCCAGCTATGCGGGTTGTCATCCCACTTTGAATTGAAGCATAAAGGTTCTCCGTTATCATCTAAAGGCATGATAGTCGATGAAGTAAAATCGATACCAATCCCAATAACATCTTCTGGAGAGATTCCTGACAAACGTATTACTTCTGGAACAGATCGGTATAGAACTTCTAAATAGTCTTTTGGGTGCTGTAATGCCCAATCATTTTCTAGCAACTTACCATTTGGTAATGCCTCATCTATTACTCCATGTGCATAGGAGGTAACATGAGTGGCAACTTCTTGCCCATCTGTTACATCGACGAGTAGTACTCTACCTGATTCGGTTCCATAGTCCACACCGATCGTATACTTTCGATTCAAAGAATAACCTCCTTCTCATAAGTTCTACATGCTCACTATTTATACAAAGGACCGTAAGTTTGACAAGCTCTGTAATCAGCACTTGTTAGTTCTGAAGCTCCAAAAGCGCTCCATGCACTCGGGCGGAAAATTCTTTCCTCTTTCACATTGTGCATTGAAACAGGAATACGTAACATGGAAGCGAGCGTGATCAACTCATCCCCAATATGACCATAACTTACGGCACAGTGATTAGATCCCCAATTGTTCATTACCGAATAAACATCCTTGAACGCACCTTGTCCTGTCAGGTTTGGCACGAACCAAGTTGTCGGCCATGTAGGGTCAGTTCTTTGGTCTAATTTATCATGTATGTCCTGTGGTAGTTCGACGGTATGTCCTTCTGCGATTTGAAGGACGGGACCGATTCCTTCGACTATATTGATACGAGCCATTGTGACCGCCATACCACCAGCAGTGGTGAAGTCAGTAGAAAATCCACCTCCTCGGAAATAATCTACGGCTTCATGCCATTCAGTAGCCTCTAAACACTTCTGGACCTCGTCATCAGAAATTTCCCAGAACGGCTTCATCGCTGGTTTTCCATCTATCTGTTGCTGTCCTGTTCCGTCGAGTGCAGCTGGTCCAGAGTTAATAAGATGGATGACCCCGTCAGAGGCCTCACCCTCCAGCTTTTTCCCTGTTACTTTCTTCACGGCTTCTGGACTCCAGTACGTACGAACATCAGCGAAAATTTGGGCTGAATTAGTTAAAAGATGTCCGAATAACATTGTGACGCTATTTAAACTATCATTCTCGGTAGCGACTATGAATGGCTCTCTTGTACCATTCCAATCAAAAGAAGAGGAGAGTATAGCTTCCATAAAATCACCCGTCGGCATAAAGTCGGTCCAAGCACGTTGACCTTGGAAACCAGCTGCAATTGCGTTATGTCCTAGAGCTTCTTCACCGAATCCTTTTTCTTTTAAACGTGGATTGCCTATCATAAGGTCTCTCGCGATAAGGGCCATCTTCACTACCGTTTCCCAATCGTTTTCCTTTTGTTCTGGTGACCTTTGCGCTTCTTGGGAATTATCATTGCCACCTTCACGACAGTTTTCTTTCACCCAGCCTAGAGCTTGTTTAAATTCCTTTTCATCATAAATTTCTAGTTCCAGCCTTCTAATGATCTCACTCATATCTACATACTCATTTCTCATTCCAAGATAATGCTGGAAGAAGTTCTCATCTATAATACAACCAGCGATACCCATGGATACGCCACCCATAGATAGATAAGATTTTCCACGAATGATATTGACCGCAAGAGCTGATTTTGTAAACTGCAACAGTTTTTCTTGCACGTCATCTGGGATCGAAGTATCGGTCATCTCCTGCACATCACGACCATAGATACTGAACACGGGCAATCCTTTTTGGTTATGAGCTGAATTTGCAGCTGCTAGATATACTCCTCCTGGTCTCTCTGTACCATTGAATCCCCATATTGCTTTTGTCGTTTGAGGATTTTGATCCATAGTTTCAGTAGGATAACACCAAGAAGGAGTTACTGTAATCGTGATACCGACACCTTCTCGTTTGAATTCTTCGTCAACCTTCGTAGCTTCTGCTACGCCACCAATGGTCGTATCTGGAATAATGCATTCGATGGAACTACCGTTAGGATAGTGAAGTTCCTTTTCCAACAGTGTAGCAACAGATTTTGCCATATCCATACAAGTTTCTTCTAGCGATTCACGGATACCACCTAAACGTCCATCGATAACTGGTCTGATACCTACTTTCGGAAATTCACCGGTCCATCTATTATTTAATAATGTATTTTCATTACTCACTTTACATCCTCCTCTTTCATTACTGTTTTCAATTTTTCATCCCTTAGTTGGTAGGAGATCATACGACACCAACGGTTAATAACACATTTGCATATATTCTATCTTCTCCTGTAGCAATGGCTAATTTAACGTTTTCTGCTTTACAAGCTTCATAAAATTCATATCGCCCTAGCTCATCTAACGTTTCTACTGAGGATACGATCGCATTAAATTCTTCAAAGATTTCAGGTCGTGTCCCACCTTCAGGTACCATGACTTCTAATTTTTCAACAGCGATCATCTGATCGATAACTTTTAACACATCGGTCACTAGAGGAAGGCCAGTCGTCAAATTGAGATATACCCTTTCTACGTTATCGTTCGTATTCGAATGTAGTGGATAGTTACCATCTGCGATTAATATCTTGTCTCCGTGGCCACATTTCGATAAAGTACTTAAAATCCCTGTATGTAGACAAGGTACTTTCAGCAAGTTTCTCACTTCCAATTTCAATTTTTTGTAGAATACCACGCTGCGCGTTCGCCCATGGTATTCCACCGTTTTTTTTCATCTTAGATTTCATACTTGTATTCAAAGCACATTATCTTTTAGAGCCAATGTGTAGGGTATGATACAATTTAATCTAGAAGTTTTTTCTTTGGCCCTGTATAAGTACTGGCATACTTTACAGGGTTTTTATTTGTTTGGATAAAGAAGTTTTTGAACCTCATCATCGTCCAAGTTATCTCTTGTCACAACTGTAACCCCCGTATCTACTTTTTTATCGATCTCTTCACCGTTAATAGCTTTAACCACGTTTTTCACTCCATCATAGCCCATCATATAAGGGTTCTGTACAACGAGAGCATCAATTGTACCTTCTTTCAATGCGCTTATTTCGTCTGGATCAGCATCGAATGCAACGAGGTCAACTTTATCTTGTAACCCTTTTTGTTTTAGTGCCTGTGCTGCTCCCAGTGCTGATTTGTTATTTGTAGCGAATATTCCAGTTACATCCGGATTAGCCGTCATAATATCGCCTGTTACTGCCAATGCTTTAGCTTTATCACTCTGGCTGTACTGAGTTGTTACTATTTCCATATCTGGAAATTCCTCTATTCCATCTTTGAATCCAGTTTCACGCATAACTGCTGTAGCTGCACCTGGAACAAAGCTGACCATTGCTACTTCTCCTTCTTCCCCGACCATATCAGCTAACGTTTTTGCGGCTTCTTGTGCAGCCTTTTCATTATCAGTGGCAATATAGCTCTGAGGTTTATCAGAATCAATTCCTGAGTCAATAGTTACGACTGGGATATCTGCCGCAATTGCTCGTTCTGTTGGTGCAACTAAAGCCTTTGTATCTGAAGCAGCTAACACAATGCCATCCATATGCTGATTTACTGCGTTTTCCACAATGTTAATTTGGCCAGAAATATCAGTCTCTGTTGGTGCGCCTTTAAAGGATAAGTCAACGCCCAATTCTTCTGCAGCCTTTTCAGCGCCAGCTTTAACTGTTAACCAATACTCTGAATCAATTGATTTTACAACCAGGGCCACATTTAATGGTTTGTCACTTTTTCCAGATTCACTTCCACCTGATTCGGTTGATGAACAACCACCCAACACCAACATCACTGCTAAGAATACAATTGACGATAAACCCATTAATCTTCTCACTGAAACCTCTCCTTTTAAGAAAAATAGTTACGAATGTAAATCCTATTCTAATGTGGTCGATCGTTATTTTCGTCTAATCTGATCAAGGTAAACAGCAAGCACAATGACAATACCGATTGCAATCTGTTGCCAAAATGGAGATACGTTTAATAGGTTTAATCCATTTCTTAGTACACCCATGATAAAAGCACCTATGATGGTTCCACCTACTGTACCGATGCCGCCCATTAAACTTGCGCCGCCAATCACGACCGCAGCGATGGCATCTAGCTCGTATCCCATACCAGCCGAAGGTTGAGCTGATACTAAACGAGCTGACATCAAAACACCCGCCAAACCAGCAAACAAGCCGCATACTACGTAAATCATCATTTTATGAAAATTAACATTGATCCCTGATAGCTGGGCGGCTTCTTCATTACTTCCTATCGAGTATACGTAACGTCCAAAAATCGTTTTAGATAAAATGAACGCTGCTATAACTGCAACAATGACTAAGAAAATGACCGGAATTGGAATATTAAGTATGCGACCGTTCCCTAAATTAGTGAAACTCTCTGGTAAGCCTGATACTGGAAGACCATCAGTCAGTACAAGAGCTAATCCTCTCGCAACCCCCATCATTCCTAGCGTTACGATAAAAGGAGGCATTTTTCCTTTCGTGATGACGAACCCGTTGATAAGTCCAAGAAATCCTCCTGCTAAGATTCCTGCTAGTAATGCTACTGGTGTCGGCCAACCAGCTAATAAAAGTTGACTACTAATCACTCCAGCCAATGCCAATGTAGACCCAACTGACAAGTCAATCCCAGCTGAAATAATTACATAAACTTGTCCTAAAGCTAATATGGCGATAATCGAAGTTTCAAGCGCAATAGTTAAGAGATTATCAGTGGTTAAAAAATATGGTGAGGCAATCGATAGAATAACCGACATTATGATTAATCCTAAGAGCGCATACATCTTTGCGAGAATAGCTTTTTTTGATTGTTTACTATTTATACCTGCGCTGCTTTGACTTTCAATAAGACTATTACCTGCCATAAGGTAAATCCCCTTTCAATTATCTTCCGGATGTAGCGTGATACATTATTTTCTGCTGATTCGCTTCATCCTTGTTTAGAATAGCTGTGCACTTTCCTTCGTTCATAACGAGCACTCGGTCGCTTAAACCCAGGATCTCTGGCATCTCTGAAGAAATCATCATGACGGCATTTCCATCTCTAGCCAATTGATTCATAACTTCATAGACTTCGATCTTTGCCCCGACGTCAATTCCACGAGTAGGTTCATCGAATATAAAGACCTGAGTGTTACTATGTAGCCATTTTGCAATAACAACCTTTTGTTGATTACCGCCACTCAAGAACATCACTTTTTGTTCTATAGAAGGAGTTTTAATTCTCAACCTTTGAACGTACTCTTCAGCTGTACGGACTTCTTGCTTCGACTTTATGACAACGCTTTCAGAAACTGCTTTAATATTTGCCATCGTAATATTTTCTTTGATGGATAAATTTAAAGCAACTCCATTCTTCTTTCGATCTTCAGAAAGATAGGATATCCCTTTCTCGATTGCTGATTTCGGAGACTTGATCTCCACCTTCTCCCCTTTTAAAAATATTTCACCTCCAGATATAGGATCTGCTCCAAAAATTGCTCTAGCAAGCTCGGTTCTCCCAGCTCCCATCAATCCAGAGATCCCCAAAACTTCACCAGATCTTAATGAAAAACTGACATCCTTAAGCTTTTCCTTTGTAGACAAGTTCTTCACTCTTAAAATTTCTTCTCCTATTTCAATCGTTGAATCTTTCGGGAATTTATCTTCAAGAGATCTTCCGACCATCAACCCGATTAGTTCATCGATAGTTGACTTATGGAAGTCAACCGTCGTAACATATCTGCCATCTCGCATAACGGTTACTCGATCAGCAATACGAGAGAATTCCTCTAACCTATGTGAGATGTAAATAATGCCTACACCTTTATTTTTCAATTCATGAATGCGCTCAAAGAGGGTTTCGATTTCTTGGTCAGTTAGAGCTGCTGTAGGCTCGTCCATGATTAATAACTTTGAGTTAATGGATAATGCTTTGGCTATTTCCACCATCTGTTGCTCCGCCACTCCTAGATCCTTGACCAACGTTTTAGGAGATATGGCTAGTTGCAATTCTTCCAAGATTTTTTCTGCATCCTCATACAACTTCTTCCGATTAACCATGCTCGTAAAACGTCTTGGAGCCCTACCTAAGAAGATGTTCTCAGCGACTGATAAATGGGGTATAAGATTGAACTCCTGAAAAATAATACCGACGCCATGTTTTTGAGCGTCTTTTGTATTTTTTATTTCAACCTCCTCACCGTTTAAATAGATGGCACCTCCATCGGGCTGATGAACGCCTGATAACACTTTCATTAAAGTGGATTTTCCAGCTCCATTTTCGCCTAAAAGAATATGAACTTCTCCTGCTTTTACCTCAAGCTCTACATCGTCGAGCGCTTTGACCCCGGGGAACTCTTTATGAATGTTTTTCATTTCTAATAAAACACTCAATTAATTCACTACCTTCCGCATTTTAATTGAACACGCTATTGTCTGTTACCAATTTCGGTTTAAACACCTTATTAATAGGGCCGGTTTTATTATCTAGCCGTTCTAATAGAATGTTACCGACCGACTCCCCCATTTCATATGGTTCATGGACCACTGATATAATTCCAGAGGATTTTAACAACTGAAACGCTTCAGTCTCGCCATAAGAAGCAACTACAATATCATCTGGAACAGTGTATCCTCTCTTGGTTAATTCTAGGAGTACACCGAAAGTCATAATATTATTAAACGAGAGAATTGCTTCCGGGACCTTGGAAAAGTTCAGAAAGTAATCCACCGCCATACTCCCTCCCTCTTGTGTAAAGGACCCGTTGTATACATACTTTGAATCTTCTTCAATTCCGTGATCTTTTAGAGCTGCTTTGAATCCTTCATAACGCTCTTTGCCAGTACTCACATTCAACAGGCCGTTTACAAGACCAATGGAACGATGTCCTTGATCTAAAAGGTAGGAAGTCAATTCATAAGTGCTTTGAAAATTATTTTCTGTCACCGAATCTAATCGTAGGCCATCCATATCAAATGTTCTGTCTACTAATATGATAGGGACACCAGCCTTATTGATCTTGCTCACTCGATCTTGAGTGTCGCCTGCAGTAGCTAATACTATCGCGTCTACTCTTTGTTCAAATAACAGCTGTAATAACTTGTCTTCTTTTTTTGAACTTTCATTACTGCTGCAAAAGATCAAGTTGTATCCTTTTTCTTGGACGATATCCTCGATTCCCTTTGATATTTTCATGTAATAAGGGTTAGAAATATCAGGTATTATCACTCCAATCGTATTTGTCTTATCTTGTTTTAAGCTCCTAGCAATGGCATTTGGTTCATAGTTTAATTTTTTTACTGCTAGAAAAACACGTTGTTTGATGTCATCGCTTACAAAACCTCTATTGTTTATTACTCGAGAAACGGTAGCCGTAGAAACATTAGCTTCCAATGCTACATCTTTAATCGTGTGTTTTGCCATTATTATCACCTATGCCTTTATTGTTTGAAGACGATCGTTTCCAAGTAATCGTTTACATGGAAACTTAAAAATTGTTGATATAACTCAAGTAATCGTTTACATGTAAAATAATAATATAGAATAAAATCGTTTTCAACCACTTTTTTAAAATTTCTGAAATTAATTATTGTTTCACCTATTTTTATATCGTTTTAAATAGGAGGAGATGAGATAAGAGGAATATGAGAGGTAGACAAACCACAGGAACTAACTTTGAAAGAGGCTTTTATTTGAAGGAATGTCAGATCTGAGAAACATGAGCTTTTACTCGTACATCAGCTATAGAAGATACGATGAACTGGCCCGTCCCTACCGGAGGCGTTAGCAAACCAATTGTTAAGTTGATACAAATGATTACGCCAAGATGAATCGCATCGATTTCAAATGCTGTTAAAAGGGGCATAAACGCCGGAACTAGAATAATTAATCCCGTAATTGTTACTTCTTTTAAATACTTACTTTTTGCTAACACAAATATTTTTAATTGTTTGTGTTTTTTTGTGCAGATAACTATTTGATGTGTATAGGTAAAAATGAAGGAGAAATATTACTCCTTATTTAGAAAATAACCGTGTACAAAACTTTCGTTTGAATCTAATACGGTATATAACAAATAAAAACTACTGGAGGAATTGAAATGAACAGAAAAATTATGAACATCAAGGTTGAAAAGGCCACAAAACCAAGAAGACGTATGGTCCATAACTTATTAATCAATAGCATTGGATCGACCTTTGACATAGCAAAAAGGGAATGGATATGTGTGACACCGATTAGAAAAGAAGACGATGGGTTCGTTGATCATTGTGAACTTTGTGGTGCAAGAAACTATGAGCAAAACATCCTAATAATGAATGAAAATAACAATAACCAGTTAAAGGTTGGGATTGATTGCGCATCCCGTTTTCTTTTATTAAACGGATGTGAAAACCAGAAAGATTCAAGGCTGTTAATTCAGCATGTTGTCGCAGAATCTGATTTAGAGAATGAGTTGATAACGTTATTCAAAATCCTTAGAAATGCTCCAAAACTTTCAACAAAAGAGGTTAATAAATTTAGAAATAATCTAATTGAATATCTAACACTTAAAGGGCAAGTAAGGAAGCTGTATACAAGAGAAGAAATAGAAATTATTCTTGAAACGGTCCTTAATGTGCCGGATATTACAAACTACGATATAAAATTATTAATTTGCATTTTAGAAAAAAAAGTAAGGTTTACTCTAGAAGAATCGTATAGAACTCCTCTATAAAGCTTCCATTTCATCTCTCTCAAGCACAACCCTCGCCTTTATTGACGAGGGTTGTTCACTTTTAGGTTATTTTTCCTTATCACTAACACTAAGAGTGAAGCAGTATTAATCCTTGATAAGCTTTAAGGAAACAATACTAGCTAGTGGGATGTAGTGCACACAATAATTGCGGTCAATGACTCTAATATGATGAGTAGAGCAATCCAAATAATGAATGTCCCCTTGAATACTGGAGATTTTATTTTCAATTTCATATGTAATACCTACCTCCGTAGCAAATTCCATTGCTGTATAAACCTCAGCAAGCACTTCCGGTTGAAAGGTCCAATTCACTTTTATACTCATCGCTATCCCGTCCTCTACTTATCTTACCTTTATCATATACGAATGTATGTTCTGTTATCAATGGTAAAAAAATCAATTATAAGTTATATACTCTTTTGATCCTTTCCTTTTAAACCGAACCATGCTAGACTAACAAACCAAATAAAAGTTGGAGGAGATGACCGCCTCGGTTTTAGATTGTTTAAATGTATTGATAAATGCCGGCTTACTTTTGGTTGCAGTACTAACTTATTATTTAAAACGAAAGGAATAGTTTTGAAGAGAAGGACTTTTTCATTGAATAGCTAATTATAAAGTAGCTAGGAGGTGAAAAATTGCTGACTTCATCCGAAAAGAATAGAATGATGCAAGCGTACATGCTGCTATACGAGGTTGAAAATTATGTTCGATTAACAATCGAACAAGCAATGAAAGCTACTTATGGTACTAAGTGGTTCACGAAAGCCCCAAAATTATACAATATGCCTTCTCCCCCTAAGTCTTTTCTTGAGCTCACTTTTTTCCAATATGAAGTATATTATCTTCGAAGTTACCCAGTATTCAATTTCACTTCTCAATTGTCTCATCATTTAGGTATGCTCTATCCTCTTCGCAATAAGGTTGCCCATCATCGATATTTATCCCTATACGAGTTTAATCAACTTAAGAAAAGTAGTTATTATGTATTGCGAGAACTAGTCTAAAGATCTTCTTTTTTCTCTGTTTGAGATAATAATTCAAAAAACATAGAGTATCTGATCTTCTGAGTGTTCAGAAGTTGAGCTACTCTTGATTTAAGTTAAATAACACTTCTATTTCCATCCTCCTGTAAAACTGTAGATAATATTCCGATATTCATACTGTAAATCATAAATTTAGTAAGGAGGATGTTAATGAGACAGACTGAGGTAACAGTTTCAAAGACTAATGAGCATGAATGGACTGAGAAGCGCTGCCCCCATTGTGATGCACTACTTTTTGAAAAAAGATTGGATATCTATGCGTTGCGATCGATTCGTATTAAATGCAGGTTATGTAAAGAAGTTATGGTGTTATGAAGAGATTAGATGAAGAAAAATAAAGAAGAATGGCAGCAACAGCTGATTTTATCTTTGAAAAAAAAGATGGATGCTAGCATTATCCAAGCTTTGTCTTTTGGTGCTGATCCACATCTTAATATGCCAAATGGGGAAAAGATTATTAATTATGTGTTTCGGCTATCGAGTGAATATATCGTGAATCACTTTATAATGGAAGGTCTACATAATAAATACGGGAAATCATTTCAACAAAAATTTTTATTTATCTCGAGTTCAAGAGGTTTTCTCTATGTGGTTGAACATCTCATTAAAGAGCAAGATTTTCATCAAGTAGAGCTTGATCATGCATATCTATTAGCTGTTGAGTCAGGCGATCTGCTAACCGTTGACTTTTTGATACGAAGTGGAGCTAATATTAACGCTGTCGATGGAATAAATCAGAATGCTATTTTAAAGGCTTGCCGGCATCAGGATACAGATATGGTCTTATACCTAGAAAAGTGTGGATGTGACCTTTACCACAAGGATAAAGACGGAGATAGTGCGTTGCATTTGTCTTGTCATAATTGTATAGATGTAAAGCTAATTCATTATCTTCTTTCAAGAAATCTTGATGTAAATGCACATAACAATTATGGATTCACTCCTTTATTGGATGCTATTTGTAGTATAGAGCTGAATTTTGAAAGTGATTTTTTAACTGCAGCTAGGTTGTTACTTAAAAACGGAGCTGATCCCCACGTTATCTGTGATGATGGTAACCATTCGTTGTTGTTTGCTTGCATGTTTTTCGGTTCTACAGATGCAATCGATCCCCATATAGAACTCGTTAAGCTTCTACTAAATGAAAAAGTAGATCCTCTTCACCGAAATAATGCTGGAGCCGATTGTTTTGAGATGGAAATAGGTTTTTATTCAAAGTATGCAGAGTGTCTTTTAAAAGAAGCTATTAGTACTTCCCCTATTCAAGTACCAAATTATGAAATAAACAATAGCTATACTAACTCTAGCGAAGTAAAAGGTTTTAATGAAGACTCTTTTCTAAGTCGAAATGGATACAGTACTAAATTAAAACATGAGGAAAGGTGGAGCATCTTAAAGGAGAAAATTCTTACTCAAATTCCTGCTCAAAAAGTAGTTAATTTTATGAGTTATCGCATAAGACTTTGCAATCAGCCTAAAAGCAGAGCTATTAAATATGCTGATGCGATTTACACCTATAAATATGACATTGAGCGTATTCGGAATTACTGTGAGAGAAATCCTGGAAAGTGTGAAGATTAGAATTGGATTTTGATTTTGTATAAATACATGCTTCGTGAAACAAATTTCATTTCACTCAGTACTAGCTTGAAAAAAATAATCTTTAGCAAACTGCTTTTATTTTGCTTCACTAACACTCAGGTATTTTTTCCTGAGTGTTTTTGTGTTCGAAGATTATATTTTTTCCTACTCATCTAGCATCTTTTACTGAAATCATGGAGATCGATCTGTTTTTCCGAGATAGTGAAACTAGCTTTTTTGCGTCCTTTTTTGAAATCCCTTGTTTTTTTGCATTGTTTTTTCTGGCCATTACTCCCACACTCCCTGTGAGTTTATTATTCGTTATCAGGAGTATCGCCAGGCCCTCTCCTTTTTATACGTTCTAACCTCTCCTCCTCTCTCATATCTATGACTATATGATTTTTTAACTTTATGACTCTAGGATATTACATGAAAAGGGAGTTATTTTAAAACGGGAGGGAGACGGATGGACTCACTTAATCCAATGTTTCAAAAAAAGAAGCCAACACGATCAGTTCCCATTAAGACGAGCAATGTTCGGAAAAAGCCGATTACTAAAAGTGAAGGTCGTAAGGTAAGGAAGGATAAGAAACATGATATTAAGATACCTCTAACACTTGAACAGCGAAAAACGATCAAAGCTCTTTCTCAACACGCAGGTGAATACCCCACCAACTTCCTTAGTCAGAAAATGAAGGTTGAGTTGCCTAGAGCTGAATTTCTTCCAGAGCCCATGATTCCTTATCCTTCAAATTCAAAATTGTCCTATCCCGTGAAGTTAGAAGACCCCTACTTTAAACAACTTCAAGATTTAAGCATCGAGTGGGACTGCAGTTTACGACGTGCTGCCTATCGCATAATCTCCTCATTACTTTAATAAAGGAGGCTTCCCTGATGAATGAATCAAATCCGTTTAAGCTTGTTCAAGAAGAAGTTTCCAACCTGGCTTACGTAGCGACTTCTCGAGGTGAACGTATGATGGATAAGCTGTTTCGTAAAATGAAATCTTCTGAAATACTTAAATATCGTTTTTTAGTACCTGCTTCTCTTTATTTGCGTGGTGAGCTTCTGTGTGAAGATATTACGGAGCTTAGTGATTTTGAATTTACTCAGGCTGATCTTTTAGACTTACTTCTGCGCGATTTCTTGCAAAATATACGGCAGTCTCCTGATCATCATGCCGTGTTTCGTGAACTGATGGTTCGTGATAAGCGCCCTGCTCTACTCAGAACCTATTCCGGACAAGAGGCCCTTCTTAGTCAAGGAAAACAAAAAATGAAGGAGATTACCTGTCCTATTAAACGTCGCTCTGCTCTTCGGGTTGAAGTCTTCTTAGCCGATCTCGCTGAGTTATATGAAGATGCTCATTACTCTGTTGAGGATATTCTTCAAATTCTTTATTGTGACTTTATCGATTCCTACCGGACAGGCCAACTTCGTAATGTGGTGAAGTCCATTATTCAAAAGCTTGAAAAAGAGGTATAACTTATTATGATATCCATAACATATTTTGTTTATACCTCTTTTCAAGAAATAAATATAATAAATTCTAAGAGGTATTCAGCATACATATACTAACAAAAAGCTTCGTATGCTGACGTTTACTGCTTTTTGTTGCTATGATCATTCATGGGATTTTTCATCAAATAAAAAGAAGGAACGACGGTAGTCGCTCCTCCACTTTTGAAAAATTCAACTTATCGTATAATATCATGTCGATATTAACTTCATATAAAGGTATCAGCCACCAAACAGTTTGGCAAAGAACCCCTTCTTAGCCTGCTTTTCTTCCTGTTCTTCTTGGGCTTTTTTTAAAGCCTCTTCCGCCTGTTGGCGCTGGTTTTCCTCTTCCTTTAGACGAGCTTCTCTCTCTTCTTCCTTTTTGGTCATTTCTTCAAGCTTCTTTTTCATTTCCTCCTGTTCCTTTTTATACGTTTCTAGAGTTTCTTGCGCTTTTTTTGTTTCTTCTTCATATGTTTTTTTACCAGATGCCTCTTCTTTCTCTCGTGCCTCTAAAGCTGCTGCGACTTCTTTTAATGTTTGATTGGTTTGATCTAGCTCTGCTCTTAACTGCTTTTCTTCCTCTTTTGGGGCATCTAAGCGCAAAGTCATTTGATTCATTGATCTTTTTAACTCATTTACTTCTGACTGCAGCTGTTGATTGGTAGTTACAATTTTATTGAGTTCTCCAGCAATGAGCTGAAATGCTTGATCAAATCCCTGTTCTTGTAGAACGCGTTCAAAAGCTACCGACAATACTTTCTCTTGCTGTGTTAATGTTTCGTTCTCTTCTTTCTCCATTAACATATTCTCTGCCATTAACTCACGTCGAATATCATCATATGTACGTTTAATCCCTGCTTTTCGAGCTTCTTCAAACAAATCACGAATTCGTATTATCTTTTCAAATTCTGACTCATGAAAATATCGTCCTGAACTTTCTTTAATGGATGTAATGAGTTCTTGCTTATCCCAATATCGTAATTGAGCTGTTGTTACATTTAACTCTCGGGCGGTTTCTGCAATCGATTTTAAGCCTTTTTCCATGTCGTTCACCCCTGTATCACCTTTATATCAACATCATACCATGTTATGTGAAGTTAATATGATATGATATGAAGTTTATTTGTTATTTTGAAATTAATATGACATATATTTTTGGTTATCTATAAAATCTTATTGTTACTAGTTTTCATAGTGTTTTCAAATTTGTATGAATAACATATTAAGATGAACTAGCAAAAAAACCCTCAAAATGAGGGTTTTTTAGTCGTCATCATCATCTAAATCAGCAAAAAAGGCTTGATCCATAAAACTAGCTGCCACATCGTTTGCTTGAAATAGCTTTTCACTTTGCTGTTGTTCTTCCTGAGGTTCATTGTTTTGAGCTAATAGCTCGAATGCCTTGGCAGGATCAGTTGCTAATTTTAATACAATCTGAGAGATAAGGGCCTTTGTATGTTTGTTTTCTAGCCATTGTCTTTCTTCATTAGATAGATTTTCCGGAATGGGAAGAGAGTAGTAATCTGGATCCGTTTGTGGAATACGATCATCGATCGCATCCACGAAAAGGGGAGCGATTTTACTACTAAATTTCCGTCCTTCGGTCTTTTTAAGCTTATTTAAATAAGTAATGACGTGAGAGGGCGTATGGTTTGGAAGTCGAAAAGAGATTGTTTTTCCTGGTTCCAGTAGATCAGCCATCGTTATTCTTTCGTAGAAGCGACTTCGAGCTCAATGCCTTTTTTCTGGCAGTACGTGTAAAGAATCTTAATATACGCCCTGGCAATCATCCAAACACTATCATCTGGCTTCACAAAACGAAGAGGGTACTGTTCCTGATCTTCATTAATACCTTCCAAATAAGGTTTAAGTACAACAGACCCGCCGCCAATTAAGTAGGCATAGCGAAGCGAAGGAACACGATTCCATAGTTTTTTCAGATGTTTGTATTCTTCTTCAGCAAGAGAAGAGAGCTCATCATCGATAATATGCTTAATCGAGACGCGATTTCCTTTATTCCAAATGTGATTTCGTTCTTCTGGATCTTCCGAGACGATCACGTCAACAACGGCGCGACGGCTATGGAAAGGGTATTTGAACTCATTAAACGTTCTAGCGATGATGTTATCAAGGTAAGGGGATACACCTTCTTTGATTCCATCTGAGTTCTCGTTATCTACAGCAGCTTTGTTTACAATGGCTGAATCAGTCGATAACCCCCCGATATCGTTGATTAAAATCGGTTTTTGAATGAGTTCAGGATTTTTAATAGCACCTTGTTGATCCGTTGTTAGGTCAACAAAGGCAGCAAAACCTTCAGAACTTACAATAACTTCTTCAAATTTAATTCGTACGGTTTTTCCGCCAACTTCAGGCGTCTGAAGGAATTTTACTTCGTGCTGATGGTTACGCAATTTTTTGCGATAATCCTTTGAAAGCCCATGTTTTACTTCCTGAAGGGGTAATCCCGTTGATAAAAGATAAGTAGCTTCAACAATACCATCTTTGTCTGGATTATTTTGCACAGCATCGTAAGCAATAGCCGTTAATAAGAGAATAATAGGCTGATCACTATCAGCTTTATCAACTTCAGGCGTTAATTCATCTTTTTTTGCAGCTGAAGCTGCTAGATTTCCTACTTTATATGTACCATTTTTCATTTTCAGAGCAGATGAGGTCAATTCAACGTGTAATCCGTTTAATATTTCTTTTTCTGCTTCAATAACCCCGCGATCTTTCTTTGCTTTTGCGACCACGTTTGGGATGTGAACTTGATTGTCATACCCGTTAAAATAGCCTTTGACAGCGTCATTACCAATATCAATTGCTGCTAAACGCATACAAAAAACCTCCTTTATATTAGGTTGATATCACCTTTATATGACTCATTGTATGCGTTTTGTATGCAAATAACAAGAAAAAATTGGTCAAATGAGCAAAAAGGAGCAATTTGCATACAAATTGTATGCAACGTTGAATCGTTGATACATAGGGTTTACGGCAAAAAAAAAGTAGTGTATAGTAGAAGACGATAAAGCTAGTTAGCAAATATTGCCTACATATTGTAAATTACACATAAAATTGTTTTAGATGTTTTATAGAGAAAATAGTCGTTTATGTTTTTGGAAGAAATAAAAGATCTGACAACAAAAAAAGACCAAATAAAAAAGACCGTGCTACCAACACGATCTTTTGGGTATCCAAGCTCAGCCGACCTCTCCAAGTTACGCTAAGCTTGAGAACGAAGTTCACTCCACCTACCAAGTTTTGTGAGCTTTGTTATTAATATAGCCTTATATGGCTAAATAATAACATATATTTGTATAACTGTGCAACGTTATAACCGTACTTTTGTCTGTTAATCTATGTTTTTTTACTAGATTTGTACCTTTTCAGACAGGGGGAGGGAGAGGCACACTCAGTACAAATACGTTCTCAAGAATATAGTGCGTAACAGGATCGGTGTAAGCTTTGCTTGCAATCGGTCCTTTTTTGTTTGTCCCAGAAGGGAGAAACAAATGAATATTGCCTATCAAGACAGGGTGGAACAAGAGGTTAGACGAGACGTCCAGCCCGTAGAGATCATGCAATTCATAACACATAACAGCTTGCATCTATATAAGAAAAAGGGGTCAAGTGCGCCTTTACAAAAGAGAGTAGAGTATGAGAAGAGCGAAAACCAATCAACGTATAAAAAGGGGACCGTATTTGTCTCTTGTTCTAAGGCTGATCTAAGTCAAGGGAAGGGATTTCTCATTAATTCTTACGAAAGCTTACATGAGAAGCACTCGGAATTAACGCACTGGACGCCAAACACATATCGTGGTGGTACATACTATGATTTTGGTAAACGCGTTATAAAGGGACATACCCGAGATAACTTAAAACAAATTAACGTGATCGGCTTTGATATTGATACAAAAGATATCGATTTATACAGTCTTTTCCTTGGGTGTGAAGAGCTCGGCTTACCATGGCCAAACGTCTTGTTAGAAACGCCTAAAGGCTTTCAAGGATTTTTCGTACTTGAGACACCTTTTTATATTCATAAACAGAAAGATTTTAAGGCGCTACGGGTAGCTGAGCGACTGTCTGAGAATATGTTAAAAGCTTTAAAGAAGTATGTACCAGTAGATGTTAACTGTGCACCTTTTGGATTTTATCGCATTCCGAAACAAGGTAACGTCGTTTACTTTGGTGATCAGCCCGCCAATACTAGTAAGCTCTTAACCTGGTCCAAAAAGTTTGAAGAAGAAGAGAAGAGAGTCTCCTTTCAAGTGATTTATTCAAAGGGTTCTGCTACATCAAATCAAACTTCGGCGGCATGGTATCAAGCTCTTATTCAAGCCACTCAAATTGAAAGTGGTCACTATAGTTCGAGTCGCAACAACGCTGTATTGACGCTTGCGATTGCCAACTTTGCAAGTGGAAGACCACTTGAAGAGGCGTATGATGAGCTTGATCAGTTTAATAGTAACCTTGCACAACCTTTAGGTAAAACTGAATTCGAGCGCATTTTAAAAAGTGCTTATTCTGGTAAGTACAAAGGCGCCAAGCGTACCTATGTGGAAGGACTTCTGGAACTCTGGACGGATGGAAAGACATCTTTTCAGGGGAGAGAAGGGTGGTACAAGTTCAAAAAGCCTAGGGAAGAGCGCGTTCGTTCTCATTATGATGAGAGAGAACAAGATATTCTACAGTATGTGGAAAAGGTAGCATGTCCAGAAAAGCCATTTTTTGAGGGAGCGCTCAAAGCTCTTGCCGAACGTTTTGGGATGGCCGTTTCAACTTTGAAAGAAGTGCTAAAGCGCTCATCTAAGCTAATCAAGCGTACAGTTGGCCGTGGAAGAAATGCCGTGACGAAGATCACGAGTCGATCCATGCTCTTTAAAAGTTTATTACTAGCAAGAAGAGAGCGTGTCCAATTAGCTCAACTATCCTTTGCCCAGCTGCTACCATCTTCACATGAAGTAATCAGTGAGGAAGATCTACCATCTATTCAGACCGAGTTACTAACCCACGAGATTGATCTGATTTACCGATCAGGTGCTAGTGATCCTGTAAAAATGACAAGTTGACTTAATGAGCCAGTCTGCCAATACATATCTAGATTACCCTTTGTTAACTCTGGCAAGTTTGTTAAGGGAATGCTCTTTGACAATTAAATAAGGTTACTAGCTTTGGTTATTTGTTACTAAATTTTAGGGCAGTACGATAGTCGTGTGTTTTTCTTTGAGTGTAGTTAAATGGAACGAATTCCCATATGATTGATTGCCAAACAAGTGTGCTTATAGTAGACTGTGGTCAAGTTCATATGACGTAAATAATACGGAAATAGATGCGCAAAAGAGATGTTAATCAATGTTCTTTTCATTTGCGGTTTTAAAGTGCCTCAGCCCCTTTTGTTGCAAGGGCTGAATGCCTCCTGTTTATATTCGTAACCTGTAGAAGACCTCGCCTATACTACGTGAACATAGCCGAGGTCTTCTACTACTCTATAAAGGCGGAGGCATTCAGAGTGTTGGTGGGGGCTGAGGCGAGAGGTTTTAGAGATTGATTTAGATTTTAGGTTTAAGATGGATTAGGTCATGAGTAATAGGGAGGGGAGACTAGGAGGTAGATTATAAGATTTGTTGTTTGGGTTGATCATGAGGGTAAGTGTGAGTTCAAGAGATTAGTAGTTTAAGTCATTTGTGAGTGAGTGCAGGTGGGGAAAGAGAGTTTTAGGTTTGTTCAGTGGATGTAGAATTCTATTTCAAGTTCAAGTGATTTAGTGCTTCCAGGTGTGTGCTATACAGGAGGTGTTGGTGGAGGTTCCAAGGTGGCTAACTGCTTATGTGAGTCTTCTAGCTTTCTTGTATGGGGTAGTGTTCTGGTTAGGTGTTCAAGTGATTAAGGTCGTTTGGTTTTTGGTGATGGTTCTTTTTTTCTTTTTGGTTTATGGTATCGGCTTCTGTTTTGGTAAACTTTTAAGAAGGAGAGTGGTTCCGATATCAGAGTGAAAAGGATGATTGGTTTATGTTGAAGTATACTTCGCTAAAAGAAAAGGATCTAGCGTATCTTACGTTTATTCTGAGAAACGGTATGGTGACGGCGAGGCAGATTATGCTGGAGTTTTGTGAGCCAAATATTCATCGTGTTTATCGTCGGTTACGAAAATTAGAAGATAAGAAGTTTGTTAGACATGAACGGATTGCTCATAAAGTTGGTGTTTACCTGGGGACATTGGAGGCAAGGAAACTCACTAATGTGAGTGTGACGGTGCCAACAAAAGCATCCATTTATACGATGCAGCATGATTTGTTGATTACGGATTTGATTCTCTATTATCAGTTTCAAGCTCAAAAAAATGGGTTGGAATTTAAGTATCGGACAGAGCGAGAGATTCGTTATGCGATGATTGGAACCGGTGATAATCAAAGTAAGTTAAAAGCGTACAATGCGAAACGAGATCGTATCCCGGACGCGGTATTCTTTTTTAAGTCAGCTGAAGGGAACGTGACGACGACGTGGGTGGAGCTAGAGCTAAATAAAAAAGAGCGTAAGCGTTATGACGAAAAGTTTTCGTTATTTGAGGAGCTGCTTTCAAGTAAAAAAGCTAGTGACCAGCCTTACGCGTATGATCAGGTAATCTATTTCGCAGATGACGTTAAAATACATAATGCAGTAAACGAAGCAAAGGATCGACTAGTGAACGCCAATAAAATCTCTGTTAAAAAAATCCCCCATGTGATTCTCGAAGATCGCTGGGAAGAGGTGTTGCCAGGTGGATCCGATGGCAAAGAGAGAGGGTCAGGTTAAGCAAACGGAAACGGACCGAATGATTGGCGACGTTGTGATGTACGGGGTACTTGGAGTTTTGATTGTGAGTTTTCTTCTCCCAGTTTTGTTAGGGATGTTCCTTTTTGCGATTTTTTATTCTCTCAAGCGAGATTGGCTGTCCTATCTTGCGCTCTTAACGGGGGGACTTCTACTTTTCTGGCAGTTTCAAGCAGGGGATCTTCTCACTTATTTTGCTTTTCTATCAGAAATGAAGGTCCCGTATTTTTCAGAAGTGCTCGAGCGATTTATCAATAACGGAGAAGCGATTCCGATTACGTCTCACTCGTATATCACGTTAACCGGTCTATCCTTGTTATTTTCGTTTGGTTTCTTTATCTTTGCGAAGTTTTTTTGGAAAAAGCGTGTGACAACTAAGTCAGGGAAAGTGCAAAAGCAAAAGGCTGAGCAAGCCTATAAAGCATTTCGCAAGCGTCGGGTTCTATTTTTGAATCGGAAACAAAAACAGTATCGACGAAAACCCACAAAAGAAGTGTTTATTGGCTATACGGATTTTAAAGAGCGCGTATCACTGAAGTCGAAAGAGCTAAACTATCATATGCTTGCGACTGGGGGAACCGGTACGGGGAAAACGACCCTGATTGCGTCTTTGCTTGAATCGGCTCTTCAGCAGAATAAGCCCGTGATTTTTATGGATGGCAAAGGCGAACGGAAATCAATGCTTGAATTTATAGCCCTTTGTGAGGCGTATGGAAAAAGGGTTTATCTTTTTTCAGAAATGGATTCTCTCACGTACAATCCGATTAAAAACGGGACGCCGACAGAAACGCGAGATAAGCTCATGGCGCTCTTTCAATTTTCGAGTGAAGGAGATGGCGCCTACTATACGGATATTGCTTCGCGATATCTGCAGCTAATCGTGAAACTGATTGATGAAGCCGGCGTAACGAGAGATATCTCAACCATCGCCAGCTTGACGAATTCCAAAGCGATGAATCAATTTTTTAGGGATCACAGCACCCAAGAAGAAATTGAAGAAGAGATCGAAGTGGAAGTAGAGGAAGAAGTAGCCACACAAAACTCTCAGGACGACGATTTAAGCGATTTTTTCACATCCTCCGATCCAAAGGATCAAAATGTGGTGAAAACCGTCACAGAGAAGCGTACAAGGACTGTCACGAAGTTGCGTGAGGGTTTGAGTACGATTAAACGAATTTTAGACGAAGAATTCCCAGAAGAAATTGTCGTAGGTTGCCTCACGCGCTTAAAAATGCAGCTAGGTGAGCTACTGGAATCAGATCTCGGCCATTTGTTTGTGGAACGAGAAGATGGCATTGATCTTCAAACGATTACAGATCAGAATAACGTAGTGATTTTCAGTATTTCAGGGAGCCGGTATGCCGATTATATTAAGAAAATTGGCAAAATGATTATTTTAGACGTGAACAGTCTCGTTGCCTATCGCCAGGCGAAGGGGAGAAAGGCGATCTTTGGGGTTTATGATGAGTTTTCTGCCTATGGGGACCGTCGTATCGTGGACATCGTTAATAAATCACGGTCTGCCGGTTTTGAATGCATCATTTCAACACAAACGCTTTCCGATATTGATGCTGTTGATCCGATCATGACAGAACAAATTATTTCGAACTGTAACGTGATCGCAACGGGGCGTGTGAACTCGTCAAAGGATGCGGAGCGTATCGCGCAGGTTTTTGGCACTTTTTCCGATCGTGAAGTGACACAGCAAATTCAAAAGAAGTATCCTCATACTCGTTATGAAGCCGAGATGGGAACCGTTCGTGATGTGGAACGATTTAAAGCGAATCCAAGTGAGATCAAGAACCTTCAAATAGGAGAAATCTTTCTTAATCGTAAAATGGTTGAAGAAGCAGAGAGCGATACTTATTTCCGTCGTGTCTATGTTCGTAATGCGCTCGGACTAGGAGGGATTAAATGAGATTGTTCAGCAAGCTGAAGGAGGGACTTCATCGGAATCTTATGAGAGGAAGGAAAAAGGTGATGAAAGATGACCGTCGTCTTCCGTCATCACGGTTTAATGGACGCCTCGCGTTCTCAATAACGTTTTGGGTGGTAGTGGCAGGCGTTGTTTTCTTCGCTTTTCAATCCTGGGCACGAACTGGATTTTTAAACGAAAAGGTGAATGGATACCAGGAACAGGCTTCTGCCGAAATCGCCACGCTTAATGATGTAGGATTTTCGAATTCACCAGAAGGAGAGCACTATGCGAGTCGTTTCCTTCAAA
>NZ_JAQQWV010000008.1:0-76153 GCF_028610665.1 Guptibacillus sedimenti
GTTGAACCCACCGGCGAACCATTTTGGGGTCAATTTCTAATTCTCTTCCTACTGTTTTGTAACCCATTCCCTCTTTCAGATACATATCTACAGCTTTTTTCTTAAATGGCACATCATATGTTTTCCTAATTTCTCCCATAGAAAAATCCCCTCCATAGTAGACAGCTTAATGTGCTTTCTTTTCTCTGTCTACTATGTGGGGATCATATCATATTGCGGGGGCTTTCTTCATTTCAATACAGGACGTAGATCTTCCAGCTTTTCAAACAAATGCCAAACAAAATCATCGACACCAAGCTCACGATGTGGATGCAAATCTTCAAGATCAGGATCATTCACGTAGTTGTAAATGCCCTCTTTCGATTCCCATTCAACGAGCATCATCACCTGCCTCGGCGCAATGTCCCCTTCTGGAGAGGAATCGAGCTTCCCAATAGCCACAACTTTTCCACCATATTGACGCAACGGTTCTTCTGCCCTTCTAGCATATTCAGCATATTCTTCCCCGTCTTTTACATTAAATAGATTCAGTGCGTACAGTGCCATGCTTCTCCCTCCCACTCTTTGTTTTACTAACTGTTATTGGAATTCCATTTAAAACGGCGGTTCCGGAGACAGCATCACGTCTTTTTTCATCGCTTAATAGATTGGTATTCACGCCTTTGTTATCCTTTGCTACCGCCATTTTCACACCGCTAAGACCATGCCCATAGCCATGGGGAATGCTTCCTACGCCAGCCATAATGTCGTTTGTTAGCTCCACAATAACTTCAATACGGCCTACTTCTGATTCCACAACAGCGACATCGCCATCTTGAATCTTAAGCCTCTCTCCGTCTGATGGGTTAAGCCATAATGTACACCGATCTTTTCCCTTCATAAGCACAGGTAAGTTATGCATCCAAGAATTATTTGACCGCAAATTTCTTCGACCAATTAAGAGCATCTCAGAATGACTTGATGCTTCTTTTTTCAGCCTACTCACGTCTTCTATTATTAACTTAGGAGCGAGCTCGATCTTCCCTGTATGCGTGAGCAGTACTTCTGGAATCCGTGATTTTAACGCTCCCAAATCAATGCCATGTGGGTTCTCTTCAAGCTTCTTTAGACTTAAACCATCCTGTTGTTTAAAATGGTCTCCGTAAGGCCCTGAACGGAGCATATAATCAAGCATTCGCTCTGGACCTTTTCGTCCTTCTAACGCTTTCGATATGTCCTTTGGGTTGCGACCATAAATAGGTGAGCGATCATTTTTAATGTCTTTTTTGATAAGATAGTGTATCGATGCATCATCTAATTTGCTTACAGCATCTTGATCTGGTTCTTCCTCTCCAACTAATGCTGCAAGCTTGAGAAGAATTTCCCACTCATCAAGCTGACCTTCATTTTTTTCAAAAACGGGTGGCGAGTAGTGAGAAATATTACGAACCGAAAGCTGGTAAAAGGAAAGGTCGTAGTGTGAGCGTTCAAGGGGTGTTGGTGCCGGAAAGATGACGTTTGCGTTTCTGGTCGTTTCATTTAAATAACAATCAACACTTACCATAAAATCAAGATCTTCCATCGCGTTTTGTAACCGCTTACTGTTTGGCGTTGATAAAACAGGGTTACCCGCAACCGTGACCAATGCACGAATTTGCCCTTCACCAGGGGTATCCATTTCTTCTGCAAGACACGCAACAGGAAGTTCACCTAGTACTTCAGGCATACGACTAACCCTGCTTCTAAAACGATCAAAACGATAGCCTTTTTTAGACGTTTTTCCACCGGCAGCAGGCGTTGTGAACATGACGCCGCCTTCACGATCCAAATTACCTGTCACATAATTTATCACGTCAATTAACCAGCTATTTACTGTTCCGAATGCCTGTGTACATGTCCCCATTCGTCCATATACAGCAGCGCACGTGGCAGAAGAAATGTCTCTTGCGATCGTACGAATCGTTTCTGCATCAAGACCGCATACGGCTGCCATTTTTTCAGGAGGGAAATCTTTTGCCAGTTTCTTTACTTCCGAAAGGCCGTTTACATGCTGAGCAAGATGCGTTTCCTTCGTTAATCCTTCAGCAAATAAGGTGTGAAGGATACTAAATAAGAAATATCCATCTGTGCCAGGTTTAATAAAATGATGGTCATTCGCCAGTTTAGCGGTAGCTGTACGAACTGGATCAACCACAACCAGACGCCCACCTCTGTCCTGTAAAGCTTTCAGTCTCCCACGCATGTTAGGTCCCGTCATTAAGCTTCCATTTGAAACGATTGGGTTCGCGCCAATAACTAGAAAATACTGCGTCCGATCAATATCTGGGATCGGTATGCTAAAGTCGCTACCGTACATAAACTCTGCTGCTAACTGTTTGGGAATTTGGTCAACTGTACTGGCAGAGTATTGATTACGGCTTCCAAGTGCACGAAGAAACAGAGGCAAATAGAGCATGCCTGATAGGTTGTGCACATTTGGATTTCCAAGATAGACGCCTACAGCATCTCGTCCGTGCTTTTCAATCACACCACGAAGGCCTTTCCTTACTTCCTTAATAGCTTCTTCATAGCTCACTGTAAACCATTCCGCCCCTTTTCGAATCATAGGCTCTCTTATCCGGTCTGAATCGTGGTGGAGTTCCTTTAAACTAAACCCTTTTGGACATAAATACCCTTTGCTAAAAGGATCTTGCTTATCTCCTTCAATATGCGTAACTTTTCCATTAACGGTGTGGATTTCTAACCCACACGTCGCTTCGCAAAGTGGACAGGTGCGATAGTGAACGTTCTCCTTAACCGAATCCATCATAGAAACCTCCTTTATACGATTCAAAATACCAACTGGTCAGTATTTAAGTTTACTGAAAATTCCATCATTATTCAAGAAAAAGAAAAAGCCTGCTCAGCTATAGAATCCATTTTTTTCTTAGTGCGTTTGCAACCGCTTCTGCACGATGGTTCGCATTTACCTTTCGAATCGCTGAACTCATATAATCTCGAGCTGTAAAATCACTTATATTAAGATGCTGAGCCATTTCTTTCGTACTATAACCATCAGCAGCATATTGAAGCACTTCGGTTTCACGTTTACTTAAAGGACTAGGGATTGTTGGAGTTGTTGGGAGCAAGTATGCGAGTGCGTGTTGAAAATACATCATCACTTCTTCAATAAGACCTTGATGAATCGTCACTCCTTCTTCTCTCTCGTCAAGAAGGACACAACCAATTGCAATACGTTCAATGCTTAGAGGAATAATTAAGACAGATGTTAAATCGTACGCTTCGATGTATTCTTCGGGGAAAAGCTGATGATGCTGATCCATCATTAAAAAAGCCGGTTTGTTCATAAGAAGGGCACGTTGAATGGGCGGTATCCGCCTTACGTCTTCACGAATAGCATTCATGGAGAAGACGCCATGGCGATCCACGCGAAGGATTCCTTCTCCTATACTAGTAAAGTAGGAAAAAGTGAACATGCTCGCACGCATGAATGGAAAATGAGCAAGGCATTGCTGAATCATGACTTCACAACGGTGGATTGGATCTTTGATCGAAAGCATTCGATGAAAAGAGCGCACCCACGCTTCCTCATGCATCGACATAATTCCCCCCTATCTTTTCAGGAATATAACCTTTGGACATCATTCGTTACACTAGTTATGTAAGCGCTTTCTAAGATTGCTCTTTTATTATAGAAGGTGCTCATTGAAATCGCAAGGAAAGGCGGTCTATTATGCGAAAGGAAATGATCACAACAAGTGGGCGTGGGCTTAAAGAAGATTCACTACCATTTCGCCTCTATCAAAAAGCTAAAAAATTTGGCGGATGGGACCCAAGGGAGATCGATTTTACTCAAGATGTGAAAGACTGGCAGTTTCTTACCGGTGATCAGCAGGAAGAAATTCTAAGACTCGTATCTCAATTTCAAGCTGGTGAAGAAGCCGTAACGCTTGATCTTCTTCCTTTAATTATGGTGATCGCAAAAGAAGGAAGATTGGAAGAAGAGATGTATTTAACAACCTTTCTGTACGAAGAGGCCAAACATACGGAATTTTTTCGGTTTTTTCTAAATCAGATTGGTCAAACTGGTGACCTTTCACGTTTTCACTCTGACACCTATCGCACCATTTTTTACTCGATCTTGCCGGATGCGATGGAAAAGCTACAGCACGATCATTCACCTGAAGCATTAGCGGAAGCGTCTACCGTCTACAACATGTTTGTGGAAGGTGTTCTTGCTGAAACCGGCTATTTCTCTTTCTATGAATCTCTTGCAAAAGCAAATGTGATGCCAGGATTAATGAAAGGAATCGGTTTACTTAAACGAGATGAATCGCGTCATATTGGCTACGGAACATTTTTGCTACAGCGACTGATCGCTGAACATCCCAACCTCTTTGACCTTGTTCAGAACAAAATGAATCAACTCGCTCCTCTTGCAGCACAGCTAACACAAGAAGGGATCGGTGGAAGAACACATAGTGCATTCGGAAATACGCTTGATGCGACTATGGCTTTTTCGATGAAACAACTCTCCGTTCGAATGGATATTCTGGCACGCGCAAAAGGAAAAAGTATGAACGAGATTTATCGCACTACTGAATCAGATGTTGGCGTTCTTTAATGTAAAGGAGGAAAAAAGATGTCAGTTAACGTTGAAATCAAATCATTTCCCCTCTTCATCAATGGTGAGTGGACTCCCTCGAGAGGAGGAACGCAGTTTGATGTGACGAACCCTGCAACAGGCGATGTGATTGCGAAAGTAACAGGTGGTACAGCTGAAGATGTTGATCAAGCTGTTGAAGCAGCTACTCAAGCTTTTGAAAGGGAAGAATGGCGGGAGATGCCCCCGAAAGAGCGGTCTAAATTGTTGTATACCATCGCTCAGAAAATCATGGAAAACGGAGAAGAGCTTGTCGCGTTAGAAGCACTTTCATCAGGCGGCACGGTAAGAAGGCTTGCTTCAAATGACATTATTCAAATGGTCGACCTTTTCCAAACGCTCGGCAAATTCGTACTCGAATATACGTATTCAGAAACCCTCCCTTCTCCCCCCTTTCCTGGCCCTGCCCATAACTTTATTTGGCGCGAACCAATTGGCGTATGTGCGGCCATTACGCCCTGGAACATGCCGATGCTGATTGCAACGTGGAAGATCGCTCCAGCACTTGCGATGGGAAACACCATTGTCATTAAGCCTGCTAGCTACACGCCGCTTACTACGCTCCGCCTTGCTGAGATCATCTCAGAAGTCGTCCCTAAAGGCGTAATTAATGTTGTAACTGGTAGCGGAAAAAGCGTTGGTGAACCTCTTGCAACTCATCCTAAAGTTGACAAAATCGCATTCACTGGGTCCACAGAAGTAGGGCGACACATTATGAGCCTCGCTTCTAGCACTGTTAAAAACACGACACTCGAACTTGGCGGGAAATCTCCTTCCATTATTCTTGAAGATGCAGACCTTTCACTCGCTCTTCCTGGTAGCCTATTCGGCGTTTTTCTTCACTCAGGTCAGCTCTGTGAAAGCGGGACAAGGTTGTTTGTCCCAGATAAATTATATGATCACGTCATTGATGGCCTTAAAGAACTTTCAGAGAAGCTTGTGCTTGGTAACCCGATTGACCCAGCGACAGATATGGGACCCGTGGTTTCTGCCACACAAAAAGAAGCCATTTTATCGTATATCGAGAAAGGAAGGCAGGAAGGTGCTCGTCTCATTTGCGGAGGTCACGAGGTAAATGTGAAAGGCTGTGAGAAAGGACATTTTATCGCTCCGACGATTTTTGCTGATGTGACAAACGACATGACCATTGCTCGAGAAGAAATTTTCGGACCCGTGCTATCCATCATTCGCTATAGTGACGTAGATGATGCGATTCAGATGGCGAATGATACGATTTATGGCCTTGCAGCGGGGGTTTGGACAACTGATGTGAATAAAGCCTATAAAGTTGTTCGCAAACTGCGTGCAGGCGTTGTTTGGATTAATGACTGGCATATGCTAAGGAATGATGCGCCATTTGGAGGATACAAGCAAAGCGGGATTGGTAGAGAAATGGGCAAGCATTGCCTTGATGCGTATACGCAGGTAAAACATGTGCATACATCTATGGTTCCAGAAGCTGAGCGGAGATCGTGGTATAGTCTTCTCTTTTCAAATCCATCTAAATAAAGGAGGGCGAAACGTATGTCTTTAACCTATTCACAATATATGCTTCGAACCGCCATTCATAGTGGCGCCGGCACTCGCGCACTCGTTCCAGACCTTTTCAGAGGACTTGAGGCAAAGCGAGTGGTTCTCTTTAGTGACCGTGGGCTTGAGCAGGCAGGAATTATTGAAAAGATTAAAGAAATTTTTGAGCTAACACCACATGGGACAGGTCCAGAACTTGCAGGAGTTTATCTTGATATTCATCAGGATGCTGGTAGCAATGATGTGAACGCTGCGCTTAAATTTGCTAGAGAAGTAAGTGCAGATGGGCTCCTCGCTGTTGGTGGCGGAAGCGTAATGGACACCGTAAAAGGAGTTAAATATGCCCTTCATCACGGCTTAACCGATATTAAAGAAGCGATCCCAGGCGGACTGCTTTATTTATCATGGCCAGAAGCGTCCTACATGCCAATTCCTCATATATCCATTCCAACGACAGCTGGGACAGGATCAGAAGTATCGCCAATTGCCGTGATCTATAACGAAGAAATAAAGATGAAGACAAATATCATTCATCCTTTCATTAATGCAGACATGGCCATTTTAGATCCCGAATTAACAACCGGTTTACCGGCTAAAATCACTGCATTTACAGGATTCGACGCGTTAACTCATGCCATTGAAGCGCTGGCCTCACCAACAGCTACTGCTCTAACAGATGCGTATGCACTGCAGTCGATACGCCTCATCGAATCCCATCTTCCCACCGCAGTGAAACATGGAGAAAATCTTCACGCGCGCATGGAAATGTTGCAGGCGAGCATGATGGGAATTACGGCATTTAGCTTTGCCCTTAACGCTATTCCAGTGCACAATTTCGCACATGCATACGGTGCCCTATTTCGTATTCCGCATGGACTCGCCAATGCTGTGTTCTTACCCGTTGTGATGGAAGTACTTCCAGATCTTTACCTTCCGAAAAGTAAAGAGCTTGCTGAAGCTCTGCATTTAGAGACATCTGGGAAAGAGAAACAGACGTTATTAACAGCAGTGATTGAAAAAATCCGAAACATGCAGCAGGAGATTGGACTCCCTGCTAATTTTAAGGACTATTCAATTCCCCCTGAAGCATTAGAGGCAACTGTTGCCGCCGTTAAAATGGATCCAGCCGCTCTCAACTATCCGCTTCCTCCAGAATTGATTAAAGCAGTTGGAGAACGAGTCATTCATGCTAAGAAAGTAACAGTATAATAAAAAGCACCGTGAGGTTTTCCCTCACGGTGCTTTTTTAGTAAGCAAGCCCAATTGATTCTCGAAGATAAAGATGATTGCTTACCGTTTGAAGCAAAAAAGCAGCCACATCTTCTCGTGATATTCGGCGTCCACCTTTTGGTACTCCCGTACGCGCCTTTCGATATTCCCCCGTCAATTCATCATTCGTTAATCCCATCGGCCGAGCGATTGTCCACTCTACTTCACTTGCAACAAGCAGGTCAGCAGCTCTTCGGTGATCAGCCAAAACGTTTTGCAACAGCTTACCCGCAATGAACCCTGTTACACCCGGAATTTCTTTATTAATTCCTGCCGAAGCCATATACACAATGCGATTCACCCCATGAATACTCATCGCATCGAGAATATTCGCGGTCATTGTCGAAAGTTCCGTTGTTTTTCCAAGTCCACTTGCCCCAAGGCAAGAAACAACCGCGTCAACATCAGAAGACATGGCTTGCTTCACATCAGCCGATTGCATTGCATCGCCAATTTCAACTGACAAATTCTTGTGAGACGTTTCAAGCTTTGAAGGTGTTCGAACAAATGCTGTTACGGTATGCCCTGCCGCAATCGCCTGCCTGACAAATGCATTCCCAGTACCGCCAGTCGCTCCGAATACAAGTAGCTTCATTGTATTGACCTCTCCCCTTCTCATGCGTTATATCTCTTTCATCCCTTTTTTTAAGGAATGTAAAACACCGAGCTACTTTACTTTTTTAATGAAAACGACTTTTAGATAATCCCCTTCTCTAAACTCTTTAATCGTTCGAAAATCTTCGGGAAGGGTAAATTCTTCAAGAAGCTGGTAACTTCCATTCGTTTCTTTAAAGGCTTGCTCAACGAACCCTTTAAATTTTTTCATATCGTAACCGCTATAGTTCGTAGAAGCAACAATTATCCCATTATCTTCTGTAATGGAAATCGCATCTTTCAAAAGATCTTTATAGTCTTTTGCTGCGCTAAACGTATGTTTCTTAGAACGCGCAAAGCTTGGAGGATCAAGAATCACCATATCGAACGATAAATTCTTTTTTACAGCATATTTAAAGTATTTAAAAACATCCATGACAAGGATGTTCTGTTCTTCATAATCAATTCCATTCACGCTGAATTGCTCAATTGTTTTATTTAAGCTTCGATTGGCAAGGTCAACGCTTGTCGTGTGAACTGCTCCACCTTCAACAGCAAAAACGGAGAAAGCTCCCGTATAAGAGAACGTATTTAGCACCGTTTTTCCCTTCGCATATTTATCTCGAATTAATTTACGAACCGGACGCTGATCTAGAAAAACACCTACCATTGCTCCTTCATTTAGATACACGGCAAAGTTCACACCGTTTTCTTTTACAATCAGTGGAAACTCTCCGCGTTCACCTGCGACAAAATCATCATCTTCTACATACTGCCCTTTAGCATCAAACCGCTTTTTCTCATAAATGCCTCTATAATCCACGAGCTGCTTTAACGCTCCAATGACAGCATGCTTAAATGAATAGACACCCTCGCTATACCAGTTAATGAGGTAGTATCCATCAAAATAATCAATCGTTAAACCTCCAAGGCCATCTCCTTCGCCATTCACAATGCGAAAAGCAGTTGTCGTCGGATCGTTAAAAAAGGATTTGCGGTGGTGAAGCGCTGTTTGAATTTTTCTAACAAAAAAATCTAGATCGATTTTTTCGTTTTCATTTTGCGATAGGACCCAGCCAAAACCTTTGTTTTGTCGTCCATAATAGCCTTTTGCAAGAAATTGGCCCTTCTCATCTTCTAGCCTAAGAATAACCCCTTCTTCTTTTAGGCTATCTGCATTCACGATCGATTCTTTAAAAATAAGGGGATAGCCTTTTTCGAATTTTTTCTGATGCTTTGCTTGCACCTGCACGCTTCGTTCGTTCCTCATCGTGTCATCCTAACTTTTCATGTTTTTTAATATGCTTGCATTATATCACGTATTCTTTCTCCTCCATAAGTGAGTATTCTCAGGTGGATAATTCAATACATCCGTTCAAAAACTAAGAGTGAAAGGTGGTGAACCATCGTGAAAACAAAATCAGGAACAGATATCGAGGAGGTAAAACGTCTTAACGCAAATTCCGGCCTCAGCTATAATCAAGCCAAAGAACAGTTAGCTAAAAAAATGATGAAGAAAAACAATGAGCTTCATTGAAACCTTGAAATGAGACGAATCACGTCTTTATCGTTTACAATAAGCTGGTGCTTTACTAACGCATCAGGAGGGTTTAAATGAACGAAAAAACTACTTCAAGCTATTTCAAAACCATTCTTCTTTTAAGTGTGGCTGTCTGGCTTGTAGTCATGAATACAACTATGTTTAATGTAGCACTACCTAACGTATTAACTGAGTTTAATCTCTCACCTGCTGATGGCGCCTGGATCGTATCAGGTTACTCGATCATCCTCGCGATTTTTACGATTACGTACACGCGCTTATCGGATTACCTTCCGATCAGACGACTGCTAATTGCAGGGATTGTCATATTTGGGATAGGATCTGTTCTTGGTTTCTTTGCTACAACATTCCCTTTTCTTCTTGCTGCACGGCTTTTACAAGCGACAGGTGCAGCAGCCATTCCAGGATTATCGATGGTATTCGCAGGACGGTTTATTCCATTTGCAAGACGTGGAAGAGCAATGGCGATGATTGCCTCTGCCTCATCACTTGGTTTCGGTCTTGGTCCGGTTGTAGGCGGAGTTGTGACGGAGTATCTTAATTGGAATTACTTATTTACCGTAACGTTATTTGTCGTTTTGCTTATTCCGATTCTCTTTCGTCGTCTTCCTGAAGAAGAAGTCCGAAAAGGAACCTTTGATATTGTAGGTGGAATCTTAACTGGAGCCACCGTCACAAGCTTCTTACTCTATATTTCAACATTTAACTGGCTATTTTTAGCGATTGGTATCATTGTAGGTGGACTGCTTTGGCTTCGAATCACTCGAACAAAGGCTCCTTTTATTCAGCCATCTCTTTTCAAAAACAACGGATATCGAAAGCTTCTGTATATGAGCTATCTTGGCTTCACAACACACTTTGCCATCTTATTGCTAATGCCGCTCATGCTTCAGAACGTTTACGAGAAAGGTCCATCTGTTGTTGGGTATATTATCTTCCCTGGAGCTATGCTTTCCGCTGTTGCTGCCATCTATGTTGGCAGACTGCTCGATCGCTATGGGAACATGAAAGTTATTTACCTTGCTCACGGACTGCTTCTCATTTCAACCGTGCTTTTCTATTTCCTTTCTCCACTTAATGAGTACATGATTATGATTGGCTATATGTTCACAAGTTTCGGTTTCTCTAGTCTTTCTTCAAGTACTACAAATGAAGTATCACGCATTCTCCCTTCCGAAGAAATCGCGACTGGCATTGGCATGAAGCAACTCATTCAATTTGTCGGCAGCGCTTCGGGATCTGTAGCCGGAGGAATACTCTTAGAGCTAAACGGATTAACCTACAGCACACAATCCTTTCAGCTCACGTATGCCTTCTTGTTCATCTTAATGGCTCTATCAGCAGTCATTATGATTGTTTATGCAAGAAAAGCAAAATCGTAAATTAGTGGTAAAACAGAAAAAATATGACCCACATGAAAACCCACCCTAAAACACGAGGGTGGGTTTTCATTCGACAAAAAGCGCGAGTGCCTGTCACCTCAAGCCCCTCTGCCATGTAAGCGGAACAATAAACAGTAGAAGCGCGAGATAAATCCATATCCCAAATGGAACATTTGTTACAACAAAATGAAGGCCTCCAAATACAGGAATTAAAAGCGCAAAAGGAATCGTCTTCCAGCCATCACTCTGCCCTGCAGACTCGAAAGGCTGTGAGAAAGGTAGCTTTCCTTTCAACATTCGAAAGCAAATGACGCTGTAGATCACAGCGATTAAGAGTACGATAACCAAGTCTGGTATGATCCGCATCCCAAATAAAATCCCATACAAAATACTAATCACAACAAATACCGGGGCAAACAGACGGATTAGGAAGGCTTTTAGTGTACCTTTAATGATCACTCCCTCACCTTGCAGGGGTGTAACGTGATAAATCCACGAGCCTTTGCTCTTGCTGGAATACTGAAGCATAATCACAATGCCAGGAATCATCATCATGCTTGCATAAATGGTTAAATACATTCGACCAGAAGTGATGCTATCTAAAGATCCACCAGCAGAGTATCCATTGTAAAGAAAAACAAAAGGAAAGATGATGGCAAAGCCTAACGAAGGATAGATTTTAAGCTTTAAATCACGCTCATTTTTCAACATTCTTTCTGCAAATTGATAAAAAGCATGTTCTTCTTTACTCGTTGTTAGAAGAGAAGCTAGACGGTTCATTCCTTTCGTCGTTTTCTTTTTCGACGGTCCTGCTTGATCCATTAATTTCAGTAGATTTTTTTCAAAGGTAGGTAATAGCGAAAGGTAAATCCATAAAGCGATTAAAGGAACTAGAAGTGCTAAAGCCATAAAAACATAGTAATAAGCTCCGCTAGCACCATTTAAAATAACGGCAAATGGCGCTCCAAACCAGACCGGCGGCAATAACACGTTCCACCATGCTGCTTCAAAGCTTGACTGTAATCCTTGAAATTCAAAGGCACGTGCAAGTACTTGGTAACCTATAACAATGGTAAAGGAAAGTCCTATTTGCACATAGTTAATGACGTCTCGCAAACGTTCTCCACCAAAAAATTTTAGAATCACATAATAGAGTAACGCAGTGATGGCCACAATGAACAAGTCGCTAAACAAAACCGTTACACTAAATAGTAATGCAAAGATAACGCCAAACTGAACAATTCCAACAACAAGAGGAACACTCACAATCGCTGCTGTTAAAAAGAACAAATAGACGGTCACATGGATCGCACGTGCAGCACTAATGGTCCTGTGATCAACTGGCCTTGTCCCTATTACCGTCTGATCACGAACGTCCAATAGTACAGATGAGAAATCGGAAATCATTGCCGTCATTATTAAAAACATTAACACTCCAAAAATCAAACTCATCTTAAACATAAAATTGTCGCCAATAAACAAAATGGGGATTAACGTTAACCCAATGAAAGCATAAAACCAGAGCGATTTCAGAAACTGGTTTGAATCCTGCTTTTTCTCCCCGCTCCTATTTTGACTCATAATCGTGGTAGGTCGCCTACCATCCATCATCAGCTTCACCTGAAGAATACGCCTCATTGTCGGATAATCAATGTCAAATCGCTCAAATATCACTCGAAACAAATCTAGAATTCTTAACGTAGTAAAATTCTTCATCTATGATCACGCTGAACGATCTGCACAAAATCCTCTGCAAGATTTTGGTGCTCATTAAATCCTGTCAACTGATTGAAAATTTCCTCTAAAGACCCTTCTTTGTTTTTCTGACGAAGCTGTTCAAAGCTTCCATCCGCTACGATTTTGCCATCGTTTAAGAGAAGGATGCGACTGCTGATTTTTTGAACAACCTCCATAATGTGAGAAGAATAAAAAATCGTTTTCCCCTGTGATGAAAGTTGTGCAAGAATTTCCTTAAACACCATGACACTGTTCGCATCTAGCCCATTAATTGGTTCATCTAGGAACAGAATATCAGGATCATGCAGTAAGCTCGAAATCAATAAAACCTTCTGTTTCATTCCTTTTGAGTAAGAAGAAATGCGCGAATCATAAACATCTTCAAGGTTAAATACACCCATAAGTAATCGCGCTTTGTAATCGGCTGAATCCGCGGTTAAGCCATAAAGCTCTCCTGTAAACGTTAAATATTCTCTCCCAGTTAAATTATCATAAATGTCCGCAGCTTCTGGTACGTAACCTATTCTTTTCTTGTATGCTACCCCACTTTCCTTAATGTTCTGGCCAAAAATTTCTACTTCTCCCGAATAAGACGCTTCTAGTCCAAGCATGATTTTAACCGTCGTGCTTTTACCTGCTCCATTCGGACCTATGTAACCAATGATCTGCCCCTCATATACGTCAAGATCAATATCATCGAGAACAAGTTTCTCATCATACCATTTTGTTAATCCTTTTAAAGAAAGTATCTTGCCCGGTCCGTGGTCCATTAAATCCCCTCCGTGTGTAAGCTTCTACTTCTTTCTACGAAACTTACAAAAAAAGGTTTCACTCTAAATAGGAGCTTCAAAGAAATCAAAGAAAAGACGATGCTTCATGCATCGCCTAACCTCTTCTTATTGGCTCTGTCTACCTAATAACGAATTTGCCTTCTCTGTCAGCGCATAGCCTTTTGAAAGCTTTTCGAGCATGCCATCCTTCTCGATCGATTTGATTGCTTTCACAACGTGTTTTTCTTCCCAATCGTTCAACAAACCATAGTTTTCATCCTCATGCAATCCTTGTATTCGCAGGGCATTTGTTGTTTTTCCAGTTAATACTTTTGACATCACATGTAGCGGCTGATTCTCATGCATCGAAATGAACTGAAGTACACCTTTTAATTCCCCGAAAGTGAGCACATTTCCCTTTATCGTTACATACTCCTCCTCATTTCTTGGACTGTGCTTAACTAGTGAGATTAGGCTGTCTAAATAAGTACGTACACGCGTAAATTCCGTTTCATTCACAATAGGCAAAATCACTCTCGGTTTAAAAGGTTCAATGGTATCTGTAGAGATTTTTGAAACCCATAGTAGCGGAGAACCTTCTCTTTCTTCAGGGAGGCTCACCTTTCTTAACTGCTCATATAAAATCACTGTATCTGGGGCCTCGTCTATTTCTAATCTACTTTTAAGGTCCAGCACATCGTTATAAAAGTCTACAACTGGTTCAAACGTCGAGAGTGCTTTTGCTACCTCATCAATCTTTTCAACTAAGCGAGGTGTTTTTTCTACCATTTCATTAAATTGACGTTCAATTGTGGCAATACGTTTCTGCGCACGTTCCATATTGATCTCTTCTCTTAGACGCACCCGCTCGTCCGATACGTTATAATAAACCGAAAATCTGCACGAAACACAACAATATTCAATCTCCGAGCTCGCAGCGTGAAAAATCATTTGTTTTTCATGTGAGCAAATGCTTTCGCCCATCCATAACCACGCATCAGGAATTTCCCGATACGGTCGCATGACAATCTCTACACGGTGTCGCCAAAAAGAAAGGTCTTCAGGAGAGTTTAACAAAGAAATTAACGGAGAATGATTGATTTTTTCTACTGCTTGAACAACTTCTTCCTTTTCTTTTGCTAGTTGAATAAAGGGATGGCGTTGAAAACCATCAACAATTTGTTTTTCCAAATCATGTCGAGTCTGTTTTGCGACATCAGCACAAAACAAATAATCGCGAAGCACCTGATCGAGATGATGATCAAGCTCTTCCTTTGAAAGATTTATGTACGATTCTCGATAGGTGGAAGAGCTATGAATTGGTATACCGTGCATCGGCGAAAAAGATTGCCAGATTAATTGCTCAGGTTTAATCAAATGTGGGTATAATTCATCTTCTTTATTTAAAGGAATCGGTAATACAGCATCGGTATCTTGATCGAGAAATGCCTGCAATTTCATCCGTTCTTCCCTAGTAAAAGCATCCATTTTTCGTTTCACATGATCATGAAGGCGATGAAGCAATCCTTTTTGTACTTTTTGTCCAACTGATCGAATTCGTTTGTTCTTCTTTCCCATTGGTACAAAAGCAAACATTGGATAAGCGTCAAAATGGTACGTATGTTGTTCCACAGACATTATGCAAAACCTTCTTTCTACCTTCCAGTTGGTTATCCATCAGTATAAGCCTAAGCTCACATTTCAAACAACCATTCGACATGCAAAAAACACATTCAGAATGAGGATACTTTTGTACGACATAGGGTATATAAAAAGAAAATCGAAGTTAGGGAGCAAGTCCTATGAAGAAACGGTCATGGTACAGAAGAAAGCGTTGGATTTTATTCAGTATTGTCATTCTCATTTTTGTCTCCGTTATTACATATCATCGTTTTAAGCCTTTACCAGAAGGAGTTTCTTATGCAAGTGAGGTTCATGAATTAAGCAGTGATGACATCGAATTCCTGTATGATTTAACGTACGATAAAGATGACGAAGAAGTGTATGACCATAGTATCTTTGACGAAGTCAACAAAACGATTAAAGAAGCGGATGAATTTCTCATTTTGGACCTTTTCTTATTTAATGGATATACAGATGGAAAACGTAATTATCCGAAAATTAGCGAGGAATTGTCAAAAGCTGTTGTTGAAACGATGGAAAAGAAACCTGACCTAAATGTAATTCTAATAAGTGATGAAGTGAATACAACTTACGGCTCTCATGAAGCAAAACAAATCAAGAAAATTGAAGACATGGGGGCGGAAGTGATTTTTACAGATTTAGAACGACTTCGCGACCCTAGTTTGTTTTATTCAGGGGTATGGAGAATGGCGTTTTCCTGGTTCGGACAAGATGGAAAAGGATGGCTTCCAAATCCAATGGCTCCTTCTGCACCGAAAGTGACGGCACGGTCCTACCTGGAACTCTTAAATGTAAAAGCTAATCATAGAAAAACGGTTATCACAGAAGATGCAGGAATGATCATGTCTGCCAATCCACATGATGCGAGTGGTTTTCATTCAAATATCGCTTTCAAGGTGAAAGGTACAATTTTAAATGAGCTCATCAAATCAGAGAAGGCTGTTGCCGCGTACTCTGGAGGGAATGTGTCAAAATTCCCGGACAAATCAATTTCTGATGCAAAAGCTACCGACGATGTGAAAGCGCAAATCGTAACCGAGAGTAAAATTCAAGATAGCGTTGTAACCGCAATTGATGATGCTAAGGAAGACGACCTTATTTATATTGGCATGTTCTACCTTGCTGATCGAGATATTATTGATGCTATCGTTGATGCGACGGAACGATCAGTTGACGTAAGACTGATACTCGATCCTAACCAAAATGCCTTCGGACAACAAAAAATAGGGTTACCTAATTTACCTATTACTGCGGAGCTGACGAAACAGGGAAATAAGCACCTCTCTATCCGCTGGTATGATACGAACAAAGAGCAGTTTCATACAAAACTTCTTTACGTAAAAGGAAAGAAACAAAGCACGATTGTCGGTGGATCAGGTAACTACACCTCTCGAAACATGGATGATTATAACATGGAAACTAATATCCATTTAAAAGCTTCAAACGACCAGAAAGTGATGGAAGACGTTGATCGCTATTTTGAAAGAATGTGGACGAACGAAGATGGTACGTATACAGTCGATTACAAAAAATATCAAAATTCTCTGTCTTCTTATAAGTATGTCATGTACATCTTACAGAAATTATTCCAGGTAACCACCTATTAAACCTAACTAAAAAAACCCCGGGGACCGGGGTTTTTCTTTATCTAGTTCTTCGTTTATTTCGCATTTTTTTCACAATCGGATAAATAATCGGACCGTATTTCATCGCTTTTTTAATCAGGTTTCTCATAAAAAGATACCCTCCTCTGTTACTTAGGACTATTCCCGTTTTCGTAGGACATAAACGAAAAAAATTAAAGGGATTTCATGTTATGTAGTAGAAATAGCAACTAAGCTTAAAACTAGGAGGAAAATCCCTTTTATGATCAAACAAGTGAGCCAGATTGCGATTCCCGTGAAAAAAATGGAACGAGCTGTTCAGTTTTACAAGGAAATGCTGGAGCTACAGTTATTATTTGAAACGGATCAAATGGCCTTTTTTGATTGTAACGGACTGCGTCTTCTTCTTAGCCTTCCAGATAAAGAAAAATTTGCTCACGCTAGCTCTATTGTTTATTTTCAAGTAAAGAATATTGAAAAAAGTTATGAGCGATTAAAAAAAGATGGCGTGCTATTTAGTAGTAAGCCTCATTTGGTTGCGAAAATGGATGATACCGAAACCTGGATGGCTTTTTTCGAGGATAGTGAGCAAAATACGCATGCCATTATGAGTGAAATTTCTACGAAGTAAAGAAAGGATGCCAGTTGGCATCCTTTCTTTACTGTCATTAATCTTCGTCTTTTACATCAGGATCTTCTGGAATTGGCTCATTCGCTTCCTCTTCTAATTTTAGCTTCATTTTTTCAAGCTGTTCAAAGTGAGTATTAAACTGCTCTTTATATAACAAATGCTGCTCACCATCAAAAATGGTACGAACGCGGTTTTCACGAATGAGCGTTTCAATATAAGATTCAGGTAGAGATAAATATTCTGCAGTCTCTTTAATCGTGAGATACATATCGTGGCCTCCAATGCCATTATTTACGTCTTAAGTCTTAGTTCATTTACTGCTCTAGTTTCTACTTTAATGATCTCAACTACTATAAGATTACCATAGAGAATATACGGGAGGGAACGACATGAGAAGTGGATTTTATGTCATTGTTGGTTTGCTAGCTGTTGGAGCAGTACTATTAATTCTATATGAAAACACCTCACTTTTTGTAGGAGGAAGCGATGAGAATAGCATCAAAGTGACGGAGCGAACGGAGGAAATCAACATAATCACACACAGTAGTGATATGAAAATCGTTCCTGAAGCTCGAAATGATGTAAAAGCAGCATTGAATGGGAATGGAGAATTATCTTTACGTAAGCAAGGGGAAACGATTGAAGTAGAAGTGAAGCAGAAATGGTATCAATTTTTCAACTTTAATGGAGAATCAGATGTCACTGTCTACTTACCCGCAGACTTTAATCAAAACCTTAAGCTTGAAGTGGGTTCAGGAAATGTTGAATTAAAAGGAGCTAGTTCTCTCGTTTTAAATGAGGTTGATATTGAGATGAGCTCTGGAGATGTTGAACTTTCTAACTTGCAAACGAAAAGCTTTAAACATGATGGATCATCAGGACGACTGATCATTGATCAACTCTCAACTGAAAAAGGAAGCTTTGATATTAGTTCTGGTGACGTGATCCTAACGAAGTATTCGGGACCACTAAAAGGAGAAATGTCATCTGGTGAAATGAAGGTTCAAATGGAACAGTTATCCGGAGATGTATCGTTTGATTTAAGTTCAGGCGATGTAGAACTAGACCTTCCCGATGATGCTAATTTCACACTCGATACAGAAGCAAGCAGTGGAGATATCTCTACAACTTTCACGTTAAAAGATCAAACGATAACGAACAATCGAATTTCTGGTGTCCATGGTAGTGGAGAACACCAGGTAAATGTTTCGCTTTCAAGCGGAAACGCTCGCGTGTATTAAATCGAAAAGGAAAGTTTGACTAACGAAATCTCTTCCATTATTGCCGGGGGAATGATTGGCAGAAGAATGCGGGAAACCAAGTAATACGATTCTCACTAAAAAAGCTCTCCACGACGGGGAGCTTTTTAACTAGGAATGAGGTTTATTTTCAAGTAGAGGTATGCGTGATTTATATTTCTTAATTAATGTTTGATTCCACTCATCTGATCCATTTACATTCCCACTTTTAAATACAGGAGGATGAATTCCTCGTTCAATTAACTGCTGAATGGCTTCTACTGTAATGCCGTTCATAACGGCCATCCCGAGTATTGTTGAAGTCGAACCAAATGAGATTTGATTCTTCTCATTATGCATCGTCGCATCGCCTGATGGAACTTGATGATCAATCACCAGATCAACCACTTCATACAAATACTTTCCTGAATGATGCCTGGAAGTTTGCCCAATTGAAGCTTTTCGCGAAGTCACTCCAATTACATATGCTCCTCTTTCTTTGCTAAGAAGAGCTACATCGATTGGAACTGGATTACGCCCTGACGTCGATACAACAATAACGACGTCTCCTCGTTGGATATCTTGATGAGCCATAAACTCTTTGGCCAGGTCATTGGTTCTTTCTAACGCAGAAGAACGCAACCCACCCCTATGAAGCATTAGGTCTTCAATTAAAATTGGACGAATTGGAGCAAGTCCTCCTGCACGATAGAAAACTTCTTCTGCCATCATATGCGAGTGACCACAGCCAAAAACATGGACGATTTGTCCGTTTTCTATACTCGTTGCCACAGCAGAACTAGCTCGCTTTATGGCGCTTACTTCTTGTTCTTCAATGACTTGAAGTGCTTGATTAATGTGATTGAAGTATTCGCTAAACAAGCGGCATCCTCCTTTAACGTTTCAGTGTAATCATAAATTTATAACGATCTGCTCGATACGAAGACTTTACAACTTCTAGTGGTGTTTCGTCAGCAAGTTTCGTATTCCGCTGAATGAGCAGGATTGGTGCACCCTTTTGAATATTGAGGTACTCGGCCTCTTGCTGTGTCGCTACAGACGACTCTAGCACCTGGGTAGCCTCATCGATCTTGATAGCGAGCTGATTTTCAATGTGATGATACAAGGAATGTTGAACAGTTTCTTCTGTTAGTCCTTTGACGAGGTTCGCTGAAATGTACGTCTTCTCGAGAGCCATCGGAATGCCATCTGCAAGTCTAATCCGCTTTATTTCGTATACTGGCGCGTGTTCTTGTATTTTTAACTGCTGCGAAATGTAAGAAGGAGCTGGTACGATTTCAAATCCAACAAGTTTACTGCTAGGCTCCATTCCTCGAGATTTCATATCTTCAGTAAAACTGGTTAACCCCATCAACTGCTGCTCAATTTTTTTCTCGGCTACAAAAGTTCCTACGCCTTTTTGGCGATAAAGGTACCCGCCGTTCACAAGCTCTGTAATCGCCTGTCTTACCGTCATACGACTAATGCTAAACCGTTCAGCATACTCTCGCTCTGAGGGCAATGAATCACCTGGCTTTAATTCGCCACGTTCAATTAGCCCTTTTATCCACTCCACTAACTGATAATAAATCGGTAATGGGGATGTCTTATCAATCATCGAACAAACTCCTTTCAGCGCACATTTACGCCAGACAACGCTTCTTTATCAGCAATTATTGTAACATGAGAATGCTTGTTTAATACCGATGCAGGAAAAGACTCGTCGACTTCACCTTCCATCAATTTTTTCATCGCATCGTTTTTCGATTCACCTGATACAAGTAGTAAAATTTCTTTGCTTTTCATAATCGTTGCAATCCCCATCGTAATGGCCTGGTATGGCACTTCCTTTATATCATCAAAAAATCGTGCGTTGGCTTCTCTTGTTGATTGCGCCAGTTCAACAATGTGCGTCGTTGCTTGAAAGGATGTTCCCGGCTCATTAAAGCCAATATGACCATTACTCCCCATGCCAAGAAGCTGAACATCGATCCCACCCGCTTCCTCAATACGCTCTTCATAGCCTTTACATTCTTCTACGAGATCAAGAGCAGTTCCGCTCGGGAGGTGAATATTTGTCGGAGGAATGTCGATTTTTTCAAATAAATTGTCGTACATAAAGGCGTGGTAACTATTTGGGTTTTCTGGCGAAAAACCTACATATTCATCAAGGTTGTATGTTGTCACCTTTTTATATGACGTGCCGTTTTGTTCATAGTCCTTTATTAGTCGCTTATATGTCCCAAGTGGCGTTCCTCCAGTCGCAAGGCCGAGTACAATCGCCGGGTTTGTTTGCACTTTGTCTATTAGATAATTTGCTGCAAGTTCACTCATGTGTTCGTAATCATTCGCTTGAATAATTCTCATTTTCCTCACTCCTTTCATTTGAATATGCAAGATGCCCTTTACAGAAAGTCATTATGACTTCCCCGTCTTCAGATCGTACGAAAAGATCTGCCTCTTTTCCTACAGCCAGACTGCCTTTACGATCAAAAACTCCGAGCTGTTTGGCAGGATTTTCTGATGCCATTTTAATCGCACTTTCAAGGGAGCATTTTGTATACTCTTGAATATTAGTAAGGGCGTCTTTCATTTTTAATACACTACCCGCTAAAGTGCCGTTTTCTAATAGCGCCTTACCATCTTTGACTTCTACTTCCTGTCCACCTAAATCATAGCGACCATTTTTAAGACATTTCGCTCGCATTGCATCCGTTATTAAAATCACGCCTGCATCCGTTTTTTGCTGATAAGCTAATTGAATCATCTCCGGTCGAACATGATATCCGTCTGCAATCACTTCTGTTTTTAATTGTTCATTCAATAATGCAGCTCCTACAACACCTGGCTCTCGATGATGTAGTCCTTTCATTCCGTTATAAAGATGCGTAATATGCGTAGCGCCGCATTTTACTGCTTCCATCACTTGCTGATAAGTGGCATCAGAATGACCAATTGATGCGATAATACCTCGATAAGTCAAATAACGAACGAGCTCTAAACCACCTTCTTTTTCAGGAGCAAGCGTCACGAGTTTAATCTTTTCTTTTGCAAGCTTATTCCAAGCTTCAAAAACTCGAATGTCCGGTCGCTGCATCGCGTGCAGCGGCTGCGCACCTGCTCTCTCACTATTTAAGAATGGTCCTTCTAAATGAATGCCAAGAACTTCAGCATGACCTGCCTTTTGGTTCTCCTCCACATACTCTCCTGCATTCTTCACAGCACGTTCGATTGCTTTTGGATCCTGGGTAATGGTCGTTGCTAAAAAGCTTGTTGTGCCTTCGCCAGGAAGTGCTTTAGTGATCGTATCTAGTGCTTCCGTCGTTGCATCCATCGTATCCGCTCCATTCACCCCGTGAATATGAACGTCAATCATACCTGGAAGCAAAGATACTTTCTCATGGAACGTATATACTTTTTCACCATCACTTTTATTACGTTGCTTTGCCGGCCCAATTTCAGTAATGATGCCATTCTCAACTTTAATGTAACCATTCTCAATCGTTTCTCGTTCGCTAAACACTGTTACCTGATCGATAACGAAACTTGTCTCAGCCAAACCAAACACTCCTCGCAGTTCTGTTAAATGAATACTACCACCATTAAGTACAGTTGTCTATACCAGTAATCAATCCAATGTTAGATCAGACGACATAATTGGTATAGACAACTATATTTAGTGCTGTTATGATGAACAGGATAATAAAACGTTTTCAAATTTTGAAAGGGGTTGAACGTTTATGCTCGGAGCTTTACAACGCATTGGTAAGTCATTGATGCTTCCGATTGCCGTACTTCCGGCTGCAGCTTTGCTACTGAGGCTGGGACAAGATGACTTACTTGGTATTCCATTTGTCGCTGCTGCAGGTGGAGCAATATTTGATAATCTTGCTCTCATTTTTGCCATTGGTGTGGCGATTGGCTTCTCAAAAGATAGCAACGGAGCAGCCGGTCTAGCAGGGGCAATTGGTTACCTGGTTCTGACTCAGGGAACTCAAGCAGTTAATGAAAACATTAACATGGCGATTCTTGGAGGGATCTTATCTGGTATCGTTGCTGGACTGCTTTATAATCGATTTCACGATATTAAACTCCCCACCTGGCTTGGTTTCTTTGGAGGGCGGCGGTTTGTACCAATCGTTACAGCCACTGCAATGGTTATACTTGCAGGACTATTTGGATTTGTATGGCCTCCTATTCAGGAAGGTATTAACGCGATAGGACAGTGGATTATTGATGCAGGCGCACTTGGGGTAGGGGTATTCGGATTCTTAAATCGATTGCTTATTCCTTTCGGGTTGCATCACGTACTAAATAGTTTGGTCTGGTTCGTTTTCGGTGAATATAACGGCGCCACAGGTGATCTGAATCGATTCTTTGCCGGAGATCCTTCAGCCGGTATTTTCATGGCTGGCTTTTTCCCTATCATGATGTTCGGGCTACCTGCAGCGTGTTTTGCGATGATTGCTGCGGCTAAAAAAGACAGAAGAGCTGAAGTAAGCGGAATGTTAATCGGTATTGCCTTTGCATCATTCTTAACAGGTATTACGGAACCGATTGAATTCGCCTTTATGTTCTTATCACCTTTATTATATGGTATTCACGCTCTTTTAACAGCTAGCTCCATGGTTCTCACTTACGTTCTAGACATCCACCATGGATTTGGCTTCTCTGCCGGTGCCATTGACTTTTTCCTTAATTATGGACTAGCACAGAAAGCAGGACTATTACTTGTTATTGGTTTGATTTACGGAGTCATATATTTTGTGGTATTCTACTTCTTAATAAAAAAATTAAACTTAAAAACACCTGGTCGAGAAGACGAAGATATGGCCACGGAAACGACTTCTCTTACTGAAGGTGACAAATACGATGTGATGGCTGGACATTTTATTCGCAGCATTGGCGGCATTGATAACATTTCATCCATCGATAACTGTACAACAAGACTACGTTTACAAATGAATGATATGTCAAAAGTAGACGAAGCAGAATTAAAGCGTTATGGAGCTCGAGGCGTGGTCAAAGTGAATAATCGTAACCTACAAATTATCGTCGGAACAGATGTTGAATTTGTGGCAGATGCCATGCGAGGCACGCGCTCTAATCCATCTAAAGCGACTACTAACGCTGGAACATTAACAAAAACAATAGCAGATCAAGCGTTTATTATGCCAGTAAAAGGAAAGATCATTCCATTGAACGAAGTGCCAGACGAAGTATTTTCTGCCGGAATGATGGGAGATGGTTTCGCCATTCTTCCTGAAGACGGCCATTTTGTTTCGCCAGTTGACGGCGAAGTCATAAGCGTCTTCCCTACTAAGCATGCAGTCGGTATCAAATCTGAAAGTGGAGTCGAAATATTGATACATGTCGGCATTGATACGGTCAATTTAAAGGGCGAAGGGTTTACGACTCATGTAAAAGAAGGAGATACAATCAAGAGAGGGGATAAACTAATGACTGTTGATTTAAGTAGCGTCAGAAGTGCTGTGCCATCTCTTGCCACTCCAGTCATTTTCACAAACTTACAAACGTTAAAAATTAAAAAGACAGGAAACATTCCTCAAGGCGATAGCGGGATCATTTCGATTGATTAATCGCTAGAAAATGAAGAAAGGCAGCGGAAATTCCGCTGCCTTTCGTTTTATTTATTCATTTTATCAAGAAATCCGCCGAGCAAATCATCTACGCTCTCTTCTTCCTCTTCTTCAACCGCTGAGCTTTGCTCTTGTTTTGCCTGATCCCAATCAAAATTCATTAGATCATCATCAGACATCTGTGGTAAAGCCTCAACAGGTTCTGATACTTCTCTCTGGACTGCTCTTTCTTCCTGCAAATAAAGGGCCTGATCAATATCAATCGAGTTACTGTTAAATGATGCAAGAAGAGATGCAGCGCGTACAGGATCTGATAAAATTTGGTAAACGATGTTTCCAAGAAGCGCTTCTGAATGCTCATGTTTTAACCAATCCCTTTGGGCTTTGCTTAATCCCTTGGGCAAAGGTACTGTAATTGCATCATTATCGCGTCTGATCGTTTGCGTGACACCATCTAAAACATACTCCGCAATGCGGCTTGAGAAGTTCCGTTTTTCTTCCTCTTTTAACTTCTGCAGCTGCTTTAGAATATGATCAGGTGTATCAGAAGGAAGGCGAAAAGTGATCGCCTGTCCTCTCTGTAACCCCGTCATCCCCGCCTTTTTCATCAAATCACCCTACTAGTTTTTGACCTTGTTCTTTTCTTCTTTCTTATCCTGGTGCTGAGGCTTGCTATTTTTACGAGTGAAGTCAGAGATGAGCTTGTAGTACGCATTCGACATCATCCAGATGCTTTCTTTCTCATCTTCAAAGAAATCAATATTGTACCCATCAAGGTTATTGTTCAACGTTTTGAGGTAATCTTTCAATACAATTGAACCGCCGCCAACGAAATAGCAGATTTCAGATTGAGAGTTCTTCTGCCATACGTTACGAAGGTGACGATATTGTTTCTTCGCAAGCTCTAAGAGAATACGATCTGTAATATCATGAACGCTTGTACGACTTCCGCGGACCATAATGTGATTACGATCGTTCTTCTTCGTAATAATATCTACCACATCACGACGGCTATCGAGTTCTACTCCGTGCTTCGAGCGAATTTCTTCACGTATGGCTTCAAGCGACTCAGCGACGCCAAGGTTAAAGCCCTGTGCCTTATCATCGTCGACATTACGGTTTTTAATAACCGCGATATCGGTAGAAAGACCACCAATGTCTTGAATTAAAATTCGCTTGTCGATCAAATCTTTATTAATGATATTTAAATCGCTATCCATAACAAGGTTAATGTAAGCTGCAAATCCCTCAGGATAAACTTTCACTTCATCAAATTTAATATTTACTTTCTTACCTTGATATTTCGGTGTTACAAGAAACTCTACCTGGTGCACAGATCCAAGAAGTCTTGAACGATAACCAACGTCTTTTCCTTCTTTTACTTCACGAAGCGGAAGACCTGTACCAAGTGTGTAATTGGCATCAATCACGCCGTTTTGGTTTTTGAAATTCGCTGAGTTCTTTGGATCAACTGCATCTAAAGCTAGAGAAGCAAACAGCATAACTAGTGTTTGGTCTTCTTCTGACTTTGCACTTCCAGGATCTAATTCAGTCGGGTTGTCACTCTTTGTTGCTAGATTACCAACTCGGTAGATCGCATTGTTATCCTTCAAAGCAGGGGAATGAACGCGAATGTGAATACCGTCAAGCGGATCTTTCGTATCCAATTCTTCAATTCCAATAACCGGGCGATCTTCTATATCTCTTGCAATCACATTTGGTATGTATAGGTCAGATTCGATTTTTCCATAGATTCCTTTTAGTGAGTCGTTACCTACATCGACTGCTGCAATTCTTGAATTACTCATAAAAATAATCCATCCTTTCATATTTAAAATCTAGTATTTCTACTATTAACTTAAAATTTATAGAATTTTTCAACCGAAGTCAATGAGCCATTCTATCTAGTTTACAAATATGTTTACTTGTATACAAAAACGTACACACGTAAACATATTTTGTATACATGTATACGTTTTTGTACACATATTGATATAAAGACATGTGTACGCATTTGTATACTTGTGTACATAAAAAGTTTACAAGAATACAAAATTGTATTCTTGTAAACAAATTTTGTATACATACATTTTTTTCTGCTCAGATTAAGTTTTAGCTACTTCCTTACATCCTTACTCTTACTCTCTTGTTAAAAAAGATAGTTAAAAGGATGGCCCAATTAGAATAGAGAAAGAGCTAACTAGTTTATTAATTTAAAATTTATTGATAAGAAAAAGACTACACGAGAGGTAGTCTTTTTAAGAAGTTTATATAAAAGGGGTTACATGAAAAAAACGACTCCTGCCCAAAACCATATTTTCAAACCTAACGTAACAATGCCAGTTACAAGACCTGTTATAGCAAATCCTTTCTTAACCGGGTTTTTCTTGCCGATTATCCCAAAAATGATGGCCAGAATAGCCAATGGATAAGGAATTAGAGGAATTAAAAAGAGGACAAGGCCTATGATGCCCAATACCATTGAGGATACAGCTAGACCATTACTGCTACTCTCTGGTTGAGGTGTTGTATTTACGTTACCTTCCAAATCAAATTCCCCCTTTTGAATCTGTTTTTTTTCATAATTGAATGTATTTGAGGAATGAGCATTTTATTACATAAAAGAAGCATGTAGCAGTTTCTTTATGCCACACGCTCACATTTTTTCTATATCTTATCAGTGATCAGCTATAAACAGGTTCGCCTTCATTAAGACCAAGAGTCTGAGCAATTAAGTGATTAATTTCCTTGAATAACTCTGGATTCTCTTCTAAAGCATATCCATGTGATGGGATCATTTCTTTAATTTTAGGCTCCCATTCTTGTAGGTATTCAGGGAAACATCTTTCAAAAACCTCTAACATGACATGTACAGCAGTGGATGCACCTGGGGATGCACCAAGTAGCGCTGCAATTGAGCCATCTGAAGCCGTAACCACCTCTGTACCGAATTGAAGCGTTCCTTTGCCCTGTTCTTCCGTATCCTTAATAACTTGTACACGCTGTCCAGCTACAACGATATCCCAGTCTTCCTTTTGTGCTGTCGGGATAAATTCACGCAATTCTTCAATGCGCTTATCCTCGGATAACATTACTTGTTGGACAAGGTATTTCGTTAATCCCATTTCCTTAACGCCTGCAGCCATCATCGTTAATACATTATTAGGCTTTACTGAACTAATTAAATCCATATTTGAACCAGTTTTAAGAAATTTAGGCGAAAATCCTGCAAATGGACCAAATAATAGGCTCTTTTTATTATCAATGAACCTTGTATCTAGATGAGGAACAGACATTGGAGGCGCTCCCACTTTCGCTTTGCCATAAACCTTACCATGGTGTTTTTCAATCACTTCTGGATTATTGCAGACCATGAACAGTCCACTTACTGGAAAGCCGCCAATTTGTTTTGATTCGGGTATACCGGTTTTTTGAAGCAATGGAAGGCTACCGCCCCCTCCTCCAATAAAAACAAAGTCTGCGGTATGCAATTCTAAGTTATCATTCGCCATATCTTTTACTTTTACTTCCCACAGGCCATCTTTCGTACGTTTAATATCCTCTACGCTACTCTTGTAGTGAATGTCTACATTCTCGCGTTCTAAGTGCTCAAACATGAGACGGGTTAACGCCCCAAAATTCACATCTGTACCAGAATCGATTTTTGTGGCAGCCATCGGCTCATCCGACGAACGACCTTCCATAATAAGTGGAATCCATTCCTTAAGCTTTTCAGGATCCTCAGAAAGTTCCATGCCCTGAAACAGAGGATTTCCTGACAACGCTTCCAAACGCTTTTTCAAAAACTTTACGTTATCTTCTCCAAAAACCAGACTCATATGGGGTATTGGTTTAATGAATTGTTGTGGATTGTGGATTAAGCCTTTGTTAACGAAATAAGACCAGAACTGTTTAGAGAGCTGGAACTGCTCGTTAATCTTGACCGCCTTGCTAATATCAATTGATCCGTCCGCTTTTTCAGACGTATAGTTTAGTTCGCATAGAGCAGAATGACCTGTCCCTGCATTATTCCATTCGTTCGAGCTTTCTTCTCCTGCACTTCCAAGTTTCTCAAATACTTTAACATTCCATTCAGGTGCTAATTCTTTTAATAAAGATCCCAAAGTTGCACTCATGACTCCAGCACCAATTAAGATAATATCTTTTGTTTGATTCTTGCTCATGATACCCTTCCTTGTCTCATTTATTTGTAATAAAAAGAATAGGCGCTCATGCTCAGATGTCATAAAAAGCAAGGCGACACTTAGGTACACAACATGTTCTATCCTAATTATACCTTATCATAGACAATTGTTATAATTGTAGAAAAAATAACAGATAATCTGATGCATTTTTACTAATTTTTACACATGATTAACTAGTAAAATGGTGAAAATAAAGATAGGTAAGAAACCAAAGTAGAAATCAGAAACCAGTTAAATAGGACATTTTAGTATGCTTCCCCATCCACCTAGTGTATAGACACTTTTGTTTTGATATGAGGCTCTGTTAACATAAATCGACTCGTTCTCTTGCACTTTTCGTATAATACTATTAAAGTATATATCGGTTGAAACCGAGTCTAACTTGCGATAGATCAGACGGAAACTTTTTTACTTTTTAATTTTGGGAATCGTTTTTCTCTTAAGGAAAGGGTTTAGATATAAAATGAAAGAGAATTTTTGGAAAGAGTTGCCACGGCCGTTTTTTGTTTTGGCACCGATGGAAGCTGTGACAGATGTCGTTTTTAGACATGTCGTGAGCGAAGCAGCAAGACCTGACGTATTTTTCACAGAATTTACAAACTCGGAAAGCTACTGCCATCCGAGAGGAAAAGACAGCTTACGAGGCAGACTTACATTTACGGAAGACGAACAGCCCATTGTCGCTCATATTTGGGGAGACAAGCCCGAATACTTCCGTGAAATGAGTATTGGTATGGCAGAAATGGGGTATCGTGGAGTTGATATTAATATGGGCTGTCCTGCTCCCAATGTTGCTCCAAAAGGAAAAGGATGTGGGTTAATTCGTCGTCCTGATGTTGCAGCAGAAATCATCCAGGCAGCAAAGGCTGGAGGGCTGCCCGTTAGTGTAAAGACTCGTCTCGGTTACACAGAAGTGGATGAGTGGCGTCACTGGCTAAGGCACCTTCTAGAACAGGATATTGTGAATCTTTCCATCCACCTTCGCACTAAGAAGGAAATGAGCGATGTAGATGCCCACTGGGAGCTTATTCCAGAGATCAAGAAACTTCGTGACGAGGTAGCACCTGATACGCTTCTGACGATCAACGGAGATATCCCAGACCGTCAAAAGGGACTTGAACTTGTAGAGAAATACGGCGTCGACGGAGTGATGATCGGACGAGGAATCTTCCATAATCCATTTGCTTTTGAAAAAGAGAAGAAAGAGCATACGAGTGAAGAATTGCTTGATCTGCTGAGACTCCACCTCGACCTTCATGATAAATATGATAGAGAACTCGAGCCACGGATCTACAAAGCGCTTCCCCGTTTCTTTAAAATATACGTTCGCAGTTTTCGCGGAGCAAGTGAATTGAGAAATCAATTGATGAATACAAAATCTACTGACGAAGCACGGGCTCTTCTAGATGAATTTATAGAGAACAATGGTTTAAAGGGCCAGAATGGTTTTACGGTTTCTTGAGTAAAATTTGTTTCGTTTAAAACGATAGTAGGTTCTTTCTAGGAGAGGAAAGCCAATCGTGCTTTTCTCTCTTTTTTTTTGTTATTTAAGTAAAAAAGCATTGGTAAGCAACTAGGCTTCTCAATGCTTCCATTATTTTAGCTCCACCGACTATTAATCTTTATCTCTAGCCACCTGAGTATCTCGAATGTTTTTCTGAATCGTAATAGCTGCAAATAGGCTAAGAACAAAGGACATACCATAGAATCCTTTTTCACTTAAAATAATACTTCCAGCGTTATAAAGTCCGATTGCCATCAAGCCAATGGCTACAATAACCGCTAACCAACTAAGGCCATAATAAATGCCCGAAACAGGGATATCCTCATCCTTGTCCCTCACCGCTTTTTGGAGGGATACAGCTGCATACAGTCCAAATACCAATACAGCGAAGTAATACCCCTTCTCATTGAGCTCCATTGCCGCATTGAAAAGGCCAATCAAATAAGCAGAAACACCGATGACCAAAGCTGTCCAACTTGCTCCTTTAAACGCAGCAGTCGGTTCACCTTCTTTTCTTTCCATCTTGATCTTTTTTTCAGTCGACTCCATTAACGGATTTTCATTCATATCAGACATTAGAAGCCCCCCTTTACTTTTATTCACCTTGTAAGTTTCCTATAAAAACCATTATAGCAATTTTCTACAAATTGTTTTTACTAAAATTGAAGAAATGATTTATTAATTAACCATATGATCATACTGAGGAACACCCACTCATTCATCACAGCTTTAAAATAAACGAGAATAGGACCCAAATCATATGTTTATGATCCGAGCCCTTTATAATTATTTCTGGATAATAGTTTCCGAGTCTACTTTTTTCATATGTGATATCTATTTCAGACCAGTAAAACCGTATTTATTTACTTATGATACGGTTCACCTCGATTAATCTTAAATGCTCGATACACCTGCTCCACCAAAATAAGCCGCATCAGCTGATGAGGAAACGTCATTTTTGAAAAAGAAAGCGTATCGTTTGCTCGTTTCAGAACCTCATTACTTAATCCAAGTGATCCACCAATGACGAAGGCAATCTTGCTTTTCCCATATGTCGCTAACTGATCAAGATCTCGAGCAAGTTGCTCAGATGTTTTCATTTTTCCATTTATGGCAAGAGCGATGACGTGTGCATCAGGTGAAATCTTAGATAAAATGCGGTCTCCTTCTGCTTTTTTCACCTGGATCATTTCCGTCTCACTTAAATTTTCTGGTGCTTTTTCATCAGGAACTTCAATCACGTCGATTTTAGCGAAAGGCCCTAATCGCTTTGTGTATTCTTCAATTCCCTGTTTCAAATATTTCTCTTTCAGCTTTCCTACCGTTACAATACTAATATTCAAAAGTTATCCCCACCTGTGTATCATTTTGTAAGTCCACAGCAAATAAACAGGTTATCCACAGTTTCTATCCACATATACACAATTTTCATCCACATATCGTGACCGAATATTAGTTCGACACCATATATGTTGCGTTATTTTTACAATACTCACACTCTGTGGACAACTTTTCTAAGTCATTTTCAACTTTCTCTAGTACAGGAAACTGTCCTGTTTCATCTACAGCAACATCAAGAGCCAACTCTACATGTTCTTCACAACAATAAATTTTCATACAATCGCTCCTTTCTAACCACATCGTTGCTAAGGGGTTTTTCCAAAAGGAAACAGGAGAGTTTCCTCCCCTGTTATGATTACGAATGCTGCTGCTCAGCTAGCGTAACTTCAACCTCTTGCTTAGTTCCTTCACGATAGATCGTTAATTTCACGCGATCGCCAATTTCTTTCTTCGTGTAAAGAAACTTACGTAGATCAATGGAATTCTTAATCTTATTCCCATCCATCGCTGTAATCACATCTAACTCTTTTAGACCCGCAATTTCTCCAGATGATGTTGGAAATACGCTCATCACCACAACGCCATAATCGACCTTATCAGGAAGCTTGAGAGACTCGCTCCAATGGTAAGTTGGAATTTCAGATAGTGATTTTGTTCCGATTCCAATCTCTGGTCTTCTTACTTCACCGTACGATTCAAGATCGTTAATAATTGGTTCAGCAATATTGATGGGAATTGAAAATCCGATTCCTTCTACGCTTGATTGGGCAATCTTCATAGAGTTAATTCCTACAAGTTGACCTGAAATGTTAATTAACGCTCCACCACTATTTCCAGGATTAATCGATGCATCTGTTTGAATAACATCTGCATTCCAATCAATCGTCCCGTTTTGATCTGTATCTACTGGAAAGGATCGCTCCGGATTACTGATTATCCCCTGCGTTACCGTTCCTTCTAAGAAGCCTAAAGGGTTACCGATCGCAATAGCTGGCTCACCTGGCTTTAACGTATCAGAATCGCCGAACTCTGCAACCATTGTAACCGCCTCAGAAGGGATTTTAAGCACCGCCAGGTCCATCAGAGGGTCAGTGCCTATAAGCTCTGCTGAAACGCGTTTCTCGGCGTTTAAACTCACCTCAAGCTGCCCCGCACCTTCTACTACGTGATTATTCGTTACAACAAAAGCATCTTTACCCTCTTTTTTGTAGATAACACCTGATCCCGCTCCAGCTTCTCCGTAATCTTCTGCCCAAAAATCGGTTTTCTGCAGATTAATAACACCTACTACCGCTTCCCCTACATTCTGTACCGCTGAAGTAATATCATTTGTTACATCAATGCTAAGGTTCTTCGTAATCGGTTGCTGTTCAGCTTCTGATTCCGCTTCCTCTTCTTGAGGAGGAGCAATATCAGGTAGTACCCCTACGTCTGATAGAGCAGGAACCGTAAATAGAATGAGCAGTGCACCGAGGATCGCACCAACTAATCCCGCCACAAATGCTCCGCCGCGGTTCCCTTTCTGCCGCATTGGTCGGTTGTTTTCATCGCCATCATAATAGCCCAAAGTGTTCACCAATCCTTTCAATTAAAAAAGGAGACCTTTAAGACCAATTTCGTTCACCAAAACTCTTCTCTACGAATTTATAATTTTGTTAGAACGGTAGGGGAAGCAGGGTCTGTATCATATAACGCAACCTGTTCTCCTACTGCAAAACCATTTTGTTCAAGAGTTTGTTGGACAGAAAGTCTTGCCAGGTCTTTCATGTTATTATCTTTACTTAAATGGGCTAAATAAATACGCTTTGTTTGATCACCAATAATGTCCGATAAGGCTGCCGCAGCATCTTCATTTGAAACGTGCCCCATATCGCCTAGAATACGTCTCTTCACGTTCCATGGATAGCGCCCCATCATTAACATGTTAATGTCATGATTTGACTCAAACACAAGCATATCTGAATTACGAATCGTTCCTTTAATGCGATCACTTACGTATCCAAGGTCAGTTGCAATACTCAACTTCTTGCCTTCGTGATGAAAGGCATAAAACATCGGCTCAGCTGCATCATGTGACACACCAAATGATTCAACATCCAGATCATCGAAAGTTTTGATTGTATCCATATCGAAATGAAACTTTTGCTCCACAGGTATTTCCCCAATTAATCCTGACATTGCATCCCATGTTTTTGCATTGGCATAAATGGGAAGTTTGTAGCGTCTGGCGAAAATACCAAGACCTTTAATGTGATCGCTATGTTCGTGCGTCACAAGCAACCCATCCAGATCTTTTGGATCAAGATGGGCTTTCGCGAATAGTTCTTCAAGTTTCTTTCCACTTAATCCGGCATCGACTAGAAGCTTGTGCTTCTCTGTACCAACATAAATGGCATTACCTGTGCTTCCACTTGCAAGCACACTAAATTCAAGAGACATATAACGTTCCTCTCCTACTCATCGCTTGTACCTGTCTTCGGCTTTGAAGGATCAGGCTGATCGCTGGCATCTGATTCCTTCTCATCCTGTTCACTTTCAATACTTTCTTCGGTATCACTAAACACTGTTTTTTCTATCGCATTAACGTAATAATTTTTTTCTGGATCATCATTCTTTTTATTCGATACAACAACTTGCCACGTTGGAACAAAAACAAATGTATCTCGCTCATCTTCGTTTGCGACAGTTGTATAATAACCAATCGACATATTTTCAACTTCATCATTTAAACCAATATCTTGTTGGTTTAATAAAAGGCCAATCGTTTCAGAAGCAGGATCAATTTTACGTTCTTTGCCTATTTTCTGAAGACTTAAATAAGTTTGTGTATAAGAAACAACTTTATCGTCCTTAAGTGTTACAATCAACATGCCTGATTCTTGACTATATATCGGGCGATCCTCAAACGTTTCTACGAAATACTTAATATTTGGGTTGTTTTCAGCAGGACCGTAATATTGATACTTCCCACCTTCGTAAACATACGTTTCCAGAAAGATCGAAAAAGCAGAAGGCTCTGTTGGATCACTTATAGGAAAAGGCTTCTTAAGCGTTGAAACTAATTTTTCTCCATCAAGTGTAATATCCTGACTCGTTCCTTCTTCTAACGTTTTTTCTTCTTCCTCTGTAAATTCATGAACATCTCCACTAATAAAAGACATTTTTTCTGATTGCACAGGAAGGTTCTTTTCATACGTTACGTTTAGATTTTTTAGCTGATCTTCAATCGTAACCTGTTTCTGTTGTTCAATTTCACTTAATTCCGTTTGCTTTTTAAATAAATCACTTGCGAGAAAGATATTAAACACTAGGAAGGTTAAGATTAATATCGTTTTCGTTCTATTCCAATCCAACTTCTTCCCCTCCCAGTGCATTGCTAGTAGATTGCAGCGGTGTCCAGGTACCATTCAATTTAACAAACCATTGGGGTATAAGCGAAAAGTCATATGGCTGATTTGCTGAACGATCAATTGTATAACCAACTGTCATGTTTTGTATCTCACTTGTTTTAAAGCTTCCTTCTTCAAGTAGGGCCTCAACATCTTCATAACCTGGCAGCTGACGTTCACTAATTTCCTTCGTGTATTGGATAATTTTCAACATCCGCTTGTACGTACTAACGTCATTATTTTCTAATGTCACGTTAACTTCATCTAAATCTTCTGTAGAAGAACTATAAACCGGATAACCTTCTGTATAAAGACGGAAAGTGATTTGATCTGTATTTTTCTGAGAAGATGTAACCCATTCGCTCAGCACATACTTATCATCGTTTAAATCAGTTACACGAAAGCCAAAATGTTTGTTAATAAAGCCATACGCATCAAGAATAGGTGATTCATTTGCGTCAAATTGACTTGACGTTGATGGTGGATTTTTAAAAACCATGTATTCATTATCGTAATTAAACGTTAAATCACGGCTTCCATCTGTATAAAGATCTGAAATGTTGTTAAACGTGTTCTTTTCAACCGTATCTTGTTCAGGGAAAAGCGCTTCTTTAAAATCTTCTTCATTTGCTAGTTCGTCTGTACTTCCTCCAAATGAAGCAATCGACTGACCTTGAATCGGTAAATAAAAAATGGGAGATTTATCAGAAACTTGAAGTTCATTAGCTCGGGCCATCTCCATTTCTTCTGCTTCATTACTCGTAATATCGAAGGAAGAGAAGACGTTTGCATACCATTCTTTCATTTTACTAGAAGCCTCAATCGTGGCACGCATGCCAACTTGACTCGATGTGTTGAGAAGAATGATCTCGTTATTTTTACCAGATGCAATTGAAGGAATAATAATACGATCAAACGTCGAAAGAGGAATATCGTCTTTTGATATACTCACTAATTTTTTTAACACATCATTTGAAAGCAAGGTAGGGAAAATAAGCTCAACGCTATCCCCTCTTCCCTCTAAATCTTCCATATCATTTTCCACCGTAAAGGATTTAATTTTAATTCCAGAAATAAATTCATTATAAAATTCATTAATGGTGTTGAAATTAAAGGAAGTAAAGTGCTGATTATCAATATGATAAACGAGCTGATTTGGCTTCACCACATCACTAATATTCACTTCCTGAATACCAACAGGACTTGCTTCTGTTGGTGCTGCTTCTTTCTCATACTCAGGTTCGAACGTCCAGATCTGCCAGGTGAGAAATAAACTAGTTAGAACAAGGACGTTCAATAAGATTGTTTTAAAATTCTCAAACTGCTTCTTTGTCATTCTCACTTGTCCTCAACCTCCCTTATTCGTTTATAAGGGAGAGTAAAGTAGATCGTTGTTCCTTGTCCCCACTTACTCTCTGCCCAGATGTCCCCATGATGTGCATGGATCATTTCCTTGGCAATAGCCAAACCAAGCCCAGTTCCCCCGATCTGCCTAGAACGGGCTTTATCGACGCGGTAGAACCGATCAAATATTTTTGAAAGATTATTCTTCGGAATCCCTACACCTTCATCACTAATGCTAATCCGGATCTTCTTACCAATCGTCCAGCATCGCGCAGTGATCGTACCGCCATCAGGTGAATACTTAATCGCATTGGATAGGATGTTATCCAACACTTGTGTCATTTTATCTTGATCGACTTTCGTATAAATTGCGACGCGAGGAAGCTGTCTGACGATGTTAATATTATCCCGCTTTGACATTTCAAATCGATCTAGGACATGATCAAACATTTCGACAAAATCAACTTCCGTGAACTCTAGACGATATTCCTTTTTATCCATTTTAGATAATTGCAGAAGATCATTCACTAATCGAATCATTCGTTCCGTTTCATTTTGCGTCACACTTAAGAAGCGAGGTGCAATCTCAGGATCCTGGAGCGCCCCTTCTTGAAGAGCTTCGAGATAACTTCTCATCGTTGTAAGTGGCGTGCGTAGCTCGTGTGACACATTGACAACGAACTCACGACGCTCCTGTTCAAGCTGTTCTTGTTCAGTAATATCATGGAGAACAGCAATTAACCCGTTAATAGGACCATCTTCTTTATGGATAATTGAAAAATTAACGCGTAAGATAAACGTTTGATGGTCATCACTTAAATCAAGAATCATTGAATCTGGTCCGTTGTAGACATCATCCCACGTTTTTTCTTCTGAAAACTGGAGAATTTTATTCAAAGATGTTCCAAGGACCGTTTCACGTGAAACGCTCATCATTTCTTCTGCACGATCATTCATTAAAATAATCATACCTTCTCGATCTGTAGCAATAACGCCATCTGTCATATAAGCAAGAACAGATGTAAGCTTACGACGCTCACCCTCCGTTATGGCATTAGCCTCTTGAAGTCTACGTGTTAAATCATTGAAAGCTAGAGCAAGTTGTCCGATCTCATCTTCACCATATACTTTTACTTTTCTGGTGAAATCTCCACGTGCCATGACAAGCGCTTGTCTTCGCATATCCGAAATTGGCCTTGTAATTGTACGAGAAATAATAATGCCAAGTAGCCCAGTTAACACTAATGCGATGAGAGCGGATTGAGCCAATAAGCTATTCACTTCATCTGCCTGTTCAAAGACTTGATTCATATTTGCTTGAATGTAGACTGCGCCGACAGTTGTATTGGTTTCGCCCTTTATAGGATAACTATAAGCAAAAAAACGTTCTCCTTCACTGTCGATCAAAATGTTTTCCTTTGACACGCCATTTAAAGCACTAGTCACATAATCGTTTGTTGCGCGTGTTCCTTCAAGACCGTCATCATTAAGCGTCCCGACTACCTGCCCTAATGAATTAACAACGAGAATTTGGCGAATTTCATTTTGCCTAAAATTTCTTATTAAGCTTGTAATCGTATTTTCTTCTTCATCACTCTTACTATTCACCTGATCAGACACATTATCAGCCAGGAGCTCAGCACGGTCTCGAATTGAACTCATATAGTTCTGCTGAAACTGATCTTCTAATTTGTCATTAAAATAAACAGAAATAAACTGAATCGCAACTAAAATGAGGAGAACATACACAATTGCAAACTTAAAATGGATGGACTTAAAAAAACCGACCTTTCCCATCTAAAGTTTACTGCTCCTGTTCCGGTTCACGCATATAGTACCCCACACCACGTCTTGTAATAATCCATGTCGGGTGGCTTGGATTATCTTCTACTTTCTCGCGCAAACGACGTACCGTTACGTCAACTGTTCTTACATCACCGAAATAATCATAACCCCATACGGTCTGTAATAAGTGTTCACGCGTCATCACTTGTCCGATGTGCTTCGATAAATAATGCAGCAGTTCAAACTCTCGGTGCGTCAATTCAATCGATTCCTCGCGCTTTGTAACAAGATAAGCATCTGGATGAATCGTTAGCGCCCCTACCTTAATAAGAGAATTTGGAGAAGACTCTTTCTCAGGCTCCTGCTGACGACGGCGCAAATTCGCCTTCACTCGAGCAATCAGTTCTCTTGTGCTAAAAGGCTTCGTCACATAGTCATCCGCGCCAAGTTCAAGTCCTAACACCTTATCAATTTCGGAATCCTTTGCGGTAAGCATAATAATCGGCATTTCATATTTTTTACGAACTTCTCGGCAAACTTCCATGCCATCACGCTGAGGCAACATAATATCCAAAAGAATCATATCAGGATTCTCTTCCTCAACTTTAGCAATAGCCTCATCTCCATCGTAAGCGCAAACAACTGTAAAGCCTTCCTTCTCAAGGTTAAATTGCAGAATATCCGCAATTGGTTTTTCATCATCTACAACAAGAATTTTCTTGTCCATTATGAACGCTCCTTCTTTGATATGACAATATCAATTTACCGTTGATATGAAACATGCATACTTTCGTCTATTTTATCATATTATGTAGGTTTTATTACGATCTTCCCTACAGCTCTTCCCTTAACTTCTTTAAGAGAAACGCTTCGCCTTCTATAGATCGCTCAAAAACACTAGCTTACCTATATAAAAGAAACCTTCAGCTCTCACTGAAGGCTCATCTCTTTATTTCTTTAAGTAATCCATCGGATTTTCTAACTCACCATTTTTATAGACTTCAAAATGAAGGTGGACTCCGGTCGACTTCCCTGTTGTTCCCATTACACCAATTTTATCACCTTTTTGTACCTTATCACCTTTTGTGACAGAGATTGATGCTAGATGAGAATAGGTTGTCTTCATTCCATTGTTATGACTAACCGTTACCTGTTTTCCATAACCACTTCTCGTACCTGCGGCTGTAACCTTTCCATTATCAACAGTTTTAATGGTTTTATCTGTCACACCAGCAATATCGATTCCTTTATGATAAGAACCCCAGCGTTCTCCCTGTTTACTAGTAATTGTACCTCCGACAGCTGGCCATCCAAATGTACCCGTTCCTTTAGAGGAAATTTCTTTCGTTCCAATCACTATTTCTTTAGAAATAGGTTTTTTCGTTACATCCTCTTTCACAACATCTTCCTCGACTACCTGCCCATTCTCATATTCCTTGGAATATGTAACAAGCTTCTTTCCTTTTTCTCCATCTTGCTTTACTTTCTCTTCGCCTTTAAGAAGTTTACTACTTTTTTTCTTAATCACTTCAAAATCGATTTCTTCTAATTTCTCGACTTCGATCGTTTCCAAAACAGTCGCAAACTCTTTTTCCTGAAGAACCTTCAGTTGATCGCCTTTCTTAATTTCATCATCATTCGAAAGATTATTTCGATCCAACAGTTCTTCTTTCTTCATTTTAAACTCTTCTGCAATTTCGTTAAGCGATTGATTTTTTTCTACTTCGTATTCCATCTCTTCCTTAAAGCCATTAGCCAAGAGCGAAACACCTTTTTCTTTAGACACAATGTCATTCGGATGAACCTCTACCTTTTCAATTTCGAAGGGACTAGAGAAGTCTACCGCTTCAACAGGATGAAACTCTTCTTCTGAATCTTCCATGCTTTTAACCGTCTTCTCAATTTCTTTTACTTTTTCATCAGAAAGAAAAGGTTTAGCATAGCTCCAAAGAGCATCCATGGCTTCTTTTTCACTCGAAAAGCTTCCAACCTGTTCGTCATGAAACGAAAGGGAGTGGCCTTCTCCAATAAACGTGATTTCCTCTTCTAGTTGTTCAAGAGCTTCCTTGTTATCATAAGGCGGTTTAAAAAGTCGTTCGGTTACGACTTCAACATCATTCTCAACTGAGAGCTCAATACCATCGATATCTTTTTCATCCTTCAGTTCTTCTATGTTTTTGTCTAATACCGCTCGATTATCAACCGTTCCGATATTTTCTCCATCTATATAAACATGATAAACAGGTTTCATTAAATTATGAACAGACGCTCCGACTGGTTCGATCCAAAGAAGCGAACTGAAACTTGTAACAATAATGGAAAGTTGTAAGAAACGACGTACATTCATTCTTTTCATGCGACTTCCTCCTGCAATAGCTGAAACTATCTTTTTTACTCACGTTTCGCACTTTATCATAAATAGGAAGTCACATGGGTACAAGTACTCAACTTGTAATAAAAATGTAGTCTTTTCGTCACGATCGTGGCAAGTGATGGTAATAAACTGGAAGGTTATTCATGAGTTACCACAAGAATTGATCAAGAGAGCACATTACGAAAATTCCTCAACAAAAAACGCATATCCCTCAAAGAGAGATATGCGATATATGTACGTTGTTAATTGAGAACTATGGTGGCTCCGGACGGAATCGAACCGCCGACACGTGGATTTTCAGTCCACTGCTCTACCGACTGAGCTACAGAGCCATTGAGATAATGTCTAGTAAGTTTTACTATTGCCATTTAATAGATTAAATGGCGGTCTCGACGGGAATCGAACCCGCGATCTCCTGCGTGACAGGCAGGCATGTTAACCGCTACACCACGAGACCAAGTTATGATTGTGTTTAGCTCACTTATGTTAGAAAGAAGTTATATATAGCTGTGAGTTTAGGTTGTCCCAAAAACGTAGAAGTAAATTCGACGTAGTCAGAATTTAGTATTGGTTGCGGGGGCAGGATTTGAACCTGCGACCTTTGGGTTATGAGCCCAACGAGCTACCGAACTGCTCCACCCCGCGACGATATGAGTGTAAATATGCTACACATGCTTCATTATGCTGTGCACTGTTTCTTCCTCTATATGTATCATTTCCATCTAAAGAAAGAAAATGGTGAGCCATGAAGGACTCGAACCTTCGACCCTCTGATTAAAAGTCAGATGCTCTACCAACTGAGCTAATGGCTCGTCATAAATATCTTGTAACGACGACAAGATTCATCATATCATTGGAATTCATAAAAAGCAAGCGATCTTCAAAATAAAATAAAAAAACAGTCATGGAGCAAGTTGATTTACTCTTACTTTACCCCTTTGCCTGTTTATTTAATCGCTCTTTCATCATTTCACGGATTTCTTGTTTACGACGATGACGTTTAATCGCAAAACGATTAACCTCTTGGAAAATCAAAGATGACTCCTTTTCCGTTTTGAGATAAAATTTTACACCGAAGAAGTTTCTTGCTCTCGTATTTGGGTCGTTAGGATCGTTGGGTTTCCCCCATACGACTTCACCTCTAATTCGGAATGGTTCATCGTTTAATTTGATTGAGAATTCCATATCCGTATGCATTGGTACTTCTAGATCTACTGAAAAACCAATACCTTCGAGTCCAATATCATGGATATATATTTTATGATTAAATTCTGGAGCGACAGGTGATTCTTTTTCAATAACTCTCATTCTTGCTGCAAATGGAACGTCAAGTTGCTGACGAAAAACCTGCCTTTTATTACGACTCATATGCACACCTCATTAAAGGTCACCGATTTTAATAGATTAAGTTTACCATAAAATTTGTTTTTCTGCAGAATTTTCCAACATTTAAACCCTAAAAAAAGCTGACAGTTTTAAGCTGTCAGCTCTGTTCATTAAGCAAAAACGCCACGAATCATATTTGTTTGATTGCGATCAGGTCCAACGGAGAAGATCGACAATGGAATGCCAGTAAGTTGTGATACGCGCTCAATATAATGACGTGCATTAGGAGGTAGCTCTCCTAAGTTCTTAACACCCGTAATATCTTCTTTCCAGCCAGGCATTTCTTCATAAACTGGCTCGCATTCAGCCAATACTTTAAGGCTAGCAGGAAATTCTTCAATAATTTCGCCTTTGTACTTATAAGCTGTACAAATTTTAAGCGTTTCAATTCCAGTTAATACATCAATTGAGTTCAGAGAAAGGTCTGTAATGCCACTCACGCGACGCGCATGACGGACAACAACGCTATCGAACCAACCAACACGACGAGGACGTCCCGTTGTTGTTCCATATTCATTTCCTACTTCACGAATTTGATCGCCAACTTCGTCATGAAGCTCAGTAGGGAAAGGGCCATCTCCAACTCTTGTTGTATAGGCTTTTGAAACACCTACAACATGATTGATTTTGCTCGGTCCTACTCCAGATCCAATCGTAACGCCACCAGCGATTGGGTTAGATGATGTAACAAACGGATAAGTACCCTGATCAATGTCGAGCATAACGCCCTGAGCGCCTTCGAAAAGAACACGACGTCCTTCATCAATTGCATCATTAAGAACGACTGAAGTATCTACAACATATTTTGCGATCTGTTGACCATACTCATAGTATTCTTCTAGAATATCCTCTTTTTTGAAACCTTCTACTTCATACATTTTTTCAAGAAGGCGGTTTTTATCTGTAAGGTTACGTTCTAATTTTTCTTCAAAAACTTCACGATCAAGTAAATCACAAATACGGATACCAACTCTTGCTGCTTTATCCATATATGCTGGACCGATTCCTTTTTTCGTCGTTCCAATTTTATTAGCACCTTTGTATTCTTCCTCAACGACATCGAGTTTTAAGTGATAAGGAAGAATAACATGCGCGCGATTGCTTATACGCAAATTATCTGTATTAATATTACGTTCATGTAAGTATGAGAGTTCTTCTAGAACGGCTTTTGGATCGACAACCATTCCATTTCCAATAACACAAATCTTATCATCATAAAAAATTCCTGATGGAATCAAGTGAAGTTTGTACTTCGTATCATTAAATACAATGGTATGTCCAGCATTGTTTCCACCCTGATAGCGAGCGACAACCTCTGCATTTTCCGAAAGGTAATCCGTAATCTTTCCTTTACCTTCATCGCCCCACTGTGTACCTACCACAACTACTGATGGCATTTGAGCACCTCCAGATGCTTCCTAGAATTATTTGTCAGAAGCATACTACTTTTTTAAAAAACCCAGGCTAAGTGTACCAATTTGATCCTAATAAGTCAACAAACCCGAACAATTATATAAGTAAAAGTAAATACGTTCGTTATTCAGTTTTGCTTCCCCATCAACATAAACAAATCATGCCCCTTTTATTATGCACAAAATTGGTCATCTAATAAAAGGTCGCCGCGCTAATACAATCTCCCAATAAATAAAAAAGCCTCAAAAATGAGGCTTTTTTAAGCACCTGGTGGCATGTCACCTTCATCGTGACGCCTCTCCAAATTAACGAACTTATTATATTCTTTCACAAATGCTAGCTCGACTGTTCCAACAGGACCATTTCGCTGCTTTGCAATAATAATTTCAATGATATTTTTATTCTCTGATTCCTTATCATAATAATCATCTCGATAAAGAAAGGCAACGATATCTGCATCCTGCTCAATACTTCCAGATTCACGAATATCCGACATCATCGGTCTTTTATCCTGTCTCGATTCAACACCACGTGAAAGCTGTGAAAGCGAAATAAGAGGGACTTCAAGCTCACGTGCAATCCCTTTTAGAGATCGCGATATCTCAGAAACTTCCTGCTGTCTGTTTTCACCAGATCCATTTCCACGTATCAGCTGCATATAGTCAATCAGAATCATACCAAGACCTTTTTCTTGCTTCAATCGCCTGCACTTGGCACGAATGTCACCAACACGAATACCTGGTGTATCATCGATATAGATTCCCGCATTCGAAAGACTTCCCATTGCCATCGTGAGCTTTTGCCAGTCATCACCTGTTAACCCACCTGTACGAAGACGCTGAGCATCTATATTACCTTCTGCACAAAGCATACGCATCACAAGCTGTTCCGCACCCATCTCAAGGCTAAAGATCGCGACATTCTCATCGGTTTTCGTTGCAACGTTTTGAGCAATGTTAAGCGCGAATGCTGTTTTACCTACAGAAGGACGTGCAGCTACGATGATTAAGTCGTTTCGTTGGAAACCTGCCGTCATTCGATCAAGCTCAGAGAACCCTGTAGGGATACCAGTGATGTCTTCTGTATTGTTCTGAAGCGTTTCAATATTGTCATAAGCAGTGACAAGAACATCTTTAATCGAGATAAAGGCTCCTGTATTCTTACGCTGAGAAACTTCCATAATTGACTTCTCAGCTTCCGAAAGAAGATTCTCAATTTCATTCTCTTTCGCATATCCATCAGATGCTATATCTGTTGCTGCGCGAATCAATCTTCTCAAGATCGACTTCTCTTCAACAATTTTAGAATAATACTCAACATTTGCAGCAGTTGGGACTGAATTAGCTAGATCACTTAAATAAGATACTCCGCCAATTTCCTCAAGAATCTTAAGATCCTGAAGCTCTGAAGTTACCGTGACAAGATCAACAGGCTCTCCTTTTTCAGAGAGATCGATCATCACAGAGAAAATCTTCTGATGTGCCGCTCGGTAAAAGTCTTCCGGCTGCAGTACCTCTGTTGCTGTTGTGAGTGCATCGATTTCCAAGAAAACAGCACCGATTACCGCTTGTTCAGCTTCAATATTTTGAGGTGGCGTACGATCAGCAAATAAATCACTCATGTTGTTTTCCCCCTGAGCAGTTCGCTATTTTCCACCCGTAATCACCTACTATTGCTCTACCACATGTACTTTAACAGTTGCTGTTACATCATGGTGCAATTTAAGGGGTACATTTGTGTAACCCAGGGAACGGATTGGTTCATCTAGTTCAATTTTGCGCTTATCAACTTTGATGTTGTGCTTTTTCAGTTCTTCAGCAATATTTTTGCTTGTAATGGAACCGAACAAACGGCCACCTTCACCAGATTTTGTTTCTAATTCAACCTCAAGGCTTTCGATTTTTTCCTTCAACGCTTTCGCTTCATCAAGCTCTTCTTGCGCTTTCTTATCGTCGCTACGTTGTTTCGCCTTTAGGGTTTTCATATTTGCATTATTCGCTTCTAGAGCAAGATTATTCTTAAGCAGATGGTTACGAGCATATCCATCTGCTACGTTTTTAACTTCACCTTTTTTACCTTTACCTTTTACATCTTCTAGGAAAATCACTTTCATGATTCATCTTCGCTCCCTTCCAAATAATTATCAATTGTTTCCTTAAGCATTTCTTCGGCTTCTTCAATTGACCCTGAGTCAATCTGCGTCGCAGCATTCGTTAAATGTCCACCACCATTAAGGCCTTCCATAATGATCTGAACATTCACTTCCCCTAGCGACCTAGCACTTATGCTAATTTTACCATCATTTCGTTTCGAAATAACAAAAGATGCAATTACGCCACTCATTGATAGAAGCGTATCTGCTGCTTGAGCAATTAATACTTGATCATAGGTCTGATCCTTTTCACCTAGTGCGATCGCAATCCCACTGCGATAAATGTGTGACTTCTCTATGATTTTGGCTCTTCTAATATACTGCGCAATGTCTTCACGAAGGAACTCTTGAACAAGCACAGTATCAGCACCATGCGCCCTCAAATAAGAAGCAGCGTCAAAAGTTCTAGAACCGGTCCTAAGCGTAAAGCTTTTCGTATCCACAATAATACCGGCTAGAAGTGCAGTTGCCTCCATGATGTCCATTTTAAGCCGTTTTGGCTGGTATTCAAAGAGTTCCGTAACAAGTTCCGCTGTGGAAGAAGCATAGGGCTCCATGTAGACAAGAACGGGATCTTCAATAAACTCTTCTCCGCGTCTATGGTGATCAATGACAACGACATGATCGAGCTTTTGCAAAAGCCGCTCTTCCATAACAAGTGAAGGTTTATGCGTATCGACGACAACTAAAAGCGTGTTAGGCGTACAATTCTCAAGCGCATCTTCAGGATCGATAAAACGTGCCCAAAGTTGCTCATTCCCTTCAATCTCTTCGATTAATCGTGAGACACCGCTAGTCCGTTGATTTTGATCAAAAACAATTGAACCTTCTTTTCCATTTGCCTGGGCTACTTTAAGAATACCAATAGAAGCACCAATGGAATCCATATCAGGGTTTTTATGCCCCATGATAATCACTTGGTCACTATCAAGGACAAGCTCCCGTAATGCATGGGAAATGACTCGTGCTCTTACCCTCGTTCGCTTTTCAATAGGGTTTGTCTTTCCACCATAAAATTTCACTTTTCCTGTCGTCTGCTTAATAGCAACTTGATCACCACCGCGTCCAAGCGCAAGATCAAGGCTAGATTGAGCCAACTGACCAAGTTCGGTAAGCGTACTATGTCCGCTACCAACTCCAATACTTAATGTAATCGAAACATTTTCCTTAGAAGTCGCTTCACGAACTTCATCAAGAATCGAAAACTTATTTTTTTCTAAGTCTTGAAGAATTTTTTGATTTAAAACAGCAAAGAATTTCTCAGAAGAACTTCGCTTCAAGAAGATTCCCTGTTCATCTGCCCAATTATTTAGAATCGATGTGACGGAGCTGTTTAAGTTACTGCGCACTTGGTCACCAAGACCCTGGGTGACTTCTTCATAGTTATCAAGATAAATGATCCCAACAACTGTTTTTTCTTCATTATAAAGACGCTGAATTTCAACTTTTTCACTCACATCAAAGAAATAGAGCAATCTTTCTTCTTGCTTAAAATACGTTTTGTATTTTCGATCATGAATCGTTAAAATCTCTTCATTCGCCTCTGATTTTAGAAAGGGAATAATTTGTTCGGAAATATCATTCACAGAAAGTCCTATCAATTGCTCTTTCTCCATCATGATAGGCAAATAAGGATTCGTCCATTCGATGTGATATTCCTCATCATACAGCAAGATTCCAAATGGCATTTCCATTAGAGCCTCGTCTCCCACCTTCTTTACGCGGTGAGACAGAGTCGAAACGTAGTCTCTAAGAGCAGCTTGGAATAAAGACTCAGCTCGAATCGCTGTATAAACAAGAAGCGTCATTACTATTACGCTCCCAATTCCTAATATCCAGTTGTAATAGGTGATGATGCCGATAAACAGGATGGAAATGACGAACAAGGCTACCACATGATAACCATGCCACCGTTTCGTTAAAAACTTTGGCATACTTTCAGCTCCTACCTATGATTTCATTCTCCTTCGCAATTCGAAACCAAGATCAATGATTCCAATAATAACAACAAATGATGTTAGTGCGAAGCCAAGAAACGTTAACAGAATTGGCACGACGATGGGCCATCCTTTATGATGACTAAAAAAGTAAATGACAGCAAGACCCTGGACAAATATCAGAGCATTGAGTATAGAGTAAACATTAATGGCTGCCACAAATACAGCCGATCCTTCTTCTAATCCTACCATCATAACAATAGTAACAACTAAATAATACCATAAAAAACTCTTCGGAAATGCCCATTCTCTGATTGGCTGAAAGACGGGTGGCTGAAAGTTGCCTACCCTCCTTAAAATTGGAATGGAAAGTAGCTGTGAAATAAGTGCAATCACAACACCCATGAGCACTAAACCTGTCGGAATTAAATAGCGCAATAAACTAATTTGCTCTTTAAGTTGATTAAACTGGCTAGTGTCCAAACCTAATGAACGATATATCGATTCTGCTTGTTGAAAAGATTGATTCATCATTTCGACAACAAGATCAGCTGGATTTTGACCGATCACTAGAATACTCGATACAAAAGCAAGCACAAGGCCGACTACATACGCTAACCCGCTTCCTACCAATACAGCAAGTGCAGACTTACGAATTGCGTATAAATACCCAGCAGTTATCCCTCCAAGCCCTACCGTAAACGTCATAACGAGAGAAGGAAGACCTGCCGTTAACACCCCAAGCACAAGCGTCACAGCCCACATCACTAGCCCACTCTTCATACCATTGCGCACAACCATCAGTATAAACGGGATAGGAAGAGCCCAGAGCGTAAGAGAACCTAGAAGTGGTACATAAATCGTAATCAGAAACAATACAGCAAACACGGCCGCAAGCGCAGCCCCTTCAACTAACTGCCTAACACCTTGATTCTTCAATAGTCTTCTCCTTTTTGTAAAGCGGAAGTGACCGTTTAGGCTCGACAAGCACTGGAACCTTTACCTTTGAACACGGTCTTTGTGTTCAGAGGTAAAGGTGAAGTGATCGAGAGACTGGTCACTGCAGCTGGATCAATGTAAAGCGGAAGTGGGCGATTAGACCCGTCAGGCACTGGAGCCTTGCAAATTGAACACGATCTTTGTGTTCGAGTTGCAAGGTGAAGTGACAGAGGGGCTGCCCACTGCAGCTGGATCAATGTAAAGCGGAGCGGGCCTGCTTAAATCCGTAGGATGTTGGAGCCCATGAGACTGAGACGCTTTTTGTCTCATTCGATTGGGCGAAACAACCGAAGGATTTGGCCCGCGCAGCTGGATCAGTAAAGCGGAAGTGACCGTTTAGGCTCGACAAGCACTGGAACCTTTATCTTTGAACACGGTCTTTGTGTTCAGAGGTAAAGGTGAAGTGATCGAGAGACTGGTCACTGCAGCTGGATCAGTAAGCGGAAGTGACCGATGAAACACAATAATCTATTGCTACCTTCTAGTCACTTGAATCTTATTCATACAGTATATTCTTTCATTTTATCAACCTGCTTAGTTGAAATACAAAAAACGGGTCGAAATCCCCTTACTACATTGTAAGAATTTCTGCCCGTTTCAGCAAATGTTTCATTAATTTGAATAGTGAGCATTAAGAAAAGGCTGTATCGTTAACAGCCTTTTGTGTACTACATAAGAGATAGTGTCTCTTCCTTCGCACCATCCATCTCTTTTTGAAGCCACTCGACTAATTGCACAGATGCTTCTTGCGCATCTTCGCCGTCTGCAATAAGTAGAATCGAATCGCTTTCTTTCACGGTGAGATTAAACGTAATAACGCTCGTTAAATTTTTTCCGTTAATGCTATGCCCATTTCGATAGAGAGAGACGTGACTATCAAACGTTTTTGCTTTTTTGACGAATGCCATAAGAGAATTCATACTAAGCGGTGCGGTAAGTGTTACTGTTGAAGTTTCAACGTTCATTATTGTGGTTCCTCCTTACAGGATTCTTGTAAGGTTTGTATTCCCTCATCATGCAGGGGTGTAAACCACTTATTCCAAAATCGCGTTATCATCTTAGAATAACATTGTATAGAAAAAAGCAGTAGGATATCATCCTACTGCTTTTCATCCTTACTCACCAAGTACGTATGGTAGTAAAGCCATTTGACGAGCACGTTTAACTGCGCGAGTCAATTGACGTTGGTATTTAGCGCTAGTACCTGTTACACGACGTGGAAGAATTTTTCCACGCTCAGATACGAAGCGTTTAAGAAGATCTACATCTTTATAGTCGATGTAAGTGATTTTGTTTACTGTGAAGAAACAAACCTTTTTACGACGACCTCTGCGTCCACCTGGTCTTGCCATGGGTAGTTACCTCCTTTGCATATAAAATTCGTTCTCTGCTTTCACCGCTCGAAACAGAGAGTATTAGAAAGGCAAGTCGTCATCTGAAATGTCGATCGGCTTGCCATCGCTCGCAAACGGGTCATCTCCAAAATTGGAGTGATCACGGTTGTTATCACGATTTTGGTTCTGATTCCCGTAACCGCCGGTTTCTCTGTTTTGGTTGCCGCCACCGTAATTGCTACTGTTGCCGCTTCCGCCACCGCCTTGGTTAGAACCTTTAGGCTCGAGAAATTGGACGCTTTCAGCCATCACTTCTGTCACAAACACACGCTGTCCCTGGCTATTATCATAAGAGCGAGTCTGAACTCGTCCATCTACACCAGCAAGGCTGCCTTTTTTCAAGAAATTGGCTGCATTTTCTGCCTGTCTGCGCCATACAACAATGTTGATAAAATCAGCTTCGCGGTCTCCCTGCTGATTCGTAAACGGGCGATTCACAGCAAGTGTGAAGTTCGCAACCGCTACGCCACTAGGGGTATAACGCAATTCAGGGTCTTTTGTTAAACGTCCAACTAATACGACGCGATTCAGCATCAGAACCCCTCCTATTTATAAAACAATTACTTTTTAGCTTCTTCTAGGTTGATCGTCATGAAACGAAGAACATCGTCGTTGATTTTCATCAAACGGCTGAATTCATCAATCGCTTCAGTGTTACTGTTAATGTTAAGAAGCATGTAGATCCCGCTGTTGAAATTCTCGATTTCATAAGCAAGACGCTTCTTACCCATTTCTTTAGTTTCATTAATTTCCGCACCATTGTCAGTAAGGATGTTGTTAAAACGCTCAACAAGAGCTTTCTGTGCATCCTCTTCAATGTTTGGACGGATAATGTACATAATTTCGTAGTTACGCATTCCGTTCACCTCCTTTTGGTCTAACGGCTCTTAACTGGAATTAAGAGCAAGGAGTAAGTATACAAAGATAATTACTCACAGCTTTAGATTATACCAAATTAATTCTTTATTAGCAAGTTCGATTTAAATTTTAAACGTTAAAACGGAAATGGATCACGTCTCCGTCTTTTACAATGTACTCTTTTCCTTCAAGACGAACTTTTCCTTTTTCTTTCGCGATCCCCATTGTTCCAGCTTCAACCAGGTCATCATAAGCGACAATTTCAGCACGAATAAAGCCACGTTCAAAGTCGGTATGGATGATACCTGCTGCCTGAGGAGCTTTCATACCAAGACGGAATGTCCACGCACGAACTTCTTGCTCACCTGCTGTGAAATAAGTTGCTAATCCAAGAAGGTCGTAAGAAGCGCGAATTAATTTATTCAAACCAGGCTCTGAAATACCAATATCTTCAAGGAAAGCATCTTTCTCTTCTCCATCAAGTTCAGCAAGTTCAGACTCGATTTTCGCACATACAACAATGACTTCAGCGCCTTCTTTTGATGCATATTCACGAACTTTAGCAACATATTCGTTATCTGAAGGATCTAGAAGATCATCTTCATCAACGTTTGCTACATAAAGAACAGGCTTTTTCGTTAGTAGGTGATACCCATATACGATTTTCTCTTCTTCTTCTGTTAATTCTACACTTCGGGCAGGCTGCTCTTCTTCAAACGCTTCTTTCAACTTAGTAAGAACGTTAAACTCAGCCAATGCTTCTTTGTCTTTCTGTTTCGCCATTTTTTGAACGCGCGCAATCCGCTTATCAACTGATTCAAGATCGGCAAGAATAAGCTCAAGGTTAATCGTTTCAATATCTGAAATAGGATCTACTTTACCAGACACGTGCGTAATGTTCTCATCATCAAAACAACGAACAACCTGAGAGATTGCGTCTACTTGGCGAATATGAGAAAGAAACTTGTTTCCTAGTCCTTCTCCTTTACTTGCCCCTTTTACAATTCCAGCAATATCGGTAAACTCAAATGCTGTGGGGATGGTTTTCTTTGGCTTTACTAGTTCAGTAAGCTTTTGTAGACGCTCATCAGGGACCTCTACAATCCCAACGTTCGGATCGATTGTACAGAATGGATAGTTCGCTGACTCTGCTCCTGCCTGTGTAATTGCATTAAATAACGTTGACTTCCCAACATTTGGAAGCCCTACTATACCGGTGGTTAATGCCATCTCGGTCACTCCTTTAAAGTATCTGCCTAAACAGGCGATTTTTATAAAATAAAGATGGCTAAACAAGCCATTCCTAGACTATTTTCTTCATTCTGGTACACAAACGACATACCTTACTAATTATAGAGATGAGAACGTAAAAAAACAAGCGTCCTCCATTTCTGTGTAAGTAAAATGACCGCCCAAATTGGACGGTCAAGATTCTGCATGCTCAAGGACTTTCTTCAGCTTTTTAGAAAACTCTTTTCGTGGAAGCATTACACTGTGATCACAACCAAGACATTTAATTCGAATATCCGCTCCCATTCGAATCACTTTCCATCGGTTCTCCCCACACGGATGGGCTTTCTTCATTTCAACAACGTCATTTAAGCCAAATTCTTTATCGGACATAAGGATTCCCCCTTTATGCTTTTTCCTTCACTTCACCCTGTTCATCACGTTGATACATCACGACACGCGGAAGAGCAATTTCAATTCCTATTTCATCAAAACGTTGCTTAACCGCTTTTCTAATTTCTCGACCAATGACCCAGTGCTCCATTGGCTGCACTTCCGAGATGATTCTGAGAACCACTTCTGAAGGCCCTAAATTCTGCACGCCAAGATATTCTGGTTTTACAATCATAGCATCGAACTGTTCATATAGCTCGTCCAATAAGTGAATGATTACTTTTTCAGCTTCCGGTATACGTTCTTCATACGCAATGTTTACATCCACTACGGCAATACTATTATGAATGGAGTAATTCGTCACTTGATTTATGTTACCATTCGGTAGAATATGAAGCTCTCCTGTCCAACTTTTAATTTTCGTAACACGTAACCCTATTTCCTCCACGAAACCTTCCACTCCAGAAATCCGCACATAATCTCCGACGGAAAACTGTTTCTCAAAAATAATAAAAAAGCCTGTAATGACGTCGCGAACGAGGTTCTGAGCACCGAAACCAACTGCCAAACCAACGACACCAGCTCCGGCAATAAGCGTTCGAACATCGATCTCAAACTCGCTCAAGATCATGACAAGTGCAATAAAATAGGTGACGTAGGTTAAAATATTTTCAATTAAGCGGATAAGCGTCGCTTCTCTCCGTTCTGATAATCGAAGCGGGCTTTTCAATCGGATCGCGAAAATTTGCGCAAGGGCCGATTTTGCGATCCGCAGAAAAATCCACGTTCCAATGATAATTGCAAGAATCGTAAACCCTCTTTTGACTACATTTCCCCAAAGATCACGATTGGATAAATAATCGTACGCAGAATTCCACATTGGCTCGAACCAATCCAAGCATCATCCCTCCCAGTTTTTTGTACTATGATAACAAATCATACCGTTTTAGAACTGGGAAAATCAAGATAGATGCCAAAATATAGAGATTGAGCACACCATAGAGAGGGTATAAAAAAGCAACTAGTGTAGAAAAACCAAACGAAGTAAAAGGAATCATCGTCAACACAATGAGAAAGGCAACGAACCATAAAGGAAGTCCTAATACACCGCGGAATCGTGACGTAAGACCAAACACACCGCTAACTGCAGTCGTGTAAATGGCTAACCATAGTAAGACAGACATAATTAAGATCATATAGTATGGGTAACTTTTCAAAATCGCAAACAGTGGGATTTCATATACAAGTAAGTCATGAGCAACTTGGATCAACGATTGATTGTAGAGAAATGAAACACCCCCCAGGATAACCCCGCTTCCAACGCTCGCAATCCAAATCTCCCCCCGATGCTTAATTTGATGGCCAACAGCCGAAAGAACAGCAACGAGCGGTAAAATATTAAGTGCAGTAAAGGTGAATGCGGCAGGCCAATTTGACTGCTTTGTCCAATTAAACAACATCGTTGATGGATTAGCATTAATAAACAATGTAAGCACAGAAAGTAGTAGAATAATAAGAAGAGGAAGAATAATAGCATTCATTGATAACATGCCATTAATATCCCAAAAGAATAAAATAACAACGAGTACTGCGAGAATACCAATACCTAACGCATAAGGAAGATGAACAACTTCCATCGTTGCCCCGCCACCTGCCAACATCACAATCGTCGTCGTAAACAAATACAAGATAATTAACAAATCATAAATACCCGTCAACTTTTTCCCGACAAGTCGCTCTAAAATAGGAATATAGTGCGTTGATTTCGTTTCATAACTAATTTTCATAACCACATAACAACAAATTGAGAACATGATCGTAAACAATACAATGGCAAGTACACTTTCATGACCAAAAAACTGCCAAAGTTCACGGCCGGAAGCGTAACCAGCGCCAATCATCGTACCTAATATAAGAAACAGCCATTTCAATCCACCGCTTAACATGGCATTCCCTCCTTGGACTTCTCGTTATACGATCGAAGTGAAATACATTGAAAAATCATCTTATATGTATAGATCACGTCAGATTTCCGTATACTGTTACTACTATTACAAAGGAGAGAATCCTATGAATCTTCGAGACAAGTTTTTTCAAAAAAAGCCTGCTGCGTATCGAATCCATCATGAGGATACTCTTGCTAGTAAAACGCTTAGTGAGAGGCTAGCCTTACTTTTACCAGCACGAAGAACGGATTCAATCGTAATTGTTTGTATTGGCACTGACCGCTCAACAGGAGATGCACTCGGTCCGCTTGTTGGTACCAAACTGCAACAATTAAAGCCTAAAGCTACAATATACGGAACACTTGAATCGCCTGTGCATGCTGTCAATTTAAATGAGGTTATGGAATCAATCGCAGAGCGGCATCCTCGTCCATTTATTATTGGAATTGATGCTTGTCTTGGACGACTTCACTCAGTCGGTATTATTACTGCTGGAGAAGGACCAGTTAAGCCAGGAGCAGGCGTGAAAAAGGAGCTTCCGGAAGTAGGAGATATTCACTTAACTGGCATTGTGAATGTAAGTGGGTTTATGGAATACTTTGTCTTGCAAAATACGAGGTTAAATCTTGTGATGAAAATGGCTGATGTGATGGCAATCAGTCTTCACGAATCGATTGAAGCATATGGAAGAGACGTTCCAATTGAAAAACACAAAGCAAATTGGGGAGATGACCTCATTCAACTTCCATAGCAAAAAGCTCATGCTTCGGCTACAAAGCCAAAACATGAGCTTTTTTAAATCTACTTAATTAAAGAGTAGCGGGAAAAGATACAAGGTCGTTACAAGAATCGCAGCAACTAATAAAGCAGGAAGAAAATTAGCCACACGAATTTTTATGATACCAAGCAAGTTTAGGCCAATCGCCATTATCATAATGCCTCCAGCTGAAGTCACTTCTGCAATAAAAGCATCAAGGAGGAACTGAGGGACGACTTGATTAATTTGAGAAGCAAACAAAGCGATTAATCCTTGATAAATCATAACCGGAATAGCTGAAAACAACACCCCATAACCAAGCGTGGCGGTAAACATAATTGCGGTAAAACCATCAATTAGTGACTTCGTAAATAAAATCGAATGATCATTTCGCAGTCCGCTATCAAGGGCACCAAGAATCGCCATCGCACCAACTACATAAACGAGAGTAGCTGTAACAAAAGCCTGGGCAACGCTACCCTCAGAAGTAGCGCCTGTTTTCTTTTCAATCCAGTTACCTAATGTTGCAAGTTTCCCTTCAAGATCCCAGTACTCTCCTAGCATCCCACCAATAACAAGACTGCCAATCACAATAAGGAATTGCTCACTTTTCATAGCCATTTGAAGGCCAATCACCGTAATAACGAGAGCAAGCCCTTGCATGATGGTCGTTTTCATTCTGTCTGGAATTCGACTGCTAACTGTTCCGATTAAAGCACCAACCATAATGGCTAATCCGTTTACAACCGTACCTAAAAACACCATTCCCTACATCTCCTCAGCCGAAGTACCCCTCAACGATTTCTTCTATTGCTTCAATTACTTTATAAACCTCATCTTCCGTATTATAAGGCCCTACACTTAAACGAACAGTTCCCGTTCTGCTCGTACCAATCGTCTCATGACCGAGCGGAGTACAATGCAACCCAGCTCTCACCGCTATTTTATAATGCTGATCTAGGATAATTGCAATCTCCTGGGCATCTATTCCTTCAATTGTAAATGGAATAACGGCAAGTCGATGTTCTGGTCCGTAAACATGAACATAATCGATTTGATTCAACCGATTAACGAGAATCTCTGTTAGCTTCTGTTCATGTTTTCTTATTTCAGGAAGACCCATCTTTTTTACCGCGTTTAATCCAGCTAGTAACCCTGCAATTCCAGGCGTATTTAGTGTACCGCTCTCAAGACGCTCCGGCAGTTGATTGGGTTGATCAATTAATTCTGAGCTACCACCTGTTCCTCCGTGATAAAGAGGATTTAGTTTGATTCCTTCATTAACCATTAGCACACCAGTCCCTTGAGGGCCTAACAAGCCTTTATGACCAGGAAAGGCTAATAGATCAATACTCATATCACTCATATGGATAGGGACGATACCAGCGGTTTGAGAGGCATCAACTAAAAAGGTGATTTCTTTTTCTCTTGCAATCTCACCTACAACATCAATTGGAACAATGTTACCGGTTAAATTCGATCCATGTGAAACGATAATCATTTTTGTATTTGGTTGAATCGCCTGGCGAAATGCATTGCTATCAAATTCATTGAATTCCCCTAGGTTAACGTAATCGACTTCAATTCCCACAGTCTTTTTCATGTATTCAAGAGGACGGCGAACAGAGTTATGCTCATAGGAGGTCGTTAGAACATGGTCTCCTTCAAGAAAATGAAAACCTTTAATCGCCTGATTTAGAGCCGCAGTTGCATTAGCTGTAAAACAAACGCGTTCCGAATGGTTAAAACCAAAAAAATCTGCCAGTTGTTCACGTGCACGAATAACCGTATCATTAGCACGTCTAGACAAAGCATGTCCACCTCGGCCTGGATTTGCTGCATACTCTGTCATCACCTCTGTCATAGCTTGGACAACTTCCGGCGGTTTAGGAAAAGATGTAGCCGCTTGATCGAAATATATCACGTTACCACCCCATCATTTTCGTTAGAATAAGAGCATGAACTAAGCTCATGCTCTTATTCGGTACCTTCTTCTAAAACTTCTAAAATACGATTAAGATCTTCCTCTGAAAAGAATTCAATTTCTATTTTACCTTTTTTCTTTGACCGTTTAATTGAAACAGATGTTCCGAACTTCTCACGAAGGGAACTTTCTTTTTCCTTCAAAAACGGGTCAGACTTCTCATCTTTCTTTGTTTCACGTGAAACGCTCTGATTCAATTGTGTAATTAACTTTTCAAGCTGCCGCACGTTTAATTTTTCTTCCAATGCTCGATCAGCTAACTTTTTTCGAGCTTCTTTTTTCTTTAATCCAAGTATCGCTCTTCCGTGTCCCATTGAAAGTTTCCCATCAGAAATATACTCCTGCACCTCAGATGGTAATTGCAGTAAACGTAAAAAGTTAGCCAAATGCGGCCTGCTTTTTCCCAGGCGCTTTGACAACTCTTCTTGGGTAACGTCTGTTTCTTTCATCAACTTCTGATAAGCAAGAGCCTCTTCAATTGGATTTAAATTTTCGCGCTGTAGATTTTCAATTAATGCGATTTCCATCATTTTTCGATCCGTTAACTTTTTCACAACAGCAGGAATTGTTGTAAGACCGGCTTCTTTTGAAGCGCGATATCTTCGTTCCCCTACTACAATTTCATACCCCTTAATACTTTGTCGAACGATTAATGGTTGAAGAACACCGAAAGATTCAATCGAAGCGCGCAATTCTTCAATTGCTTCATCACTAAACTTCTTTCTTGGTTGATAGGGGTTAGGACGCAGTTCATTGAGCGGTATTTCTTTCACAACCTCGTCCTCTTTTTGAGAAGGAAATAAAGCGTTGATTCCCTTTCCCAAACCACGATTAGCCATTGTCTAACACTTCCTTCGCAAGTTCTAAATAAGTTTCAGCTCCTCGAGATTTTGGATCATATACAATGACTGGCTTACCATGACTTGGCGCTTCACTCAAACGTACATTCCTTGGAATAATTACTCGATACACTTTTTCTTGAAAATATTTCTTCACCTCTTCAATGACTTGAATACCAAGATTTGTTCTGGCATCAAGCATTGTTAAGAGCACTCCTTCAATTTCTAATTCTGTATTTAAATGCTTTTGAACAAGTCGCACGGTGTTCAATAACTGACTTAACCCTTCTAATGCATAGTACTCACACTGCACAGGGATAAGCACTGCATTCGCAGCGGTTAGAGCATTTATTGTTAATAATCCTAATGATGGAGGACAATCTATTATAATATAATCATACTTTTTTTCAACTTTATTGAGAGCTCTCTTCAATCTTACTTCCCGGGAAATGGTTGGAACTAGTTCGATTTCTGCACCTGCAAGCTGAATTGTCGAAGGAATCACATCCAAGTTCTCGACAATTGTCTGCTGGATAACCTCTTCCGCTTCCACATCATCGACAAGAACATTATACACACAAGTTTCGATATCTCCTTTTTCAATTCCTACACCGCTGGTTGCGTTGCCTTGAGGATCAATATCTACAAGTAGAACTTTCTTTCCAAGATAAGCAAGACATGCACTCATGTTAACTGAAGTCGTCGTCTTTCCAACTCCACCTTTTTGATTCGTAATCGCTACAATATTCGCCAAGATGCCACCCCACTCCCATTCCCAACTTTACTGTCTTTAGTTTATCATGTTTCCAATTTTCCGGACCTCTTTTTCATTTCCTATCAAGTTCCTACCTTCACATGGACAGGGATTTTTGATAAGAAAAAAACTCATCCGCCTGGATGAGTTCACTTCTTTTTTGGTATTCGAATGGTAAATTGATAGTATTCGTCGTGGTCTTCTTCATCTGTGTCAATCATTAAACCAGTCTCTGTAACCATATCAAGCGATTGGCGGATGGTGTTTACTGCCAATCTCATATCCTTACTAACCGATTTTTTCCTCGGCTTCGGTTTTTGGATCGTACCTTCTAACATACGAGCCACGCGTTCTTCCGTCTGCTTTACATTCCACTGTCGTTCAAGAACTTCACTCAGAACTTTCACCTGATTCTCAGGATTCTTAAGTGGAATTAAAGCTCGGGCGTGCCTCTCCGTAATTTTCTTCTGTAAAAGAGCTTGTTGAACAGGTTCAGGCAACTTCAATAACCTTAGTTTATTCGCTATGGTAGATTGCCCTTTGCCAAGCCGCTGAGCAAGACTCTCCTGTGTTAAATCATGTAGCTCGATTAATTGAGCGTAAGCCATTGCTTCTTCGACAGCAGTTAATTCCTCACGCTGCAAATTTTCAATAAGAGCTATTGAGGCTGTTTGAGAATCATTAAATTCCTTAACGATAGCAGGAATTCGTTCCCAACCAAGCTTCTTGACTGCTCTCCAGCGTCTTTCCCCGGCAATAATTTCATACTTGCCTTCACGTTCTCTAACCACGATCGGCTGAATAACTCCATGAGTCTTTATCGTTTGAGATAGTTCAGTAATTCTCTCATCTATAAAAATTGTTCGAGGCTGGAAGCGGTTCGGAATAATATCCTCAACAAGAAGCTGCTTCACTTCCTCTTGTTCTACTTCCATCGTCTCGCTTTTTTCATCGTTCAAACCGAAAAGACGTGAAAACGTATGCTTCATCGCCTAACACCACCTTTAATCGACTCCTTAACTGATTCGCTGCCTAAAAACAAATTCCTTCCATAGGAGCAGCGTTCCATGTGAAACACTTAACCGTTCATATGCAGTCTATCTTCATTATAAAGGATTTTTATTTGGCGTGCCTGGCTTTCTTGGATATTTTTTAGGAGTCGTTTTGATTTTTTTAATCGTTACGATATTTCGCTCACTTTTTTCAGCTGGTAGTGTTAGCGTATCTCGCTTAACGACTTCCCCACCAAGAAGCTTAATTGCTTGCTTTCCTGTATCAAGCTCATCCTCTACATTTGGACCTTTCAACGCCACAAAGTAACCGTTAGTTTTAACGAGAGGTAGACATAATTCACCAAGAACAGACAGCCGCGCAACAGCTCTTGCCGTAACAACATCATACTTTTCGCGATGATCTTTGTTTTTACCAAATAATTCTGCACGATCATGATAAAAAGAGACATTTTCCAATTGAAGTTTAGAAGAAAGATGCTCTAGGAAACCAATTCGTTTGTTAAGTGAATCGACAATCGTGATGTTTAAATGAGGAAAACAAATTTTAATAGGCAAACTTGGAAAGCCAGCTCCTGCTCCCACATCACAAATATGGTAGTCAGAAGAAAAGTCAAATGAGAATGCGGCCATGATTGAATCGAAGAAGTGCTTTTCGTACACTTCTTCCTTATCAGTAATAGCCGTCAGATTCATTTTCTCATTCCATTCAACAAGAATCTCATAGTAGGTTTGAAATTGTTGAAGTTGCTTAGAAGAAAGAGTAATCCCTTTCTCCTCTAACAACTCCTGAAACTGTTGCTCGTTCATAGCCCCTCCACTTGTACGTTATTTTGCAATTTTAGCGATTTTACCTTGTTCGATATACACAAGTAAGATCGATACATCAGCTGGATTAACTCCTGAAACGCGGGAAGCTTGACCAATTGATAGAGGACGAACTTCGTCAAGTTTCTGCTTCGCTTCCGTCGCAAGGCCACCAATCGCATAATAATCAATACCATCAGGAATTTTCTTCTCATCCATCTTCTTCATGCGCTCAACCTGTTGCAGACTTTTATTAATATAGCCGCTGTATTTCACTTGGATTTCAACTTGTTCTGCAACATCCTCAGGAATATCATAATCAGCTGGAGCAAGTTGATGAATCTCTTGATACGTTACTTCTGGTCGCTTCAATAGATTAGCGGCATGCATGGCTTCTTTTAATTCCGTACTTTTCTCTGGAAGCACTGCATTCACTTGTTCGCTCGGCTTAATGACAACTTTCTCGAGACGCTTCATTTCTTGCTCAATCATTTCTTTCTTAGCTATAAACCGGTCATAGCGTTCTTTCGGAATCATACCAATCTCATATCCAAGCTCTGTTAATCTTAAGTCGGCATTATCATGACGAAGAAGAAGTCGATATTCCGCACGTGAAGTTAACAGGCGGTACGGCTCGTTCGTTCCTTTTGTCACAAGATCATCGATCATAACCCCAATGTATCCTTGTGAGCGATCCAAAATCACCGCTTCACGCTCCTGTGCATTCCTTGCAGCATTAATACCAGACATAATCCCTTGCCCTGCAGCCTCTTCATAACCTGAAGTTCCGTTTAACTGTCCTGCAGTAAAGAGATTTTTAACTGTCTTCGTTTCAAGTGAAGGCCATAATTGCGTTGGAACAACGACATCATATTCAATAGCATAGCCTGCACGCATCATTTCAACATTTTCGAGTCCAGGTACGGTTTTAAGAATTTTCTGCTGCAAGTCTTCAGGAAGACTTGTGGATAGACCCTGCACATAAACTTCCTTTGTGTTGCGTCCTTCTGGTTCAAGAAAAATCTGATGTCGCGGTTTATCATTAAAGCGAACAATTTTATCTTCAATCGATGGACAGTAACGTGGTCCTGTTCCTTCAATCATACCTGAGTACATTGGAGAACGATGAAGGTTATCGTTGATCAGCTTATGCGTCTCTTCTCCTGTATACGTTAACCAACACGGTAGCTGGTCTGTAATAAATTCAGTCGTTTCATATGAAAAAGCACGAGGTTTTTCATCTCCAGGCTGAATTTCAGTTTTACTATAATCAATTGATTTATTATTAACACGCGGCGGAGTTCCTGTCTTAAAACGAACCATTTCAAAGCCTAACTCTTCTAAATGGTGAGACAAGTTAACGGATGGCTGCATGTTATTTGGCCCACTTTCATACGAAAGATCACCAATAATGACGCGACCACGCATGAACGTACCTGTTGTTAACACAACAGATTTCGCTTCATACTCTGCACCCGTTTTCGTAATAACACCTTTACAGATCCCATCTTCCACGATCAGTTTCTCAACCATTCCTTGCAGAAGAGTGAGATTATCTTGCTCTTCAATTGTTCTTTTCATTTCACTTTGATAGAGAACTTTATCAGCCTGAGCACGCAGTGCGCGTACAGCAGGTCCTTTACCCGTGTTTAACATACGCATTTGTATATGCGTTTTATCAATATTACGGCCCATTTCTCCACCAAGTGCATCGATTTCCCTTACAACAATTCCTTTTGCAGGGCCTCCTACACTCGGATTACATGGCATGAAAGCGACAGAATCCAGGTTAAGTGTAAGCATGAGTGTTTTGGCACCCATTCTTGCTGAAGCAAGTCCTGCTTCCACACCTGCATGGCCTGCGCCAACGACAATAACATCATAAGAATCGGCTTTGTAACCCATTGCCGTATTCCTCCTTTAATCTTCTTATTTCCCAAGACAAAACTGTGAAAATAACTGATCGATCAAACTATCAGAAACGGTATCACCAATAATTTCTCCAAGAATCTCCCAGGTGCGCGTAATATCAATCTGCACCATATCTACGGGCATTCCTGCCTCAACTGCTTCTAACGCGTCTTCAAGCGTTCTTCGAGACTGCTCCAGTAAAGCGATGTGACGAGAATTTGATACATATGTTAAATCCTGCGACTCAACTTCACCTGCAAAAAACAGTTCTGAAATGGACTGCTCTAGTTCATCCACGCCCTGTTCATGTTTAAGAGAAGTTGTAATCATTGGATGTTCTTCTGCTAACTCTTTCACTTTGTCTAAATCAAGTTTCTTATCAAGATCTGTTTTATTAATAATAACGATGACATCCATACCTTTAACAGCTTCGAAAAGCTTCTCATCTTCATGGGTTAGCTCATCATTATAATTTAGCACAAGTAGAATAAGATCAGCTTGTTTCAAACGCTCCCTTGAACGCTCAACACCAATTCGTTCGACAAGATCTTCTGTTTCTCGAATCCCCGCTGTATCGACGAGTCGTAACGGCACGCCTCTTACATTAACATACTCTTCAATAACGTCCCGCGTCGTTCCAGGTACATCTGTTACGATCGCTTTATTTTCATGAACGAGACTATTTAACAAAGAAGACTTTCCAACATTCGGTCGTCCCACAATAACGGTTGAGAGACCTTCACGCAAAATCTTTCCCTGCCTTGCAGTTACGAGAATCCCTGCAATCTCCTTTTCTACTTCTTTTAATTGAGTCGAGAGAAGATCCTTCGTCATTTCCTCTGCATCATATTCAGGATAGTCGATGTTTACCTCAACATGTGCAACCGTCTCGAGCAATTGCTGTCTCAAAGAGGCAATTAATGTCGACAAACGTCCTTCCATCTGATTCAAAGCAACGTTCATCGCACGGTCAGTTTTCGCTCTTATCAAATCAATCACAGCTTCTGCTTGCGATAAATCAATACGACCGTTTAAAAAAGCTCTCTTAGTAAATTCACCTGGTTCTGCAAGACGAGCTCCACTTCGTAATACCAATTCAAGGACACGATTCACAGAAACGAGCCCTCCGTGACAGTTGATTTCAACAATATCTTCTTTCGTAAATGTACGAGGTCCTCGCATGACCGAAACCATTACTTCTTCGGCAACTTGTTTCGTATCTGGATCAATTAAATGCCCATAGTGAATCGTATGTGTATCAACAGACTCAAGCCGCTGCTTTCCCTTGTATAACCTGTCGGCTATTTTTATGGCCTCTTCTCCGCTAAGTCGGACAATCGCAATTGCTCCTTCACCCATTGGAGTCGATATCGCAGCAATTGTTTCATATTCCACTTTACATTCACCTCTCTATCCACACTTTGTCTTTTTATTTATCGTCTATTTCTATTAATAAGTACTATTAGTTTAACCAATTATCCACAGTGGATAACTATCAGCTCAAATGCGACAGACTAATCCACAATACCTTTTAGTGTAACCCATTTTTATAAAAAAAGAAATAACGATGCTTATCCTAACAACATCAGACAAGAAGTACGAAAAACAGTCAATTAGCAACATAACCCTCGTTCCTCAAAAAAACCTTCGGGCTACTTGCCCGAAGGTTTCATGTTACTTATTACGTGGAACAATGACCACACGGCGGTGCGGATCTTTTCCATCTGAGTGAGTTGTAATCCCTTTTTTATCTTTAAGATAAAGATGAATCACTTTTCGTTCAAGCGACGGCATCGGTTCTAGCTGTATGTCCTTTTTCGTAACCATCGCTTTGTCTGCAAGACGATCCGCCAGTTTCTTTAGCGTATCTTCACGTCTTTCACGGTAGTTCTCAGCATCGAGCACCACCCGGACAAATCGGTCAGAAAATCGATTTGCGGCAAGATTTGTTAAATATTGTAGAGAATTAAGAGTTTGGCCACGTTTCCCTATCACAATCGCAATTTTTTCACCAGATAGCGTAAAGAAAAGATCGCGATCTTCTCTTCTACCTTCTATACTGGCTTCAACACCCATGTTGCGGATGACTTTTTCTAAAAAAGCCCTTGTTTGCTCCATGATGTCAGGTTTCTCGCTAACTTTAATGCGGGCGGGCTTTCCTCCAAAGCCTAAAAATCCTTTTTTAGGCTCATCTAACACTTCAACATCAACATTCTCTTGAACAGTCCCGATTTGATTGAGCGCATCTTCGATGGCTTTTTCAATCGTTTTCCCCGTTACCGTAACGCTTCTCACTTCTTCGCTCCCCCCGTATTCGTATCAGCGGTTTTGATGGTAGGCTTCGTAATAAAGTAAGTTTGCGCAATCATAAAGATGTTACCTACAACCCAGTATAATGCAAGCGCTGCAGGGAAGTTAATTGCAAAAACAATAATCATTATCGGCATAACGTATAGGAGCATTTTCATTTGAGGCTGCACTGTTCCGCCGCTACCCATCATGATTTTTTGTTGAATGAATGTTGTTATACCTGCAGTGAGTGCCAAGATGATATCTGGCTCTCCAAGGCTAAACCAGAGGAAAGTATGCGTTTCAATTGCTTGTGTACGCATAATCGCATGATAAAAACCTAATAGAATCGGCATTTGTACTAAGATTGGTAAACAACCCGCAAGCGGGTTAACACCATTCTGTTGGAATAGCTGCATCGTTTCTTGCTGAAGCTGCTGCTGCGTTTTCTGGTCTTTACTGCTATATTTCTCTTTTAGCTTCTGCATTTCTGGCTGCAGTTCCTGCATCGCTTTTGAACTTCTCGTTTGTTTGATCATTAATGGAAGCAAGAGAAGTCGAATTAAGATCGTTACAATAATAATTGAGAGACCGTAATTTCCTTCACCTGTTAAATCGGCGAAAAACGTTAAGGTCATGGATAGTGGATAAACGATATATTCCGTCCAAAATCCTGTGCTTTCTGCGTTAACTGGCTCGTTAATGTTACAGCCTGAAAGGACCGCAACGAGACCAATTAATAGAAATGCGAGGGTTAGTTTTTTCCTCACGCTTCATCCTCCTTGCAATCATATCTCGACAAAATTTATGTAGTTAAAGCATACCGTTATTTCTTCTTATCTGGAACGGGGTCAAAGCCGCCAGGATGAAATGGATGGCATTTCGAAATTCTTTTCACCGTCAACCAGGATCCTTTTATAAACCCATGCTTCTGAAAGGATTCGAAACTGTAATGAGAACAGGAAGGGTAGAAACGACAGGAAGGAGGAGTTAATGGAGAAATGAATTTCTGGTAGACGCGAATTAGCATCATAGCCAGCTTTTTCATTTAGCATCCCTTCCTTTACCAGTCTGTTTCACTCCTCTTAATACACGAGCTCGGTTCAGCACATGAATTAAGCTACTCTTTACTTCTTCAAAACTCATCTCTGAAGTAGGTTTTCGAGCAATAACGACAAAGTCATAAGGATATTTAATTTGATCGGACAATTGATGGAAAGATTCTTTTACGAGTCTCTTCACACGATTTCTTGTAACTGCATTGCCGATCCGCTTACTTACTGAAAGACCGAGTCGAAATTGAGGTTGATCATTTCGCTTTAATACGTACACAACAAATTGTCTGTTTGCAGTTGAGTTTCCATTCTTGAAAACGTTCTGGAACTCAGAATTCTTTTTAATCCGGTAGTTGCTGTTCAATCCGCACACTCCCAGTGTTACTTGGATAAGCATATTATAAACCTTATCTTAAAAAAAGACCACTGATGATCAGTGGTCTATGCAGACAATACTTTTCTACCTTTACGGCGACGACGAGCAAGAACTTTGCGTCCGTTAGCTGAGCTCATACGTGCACGAAAACCGTGAACTTTTTTACGTTTACGTGTGTTTGGTTGAAACGTTCTTTTCATTCTATTACACCTCCCTGAGGATAAACTGTATAAAGACAGTCCAAGTAATTATAAGAAAAGAGGTAGGGAATTGTCAAGTTTAATTAAAATTTCAACCTATCTCTTTCAAATCTCAATATCAAATCACCAAGTAGATCCACCTCTTGAACTTGTCCTCAAATCATCAACGAAAGGTCTACAAATAGTTGTGTGGATAACTCTATTCGACACTTTTCACTTATTCACATCACTTATCGACAGCTTCTACACAAAATCTAGTGCTGTGGACAGTTTGAATCCACAAGATATGTCCTCTGTGGATAACCACTTGAAAAACATTGCAAACAAGCTATTCTTTTGTTATGATATTTGTGTTTTAACTCGTGAATAAGATTAGCGACCACAAAAATAATCCACAGACTGTGGATAAAAGTGTGGACAGTTATTAAGAGCTGTTACTCATCGTATCCACAACGGTGTGAACACAGTCGATAATTCGACTTTCTTCTATATTATATGATCCACTTCGATACTGTGGACAGTATAATTATTCGTGAATATTCAAATGATTGTACAAAGGTTGTACGTTGGCACATTAGGCGACTATCGTCAGCGATTACAGCCTGTTTTTATTTGGGTGAAAATGCAGGCTACCTATTGAGCTAAGTATCATCAATAGAAGTAAACCGGTTTGCCCTAGTTAGATATTTTTGAACAAAAGGAGGGACTTCGTTGGATAACATCACGGATCTCTGGCAACAGGCTCTATCGGAAATCGAAAAAAAGTTAAGCAAGCCAAGCTTCGAAACCTGGCTCAAGTCTACTTCTGCAAACCGAATGGAAGGCGACACGATTATTATTACTGCTCCCAACGAGTTCGCTAGAGACTGGCTTGAGTCAAGATATTCAAGTTTAATAACGGAAACGTTGCTTGAGCTGACCGGAAGTGAATTACAAGCTAAGTTCATTATTCCCCAAAATCAGTCCGATGCTGATTTGGATCTAGAACAAGCTATGAAAAAAAAGCCTAAGGGAAATCCAGCTCAAGAAGAACACCCTCAAAGTGTGCTTAATTCAAAATACACGTTTGATACGTTTGTTATTGGATCTGGAAATCGCTTTGCACATGCTGCTTCTTTAGCCGTAGCGGAAGCACCAGCCAAAGCGTATAATCCGCTATTTATATATGGAGGAGTTGGGCTTGGAAAAACCCATTTAATGCATGCTATTGGTCATTATGTTATTGAGCATAATCCGAATGCAAAGGTGGTTTATTTATCATCGGAAAAGTTTACAAACGAATTTATTAATTCGATTCGAGATAATAAAACCGTTAATTTTCGAAACAAGTATCGTAATGTAGATGTACTACTGATTGATGATATTCAATTCCTGGCAGGAAAAGAACAAACGCAAGAGGAGTTTTTCCATACATTCAATGCTCTTCATGAAGAAAGTAAACAAATCGTTATTTCAAGTGATCGACCACCTAAGGAAATTCCTACACTAGAAGATCGACTTCGATCACGATTTGAGTGGGGACTAATTACTGATATTACGCCTCCTGACCTGGAAACAAGGATTGCTATTCTTAGAAAGAAAGCAAAAGCAGAAGGTCTTGATATTCCAAATGAAGTAATGCTCTATATAGCCAATCAAATTGACACCAACATTCGTGAACTTGAAGGTGCACTTATACGTGTAGTTGCCTATTCTTCATTGATTAATCAAGATATGAATGCAGACCTTGCAGCTGAGGCGTTAAAAAACATTATTCCATCTTCAAAACCAAGGGTGATTACGATTCATGATATCCAAACTGTTATAGGAGATCATTTTTCAGTAAAACTCGAAGACTTTGCGGCGAAGAAAAGAACAAAATCTGTTGCATTTCCTCGTCAAATTGCCATGTACCTTTCGAGGGAGCTTACCGATTTCTCGCTTCCAAAAATCGGAGAAGAATTTGGTGGAAGAGATCATACAACCGTCATTCACGCACATGAGAAGATCTCGAAACTAGTGGATTCTGATCAAGCTTTTCAAAAGAAACTACAAGATATCGTCGAACAACTAAAAAACGGATAAGTCTCTTTTTGTGGATAGTAGTTAATAGAGTGTGTACAATTATCAACAGTTACCAACACACTATCCACAGGTGGATAACTTGTTCGTTATGGGTTTGTGAACACTTATCCACACATTCACAGCCCCTACTAGTAAGACTACGACTTTTTTAAGTAATAATTATATAATCTGGGTCATTTATTTAGGAGGTAAATTATGCGTTTCAAGATCGAAAGAGATTATCTAGTATCAAGCGTATCTGATGTAATGAAAGCCGTGTCTTCAAGAACAACGATACCTATTCTTACGGGGATTAAAATCGTAGCAAGTGATGAAGGCGTAACGTTAACAGGTTCTGACTCAGATATTTCAATCGAATGTTTCATTCCCTCAGAAGAAAATGATAAACAAATTGTTGAAATCTCTCAGATGGGAAGTATCGTACTTCAAGCTCGATTCTTTTCTGATATCGTTAAAAAGCTACCAGGTGATCAAGTTGAGATTGAAGTACACGATAGTTTAACAACAAGAATCCGTTCAGGTTCATCAGAATTCAACTTAAACGGTTTGGATCCTGAAGAATACCCTCGTTTACCTGAAGTGGAAGCACAAGAAGGTTTTCAGATCCAGGCAGACTTACTAAAAAACATTATTAGGCAAACTGTATTTGCTGTTTCTACATCAGAAACTAGACCGGTGTTAACAGGTGTAAACTGGAAGCTAGAAGATGGCGAACTTAACTGTACTGCTACAGATAGTCATAGACTTGCACTCCGCACAGTTAAAGTTGAACCGAATGGTAATGACCTTTCATTTTCAAATGTAGTGATTCCCGGAAAAAGTCTAAGTGAGCTTTCTAAAATCATCGATGATAACGAAGAACTTGTTGATATTACGGTTACTGAAAATCAAATATTGTTTAAATCAAATCACATTCTTTTCTTCTCAAGACTCCTTGATGGGAACTATCCAGATACAAGCCGATTGATTCCGAATGAAAGTAAAACAAACGTAACAGTTTCTGCAAAAGAATTGTTACAAGCAATCGATCGTGCATCTGTATTAGCACGAGAAGGAAGAAATAACGTAGTAAAACTCGCTAGCCTTGAAGAGTCAACACTAGAGATTTCTTCAAATTCGCCTGAAATTGGGAAAGTTATTGAACAAGTTCAATCACATTCTTTTGATGGTGAGGAACTTAAGATTTCATTTAGTGCAAAATATATGATGGATGCTTTAAGGTCAATGGACTCTAACGAAGTAAATATTAGCTTTACGGGGGCTATGAGACCTTTCTTGATTAAACCAATCGAAGGTGCTGCGATTATGCAGTTAATCCTCCCTGTCCGAACTTATTAAATTCTAACAAGGTGTTACCCGTGGCCACTGAGAAGTTTTCCTTCCAGTGGCTTTCTTTTTTTTTAGCTATTTATGAAATTTCCATGCGATTATTCATGCGTTATAATAAAAAAAGAGTTATAATAAACTATTGTCATCCTTCAGACTCTATATAGTAAGATGGAGCAGGAGGAAAATGAGGTGAACGAACGTGAATGAAATTAAACTAATTAAAGAATTCATCACTCTTGGACAACTTCTTCAAGAAGCAGGAGTGATCAATACAGGCGGAATGGCAAAGTGGTTCCTGTCAGAGTATGAGGTCTATGTAAACGGAGAATTAGAAGACCGACGTGGCAGAAAACTCTACAACAAGGATACAGTTATGATTCCTGGCGTAGGAGAGTTTGTTGTATCTAGCTGAATGGGGGTTTCCCGTTGCATCTAAACACATTAAAAGTAACGAATTATCGTAATTATCATAAGCAAGAACTTCAGTTCGAAAATAACGTGAATGTTTTTCTTGGCGAGAATGCGCAAGGAAAAACGAACATCATGGAAGCCATCTATGTCCTTGCTATGGCGAGGTCCCATCGTACGCCAAGAGATAAAGAATTAATCAATTGGGACGAGGAATATGCTAAAATAGAAGGTAGAATTGAAAAACGAAATGGTCCCCTCTCCCTCCAACTGGTTATTTCCCAAAAAGGTAAAAAAGCCAAGCTAAATCAATTGGAACAGCAGAAGCTTAGCAACTATATTGGTGCCATGAATGTCGTCATGTTTGCACCAGAGGATCTCAATCTAGTCAAAGGTAATCCTGGCGTGCGCAGAAGGTTTATTGATATTGAGATTGGCCAGGTTCAACCCGTTTATCTTTATCATCTGGGACGATACCTTAAACTTCTTCAGCAGCGAAACAGCTTATTGAAGACGATGCGATATCAAAAGAAGCCTGATTATGTCATGCTTGATATTTTGACCGAACAATTAATAGAAGCAGCTGCGAATATCTATTTACGACGAGTACGATTCGTTCAACTCTTGCAACAATGGGCTGAACCAATTCATTATGGGATTAGTAGAGGACTAGAAAAACTCGAAATCCATTATAATCCGACGGTTGAGGTATCAGAACCAACGGATTTGTCGAAAATAGTAGATGGATATAAGGAAAAGTTTGATAAAATTAAAGAGAGAGAAGTTGAGCGTGGCGTCACGCTCGCGGGACCGCACCGAGATGATTTGTCGTTTTTTGTAAATGGAAAGGACGTTCAAACGTATGGATCCCAGGGACAACAGCGAACAACTGCTTTATCCCTGAAACTCGCTGAAATTGAATTAATTCATAGTGAAGTAGGCGAATATCCTTTACTTCTACTCGATGACGTACTGTCAGAGTTAGATGACTTTAGACAGTCTCATCTTTTAAATACAATTCAAGGAAAAGTTCAAACGTTTGTGACCACAACGAGCGTTGAAGGCATCCATCATGAAACGCTTGAAAAAGCGACGACTTTTCAAGTTCAAGAAGGACTAATCGAAAAGGTGAAATGAGGTGAAGTGTTGTTTATACACTTAGGAGAGGACGTTGTCGTCCAATCGAGAGATGTTGTAGGAATCTTTGATTGGCAAGTTATGGAGGAAGCAGAGATTACAAGTGAATTTTTGCATCGCCATCAAAAAGACAGGCTAGTAGAAGACATCGGTGGTGATTTAACGAAATCGATCGTTATCACGACTGATACGGTCTATTTGTCTCCTTTATCTTCACTCACACTAAAAAGACGAGCATACACGATCTCAGACAGTGTGGAAGTTACATCAAATGGAGAATCATCTTAAAACCAGGTTGTCTGATCATCAGCAAGCTGAATTGAGTCTATCTTTGATAGAGAAATGTAGGTGAACAATATGACATTAGAGCAACAGTCGAATAAAGAAAGTTATGATGAAAGTCAGATTCAGGTTCTTGAAGGACTTGAGGCTGTTCGAAAACGCCCAGGTATGTATATCGGTTCAACGAGTAGCCGTGGACTGCATCACCTCGTATGGGAAATTGTCGATAACAGTATTGATGAAGCCCTTGCAGGGTACTGTTCGCAAATTACTGTAAGTATTGAGAAGGACAATAGTATTACGGTTGAAGATAACGGACGAGGAATCCCGGTCGGAATCCAAGAAAAAATGGGACGTCCTGCAGTTGAAGTTATTATGACCGTTCTGCATGCCGGCGGTAAGTTTGGCGGCGGCGGATATAAAGTATCTGGTGGACTGCATGGTGTGGGGGCATCTGTAGTAAATGCTTTATCCTCTAAGCTTGAAATTACAGTAGAGCGTGAAGGAAAAGTTTATTATCAGAGCTATACGCGCGGTGTACCTGATGAAGATCTTAAGGTGATTGGTGAAAGTGATGTGACGGGTACAACGATTCACTTCATTCCAGATAACGAGATTTTTACTGAAACAACAGAGTATGAATTTGATATTCTTGCTCACCGCCTTAGAGAGCTTGCATTCCTAAACCGTGGAATCATGATTGTTGCACAGGACAAGCGTCCTGAAGAAACGAAACGCAACGAATACCACTATGAGGGTGGTATTAAGTCTTACGTAGAACATTTGAATCGTTCTAGAGAAGCTTTACACGAAGAACCAATCTTTGTGGAAGGTGAACGTGAAGGGATTTCTGTGGAAATTGCCGTTCAATATAACGATGGATTTGCAAGTAACATTTATTCTTTTGCAAATAACATCAATACCCATGAAGGCGGAAGTCACGAATATGGCTTTAAGACAGCTCTTACTCGCGTAATTAATGACTATGCACGTAAAAATAGCTTGTTCCGTGAAACGGATCCAAACCTAACAGGTGACGATGTTCGCGAAGGACTAACAGCCATCATTTCGATTAAACATCCAGATCCGCAGTTCGAAGGTCAGACGAAAACGAAGCTTGGAAATGCTGAAGCTCGTACCATTACCGAATCAATCTTTGGAGAGAAGTTCTCTACTTTCCTTTTTGAAAATCCCCTCGTTGCAAAGCAAATTGTTGAAAAAGGCCTAATGGCTTCAAGAGCACGTGCTGCAGCAAAGAAAGCAAGGGAGTTAACAAGAAGAAAAGGTGCACTCGAAGTAAGTGCACTTCCTGGTAAGTTAGCGGATTGCTCTTCTAAAGATGCATCGATCTCTGAAATTTATATCGTTGAGGGTGATTCAGCTGGCGGATCTGCAAAGCAGGGGCGTGATCGTCACTTCCAGGCTATTCTGCCTCTGAAAGGTAAAATTCTTAATGTGGAAAAAGCGCGTCTAGATAAAATCCTTTCAAACAATGAAATTAGAGCCATTATCACGGCACTAGGAACAGGGATTGGAGAAGATTTTGATTTAGCAAAAGCTCGATATCATAAGTTGATCATCATGACAGATGCCGATGTTGATGGTGCGCATATTCGAACGCTCTTATTAACATTCTTCTATCGCTATATGCGCCCGTTAATTGAAAACGGCTATGTCTATATTGCTCAACCACCTTTGTATAAGATTTCTCAAGGGAAAAAAGTGACTTACGCTTATAATGACCGTGAGCTTGATGTCATCTTAAATGAGATTCCGAAAAACCCTAAGCCTGGTATTCAGCGGTACAAAGGTCTTGGAGAGATGAACCCAACGCAGCTATGGGAAACAACGATGGATCCTGAATCACGTACAGTATTGCAGGTAGAATTGCAAGATGCTATTGAAGCGGACGAAGTGTTTGATATGCTCATGGGTGATCGTGTTGAACCGAGACGAAACTTTATTCAAGACAATGCTCATTACGTAAAGAATTTAGACGTTTAAGAGACAAAGGGGGATATCCCCCTTTTCTTCTGTTTCTATTAAGTGGTTACTTTAAAAGACAATATAGAGTATCGAAAAGATCTTTAGCTAAATGTTATGAGATGAACAAGAGTATAATTGGAGGTTTTCCGTATGTCTGATATGGAAAGATCGAGAGTTAAAGAAATAAATATTAGTCAGGAAATGCGCACCTCCTTCATGGATTATGCGATGAGCGTTATTGTAAGTCGTGCTCTTCCTGATGTGCGAGATGGTTTAAAACCAGTACATCGACGAATATTATATGCGATGAACGACCTTGGTATGACTTCTGATAAGGCTTATAAAAAGTCTGCGCGTATTGTTGGAGAAGTTATTGGTAAGTATCACCCACACGGTGATTCAGCTGTATATGACACAATGGTACGTATGGCTCAAGACTTCAGCTATCGCAATATGCTGATTGACGGGCACGGGAACTTTGGTTCTATTGACGGTGATTCAGCAGCTGCAATGCGTTACACAGAAGCAAGAATGTCCAAGATTGCCATGGAAATGGTGCGAGATATTAATAAAGATACCATCGATTATCAGGACAACTATGATGGTTCTGAACAAGAACCCATTGTTCTTCCAGCAAGGTTTCCTAATTTACTTGTAAATGGTGCTTCAGGAATTGCCGTCGGAATGGCGACAAACATCCCACCACATAATCTTGGCGAAGTAATTGAAGGACTTTTAGAACTAAGTAAAAATCCTGAGATGACAATTCCTGAACTAATGGAATTTATTCCTGGACCAGACTTCCCAACAGCAGCTGAAATTCTTGGACGTGAAGGAATTCGCAAAGCTTATACAACCGGGAGAGGTTCAATCATTCAGCGTGCAAAAGCTGAAATTGAGGAATTCAGCAATGGTAAGAAAACAATCATTGTTTCTGAGCTTCCTTATCAGGTTAATAAAGCGCGTCTTGTCGAGAAAATTGCAGAGCTTGTTCGTGATAAGAAGATTGAAGGAATCACCGATCTACGCGACGAATCTGACCGTACAGGTATGCGAGTTGTGATTGAAGTCCGTAAAGATGCAAATGCAAATGTTCTATTAAATAACTTATATAAACAAACGGCACTTCAAACTAGCTTTGGTATTAACACTCTTGCATTAGTAGATGGACAGCCTAAAGTGTTAACTTTAAAAGAATGTCTAGAACACTATCTTGAGCATCAGAAGGTCGTGATTAAAAGAAGAACGCAATTTGAGTTAAATAAAGCGGAAGCAAGGGCTCATATATTAGAAGGTTTGCGAATCGCACTTGATCACTTAGATGAAGTAATCAAATTGATTCGAGCTTCTGAGACGACAGATATTGCTAGAGAAGGCCTGATGACTAAGTTCTCCTTAAGCTATGAGCAGTCTCAAGCCATTCTTGATATGAGACTTCAGCGTCTGACTGGTTTAGAACGAGATAAAATTGAGTCTGAATATCAGGAGTTAATGAAGCGAATCGCAGAATTAAAAGCTATTCTTGCTGATGAAGAGAAAGTTCTTGAAATCATTCGCGAAGAGCTAACAGAGGTAAAAGAAAGATTTGCTGACAAACGTCGTACCGAAATCACGGTTGGTTTCGATATGATCGAAGATGAAGATCTTATTCCTAAACAGAATATCGTGATCACCTTAACTCACAAAGGGTATATTAAGAGATTGCCGATCGATACGTATCGAAGTCAAAAGCGTGGCGGTCGTGGAATCCAGGGGATGGGTACAAACGACGGAGATTTCGTCGAACACTTATTTACAACACTTACGCATAACACCATTCTGTTCTTTACGAATAAAGGTAAAGTATACAGAATGAAGGGATATGAAGTACCTGAACTTAGTCGAACAGCAAAAGGGATCCCAATAATTAACCTGCTCCAGATCGAAAAGAATGAATATATCACTGCGATTATTCCTATAGAAGAATTCGTTGATGATTGGTTCGTGTTCTTTGCTACAAAGCAGGGTGTTGTCAAACGTTCGCCACTTTCTGCTTTTGCGAATATCCGAAAAGGTGGACTCATTGCCATCAACTTTAAAGAAGATGATGAGTTAATGGGCGTTCGACTAACAAATGGATCGAAAGAGCTAATCATGGGAACAAAACAAGGGATGGCGATTCGTTTCCATGAAGAAGACGTTAGATCTATGGGCCGAACAGCTACTGGTGTTAAGGGAATTACGCTACAAGAGAATGACCAGGTTGTTGGTATAGGTATTCTAGATGAAAATCAGGATGTCCTTATCGTCACAGATAAAGGATTTGGCAAGAGAACACCTGTCGAAGAATATCGCGTTCAAACAAGAGGCGGTAAAGGGATTAAGACGTGTAACCTTACAGAGCGTAATGGTGTGTTAACAGCCCTAAAAACTGTCACACTTGAAGAAGAATGTATGATCATTACTGAGAGTGGTGTCATTATCCGTATTGATGTACAGGATATTTCTCAAACTGGAAGAAACACTCAAGGTGTAAGATTGATCCGTATCTCTGAAGGAGACTCTGTCGCGACGGTCGCGAAAGTTGAGATCAATGAAGAAGGCATTGAAGGTGAAGATATCGAAGAGTCTGAAGCTACTGATGGAATTGCTGATGAAATCATTGATGTTGAAGCTGAGGAAGTCTCAGAAGATGACGAAAATAATGGTTCAACTACAGAAGAAGAGTAACTTTTTAAAGAAGAGGAGAAATCCTCTTCTTTTTTTAATCGATTACTATTGCAATAATAGATAGCAGGTGGTAAGATGTAATTCCGTCGCATTGACGGTGTCTCCAAAACCTTATTAAATGGTTTTAAAAACTTTTAAAAAAGTGTTGACGAGATAATGCGTTACATGATATATTATTTAAGTCGCCGATAAACAACGGCGAAAATGAAAGAAACAAATTGCTCTTTGAAAACTGAACGAAACGCCATGTAAGTAGTTGTTTCTACGGAAACAAAACATTGTTTTAAAAGCTAGATTAAGCTTTCTATCGGAGAGTTTGATCCTGGCTCAGGACGAACGCTGGCGGCGTGCCTAATACATGCAAGTCGAGCGAAGAGATGGGAGCTTGCTCCCTGATCTTAGCG
>NZ_JAQQWV010000009.1:0-68135 GCF_028610665.1 Guptibacillus sedimenti
CGCTAAGATCAGGGAGCAAGCTCCCATCTCTTCGCTCGACTTGCATGTATTAGGCACGCCGCCAGCGTTCGTCCTGAGCCAGGATCAAACTCTCCGATAGAAAGCTTAATCTAGCTTTTAAAACAATTTGTTTCCGTAGAAACAACTACTTACATGGCGTTTCGTTCAGTTTTCAAAGAGCAATTTTTCTTTCATTGTCGTTTTCAGCGACCAAACCATCATACCATGATGTGTTTGTCGGTGTCAACAAGTTTTTTTAAGAAAAGATGGTGGGCCTGAGTGGACTCGAACCACCGACCTCACGCTTATCAGGCGTGCGCTCTAACCAGCTGAGCTACAGGCCCATCTTTAATGGAGCGGGTGATGGGGATCGAACCCACGACATCAGCTTGGAAGGCTGAGGTTTTACCACTAAACTACACCCGCGATATTAATGGTCGGGAAGACAGGATTTGAACCTGCGACCCCTTGGTCCCAAACCAAGTGCTCTACCAAGCTGAGCTACTTCCCGACATTTTTTAAAAGTAATATGGTGCGCCCGAGAGAAGTCGAATCCCTAACCTTCTGATCCGTAGTCAGACGCTCTATCCAATTGAGCTACGGGCGCATATTATATTTGGTGCGGTTGAGAGGACTCGAACCTCCACGGGGTTTCCCCCACTAGCCCCTCAAGCTAGCGCGTCTGCCATTCCGCCACAACCGCACATCGTAACTTGATGAAACGTTCGTTTATAAAAGAAATTGGTGCGGGTGAAGGGACTTGAACCCCCACGTCGTAAGACACTAGATCCTAAGTCTAGCGCGTCTGCCAATTCCGCCACACCCGCAAATAAGTGGTGAGCCATGAAGGACTCGAACCTTCGACCCTCTGATTAAAAGTCAGATGCTCTACCAACTGAGCTAATGGCTCAACATGGCTGGGCTAGCTGGATTCGAACCAGCGCATGACGGAATCAAAATCCGTTGCCTTACCGCTTGGCTATAGCCCAACAAGTTATATAATCAGATTAGTTTTAGAAATAATGGCGGTCTCGACGGGAATCGAACCCGCGATCTCCTGCGTGACAGGCAGGCATGTTAACCGCTACACCACGAGACCTTTATGACTGATTACATATCATGTTGTTAAAACATTTTTAAGAATAAGTTGGTGACCCGTACGGGATTCGAACCCGTGATACCGCCGTGAAAGGGCGGTGTCTTAACCACTTGACCAACGGGCCATAAAAATGGCGGAGAAGGAGGGATTTGAACCCTCGCGCCGCTCGCGCGACCTACACCCTTAGCAGGGGCGCCCCTTCAGCCACTTGGGTACTTCTCCGTTTGGCTCCACAGGTAGGATTCGAACCTACGACCGATCGGTTAACAGCCGATAGCTCTACCACTGAGCTACTGTGGAATAACATTTAAGTTGTTGTCTCCGTTATCGGCGACATTTAATATAATAACTCATCCCGCAAACAAAGTCAACAGTTTTTTAAAATTAATTAACTGTCATATGTTTGATTAAGACGTGCTCTCCGAAGAGACTTTATTAATTTACCACATACAATCTAGGTCGTCAATAACTACTTTTAATTAATTTGAATTAATTTACCTCTGCATTTTCCACATACGTACCGTGATATGTCCATCTTTCTTTTTCTACTATACTTAGTCTTACATTCTTCACATTCATAAAAATGCTTGAACGACTCAACTCTACGTTGCCCAGGTACTACCTGACAGTATCGCGATCCACCTACATCCTTAAGAAGTCGTTTAAAATCTTTATCCTGATGTTTGTAACCTTTTTTCTGAAGGTGAAGGTGATAGTGGCATAGCTCGTGTTTAATAATACTAATGAGTTCGTCTTGACCAAACTCATCATAATGCTTTTGATTAAATTCGAGATTATGAGACCTGAGCATATAACGTCCGCCCGTTGTTTTTAATCGAGCATTGAACATCGCCTTATGACGAAAAGCGAGTCCAAAAAACTCCTCAGAGATCGTTTCAACTAGCTGTTGTAATTCCTTTTCGTTCATACGCTTTTCATCCTTTCTCTTTCGAACACATACAAGCCGTTTCTCATAAACTAATGTACATTAACATTTAAGATGTGTCATCACTTAAGGAGGGGATTACGTTGCCTGTTTGGTTTAAAAACCAATTGAAACAAGCTTATCTTGAGAAAGATCGACGCCAAATTAAGTTATTAAACCAGTGCTGGTTTTTCTATAAAAGAAAACACCGCCCCTAAGGGCAGTGCTTATGCTTAGGACGGTTGAAGCATCGTCAAAGCAATTCGCTCACGCTTAAGGTCAACTTGATCAACCCAGACAGTCACTACTTGTCCCACGTGGACGACTTCCATTGGATTCTTCACATAGCGATTCGTTAACTTCGAAATGTGAACAAGCCCATCTTGTTTCACACCAATATCAATGAACGCTCCAAAATCAACAACATTTCTTACTGTACCTTCTAACTCCATTCCCTGTTCTAAATCTTCCATTTTTAAAACGTCTGTCTTTAGAATTGGTTGAGAAAGTTCATCCCGCGGATCTCGACCAGGCTTTTGAAGTGAAGTTACAATATCTTTAAGAGTTACCTCTCCTATATTTAAAGCAACGGCTGTTTCCTTTAATGATACCTGAGACAATGATTGCACTAATTTTTCTGTACCAATATCCCCTGGTTTACACTCGATGCGTTCCAAAAGTGCTTTTGTAGCGTCATAGCTCTCCGGATGAATTTCAGTTTGGTCCAGAGGCTGTTTCCCTCCCATAATTCTGAGGAACCCAATACACTGTTCATATGTTTTGGCACCTAGTCTCGGAACTTTTTTTAATTGGACCCGGCTCGTGAACTTTCCTTCTTCATCACGTTTCTTCACAATGTTCATCGCAACAGCTCTAGACAGACCAGCTACATATTGCAATAGAGATACCGAAGCTGTATTTACATTAACACCTACCTGATTTACGGCGGTTTCTACCACAAACGTTAATTGATCATTTAACTTTTTCTGAGAGACATCGTGTTGATATTGACCGACACCAACAGATTTCGGATCAATTTTCACAAGTTCAGCCAATGGATCCTGAACCCTTCGTGCGATGGAAACTGCAGAGCGCTCCTCTACTTGAAGATTAGGAAATTCTTCTCGTGCTAGATCAGACGCTGAATAAACACTTGCTCCCGCCTCATTGACAATCAGATAAACGACCTTTTTTTCAACTTCTTTAATCACATCTGCAATAAACTGTTCTGTTTCACGTGATCCCGTTCCGTTCCCGATTGCAATCATTTCAATATCATACTTCTTGATCATTTGAATGACAGCTGCTTTTGACTTTTCTACTTCAGATTTAGGTGGCGTTGGGTAAATAACTGATACTTCTAGCATCTTACCTGTATCATCCACAACAGCTAATTTGCATCCTGTCCGATAGGCGGGATCTACACCAAGTACACGCTTACCCTTTAGTGGAGGCTGCAATAAAAGATGCTTTAAATTCTCTGAAAAGATGTGAATAGCCTGATCTTCAGCTCTTTCTGTTAATTCTTTCCGTATCTCTCTTTCTACTGAAGGTTGAATAAGACGTTTATAGCCATCAGTAATCGCTTGCTCAAGCAGAGTCACGCAATTTTTTTGCTGATTTTTAATTGTTTTTCTTTTTAAATACTCGTGAATTGAATCAGTTGGAGGTGTGATTGATGTTCTTAGAACTTTCTCCTTTTCACCTCTGTTAATGGCAAGGATACGATGGGGAACAATTTTTGAAATGCCTTCTTGATAGGAATAATACATCTCAAAAATTTGTTTAGGGTCATCTTCCTCTGATTTAACAACCGTTTGGAGTAATCCATGTTGGAATGTTTTCGCTCTTATCCATTTTCGAGCGTCAGCATCATCAGAAATCCATTCTGCAATGATATCCTGCGCACCTTGAATTGCATCTTCCGCCGATAAGACTTCGTTTTCTTCTGATATATACTTATTAGCAACTTGTGACGGATCACTATTTCCATCTACCAGTATCCATTGGGCAAGAGGTTCTAACCCTTTTTCTTTAGCAACCGTAGCCTTTGTCCGCTTTTTTTGTTTATATGGACGATAGATATCTTCTATTTCTTGAAGCTTTGTAGCAGCTTTTAATTGCTTCTTTAGTTCATCTGTTAATTTATCCTGCTCTTGAATAAGACGGATCACTTCTTCTTTTCGCTGATCCAAATTTTGAAGGTATGTCCACGCTTCCTGTATATCTCTTAGTTGAACTTCATCAAGCCCGCCCGTTAACTCTTTACGATATCGCGCGATAAAAGGAACAGTATTCCCATCATTCAATAACGTAATTACTTCTCTTACACTTCGTTCGGCAAGCTTCAAATTTTGAGCAACTTTACGAAAATGTTCTGATTGCTTTTGATCTACTGTCATTTCCAAAACAATTCCTCCTTAAGAGCCTTCTACACTAGTATCAGTTTACCGGATAAGTTGATTTGTTAAAAGCTCCCCTCTAGAAAACAACAATTATTCCTGTACATGTCTTTTTAATGAAAATAAAAAAAGTTCTTCCTTTATCGAAACGGAAGAACTTTTTTATACGGTTTTCCCTACAAGGAGAGTGATATCATCATTTGTAGATGGAAGCGTATCAGTTAAATGTTGAAACGATTCATGCACTGAGTCAAAACGAGCAATCATCGAATAGTTTTTCGAACTTATTTGAACGCCATCAGAATACGTGACGAACGAAGAACCTGAAGGGTAATCAATAGTTTGCACTTTCACTTTTTGAAGCTTACCTGACAAGTAGCCTGAATAAGAAATCGGGCGAATAATTTTCCCGTCTGGTTGATAGATAATCAAATTAATATTCCCTATTCCGCTATATTCAAGTTGCCTCGTCTTTAGATCAAGCTTAAAAACAGAAAGAACACACCCTCGTTTTCCTCGCATCTCTTCATTCGCTCGTACCATTAACGATTCTACATCTTCTTCTTGATAGTCCTTCACTGCATTTATAGCAGCTAAAGAAGAGTCCTTGGCCATGTCACCACTGCCAAGACCATCTGCTACAGCACAAATGAAATAATCGGATGTTTCAGCCACAAAATAGCTGTCCCCGCACATCTGATTACCGGCCTTTGGCTTTTGGTATGCAGCAACAGTAAGCTTCTCAAAATCATGATGATGGATCATGACTAGAAAGCCTCCGTAGGTTCAATTCGAATTGCCTGTCTTAATTTTTCTAGGGCTCTTCTTTGCAGACGGGAAACATGCATTTGTGAGATACCCAACTTCTCACCTGTTTCTTTCTGACTCATATTCTCAAAGTACGTACAGTTCAAAATTTCTTGCTCTCGTTCTGTGAGTACTGCAAAAGCCTTTTTAAGAAGCATCTGCTGGTCAACAAGATCAAATCCTTGTTCTTGATCGCCAACAAGATCGAGTAATGTGACCGTACTCCCCTCTTGATCAGCTTCAATTGAACTATCGACAGAAAGTGCTTGATAACTTTTGCCCATTTCCATCGTCTCAAGTACTTCTTCTTCAGATACATTTAAATACTCAGCGAGCTCATCAACTTTTGGAGACCGTTGAAGTTCATTAGTAAGTTCTTCGACTGCCTTCTTAATACGTGGACCTAGTTCTTTAATCCTTCTTGGAACGTGTACGCTCCACGTTTTGTCTCGAATAAATCGTTTGATTTCCCCTACGATTGTGGGTACTGCGAAAGATTCAAAACTTCTACCAAATTCAGGATCATACCGACGAAGCGCAGCAAGCAACCCAATCATCCCTACTTGAGAAAGATCGTCGTGAATGCTTTTCCCTTTAGAAAATTTACGGGCAAGTGACTGAACGAGATCTTGATATCGCTCCACTAGCTTTAATTGCACAACTTCGTCTGTTGGATCCTTTTGGTACTGTTCAATCCACTCATATACTTCGTTGTTATTGTTATTGCGGGGATGATGAGATTGTGTCGGCATCTACTTCCACCCCATCTCTGTGGAGGAACTTTGTCATCATTACTACTACTCCGTCCTCTCCACTGATTTCCACTTTGTCCATTAGTGATTCAATCAGAAAGAGTCCCAATCCTCCCTCACTGAGTTGTTCAACTGACTTGTCGCTATCAACTGGTCCTAGTTTTTCAGAAACCTTTGTATAGTCGAAGCTTTGTCCACGATCAAGGACCATCATTTCTAAACGGTCTTCATAAATACCAAACCCAATGGTAATTTGTCCTTTTTCATTTTCTTTATATGCGTGGTTAACAGCATTTGTACATGCTTCTGATAGTGCTATTTTAATGTCCTCGATTTCATCATAGGAGTAGCCCATGCGATTCGCAATTCCAGAAACCGTTAATCTTGTTACGCCAACAAATTCTGCTTGAGCAGGGATTTTCATTTCAACAAAATCTGAAATGTTTATCACTTTGATCCCCCCTTTACGTCTTCAATGTCAATCACTTCATCAAGTCCAGTGATTTCAAATAGACGCTGTACGCGTGAAGTCATTCCAGTTAGTTTCAACGAGCTACCGTGCTCTTTGGAAGATTTCAGCGCACCAACAAATACACCTAAACCTGTGCTATCCATATAATTAACATCACCAAGATGAACGAGCGTTTCATGACCTTCTTTTCCAGTTAGCGGAAGTAAAGCCTCTCTTAACTGTGGCGCCGTGTAAGCGTCAATCTCTCCACCTATATGTAAATGATGTGTATTCTCATGATCTTCTTGTTTGATCTGTAAATTCATAACATTACCCCCTGTTAGGTTGCTTCTAATTATTAGTTAAAGTCATTATTTCCTTATTCCACTTTTAGAAAGAAGTTAAACCTCGCGTCTTAAAATAACCAGAGTGAAATCATCTCTGAGTTCAAACTCCTGCAGACGCTCAAGTTCTCGGTAAACCTCTTCCACAATTTCTTGTGCTGAGAGGTGAATATATTTACGAATCAACGCTACGATTTCATCGCGTTCAATAAAACCATTTGTCGAACGGCATTCTGTAACACCGTCAGAAAGCATGATAACCATATCATTTCCATTAAGTACGCGCTGATATTCTTGATAGGACGTTTTCTTTGAAACACCAAGCACAAGTCCCTTTGTAAAGAGCTCTTCAAATTCATCCTTTTCCGCATCGTAAAAAAAGCCCGGCTCATGACCGGCTCCAGCGTAATAAAATGAATGCACCCTTGGATCATATAATCCATAAAACATCGTAATAAACATATTAGGATCAACATTTTGTTCCACTACCCGATTAAGGTTCTCAAGAACAGCTCCGGGCTGCATTCGCTGCTCTGGAGCGCTATCCATTGTGTACTTAATCATACTCATACAAAGTGCGGCAGGAATACCTTTCCCAATGACATCTGCAATCGCTACACTTACACAATCATTCTCGTCTTGAACAAAGTGATAGTAATCCCCGCTCATTTTCTGGGCGGGTTTACTAATGGCACCAATATCAAGATTGGGTACTTCCGGTTTATCGCCCGCTAGTAACGTTTGTTGCATATTTGCAGCAATTTCAATTTCAGATTCCAACTGCTGCTGTCGACTCCGAAGACTTTGATGCTCTCGATAGGCGAATCCGTACCCAATCATCATTTCAAGCAAAAAATCATACGAGTTTTTAAGCGGCTCAGGAATATCAGGAAATAGTTCCTCTAGAACACTTACATGGAGACTAACTGCTTCTTCAGGGGAGATCTTTTGTTCAATCATCTTCCGACTAAACTGCTGTCCCTTATATAAGGTTTGCTCAGATTGCTCTTCTAAATAATTTTCTAATATTGCTTTATACTTTTGATATTGAAGATCTCGGTCGTCCATTATGCTCGATCCCTCCTTAACGGAGCCATTTAATAGAAGTGATAACTGTACCTTCGTTCTCTTTCGAATCAATTGTAAACTCATCCATCAATCGTTTAACACCAGGTAAACCAGCTCCAAGACCACCAGAGGTTGTAAAACCATCTTCCATTACTTTTCTAATGTCTTTAATTCCTGGGCCCGAGTCGGATGCTTCAATTTTAAGACCAAATTTCCCACCGTTTTCTACACGTTCAATGGCTACTTCGCCATTTCCAGCATAGAGGTATATGTTACGCGCGAGTTCAGAAATAGCCGTTGTAATGCGAGCTTGATCGACTGTACCGAAGCCAAGTTCTTTAGCAATATTCCTACCAGACTGCCTCGCTTTCACGATATCCCACTCATTTCGTACTTCCACACAGGATTGGATATTCATAACTTATCCCCCCAATTCCTGTTGTAATTTCTCTAACCCCTGTTCTAAATCTAATGCAGTTGGGACGTTTTTCATCATAATACCTAAATCAATTAGCGTAATAGCAACAGCAGGTTGGATTCCTGTCAGCACTACTTTTGCCCCCATTAAATTTGACATGCGCACCACATCGCCTAAAACTTTAGCAATGAAGGAGTCAATCATATCGACAGATGTTAAATCAATTACAACGCCTTTTGCTCCTGTTTCATGAATCTTCTCGAGCAAATCCTCCTGAAATTGAAGTGCTGTTTTGTCATCGAGATCAACTTGAATTGTAATTAGTAAATATTGATTCAATTTTAATATAGGAATTCGCATTGTCTTCCCCCCTTACTCAATCTCAATCATTTTGCGTTTTGTCATTTCTAATGCAGTTTTCATGCCTTTAAATAACGTGCTTTTCGTCGGGAATTGACCAAGATCGATCCCCAGGTTAACGATTGTTTGAGCAATTTCCGGTCTAATTCCAACTAGAATACACTGCGCCCCAACGAGACGAACTGCTTCTGCTGCCTGTATAATATGATGAGCTACCATTGTATCGACTACAGGCACTCCAGTAATATCAATAAGGACAACTTGTGATCGATGTTTAATTACGCCGGTTAACAAATTCTCCATGATCAGCTTGGCTCGCTCAGTATCAATGGTTCCGATCAGTGGCATGACACTAATATTCTCAAACACCGGAATAAGCGGTGCCGACAATTCTTGAAGAGCGACCTTCTGAATAGAAACTGTGTTTTCCCAGTTCTTTGCACTTTCATTAATCAGCTGGTTTACAATAGGGTCAATCCAACGATCAATTTCATCATACATACTGTATACTTTTTCATTCGATTGATTCGCATCTAGTAGAACTGCTAAAATAATTCGACGGAAGTTTTGCAAACCTTGCGTTATATAGCTAAGTCTCCAACCAATCTTCATTAGATGTTCAGCAAACTCTGTCATTCGATCTGTTGGCCTATGAACATTTTGCTCGATATGCGTGTAAATGATTTCAAAGAGCTCTTTGTTCGTTTCTTCATAGGCTGTATCCGTTATTGATTGTAGCCGATGCTCATCACGAACCCTCTCCATCTCATCCATCCACCTGGTGTAGATTCGTTCACGACTTTCATTCAATAATTGTATGACTAACTTGTCCATCTTGCTCCTCCCTACGATCTTTCTACATTCATTTATCTTCTCATTGCATGGAACCTCTCGCAATAATTATGCTTTCCTAGTCTTAGCACATTACATCATTTTCATCTTAACACACTTTTCGACATAACTAGAAAATTCCCTGCTGTCCTCACTACTAAATGTTCGGAATTCGAAGGAACCAATCTGTTCCATTTTCACCATAATTAGTTTGTGTTTGAATGGGTTTATATAAAAAAAACTGCTCATAGGAGCAGCTTCGTTTGGATATTATACGTTTTCAAAAATCAATAAGTCCAAGGCTGATTTGCAAAGCTTCTTGTACCCTTTGCATCATACCCTCATCAAGGTGAGTGATTTTATCAGTTAGACGCTGTTTATCAATAGTACGGATTTGTTCTAGCAGTATAACCGAATCACGTTCAAATCCATAGCGCTTCGCATCGATTTCGACATGTGTGGGAAGCTTTGCTTTCTGAATTTGCGCAGTGATTGCAGCAACAATGACAGTAGGACTAAAACGATTCCCAATGTCGTTCTGAATAATCAAGACGGGTCTTACGCCACCTTGTTCAGAACCTACAACAGGAGAAAGGTCAGCAAAATACACATCACCTCGTTTGACAATCAAGCCACTACACCCCGCTTACTAAGCGGTCCACGGTGTGCTCTGCTTCCTCCTCAACAAGAAAGGCTTCTGCTGCAAGGTTCAAATTAATCTTAGCCATCTCCATGTATCCCTGGCGCATGGCGTCACGAATTTGTCGCTTCTTTCGTTCGCGAATATACATTGTCGTGGCCTGTGATATGAACTCGTTACGATCAAGCTGTTCCTGTTGAATAATACCATCCACCTCATTTAAAATATGTTGTGGGAGAGTTACAACAATCGATTTTTTGTTTGCCTCTGACACAAACATACACCTCCGAAGCACTGCTACTCATATTGTATTCCACCATTAATCTTACCATTGCGCGCGACGCATTGCAAAACAACTTTCCACAAGACTATTTCATCATATTCTTGCAAAATCCTTCTTTTATTTTACTATTTTTTTAAAATTGTATTCATTACGCCTTTTTTTTCTCCATTTTCGAGAAAAAGTCTCGGAACACGCGGTCCAATCATACAAGGAATTTCATAGTTTATCGTCTCAAGTCGCTCAGCAATGTCATCTATTGTAATTTCTTCTGCGCCCTCTGTTCCTATCAGTGTCACCTTCGTACCAACCTCTACTTGCGAAGGCAAGCGAACCATGAATTGATCCATACAAATACGCCCAACGATCGGAGCACGCTCACCGTTTACGAGCACATACGCTTTACCTAGCTTACGTATCCATCCATCAGCATATCCAATCGGAATCGTTCCAATCCATTCATCTTCAGCCGTGTGATACGTAGAACCATAGCTAATCGGTTCTCCAGCCTTCATTTTTTTTACGTGCACAAGCTGACTATAGAGACAAAACGCAGGCTTTAATGCAAAAGGTAGTATTGGCTTCATTTCTTGTGAGGGACTTAGCCCATACATCGAAATGCCTAGACGAATAAGATTGCCAACCCGTTCGGGAACACGTAATGATCCAGCGCTATTTCCAAGATGGATCCACTTTGGTTGCAAACCATTCTCCTTAAGAAAGGAAGTGATGTCTTCAAATTTCTTTATCTGCGTTTCAATAAAAGAATTACTAGGCTCATCTGCTGTTGCAAAATGAGTATAAAAACCTTCTATATGAAATGAAGCAAATGTATTCAAACACTCAATGATTTGCTTGGCTTCCTCTTTTCCCTTAATGCCAAGTCGCCCCATACCAGTGTCTATTTTTAGATGAACCTTCAGCAGCATTCCGTCCAAGACTGCAAAAGCTTCCTCTAACCACTTTTCTTGAAAAACAGTAAGGGTGATCTCATTCACAGCCGCTACTTTAGCATAAATAGGCGGCACCCATCCCAATACAAGAATAGGAGCTCTAATGCCTGCTTCTCGTAGAGCAATCGCTTCGTCTAAAATCGCTACCGCTAAATATTCAGCCCCAGCGTTTAAAGCCTTCTCGGCAACTGCAACCGCTCCATGTCCATATCCGTTGGCTTTCACAACAGCCATAATCCCAACTTTATCCGATACGTATCGTTTATAAGACTTTACATTCTCTTCGATAGCATCGAGGTCTACCTCAGCCCATGTCCCACGATAAAACACTTGATTGTCCATTCCAACTTCCTCCCACAACAATACACTCTGCCCTCTATTTTAGGAGATTTTAAGAAAAGCGCAAGCGTCTTGTTTATCCCCGACAAGCTTAAGGTGGATCTCAATGTGGTGGGTTTACCACAATGAGATCTGACTTAAGACCTCGAGGGGATAGACGCTGAAGCTAGACAATGAAAAGCGCAAGCGTCTTGTTTATCCCCGACAAGCTTAAGGCGAATCTCTAATGTGGTGGGTTGGGTACTTCATATTTCCAAAAAAGGTCCAGCCATGTGACATAGCTGAACCTCATTGAAGTATTATTTAATTTCCGTCATGCCGTACACAGACCTCGCTACGGCAGCCATTTCTTCTTGAGATAAATCATTTGACGCAAGGAAAAAATCAACTCCATTGTGATGCCAGGAGACAGTCGTATCAGTCATAACTCCCATCGTAAAACCTAAATCTATGGGTTGCCCGTCACTTACATTAACAGGAGCACTCGTTTCAACAGCAGCCTCGCTTTTCTCTTCAATTAACGTGAAAGATTTTTCTCCAGTAAAACTTAGCATGACTTTGTTCGCTGCCACTTCTTTCTCATCAGTTAAACCAGTTCCTTGCGGCTCATACATCGGATACACAACTTCAAAAGGCTCATTCGTAGTTGCAAGCACCGGCACTTCCAGTTGAGCAGCAGTCATGTTTCGCTCCATATCAAAAGCACCTTTATCAAAAGAAGCATTGAATTTCATATCCGAAAATTCAATATCAACAAGGGGCTTTTGATCTTGATTCATAATGGTTACTTTTTCTGGTGCAAGGTCCTTTTTATTTAATTGAATCGATTGGGTCGATAAGTTCTTGTTTTGGTAATTCGTTTTCGTTGTAAAAACATAATCATTTTCCTTCGCTTCGAATTGAGCTCCCGAATCATTTAAAATATCCTGCACGAGCGTATTATACAGATAGGCCTGGCTACCATTTTCAGGCCAATCACTTTGGAATCGAAAACTTTTATTCAATGCGGGAGTGAGAACAAAAACACCTTCATCATTTCGCAAAATAATTTGACTTTGCTCTTTTGATTCGTTTTTCAATTCAACTCGATAATAAGATGGCTTTTGGTACCAGATCTCTACATCGTAACGCTGTGGTTCTTCTCCAGTTTCAAGCGTCATTTTTGCGTTAACTTTATACCCTTCCATTTCGTTCAATTTCTTATCAAGAGCATTAACCACGTCTTCCTGACTTTTTTGTCCGCAACCTGCAAGCACCGCAATCAATATCCCAATTAATAAAACTGCACCGAACTTTTTCACTCTATCCCCAACTCCTTTGCCTCATTTAAAACGACAAAGGAGGTTCCTGTATGGTGAAAAACCTATCCGTGGTGTTGCTCGAGAAATGAATGCAGAACGGTTGGTATTGTAGCAATGACGTCAGTTGCCAGTACATCAAGAGTAGAATGAGCGGTTTGCACGAGAGTATCTGCTGATTGACCGTGTAAATAAACGGCATTGCTTATCCCCTCTTGAAGAGACGCGCTGTGCATGACAAAAGCAAGAATCATGCCCGTTAAAACGTCCCCAGATCCACCCTTAGCGAGAGCAGGATTACCTGTTGTATTCACATATTGACTTCCATCAGGAGCAGTTACAATCGTATAAGGGCCTTTTAAAACAAGATAAACACCGAACTCTTTAGCAAATGCTCGCGAGATGTTGAATCGCTTCCTTTGCACTTCCTTGATCGACAGCCCAGTTAACCTCGCCATCTCACCAGGATGAGGTGTCAAAACAGTTGGTGCTTCTCTTGCCTTAAGGCGCTCTTTCAACTCAGCTAAGTGGTACAAGGCATCTGCGTCCAAAATGAGGAGCGAATCTGTCGCTAACATCGTTTCAACGATTTGTTTGCACCCTGGTTGTCTTCCAAGACCTGGACCAACCGCGATTCCGTCAAATGTAGCGAGATCGTCAGGCACCTCACCAGAGAAAAATCCATTACGAGATGGATACCCCTGGAAAATCGTTTCAACTACGGCACCAGCTGTCATCGACAGGATTTCCTCAGGAACAGAAACTTGTATTAAACCGGCTCCGCTGCGATAAGCTGCTTTCGCTGTCATAATTGGTGCGCCAACCATTCCTCTTGATCCGCCAATTACCAGACCTTTTCCATGGCTTCCTTTATGAGAGGATGCCGATCGATCAGAAAGCGTGCGATGTACGTCTGATTTTTGCCAGAGTGCTCTATCACTTGATGAAAAAGCGGCTTGTGGAAGACCGATATCAACAATCTCCAATTCTCCATAAAATTCAGCATCAGGGTAAAGATAAGCTCCAAGCTTCGGGCATTGAATAGTATACGTATAATCAGCACGAATAGGCTCGCACTCCTCTTCGTAACCACCATTTGCCTGTAAACCACTTGGAAGATCGACTGACAAAACCGTCGCACAAGTTTGATTCACTAGCCTAATGACATCATCATATGGTTGACGAACAGCACCAGATAAACCGAGTCCTAGTAAGCAATCAATGATAACACCATACTCGGGAAGTGATTCTACAAATGCATTGCCATCTTCATACGGTTTCCACGTGTAGGTCAGATTTTGAAAGATAGCTAGATGGGTTTTAGCATCTCCCTTTACTTTTGAGTATGAGGGAATTAACCAAAGATCAACATCATACCCATGCTCTTTCAAATACCTTCCAATCACAAAACCGTCGCCTCCATTATTCCCTGTGCCGATTAACAGCGCCATACGCTCATTCTTATGAAGTTTGCTTTTCATCGCTTCAAATAGAGATTTTCCTGCGTTCTCCATTAACATAGCACCAGCTATTCCAATCTCCTCCATGGCAAACCGGTCCGCTTCATACATTTCTTCTCCGGATACGATTCTCACAACAGGTCCCTCCTGACCGTGGTAAATTATATGAGGCAAGTCTCCATCATATGCAGACTAGCTTGACGAGCACTCAATAATGATCTGTGCAACAGCATGTTGCTTTGTATGTGAAATAGAAATATGTACGATCTCATTTTCCTCTTTTGTTTCGATATAAGGAGCACCTTCAGTTGATTTCTGTACACAAATATCTTGCCAGCTCAATTTCCCGATACCAGTTCCTCTTGCTTTTGCGTATGCTTCTTTTACAGCAAAACGGCCAGCCAAAAATTCAACACTTCGATGACCATTAAGTAAGTAATAAGTACTTAATTCACTTTCTGTTAGAATGCGCTCTGCAAACGAAGCATTTCGTTGTATGACTTTTTTTATTCGATCAAGTTCAATCATATCAATCCCGATACCTTTAATCATGATACAACCCCTTCGTACTAAATCATTAAAAGTTAGCATAGTGTTTTCAATAGTGATTTTTCCTTTGGCTATGCTAAACTTATAAGCAATAACCATTTCGATTTTATATAAAGCGAGCAGTCAATTCTAACATTTACACTTTGGTTTCCAAGAAAGGTGGTCAACATATGTTCGTGCGAAATGAAGATTTCCGCTCATTTATTCGTTATTATCCTATCATCTCCATACTTATTGGTATACATATCCTCCTCTTCGTTCTAGTAAACCTATTTGGAATGTTCTCAATACTGAGGTTGGGGGTAGGTTACAACAGAGCGATTGAACTAGGAGAATACTGGAGACTCATCACTCCAATCTTCCTTCATGGTGGATTTGCCCACGTCCTCTTTAATTCCTTTTCACTTTACCTCTTTGGACCTGCTCTCGAGCAAATGCTCGGAAAAGCAAAGTTCTTGATTGGATATTTTGGGGCTGGGATTATTGCGAACATCGCTACATTCTATTTGCAGGATAGTAACTTTAGTCATGTCGGTGCCTCAGGTGCTATTTTTGGATTGTTTGGCATCTATTTTTACATGGCTTTCTATCGTAAAGAATTAATAGACCAGGCAAATTCCCAACTCATACTTATGATCCTCGGAATTGGACTTGTCATGACGTTCATTAGTCCAAATATTAATATTCTTGGACACCTCTTTGGCTTCATTGGAGGAGCGGCACTTGCACCTATTCTTTTAATTGGTGCGAAGCCTTTTATTAATCGAGGGATCGTTCGCGTAAGGCGAACAGCTGATAGTGGAGAAATTCGCTTTAAGCCAAATCGATGGCAACGAAGAAAAATCCGAACTGGACCTTCTGGTGGTGGGAAAATTATCTGGGGGATTTTTATCGGTCTTGTTATACTTGGTTTTATAGCAAGATATTTATAATCAAAATGATATTATTAAAGACCAGTGATCTCATCACTGGTCTTTTACATGAAAGACTCATTTAAATAGTAGCTAACGGCGTTTTTTAAATTTCCTGTTATATCAAAATGTTGGTGTAACGCAAAGTCATGATTCGCTAGATGTCGGGCATGACTTGGTTTAATCCCACATAAAATCGGAAAAACCCCTACCACTTCGAGCATACTACAAAACGAAATCAATGCAAGCACACCACTGGCGTGTACTTCACCGATGCCACTAAAATCTAGAATGACACGTTCATAATCGCCATTCTGAAGCGTTTGTAACAGCTGATGCTCATTAACTCGAAACAGGTTTTCCTCAAGCTCGCCAAACAATGGAATAATGCCGAGTGACGTTGAAATGGGGAGGAAAGGGCTAGAAAGCTTTTTCACTTTCACTAAAGCTGCTTCAAGCTCTTCTTTTTTATCCAACAAATCAAAGTTTGTATCCGCAAGTCTTTCCTGTTGTTTTTGAAGCGCCTTTGATAGTTTTTCCAACCGTTCATCTTGCCTTACACAAACAATCTGTCCTCCACCATTCATGGACCACTTTGCATAAACATGAAAGAGAGAATAAGGAGACTGGGCAGTACCCATAACTAATTCAACCTCTGTTTCTTTCAAAAGCGGATTCAGCATTTTTGCAGCTTTCGTTCGACTATCGATGTCAACTAGCTCTAAAAAAGAAGAACGAGGAGAAAAAGCTTCCGTTGCAAGCTTTGATTGCGAAAGAATGTTCAGTTCCTCATCAACTAAAAAAGCAGGGAGTGGATGATCATTTATATCGAACATTATTCATACTCCCTTTCCGCTCATCCAGCCATTCACGAACACGATGTAAATCAGGAACCAACGTTGTATGTTCAGAGCAATATTTAGACAAGTTGTACTGTGAGGTAAGCCTCCCTCCAACTAAGACTTCAGGAGGATTTTCCAACGCTTCAAGCTCCGTGACATAACGATTTAATCGCTCTGCATGGTACAAGATTGCAACCGAAATACCAACAACTGATGCTCCCCATTTCTCCGTTTTTTCTATGGCATATTCAAGAGGTAAATTGGCTCCAAACAGCTTTGTTTGCCAACCATATTCTTGAAAGAGTAACGATATCATTTTTAAGCCTAAATAATGCTGTTCTTGCTCAATACAAAGAAAAAGGGCTTTTGGGCCACCTTCGTTTTTGTTCGTAATTTTCCTAAAATGGGCATACCGTGAAAGAACATAATCACAAGTAGTTGTAGCTAAGTGCTCGTCCGCAACTGATATTTCATTTTCTTCCCATAGCTTACCAATGCGCTGCATGGCTTTCGTAAGAGCTTCAAAAGTTAAATGGCTATTTGCCATCAATTCGGCCTGCTCTGTTATTCTTTCCCACGCTTGATCTTGATCACCTTCAAGAAAATCATCTGTTAACCCTTTTATATCTATCGACACATGCTCACCTCTTTGTATACGAAGAACTATCAACTGTTAGTTCTTCCAGCTCTGCAAGACCTATTTTTAACGTTTTAAGATAATCTTCCTTCTCCTCGAACGACTCAGATGCACGCAATTCATTTTCGAGACGCTTAAAATTATCAATTAAGTGCTCGGTTTTCATCCCTCTGGCCGTTAGAATGTTGTTCAACCATAAGACATAGTCAACAAAAAAATCATTCGAATCCAGGTTGCGCGCCGAATTCAAGTGTTTGATGTGATGATAATTATCTTCACGACACTTCACACGCCCCTGCTCTCCGAACTTGTCTAATAGTTCTGGCATATCATGGTAGATACCCTGAACAACCCGGTCAATAATCGCGTCGATTTGATTCATCATTCCGCTACAACCTTAAAGCGAGATACTTTTGGTTTTATCGCCGCAAGTTCCTGATCAGGATATTTCTTTTCAAGGTCATGTATTTCTTTATAAGAAGGACTTTTAATCCATGTTAAAAAAGATTCTTTCGTTTTCCACTTCATTTGAACGGTGAGTTCTGATGGTTTGCTCTCATTTTGGAGAAGTCGGAAAGATTCAAATCCCTCAAACTCATCCACTCGCCGCGAACGTGACTGATAAATGCCAATCACTTCATCTACTTTTTCTTCTGGTACATTAATCACCGAATTAACAATGTACATATATACCCTCCTTACAGAATTGTTATACCTCTTCTTTTCTATTTTTTTTGGCACAGTAAGAATACCAATTTAAAAGATCTTCTCCATTTGTATGTTCAATATCTTTCACCCTAAATTGTTTTCCGGCAAAGCTTGATAAAATTGATACTTTGAAGGTCGTTAATTGTTTGGGCTCTTGAAGAAATGTTGTCTCCATCTCCATGGCTTGAATGTTTTTTCTTGCTACGTATACTCTCGTTTTTGAAATTTGTCTAAATTGCAGAAGAGCGACGTCTTTTTTGACGCCCCAACCTGCATCGCGGTAATGGAAATACCCAACGAAAAAGCAAATTGGCAATAACAAAAGTGAGAAAGCTCCGTATGGAACAAAGTAAGTTATTAATCCTACTGGTAATACGGCAGGGAGTAGGGTTCGAATGAAATAACGTCTTTTTGCTCTTAGAGGCAAGGAAGAACACTCTTCATGGATGGCCATCTCAGGTAGGATTTCCTCCAATAATGTTTTCACTCTTTTTCGTTTGACGAGTGGAAATAAAACGGTTGAAAACTGTTCCTCTTTTCCTCCACCGCCGCCACTTTCTACGTAAAGTACCGAATAACCAAAAGGTTGGCGAAGGAGCCCTTCCACAATTCGAATCGCCTGAATGCGATGAACAGGAATGGTTAACTGACGCTTTTCCAGAATCCCTCTATTAATAATTAAATCATCCTCATGTCGCTTGAGAACAAAACCACCGTATTTTAGCACTGTGCCAACGACTGAGAAAAACCATGATATCAAGAGGAGAAAGGCGACTGCAAGTAATAGAAATGGAAGTGTAGCATCCATCACCCGCTCTGTGAGACTTTCATAGAACTGATCAGGAATAAAATCATCTACTTGTGAGGCAATTGCCGCTACGAAGGAAAGAACAACTCCTATACCACCTGAAGTTGAAGCTGTAATCAGTAATTCTTTCCATGAAAGTTTATAAAGCAGCGGCGGTTTCTCTTCCACTTCTTCCATCACTTCATTAGTGACCCCATTTTTTTTCTGATAAAGATTGCCTTTTAACAATTCCGCATCAGTCCGTCTTAACGCTGACATGACCACTTCCGGTTCCCCGCCACCCCCGGCAGTCTCAATTTGCACTTTAACGAGTCCAAATGCACGCTGTATTAAACCTTGAGAAAAATCAATCGATTGAATTCTCTCCCTAGGAATGAATCGCTTTTTACGAAAAATAAATCCCTGATGGATGCGTAGCTCATTGTTTTCAATGTGATATGTATAAAAAAACCATCCGAGCACTCCATTTCCTACGGTGAATAGAAGAAGTGCTCCAATCATTAGAAAGTGCCACCACGCGTATCCATTTCCTCCTCCAACAAAAACAAAGAAAATCAGAGGGATGGCTGCTTCTTTAGCGTACTTTATAAAAGATAACAACATGGCTACTGGATGCAGGCGTTTTTTCTCAGACATCATCTTCCGCCACCCTTGCTAGAATCGAGATCCGATTTCTTAGCTCATCAGCAATTTCGTTTGAAAGAGCTGGTATTTCATGCGTCGTAGCTGCAGTTGAAATCGTTACCGATGACAGACGATAAGCTCTTAACAGCGGTCCCTGTCTCGTATCAACATGTTGAACTCGAACCATTGGAATGAGAGTTCGTTTCACAATAATGACGCCATGTTTCAGTTCAATCTCGTGTTCAGTGACTTCATATCTCCATTTTTTCCAGCGAAGTTTTGGTAGCAACCATGTCTGGAGAATGACAAATAGAAGAGCAAGCACACAACCTACCGCTAAAATCCATAAAGGGAGAGGTCGTACGATGACATGAACGACAAACAAACCACTTAGGAGTAAAATGGAAATAAGTGAAACCATTCCCCCTGTAATTTGCCATACTTTCAACCCTTTTGGGTCAATTTGCTTTGAAGGTTCCAGTCGCATCGGCTTCCTCACTTTCTATTGAATAGTTATCATCTCTTAAGTATGAGAATAATTATATCATTCTTAGGTTATGGCTTCTATTCCTCTGTTTCATAATAAGAAAGGTTGGATAATAACAAAAAAACTCGAGCTATTTTCAGCTCGAGTTTTTTTACTCTTATTAAAAGTGATTTGATACGTAAGGACGTTCTGATTCTCTCATACTAACGATTTCTTTTTGTTGATGGTCAAATATCGATAATATTTTAGTATCTGCATTATAAAAAGTTAAATGCTGCTCTGAACACTGAACTAGTTCACAACTCGGTATTGGGAATTTCTCCTGTCGACCTGTTTTAGAACAAATGTAAACAAGCTGATCACTTTTACCAGTTTTTCTGTTAATCCCATGGACGATTAAACTCCCGTTCCAGGAATGAATCGTTCGCGGTGAAAAATCAAGTTTAAAAGTATTTTTAATTTGATACGTATCATCAAGTAAGAGAACCTGATCCTGGTAAGAAGCAGTAATCGATAGAGCAGCAACATAAACGCCCTCTTCAGCAATCATCATGTTTACCGGGGAATAGCCTACTTCTAAGGGAATCACCTTTTTGCCAGAATCACCAAACGTTGTTAACAGGGCCTCATCCCCTTCAACATGGTACGATGATACAATAAGCTGATTTCCTTTTCTTTTTAAATCACAAAAAATACCATTCACGTGCCACTGATGTGTCATCCTTGGGTCTTCCTTCGAAAACTCATAAATCCAACCGTTCCATTCTTCTCCTTCACAAGCAATACAAATGGTTTCAGGATATTCATAAAAGCTTGGTTTACCGTTTACTTGGAACGTTCTTAGTTGAGCAAGGCTATGAACAAAGACGTAAACCTCGACATGATTAGGCGAAAGTTGCTTGGTAAACCAATAATTTTGGTTTGAATCCCTCACAACATTAGAAAAGCCTTCTTCACTTGCGATTGGTAGTTTGGGTACATTGACCCGCTCAGATGTTTGGGTAGTGTGCTTATGCCCATCAGATTTTAGTGCTTTGCTCCCTTGCTCAAACGGCATTCTAAACGCTCCCTTCGTAATCAGCTGCCTTCTTCCGTTGAGGCAAGTAGGAAAAAGGATAGATGTTTGCAACCGATCCTTGCTGTTATTACTAGTTTAACAAACAATTCGTCAAGGGGGTATTGGGAAATAACAATAACTTTAGTAGGATTATTAGCGTGAATCGTTTCCTACTTTCCCAAGTATTGTGGAATATTATAGGTCTTTACTCCTCAGCATTAGAATGAAGCGAGTTCTTCTACTGCTCCTTTTCCTTTCGACGCTCCTTCAAAAGTAGCACTTTAACCTTGACAGCCACCTTTGACTGCATAACAATGAGTACGAATCCACTAATACGAGGAAGGATGAGATTTGCTTGGCACGTAACCACGATGAGTATATTCAACATCTATTCGGAATTGAAGACGAAGCACTGCAATCAGTCAATGAAAGTATTCGTAAAAATGGTATGCCTGCTATCTCAGTTAAACCAGAGGTTGGGCGCTTTCTCTCTTTACTTGTCAGCATTGCTAAGCCACGAAACATTATGGAAATTGGAGCCTTAGGCGGCTATAGTGGTATTATGCTTGCTAGCGCTCTTGATAAAGAAGGGTCACTTACGTCGCTCGAATTAGAGGAAGCTTATGCAAATGTCGCGAAAGACAACTTAAATAGGGCGGGTCTTGGCGATAAAGTTAAATATGTAATTGGTCCAGCTCTTCAGAACATGGATTCTCTACATAGTGCTGGTCAACAGTACGATTTTTTCTTTATTGACGCCGATAAAATCAATTATCCAAATTATTTTCAAGCCGCGTTAAAATTAGCTACACCAGGAGCAGTTATCGTAGCTGATAATACACTCCAGGGTGACAACGTTTTTGATGAAAATGTAACCACTGCTCATGTAACCGCTATACGCGAATTTAACGAACAAGTTGCCACTGATGAGAGAGTGGAAGCAATGCTCCTCCCTCTTTGCGATGGCCTTACCATTTGCCGAGTAAAACCTTAACCGTAATAAATGAAAGGAGGCAGAGCTTTGCTCCGCCTCTCGTTTTTAGAATGCGACGATTGTTCTGCCACGAACTTTTCCATTTAAAATGTTGTGTAATACTTCTGGTAGTTCATCAAGAGTAATTTCATTTTGAATAGCTTCAAGATGCTCAGAGGGCTTGTATTCATCAGCAGCTTTTTTCCAAATCTCTTTCCGCTTTTCCATCGGACAGTACACAGAATCAATTCCTAGTAAATTAACGCCTCTTAGAATAAAAGGAAATACTGTCGTAGGAACTTTGGGTCCACCTGTAAGACCACTAACCGCAACAGCGCCGCCGTACATCGTGTTACTTAATACAGCTGCAAGCGTTTCTCCACCAACTGGATCCACTACGCCAGCCCATTTTTGCTTACCAATTGGCTTAAACCCTTCTGGAGCTACTTCTTCCCTGCTAACAATCGTAGTTGCGCCTAACTTTTTTAAATAGCTATGCTCAGATTCTTTCCCTGTGCTGGCTACAACTTCATATCCCTTTTTGGCAAGAATCGCAACGGCCATACTCCCAACGCCACCGGTAGCGCCTGTTACAAGGATAGGACCTTTGTCTGGCTTAATTCCTGCTTGTTCAATTTGGTAAACAGATAGCGCGGCCGTAAAGCCAGCTGTTCCATAAACCATTGCCTCTTTAAGAGATAAACCATCGGGGAGCGGGACAATCCAGTCAGATTTTACTCTTGCGTATTCACTAAAGCCGCCATAATGAGATACGCCTAATTCATAGCTCGTAACGATGACGCGATCTCCTTCTTTCCAATCTGGATGATCCGATTCAGCCACAACTCCTGCAAGATCAATCCCTGGAACATGAGGGTAGTTTCTTACGATATTACCTTTTGGATGCGCTGCTAATCCATCTTTGTAATTCACGCTTGAATAATGAACTTTGATCAACACATCACCTTCAGGTAGGTCTTCCTTCGTAAATTCCTGAATTGCTATATTTGTATCATCCTCAACTTTATTAACAACTAATGCTTTAAATTGATCCATTTTTATTCCTCCTTGATCTTTCATTCGGTATAAGCTTAACAGAAATTATTCTGACTGGTCAATTAAACTGAATTCTTTAATCCTCATTTGAATTCCTGTATAATAACCTTTGTAAGGAGAGGACTCAAATGAACCGTAAAGCAGAGTTAAAACGGCAACAAATCATTAAAGCAGCTTATCAAGCCGTTTCTGATAAAGGTTACGAAGCCGTGACACTACAAGATATTGCGGATTATGCCAATGTAAGTAAAGGCGTTCCGAATTATTATTTTAAAAACAAAGAAGATGTCCTTGCTAATCTCCTCGCTCAAATTACGGAGCGAATTTATGAGAAAGAAAAAGAAGCGGTTGAAAAAGAAACATCTGCAGAAAGCATGCTTCAAGCTTATATAAATACTGTGTTTGTTAGTGCTGAAGAGAATGAGAAATTTTATCGTGTTTATTTAGATTTTCTAGCACAGGCTACAAAAAACAACCGTTATCGTGAAATTAACGCACGCTTTTACCAAAATTGTGCTTCAATCTCTAAGGAGATTTTAATGCAGGGAGCGAAGGAAAAGACCTTTGTCATCAACGATTTCGAAACGGCTGGTCGAGCCATACGGACTATGATTGACGGCTATATGATTCAATGGATGATGACCGGCGATCATTCACAACACAGGGCTTACAAACAGGCGTGTTATCAAGCCATTACCTCATACTTAAGCTAATGCGCCTCATCGTTAGCAGTCGCATTTTTCAATCCATTCCTTCTCCATTTATAAGAATCATGTTAGAAGAGCCACTTGCAATGGATAAAACTCGCCGGCTCGGACACGCTAACTTCATGTAAGGAGGAGATTTTATGGCAAAAGAAAAAAAACGTGGTATGAAGAAAGAACTTTCTCAGGCAGTTGACCACGCCAATGAAACAAAACCCTCAACAAAACAAAGAAGTAAACGAATCACAGAGTAAAGCCGGGCAAAGCATGCCCGGTTTTACTTTATTCTAAATGTAGACGCATCAATGAGTTCGATATCATCTCGCTTCTTGATTTTTTCCATTAATTGAAATAATGCCGCATCCTTTTGCTTCGCTTCAATCATGCAATCAATTTGCTCGGTACTCCCTTTTACTTTGTTCAAGAATGAAAAGAACCAATCAACATCTACATAATCAGCATGACTACGAAATTCTTGCTCATTTTTGGGTGAGGAAATATGCATTTTCACAGGGAGTGGCGAGTTCTTCCAAGTATTAACTACTCTCTCCCAATCCTTCTCCCACGCTTTGGTTTCATGACAGGCCATATGGTGGTGATAGTCAAAAACCATTGGTACATTTAACTTCTCACATAAATAGAGCGTATCCATAAGTGTGAAGGTTGTATCATCGTTCTCTAAAATAATGGTTTCTTGTATTTTCTTTGGGGTATACATCCAATTATGGATAAAGCGTTCAAGCGACAGCTCTTTGTCGTCATAACCACCTCCCACATGCAAGACACATCTATGGGTCGAATCGATGCCCATCCCCTCAAGAAGACGAACGTGCAAAGCGAGCATTTGAACAGAAGCTTGTAAGATTTCTTTTTTAGGAGAATTAAGCAGCACAAAATGATCTGGGTGAAAACCGATTCTCATTTTTTCTTTTTTTGCATAATCACCCAATTCTTTTAACTCATTTTTTAACGGGGTTAAATAATCCCATCCTTCCAAGGCCTCATGGTTTGCAAGAGGAATTAAGCGAGAACTTAACCGAAAGAAGTGAATGTCATTCCCTTTATTATGTTTTAAAAGTCTGAGACAATTTTCTAAGTTTGATTGTGCGATCCGCTCAAGCTTTCGAATAGCGGCTTCTGTGTTTTTGATTTTCTGAAATTGCGCGTAAGTCATCGTCTGAGACGGAGAGCTGTTTACAAGTTCTGTACTCATAGCAACATAGCCAAGTTGAATGATTGTCAATTCGTTCTCACCTCTCAAAAATCTTTCTATTAGGCTGTCCATTTCACTCTTCATCCATGAGCAATAACTTCCCCTCGATTAGGAGTGGAAGCGTGGTACAATAGACGTAATACCTGGATGCGGGTAATAATAAAAAAGGGGTAATTGTATGGCAACTCGAATCATTACTGACAGCAGTGTTGACTTCCCTGAAGAACTGCTCAATGAATTGAACGTAACGGTAGTTCCACTCAACCTTCTCTTTGGTGACGAAGAATACAAAGCTGGAGTAGATCTTGATACACCGACGTTCTATCAGAAACTAAAAAAATCAAAAGAACTTCCTAAGTCTTCTGCCCCATCACCCCAGGACTTTCTTACAAAATTTGAAGAAACTAGTCCGGAAGACGATATTCTTGTAGTAGCGCTTTCTGAAGCACTTAGTAGTACGTATGACAACGCTGTTCTAGCGAAAAAAATGTTTCATGAGGAACATCCTGATCGAAACATTGAAGTGATTAACTCTAAAACAGCTTCATCCGGTCTTGGGATTATTGTTTATCATGCGGCGGAGATGGCACGCGATGGTCATAGCTTTAATGACATTGTTGAACAAGCACATGAGTATACAGAAGATACGCTTACGATGTTTTTACTTGATACACTTGAGAACGTTATCAAGGGTGGACGTCTTGATCGAGTGAGAGGAACCATTGCTTCCGCCCTTAATATTAAGCTCCTTATGAAAGCAAGTGATGACGATGGCTCGCTTGAAGTCCTTGATAAAATTCGTGGGAATAAACGAGCTGTTCGTCAATTCATTCAGAAGATCGGAGACTATGGCCATAACCTGGAAGATAAAGTAATTGCAGTTGCTCATAGTAACTGCGAAGACAAAGCCCGGGCATTAATTGACCAAATTCAAGAACGCTATCCGTTTAAACAAGTGATTCTCTCAACTATGGGCCCACTTATTGGAACATACGCCGGAGAAGGTGGACTTCTGGTCTCCTTTAAGAAAAACTAAAAAGCATGTTTAGAAAGAGCGCCGCGGCGCTCTTTTTTTATGTGTTATCATCGTTCCTCACAAAAAATAAATAAAAAAAGCGCTTTCTTTACAGGAAATGAATGACCATTCATCGAAATATGTTCAAAACGAAGAAGTGTGGTGAATGGTAAATGAAGTGGGAAAAATTATTTGAACCTATTCAATTAAGAAAACTGACCTTGCCGAACAGAGTGATGATGGGGTCGATGCACCTTGGAATGGAAGGAAGTAAGGATCAGGAGGATGCACTCATTTCCTTCTATACTGAACGGTCAGGTGATAACGGTCCTGGACTGATTGTGACTGGTGGCATTTCCGTTTCTCCCGAAGGAGATGGAGGACATCATTTTCTAGGATTCTACAGGGAAGATGATCTTAGAGTGATGAAACGACTTACAGATAGCGTCCACGAGGCAAACGGGCGCATTGCTGCGCAACTTTTTCACGCTGGTCGATATGCCTATTCACAAATGAATGGCGTGCCATCCGTCGCCCCCTCTCCTATAAAATCGCCTATACACAGAGAGGTTCCAGAAGAATTAACTGAAATCGATATCCTTAATTTGCTTGAATCCTATGCAGAAGCAGGGAGAAAAGCGAAAGCTGTTGGCTTTGATGCCGTAGAAATTATGGGTTCTGAAGGGTATTTAATTAATCAATTCCTGTCACCGAGGACGAATAAGCGATCAGATAAGTGGGGAGGTAATTTTGAGAAGCGCACCCGGTTTGCGATCGAAGTACTGAAATCTGTTCGAAACGCTGTTGGAGACGATTATCCTATTATTTTTCGAATGTCCGGTCTCGATCTTGTACCTGATTCTTCAACACCTGAAGAAACGATCCAACTTGCAAAGAAGTTAGAAGAGCATGAGGCCGATATTTTAAATATTGGTATTGGTTGGCACGAATCAACCGTCCCGACAATTTCAATGATGGTGCCACGCGCTGGCTTCATTGAACCTGCTCTCAAAATCAAAGAATCCGTTAACATCCCGGTCATTGGTAGCAATCGGATTAATGATCCACTTCTAGCAGAAGAACTGCTTTATAAACTCGATATGGTTTCGATGGCGAGACCATTCCTTGCTGATGCTAATTTACTAGCAAAAGCAAAAGGACAAGCTCTTGATCAAATCAATACTTGTATTGCTTGTAATCAAGCGTGCCTGGATCATGCCTTTGAAGGAAAAGCCGTCTCCTGCCTTGTTAACCCTCGTGCTGGAAGAGAACATAAATGGACAATAAAAAAAGCGGACAAAACAAAAACAGTTGTTGTAATCGGTGGCGGGGTCGCCGGGATGGAGGCAGCAAGAGCCCATGCTGAACTAGGCCATACGGTTACGCTTTACGAAGCGAACGAAACCATTGGCGGGCAATTTAATCTGGCGAGAAAAATTCCAATAAAAAAAGAATTCGATGAGACCATTCGTTACTATACAACAGAGCTAAACCGATTAGGCGTTCAAATTAACGTTAATCATAAACCGAATGCTGACGACTTGCTAGCCCACTCACCTGACCTCGTTGTTCTGGCGACAGGTGTTGTTCCAAGGCTGCCTGTCATCAATGGCATTAAACACGCCATTCCATATCCTGAAATTCTTTCTGGGGACCGAGAAGTTGGAAAAAAAGTCATTATCATTGGTGCAGGTGGAATTGGGTGTGATGTCTCACACTTTCTGATTGAAAAAGGAATTCACGACATTCTTCTTCTCAGACGAAATGGAAAAATGGGAGAAGGGCTTGGAAAGACGACAAAATGGGCGATGCTGCAAGACTTGAAGCAAAATGGGGTTACGTTCAGAACCAACCTTTCATACGAAGAAATCACACCTGAAGGGTTAAAGATTACAAACAGAGAGACAGGTGAGCAGGAATTCCTAGAAGCTGACACCATCATCCTGGCAGCTGGCCAAGAGTCAAATATACCTGAGGAATATGAAGATCTATCACAAAGAGGGATCGATTTAGCTGTGATCGGTGGTGCACGACTTGCTGGAGAGCTTGATGCTAAGCGAGCGATCTATGAAGGAGCAAAAATTGCTTTTGAACCTGAGACAATTTCTGTTCAGTAATCTTTCATAACAAAAAAGGTGCTTAGAGCACCTTTTTTGTTATTTCTATTTTCAATCAATTTAATTCAATCATCCGTTTAAGAAATGCACTACTGTACGTTGTTCCTTGAAGCTGATTTCGTATCCAGTCCTCTTCTTCTTTGAGCCAATTTCTTATCGATCGTACTGCTTTTTCATGCTCATGTGTCGTCATATGCTGGAAGATTTCATTCGTTTTTTCAAGATTCACTTCTTCAAGTGTTTTGTGGAGCGCTTTTAATCCAAGTTGCGCTCTCTCAGGATGGTAATGGTGGAGAACGACTCGTGAATAGTGAACCATGACTTGATTCAACAAGTGAACCGACCAAATATCATTCCCTCTTCTTCTGGACTTTTCATATTGAAATAAGAAGAATGCCGTATCATCAACATGATCAATAAACTCTTGTTTCGATAAAGTTAACTGTTCGTTAAAATGACTTAGACATCGATGTGGATCGTAAAGTACTCTGCAAAAATCTTTTTCAATTAACGTTTCAGCAGTTACTGTAAACAAATCAAGGTGCAACAAATTATCAAACACAGCAATCACTTGTGGCGCAATAATAAAGATTTCATCATAGAAAAGAAGACTCCTATAGGCTTCTAAATAGCTTTTTCGTTTCTTTAGGAAAGCCTCCACATCTCCCTCATCAACGAGGCAATAAAGATCAACATCTGAATTCTCATCATGCTCGTCCCGTCCCATTGATCCTTTAAGAAACAACGCTTTTACGAGTGGTTCCTCTTGAAGATGACCTGTTATGACTCTTACTGCTTCTTCCTGTTTCAACTCCCCAACTCCAATCCTTCATCAAAATCGATCATTACCTAGCGAAAAAAGCTGATGAACAACAAAAAAGAGTGCTAAAGCACACTCCTTATCCTAGCTTATCGCCATTCTTTACTTTTTGATCAGGCTGGATCAAAACAACGCCTCTTTCTCCATATATACCAAGAACCAGTATTTCTGACATAAAATCAGCAATTTGCCGTGGAGGAAAGTTTACGACCGCCATCACTTGTTTACCAATTAAATCTTCAATCTCATAAAGATCCTTGATTTGTGCACTGGACTTCTTAATACCAATTTCCTTACCAAGATCAACTTTTAGTTGGTAAGCTGGCTTTTTCGCCTTTTTAAAATCGTTGACTTCAATAATCTCGCCTACTCGAATATCAAGCTTCATAAAATCATCAAACGTTGCCATTCTGTTCACCCTGCCTTTTACTTCTTCAGGAGCATTATCTACTCTTAATCAGATTCTCGTTCCATGAGCGAATTCCTGCTTAAGCGTTTCTGAACAAATTGCTGCACAGCAAATCTGATTTCTTCTTCCGTTCGTTGCTGATGATTATGACCAAATAAAAAGGCCGAATAAAGCTCAACAAGGAAGCGATCGCTCGCCTCTATTTGCATCGAATAGAGTTCTGAAAGTGTTAATGGATATTGAGAAGTTGCGAGAAAATGTTCAATGCGAAGTATGTACATAAGATCGTTTAGTAATTCGTAAGAGTTGATTGGAGAAACAAACTGTTTTATTCGACTGTCAATAGAGAGCAATAATGTTATGAGACCACTCTTTATCTCATTTCTTGAAGGTAGGACAAATGGTGTCTCTCCGTAGATCTTCAATTGCTCAAAACACGGTGCTACATATTCTTTTGAACCATTGGCTACATCTCTAAAATCTTTCAAGCATACCTCTCTCATATCTAGAGAAATACCCATTAATTCTGGCAAAGAAGGTGATTTTATCAGTGGTTCGTTATAAAAGCACCAAATATCCAAATCAGAATATGGACCAGCTTCCCCTCGTGCAAAGCTTCCAGTAATCACAACGCCCTTTAACAATGGATTTTTCAATCGATCAACAAGACGTTTTGCGTATTTTTCAATCATTAGTGGAGTGATTAGTACATGTCGCATCTCATTTTCTCCTTTTCACCGAGACCCTTAGAAAAAGCTTGCTAGGACGAAGTTGGTCCGTCGTTCTTTTCTACTTATTTATCTTCATTAGTTTCACTTGTTAAAAATCGATAAACGGAATCAATTACCTCATTACGATCTGCCCCATGACAGATAAGATGCTTTGAATTCTCCATCACCTTAACCTGTTTCTCTTCTGAACCGATGAGGTTGTATATCGCATCTGCCGTTTTATAAGGAACGAGCCCATCCAGTTTTCCTTGAAGAATCATCGTAGGAGTGAAAACAGATTCAAACGAAGGCTTAAGATGTTGCACCAGCTTACGAAATTCTAGCGAAGCAACAAATGGTGTACTTCTCACCTTTCGACTATAACGAATAAACAATTCGTTTTTGAATAGTTGTCCTCTACATAGGTCCGTTACCATCCCTCCAATGTCTTTAACCATTTGAATGGGATGAATATATTGAAGCGCTGCGCTTAATAAAACTAACTTATTCACTTGATACTTTGTCGCCAAATAACCAGCTAGAACGCCGCCCATAGAAAAGCCTATAACGTATACGGTGTCGCATTGCTCTAGTAAGTGTTGGAGATGAGATTCAGCCGTATCAATCCATTGCTGGAAAGTAATACCGCGAAGCGAATCTTGTTCACCATGCCCTGGAAGCGTTGGAGATGAAACGACCCAATTTGTATGGCTTCGAAAATATTCTGCCAGCGGTTCCACTTCATAAGGTGCACCAGTAAATCCATGTATGAGCAAACAACCGATCATATTCGTTCCCTCACCTTTCCTCCTAAAGTTTACTTTTTATAATACCACCAGGAGAAAAAAGTTAACCGGTTATTGCGCTCTTAATCCAATCCGTTTTTAACGCTTTGAAGCTTTTGATCCTTTGCTATAGTGAATTGCTAAAGAAGCTTTCCTTTCTTCTTGAAGCGATGTTGAGCAATTGGGGCAAATCACCGCTTTAGAGGGGATGGGTGTACAACAGTACGGACATTCCTTGCGAGTCATTGAATTTATTGGGTCCTGTCCAGGTTTGCGCCATCTATTTAGTTGTCGAACAACTAGAAAGACAGAGAAAAAAATAATTAAAAAGCGGATGGAGGTCGTTAAAAAAACACCATAATTAATTGTTGCGGCTCCCGCTTCTTTCGCATCGGAGAGGGAAGGATAGTAATGTCCATTCAAACTAATATACAAATCTGCAAAATTGATCTGTGCTAAAAGAAGACCGACTGGCGGAAGAATAATGTCCGAAACGAGTGAATCGATAAAACTGCTAAATGCTGCACCGAGAACAATACCTATCCCCATATCAGCTGCATTTCCTCTAATAGCAAAATGGCGGAATTCATTTAATAGACCGATGGGAATTCACTCCTTTAACCTCACTCTACACAATATGTATGCGTCATTCATACAAGCTATGAATTTTTTTAATGGTTGTAATTTTTCTATAATTTTTTATAAAAGCGTCACAAGCCTAATAGATGATATAATGTTTCTTTGCGACTATAGTCTAACATCAAGGAGTGAACAATCATGACATTTGCCCTAGCCTGGTCAAAGGCTAATCCTTTAATTGAGGATCCGATGGCTGTATTTGTCTATCTAACGGTTGTCGTTGGATTTATCTTTATGCTTGGTGAGTCAAAAAACGCCGTTCTGCAAAAGATTTTCCATTACGCACCTCCGTTAATTTGGACATACTTTATTCCAATGCTCTCAACGACCTTTGCTATTATTCCGCAAGAGTCAAGTTTATATGGATTTGTATCCACATATATTCTTCCTGTCGGCTTACTGCTGTTACTGTTATCAGCTAACGTTCCAGCTACACTTCGATTAGGACCAAAAGCACTACTCATGTTCCTTGCTGGTACAATTGGTGTCATTATCGGTGGTCCGATTGCTCTTGCCATTTTCCAACCATGGTTACCAGAGAATGCTTGGACAGGTGTTGCTGCTCTAGCAGGAAGCTGGATTGGTGGCTCAGCGAACATGGCTGCCATGATCGAAGCAGTCGGAACACCAAAAGAAATATTATCCCCCATTATCGTTGTCGATACGGTTGTTGGTTATAGCTGGATGGGAATTATGATTTTCCTTGCAGGATTCCAAGATAAATTTAATAAGTGGAACAAAGCAGATGACTCAGTTATTCAAAGCGTGAATAAAGAAATGAATGATATTCAACGTAAGAATGAACGTCCTATTCAAGTTCCTCAGCTATTAGGCTTGCTTGGACTTGCCTTTGGTGTCTCTTACATCGTATTGAAAATTTCTGAGAACCTTCCGCAAACGGCCGTTCTTTCTACAACTACATGGACCGTTATGATTATTTCAGCTATCGGTATTCTGTTCTCTTTCACCCCTGTTAAAAAGTTAGAGGGATATGGAGCTAGTAAAGTCGGCTATACTGCCATATACCTTTTGCTCGCAACAATTGGGGCTAGAGCCGATCTTGCATATGTAGTCGATTCTCCCCAATATGTACTAATGGGTATTGTATGGCTTAGTATTCATATTCTTGTTATTTTTATTGCAGCACGATTACTGCGTGCGCCACTTTTCTTTGTAGCCGTTGGATCACAAGGAAATATTGGTGGAACAAGTTCAGCTCCAATCGTGGCTTCTGTCTTTCAACCCTCACTTGCTCCGGTTGGACTATTGATGGGAATTGTAGGTAACGTTGTTGGTAGCTATGCAGCTGTGCTCTGTGCTCAATTGGCTAGGATGGTCGCCACAATGTTTTAGCTTCTTTTACAAAGAAAAATCCGTCCTCCTCTAGGGGGACGGATTTTTCTATACCTTTATCCTTGTGAAGTAGGGCGAACAAGAACTTCATTAATGGACACACTGTCAGGTTGGCCAACAGCGTAATAGATTGCATCTGCAATCGCTTGGGGATCGAGTGGATCGAGACCATTTGGACCACGGTTGTTTAACTTCTCTTGTACATCTTCATCAGTAATTGTATTCGTTAATTCTGTTGCAACTGCCCCTGGTGAAATGATTGTCGCTCGGATATTTGTAGAAGGAGACATCTCTTTTCGTAGACCTTCTGTAATTGCTCTTACTGCAAATTTCGTACCGCAATACACTGCACCGGCTGGCATAATTTCGTGCCCCGCGACAGAAGAAACATTAATGATATGACCTGATTTTCTTTCTTCCATATGAGGAAGGACGCCAGCAATACCGTAAAGTACGCCCTTTATGTTAACATCGACCATTTTATCCCATTCATCAATTTTAAGTTTGTTCATGAAGGATAGTGGCATCAATCCTGCGTTATTGATGATGACGTCGATCTGTCCATACTGCTCAATCGTTTTATCAGCAAGAGCCTGCATTTGCTCTCTTGACGTCACATCCGTTTTTTGAATGATCGCTTCTCCACCGCTGTTTGTGATTTCTTTTTTCAGCTCTTCAAGGCGATCCTCACGTCGCGCTGCAAGGACAACTTTCGCACCGTCTCCTGCCAGTTTCTTTGCCGTTGCTTCGCCGATTCCACTACTTGCTCCAGTAATAATAACAACTTTTCCATTAATATGACTCATGATTATCCACCTTTCATGTTATCTACACCACTCTAGTTCCCGATTGAAACACCTATAAACATTCGGATGTGCCCAAACAAAAAAGCACCTGCGCCAGGTGCTTTCGCTTTACTTATTTTGTTCAATCCATTGTTTGAACGTTTCCTCTGTCTGGGTGCCAACAATACGTTCGACTTCTTTCCCATCTTTAAATCGGATAAGGGTTGGCGTTGATTCAATTTGATAGTCATTCCAACCTTGTTCAAATTCGAGAACATTGTACTTCTTTAGGTCAATATCCATATCTTCTGCGAGTGGCACAAGTATCGGAGAGGTGTTTTTACAATGAATGCAAGTTGGACTATAGAAATAGACAAATGCATCATCTTCGTTAGAAAGTTTTTTATCGAGCTCATCAGGAAGAATTTGATTTTGGTAAAGCGGATCATCGAGCTGATCGATCGTTGCAGGATCTAGTGAGTCTTTCCCGTAAGGATTTCCCTCTGCTTTTTCACTATTGCTGTAATTTGTAACAAATGCGAGCGCTCCAAATAATACGATAATAATACCAAGAAAAATAATAGCTTTCTTCATACGTTTTTCTCCTTTTTTGTCTGCTTATTTAACAACAACATGATCATCGTAATCGAAAGAAAAGCAATGAGTGCTAGAAACGGAATCGTGATAAACCCGGCGTAATTAATATACTCTCCGGTACACGGAACTCTCCCACAAGCGGGCGCTGAATCTGCAAAAAAAGATGTTTTTTGAATCAAATAATGATAAAGAGAAACACATACACCAATGACCGATAACGGCAAGACATATAACCATTGTGACGCATCTTTTCTTATCATAGCAATTCCAAGGAAAATGACTAAAGGATACATAAGAATTCGTTGATACCAGCATAGCTCACATGGTTCATATTTCATTACTTCAGAAAAATACAAACTTCCAGCAAGGGCAAGGACTGAAGTAGCCCAGGCGCCAAATAACAGATACTCACTTTTTTGCTCAGGTTTCACAGCTGTACCTCTCTTCTTTTCACACCAAAATGTAGTTCCATTATACACCACAGCAATCGACTTTTAAAAAGATGAAACGTGACAATACGATTACAAAGCCGACTCCTTATCAGAGTCGGCCCTGGTTTTTCACTTATTCAATAATTTGTAATTCCTTCGGATACTTTGTTAACGTCTCATACCCATTCTCCGTAACAAGTACATCATCTTCAATCCTTACCCCACCAACGTCCGGCAAGTAGATGCCCGGCTCAATCGTGTAAGTCATACCTTTTTGTAGCAAGCTATTGTTTTTTTCACTCATCGATGGAAACTCGTGTACTTCAATCCCGATGCCATGACCGATTCGATGTGGGAAATAATCACCATAGCCTGCATTAGAAATCACATTTCTTGCCGCAAGATCAATATCGCCAAGTCTAGTTCCCGGCTTAGAGATATGAAGTGATTCTATTTGGGCACGTAACACCGTATTATAGATTTCTTCTTGCTTCTCATTCACTTCACCGAAGGCTACTGTCCGGGTAATATCAGAGCAATAACCGTTAAGGACAACACCAAGATCAAATAAAACGAGGTCACCTTTTTTCAATTGACGATCCCCAGGGTTACCATGTGGTTGACCTGATTTCTCTCCAAACAAAACCATCGTAGAAAAAGACATCTCTCGAATACCTTTCTTTTTCAACTCAAATTCTATTGTAGCGAGTACTTCCATTTCAGTAATGCCTTCGCGTAAAGCCTTTACCCCGGTCTCTACACCGAAATCAGCAAGTGCTGCTGCTTCGCGCAACACTTCAATTTCCTCCTCATCTTTAATAAGACGAAATTGATTCAGACCAAGCTCTGCTGAATGATACTGAAGTTTCGGATAGCGAGTTTGCAATTCTTCAGCGCGTTCATAGGCAAGCGTTCCTTTCTCAATTGAAGCACTAGTTGGTTGATGCACACCACGTTCTTTCAATGCCTCATGAATAAAGTCAAAAGGATCTTCTGAATCGCTATAGCCGATGATCTCATATTCCCATCCTGCGTCTCGTGCCTGGGAAACTTCCATCCCGGGAACTACAAGGAATGGTTCTTGGTTAGGAACGATAAAAAGACCAAGTAACCGTTCATGTGGTTCACAGTGAAAACTAGATAGGTAAAAGACATTCGAAGATGAATGAATATAAGCAAAGTCTTGATTTTGTTCAATAAGCCAATCTGTCATTTTTGATAAACGTGTGTTCATAGTGACACTTCCTTTATATAAATTAAGCTTTTTTCTACTTTCCCTCTCCTAGCTTATCATAAGTGAATTCTGTGCACTTTATTAACACACAAAAAAACCCCCGCAATACATGCAGGGGCCTGTCATATCTATTGTAACTCTTTCGCAAAACTTGGCTTAATCAGACCAGTATCTTCAAAAACCTTCCCCATTTTATCTTCAAACTTGGTAAATTGCTCTAGCGCCTTCTCCTGTACAGAAGGATCAGCAATGTCCGCTTGTTCTGCACGAATGGTATATGCTTGTGTTAAATCGTCAAATGCACTCTCAATTTCCTCTTTAGAGTCGTCTAGTTCAGCTGGAACAGATAGACCTTTGATACCTTCTACTGTTGCTTTACTAGCTTCAGTAGCACTTCCTTTTAACTCTTCAAGCTCTTCTGTTGAAGGCTTGTCTGCTTCAGGTGTTTCACTGTCATGAAAAGCAGCTTTTGCTGATTCATAAGCGACGATTGCGTCATTATGTTTCTTAAGAACACTTACCACTTCTGATTGAAAATCTAGTAGAACACTTTTCGTATCAGCTTGCTCTGTTTCTCCACTTGTTTCACTTTCGCTGTTTGTATTTGAACCGCACGCTGCTACAATCAGAAGCATGGATAAACTTAAAACAGATAATAACTTCTTCATATGTCAAACCCCCTATTGATGTTTACTTCCAAAAAATAGTTTAGCACTAAATCCAAATTTGTAAATGAGAAAATATGGATAAATTTTTCTTTTGAAACCTGATACAATAAGGGCTTTGTATAATTATTAAATTCGGCAAATAAAAATAGCTGCCGGCGTTGGCAGCTACGATCATCAAACAATTGGAGAAGGGGGAACTTCTTTGGTTTTGTTTGAAATATATAGAACAATTTGTGTCGGGGAACACCATGTCTATTCTCTTCTATGATGATAATGATAATCTTTATCAATTATAAAGTCAATAACTTTTCTTAAATGAAATCGAAGGTGTTGATTCAAATGCGCTTGATTTCTTTTCGCGTAATCCACTTTTAACCGCCTCTGCTCTCAAAACTAGCGCAAATGCTGTGAAAGACAAGAGCAAAATGAACAAAAACATGGATATCTGTAACGTTTCAACCATTTTATCCACCTCTTATTTTGAATGTTTTTATCATTATAGCACGGCTTAATGATAATGAGAAGCATTATCATTAACATCAAGCACATTTCACAGAAGACTCAATAGTTGTGCAAGCGGTTTAATTCCTCTATTATAAGAAAAGCACATAAAAAATAGGGGGACTATCCATGCAACGTGTTCATTTAACAGAAGATTTATCTTTTTCTCGTATTATTCATGGTCTTTGGCGACTGGCAGATTGGAATCAAACGAGTGAAGAAACCCTTTCACTCATTGAACATAACCTTAATCGTGGCATTACTACCTTCGATCATGCCGATCTTTATGGAAGTTACGAATGTGAAGAGCTTTTCGGAAAAGCTCTCGCTCTGAAACCTTCCTTACGTGACCAAATGGAAATCGTTACAAAATGCGGAATTGTGATTGAATCACCAAACAGACCAGCTCACCAATCACATCATTACAATACAAGTAAGGAGCACATTATCACTTCTGCTGAACAATCGCTCATCTCACTTGGTATTGATCATATTGATGTTCTTCTCATCCACCGTCCAGATCCATTTATGGACCCAGAACAAGTGGCTGAAGCCTTTTCTACATTAAAACAAGAAGGAAAAGTTCGTCATTTTGGCGTTTCTAACTTTAAACACCACCAATTTAACATGCTTCAATCGTATGTCGAGCAGCCTCTCATTACAAACCAGCTTGAGCTTTCTGCTTATAACCTTGAGAACTTTGAGGATGGTACCCTTAATCTCTGTCAAGAAAAACGAATGAAGCCAATGGCTTGGTCTCCCCTTGCAGGTGGAAATGTATTCACTTCGAATGACGAAAAAGCCGTACGTCTTCGCGAAACGGTTAAGAAAGTCGCTTCTGAAATCGGTGCTGAAGGAATGGATCAGGTTCTATATGCTTGGCTCCTCAACCATCCGGCAAACATTATGCCAATCGTGGGATCAGGTAAGCCTGAGCGCATCGATAGTGCAGTTGATGCACTTTCGTACTCATTAACCCGTGATCAGTGGTTCGAGATCCTTACAAGTTCAATGGGGTATGATATTCCATAAATAGTAGTGATTTTCGAGATCTATTCCTTTTTTCTTAAATAGACTAAAACGCCCTCTCATTTGAGAAGGCGTTTTTTGAATTAATAAAATTAAACAAACGTTTATTTAACGCTATTGAGTTACTCTACTTTTCTTCGTGATAACTTCAGATATCGCAAATTTTCGACTACCAGTAAAAGCTAAAATCACTGATATACCAAGAAGAGAAAGTGGGAACTCATAACCTCCAATAAGCCCCATTGGAAGCTTTGCCAGAACAATAGCACCAATCATCGTTAATCCAAGTAGGATCGCTGATGGTATGACAAAGATTCCAGTAATCAGGAATGCTCCCCCAATTGCTTCAATAATCGCTGCTGCATATGCAAGTGCTGCAGGCTGACCAATCTTATCAAACATCGCAATCGTATTCTCCATCGCACCTAGTTTTTGTATACCATGAGCTAACATAATTATTCCAAGTATCATTCGACCACATAATAAGCCCCATTCCATTCGTTTTTTCATGGTGGACACCTCACTTTTGTTTCCTAGCTAACGAATGAGTTGTCCTTATGGATCAGTTTTTCGATTGAATTGTTCCTATTGTACGTTGTAAAAGTCTTGCTTGAATGAGACGTCTACGAATTGTAATTCCTAACCAACTTGCAAGAAATGCTTTAATCAAACCAACAATAATGAAAGGATAAACTCCTCCACTGATTGTAACAAGTGGCAATGAAATTTCCATTTGAGCAAGTAAAGCTGTAATTGCTACAAAAAAGGCCCATATAATCGTCATTCAAAGCATTTATCTTAAGGCATACTCTCATCAATCATTTCGAATCCTGGGATCATTTGAGATAGTGGTACAATTACCGCTTCATTCTTATACATAGGAATAAACTCGTTTAAAACCGCAACCATTTTTTCACCCGCAATCCCCACGTGCCCAATAGCAATATGTGCCTGATCATCTTTAAGCTTTACTGCAAGCTCTTGAGCCTTTTTATTCATATGCTGAATCGTATAGACGTCATCAAAAAAAAGTTCATTTTCAAGATAAGGAACCCCGATTTCTTCTGCAAGATCCGGAATGACACTTTTCCCTGTCGTTTTGCTATCTAAATAATAAAGACCTTTTTCTCGACACGCTTCAAGAACGATTTTCATCACTCGTTCATCAGCTGTCGCTTTTGACCCCATATGATGATTCATACCAACTGCATGAGGCACAGCGTCAATTGCAGCCATGACCCGCTTCTCAATTTCATCATCAGATAAGTCCGTTGTAATCGCTCCTGGTCCAAGCCAGCTCTTCTTTCCTTTCAATGGCTCCATTGGAATATGCACAATCACTTCGTGTCCAAACTTATGCGCTTCTTCCGCATCTTTTTCAGTGGTTTCAAGAAATGGCATAATCGCAACGGTTAATGTTACAGGAAGTCGTAGCATTTCTTCCGTACCCCCCATGTCATTTCCGAAGTCATCAATAACGATAGCCAGCTCACGATTCTCTTCTGCACCTACCTGGGCTGGGAAGTACATAACCATTAACATAAACAAAACCCACTTCTTCACACTTTCACACCCCTTTTCACTTTATTATTCCCTAAGGAACATGCTTCATGACTACATAGGTAAATTCATTGCGTTATGAGCCGATCTGCACGAAAATAGAAAATGAAGAGAAAGGAGTTTTTGTATGAATGTTGAGAAATATCTTAAACGAATTAGCATCAAGCAGATGCAGGTTAATTTTCATTCTCTTCAATTACTTCAGAGAAATCACATGCACCAAATTCCTTTTGAAAACCTCGATATTTCTAGAAAAAGATGGATTGATTTGGATCTTGAGAAAATGTATGCAAAAATCATTGAAAACAAGCGCGGAGGACTGTGCTTTGAACTAAATCCTCTCTTTAACTGGCTTCTTACTCAAATTGGATTTACAACAGTTATGGTTACTGGCACTGTCGCGATTGATGAAAAGATTTGGGGGAAAGAAAATACACACTTAACTAACCTTGTCGAACTCGAAGGAACGACTTACTTAACCGATGTAGGCTTTGGAAACTCGAGTCAAACGCCGATCCTTCTCTCGGGTGAAATTGTTGATGATGGGTTTCATCGATATAGAATTGCCCAACGTTCAAACGATACGTATGATCTTCAACAAGCAGTTAGCAACGACACATGGAAAACTCAAATACGCTTCTCAACCGCGCCTCGAACGTTGGCTGAATATGAGCCATTAAGTTCATTTGTTCAAACTCATCCAAATTCACCATTTACGAATCATACAATAGTGACGATTGCGACAAACAATGGACGGATCACTCTTACAGATGATTCACTTGTCATCACTCAGCATCATCATAAAAATGTCTTTGACGTAAACGACGATGAATGGAATTATCTATATAACAGCTATTTTTGATACCCTCTTCGCTTCTTCGTAAAGACAGAGGTTTTTCACCTCTCAATCAAGGGCATAGTAAAGATAGACTACAAGAAAAGCATACTAAGGAGAGACAACTATGGAATCTAAATATATTCGTGAATCACGTGTAGTAAAAACAAGCCACGTATTCCCAGAAGCAACCAACAACCACAACACCTTATTTGGCGGCCAACTGATGAGAGACATTGATGATATAGCATCAATTGCAGCAATGCGACACTGTCGTAGTGAAGTTGTAACAGCTTCAACGGACTCTGTTGACTTCTTACACCCAATTACACCAGACGATTCCGTTTGTCTCGAAGCATACGTGACATTCACCGGAAAGTCTTCTATGGAAGTATTTGTGAAAGTCATTGCGGAGCATCTCTTATCAGGCGAACGACATATCGGAGCAACAGCATTTCTTACTTTTGTCTCACTGGATGAAAATAAAAAACCACTTCCCGTCCCAAAAGTAATTCCAGAATCAGAAGAAGAAAAAAATCTACACGAAACAGCACCAGCACGAGCAGAAAAGCGAAGAGAACACAGACAAGCCAGTAAAGAACTAGCCGGCCTCCTAACCACAGAAAAACCCTGGGAATAACAAAAGCGGAAGTGACCGGTTAGCCTCGACAAGCGCTGGAGGCATTTCAAAAGAACACGCCCTTTGTGTTCATTTGAAATGGTGAAGCGATCGAGAGGCTGGTCACTGCAGCTAGATGGATCAAAAGCGGAAGTGACCGGTTAGGCCCGAAAAGCGCTGGAGCCATATGAAAAGAACACGCCCTTTGTGTTCATTTCATATGGTGAAGCGATCGAGGGACTGGGGTCCTGTAGCTAGATGAAACAAAAAGCGGAAGGGCCCCGGGAGGCCCGAAAAGCGCTGGAACCTCATAAAAAGAACACGCCCTTTATGTTCATTTCATATGGTGAAGCGATCGAGAGGCTGGTCACTGCAGCTAGATGAATCAAAAGCGGAGGCCCCCGATTAGCCTCGACAAGGATAGAAAAAGCGACGTCCCGTAAACGGAACGTCGCTTTTTGGTATTAAATCCAGTTGTACCCGATTGAAATAATCACTAAAATTAGAACAATACACGCGATCCAAAGCATCTTTGTTGATTCGCCACGCTTCTTTCTTCCTACAATCATTTCCATAACACCGATTAACACAATCGCCAGAATTCCTTTAAGTACATAAATCAGTGGAAAACCAAGAATAAAGAGCATTCCGATACCTGTACCAAGCATAATTAGATAAAATAAGCGTTGAATCATCAGCGAGATCTTTTGCTTAGGTGCAAAATAACTAATCACTAAAAGCAAAACAAGAATCGCCCATGAACCTGAGTGAGACTGTAATAAAATATTAAACATTCGTGTTCCCCTTCCCATTAAAAATGGATATGACTCATGTCATACTCTAATAGTAGAATTGTATTGAGTTTGGCACAAGTCCTAATGCAAAATCGTAACAAAAATATACGAAATATACCAAAAAAAGAGAAGCCCTATATGAGCTTCTCCATTTTATTAGCTGATTGACATTTCTTTATAGTGCTTGCTAATTAAATCAAACAAAATCTCGCCCTCATTTATTCCTGTAAAAGCAGTAATCGCACTTGAAATACCCTCATTCTTGATTTTGCTTTGAATCTTAACTGCATCTTCATCTTCTAAGGGATCAAATCGCAATGCTGCTGCAATTCCTTTCGCAAGATAGTTTGGTTCTTTGTTTAATTCCGCGAGCTGACGTGCCGGTCCAACAAGACGGTCGTCGGGTCCAATTTTACGAATTGGAGCTCGGCCAACGCGAGTAACTTCATCCACTAGATGTGGATTTAGAAAACGACCAAGAATTTTTGTAATATAAGCCGCATGCGCCTCTTTTTCAAAACCGTGCTTATGCTGAAGCAATTCACCAGACTCTTCAAGAGCATTCTTAACATCATGATAGATATCTTCAGTGTCTAGTGCTTCCTTTATTGTCTCATACCCTGCTTGATAACCAAGGTAAGCTGTCACGGCATGTCCTGTATTAACGGTGAACAATTTCCGCTCAATATAAGGAGCAAGATCTTGAACGTACGTAAGGCCAGCTATTTCCGGAACCTCTCCAGCCATCATCGTTTGATCGACGACCCATTCATAGAAGGGCTCAACCGCAACCATTAATGGATCTTCATGCGTTTGATTTGGAACAATACGATCCACTGCGGCATCTGGGAAACCAGCATATTGATCAAGCACTTTACGATCCGCTTCATCCATTTTTTCTTCAACAGCATTTCGAAGCATTGTACTGCCACCGATCATATTCTCACATGCTATGACGTTAACGGGAGCTTTTCCATCTGCGATACGTTTTGAGATGCCTTCTTTGATAGCAGAAGAAATCAATTTCAATACGGTAGGACCAACAGCTGTCGTAATAAGGTCAGCTTGATAGATCGCATCAATTACTGCTTCAGGATCTTGTTGGCTGTTAATACCTCTTACGCCTTCAACAACAATCTGTTCCCTATCCTGACCTAATATTTCTACCGTATAACTCTTTCGTTCATTAAGCTCATTAATCACAGTCTCATTGATATCTACGAAGCATACTTCATATCCTGATTGAGAAAGAAGCTTTCCAATAAAGCCTCTTCCAATATTTCCAGCACCAAAATGAACGGCAAGCATGATTAATTCACCTCGTTAAACATGGAGATTAACGTTTCTTTGGAATCCGCTTGAATCAACTCTTCCACATTTTCTTCTTCAGAACAAACAATCGCAATTTGAGAAAGGATCTCTAAATGCTCATTATCCTTACCAGCAATCCCAATGATAATCTTCGCAATATTTCCATCTCCGAAATCAACGCCTTCTCGCAATTGGATGATGGATAGTCCAGAATGCTTCACAGCTTTCTTAGCATCCTCCGTACCGTGAGGAATAGCAACAGAATTGCCCATATAAGTCGTTGTGATTTTTTCACGTTCTTGCATTTGCTCAAGGTAGCTTTCATCCACATAACCGTTGTCGACAAGGATTTGACCTGCCATACGGATAGCCTCTTCTTTTGTTGCAGCCGTTTCGTTTAGTAATACGTTCTCAGTTGATAGAATTTCTTTTGCCATTTTAATCGTCTCCTTTAATTCCTAATTGTTTTTCTACATGACTTTTCATTTTGTTAGCGAGGTACAACCCAATTGATTCTTGATTGCTCTCCGAGAAAAGCGCGATGCTTTCATTTGATTCAATAATTAGAGAACTGATGTAGCTCATGATTTCGATACTTTCCACAGGTGAATCCTCTGGTGCCAGTTGTAAAAGAACAGTATCTATTTCAATGAGTGAACCATCCATTGCCTTTCGCTGAATCGGTTCTATCAATCGACCAATTGTAAATACTGGTTTTTTAACTTCAGGTGTCCGCGTATGAAACAATGCAAGTGAAGTCTCTGGAATACCCACTCCACTTATGGCTTCACGCTTCAGAAGCGCCTCTTTAACTTCTGGTGAATAGCTGATCGCATTAAGTTTTTCTAAACGCATACACTCTTCTTCTAAGAGTTTCTCGACCTCTTTGTGTTCAGATTGATTTACTCGAAATAATTCTATTACCGAAGATACAGTCGTGCTATATATTCCAGCTTTACGAAACCAGATGGTTGCTTCATCGTTTGAAATAAATAAAGATTCCTTGTTCTTCTTAGGTTTCTCTACCGTACTTCTTTTTTTCATCAGCGACTTCTTTTGTAGTGTCGAGCGGATGCGCGTTGCCTCTTCCTCCGTTAAAAAAGGATTTACCCTAATATACTCGCCTTCATAATCTGGAAGAGGAATGGTTGAAACAATGAGGTCATAGCTTTCAGGATCTTCATCTTGCAATTCAAATAATGAAGCACTTTTGATGGTATGAATTTCTGGCAACTCCTGTTTTAACCGAGTAGCCAGCATTTTGGATGTCCCGATACCACTTGAGCATACGGCAAGAATATTCACTTCGTTATGTTGAAAGCGACCTTCAAGAGCTGAACCAAAGTGGAGAACTAGAAAACCAACTTCTTCATCAGGAATGGGTATCCCCGGAAAAGTTTCTTTTAACGCTTCTTCAAGCAGTTGGAATAATTCAGCATAGTCTGCTTTTATTTTTGTAAGTAAAGGATTATGGATATTCATGTTTTGCCTAACGCGATGTGTAGCAGGACCGAGATGTGTCACTAATCCTTCTAAAAGAGATTCATTAGTTACTAAACCCGCATTGAGGTGGTTATCTACATAGCGGATTAACTCCTTTGTTTTAACGAGAATCGGATAATTCGTTTCTTCCAAATAGTAATCTCCGGTATTTCTCAATTTCGCTCCGCGTAAATGCATGGTGATATAACCAATCTCAGCTTCAGGTATTAAGACATTAAAAGATTCTTCAAGTTTTGTACCGATTATTCTAGCAAAACCAAACTCTTTCGTATTCACTAGGGTATTTAAATACGCTTCATCTATCTCGATTTTTTCACCCTTTTGAATACGCTCAACAGCTAGGGTCAGATGGACGATTAAACCAATATATGCACTATCAGCGATCATATAGGGTAGCTCATTGTTAACATCATCAACGATTGTCTCAACCTTCAAAAGCTTAGTTCGATCAACTAACCCTAGCAATCGTTCAGAAGCAGATTGGAGAGCAGTAGTTTGAGATTTCTTTTGGATCGACTTCTTTAACAATGTAAAAAAGTCTGAATCATTAAACTCATGCGCAAGCAAGGAGCTCATGGCGTGTCTCTTCAAGGCTTCAGCCCCATCAACTTGCACGCCATACCCCCGCTTTCTTATTAATGAAAGCTGCATTTTTTCAAGCCATTCTTCCGCTTTGTCTAAATCATGACTGACAGTAGCAACTGTCACTTTCAAGTCATTCGCTAGCCCAACTAACTTAATAGGGTCAGCTGATTCCAATAGCTTGCATAGAATCAACGTCTCCCTCTCCTGTTGCGTATATTCTGTAATGGTTAGATCAACTAGATAGCTTTTCAACTCAGCTCGTCTAGATTCTTGACCATCAATTTGAACGCCTACTCCAGCTTTCTTTTGTAAGAATAAATCATACTGAGTAAGAATATCCTCTACGCCGACTAAGTCACGGTGAACCGTTCGCTCGCTTACCTCAAGTACTTGAGCAATCCCTTTGACCGTATAATAGTCATCATTCTCTAATAGAAGCTGAAGAATCCTTCGTTCCCTTGCTGAAATAAACACGTGGTTCACCTCGAATTCTGGCTATAACTATTTTTTAAGTCTATCAACAAGCTCTTCGTATTTCGGGCTATTCATAAAGTTTGCAACTGAAATATGTTCAGCATCAGGGCGTTTCGCTTTTGCTCGATCTGTTAAGTCCTGGTGCGTTATGATTAAATCAGCATCATCTGGTAAGTTACTAATAGCCGTATTTGTTACATCAATGTCTTGAAGTCCTGCTTTTTTGAATTTGTTACGAAGTACGGATGCGCCCATTGCACTTGAGCCCATTCCAGCATCACATGCAAAGACTACTTTATTAATTTCTTTCTGCTCTGCTTGTTCTGGTATTGTCTCTTCTTTCACTGGCGTTTCTCCTGTGGAAGTTAACTCAGCAACAAGCTCATCGTATTTTGGACTATTCATAAAGTTTTTAACCGAGATATGATTCGCTTCTGGAAGCTTATCCTTCGCACGATCCGTTAAATCCTGGTGCGTTACGACTAGGTCAGCATCATTGGGTAGGTTGCTAATCGACGTATTCGTTACTTCAATGTCTGTTAACCCAGCTTTTTTGAATTTGTTACGAAGTACGGATGCGCCCATTGCACTTGAGCCCATTCCAGCATCACATGCAAAGACTACTTTAGCGATGTTACCATAAGAAGATGCTTCTACTTTTGGCCCTTCCGCATTCGTTTTTAGATTAGACGATACGCTACTCTTCTTCCCTTTCATTACTTCCATTTTTTCAGTTGCTTCTGAAATATCTTCTCCGCTATCTTTTGAGCGTTTTAGAATGACGAATGAGACTAGGAAAGAAATAGCTGTTGCTACAAGAACACCTGCAATAACGCTTAGATAGCCGCCTCGTGGTGACATAATCATAAGAGAGACGATACTACCTGGTGAAGCCGCTGCTAACAGTCCTGCATCTAGAAGTGTAAATGTGAATACACCACCCATTCCACCAAGAATGGCAGCAAGTACAAGTGCTGGCTTCATCAAAATGTAAGGGAAGTAAATTTCATGAATTCCCCCAACGAAATGAATCAGTGCAGCTCCTGGTGCTGATTGTTTTGCAGATCCTTTCCCAACAATCGAGTAGGCTAGAAGAATTCCTAGACCTGGTCCAGGGTTCGCTTCAACTAAAAAGAGCACTGATTTACCAGTATTCGCTACTTGTTCAAGTCCAAGCGGGGTAAAAATCCCATGGTTGATAGCATTATTTAAAAAGAGCACTTTACCAGGTTCAATTAGAATACTTACTAAAGGGAGTAGACCTGCAGCGATAATCGCTTCTACACCAGCAGCAAGTGCTTTGTTTAGTCCCAATACCACTGGTCCAATTGCTAGAGAAGCAATAATTGTTAACGCTCCACCGATAATTCCTGCTGAAAAATTATTAACGAGCATTTCAAAACCTGATTTAATCTTGCCATGAATGGCCTCGTCGAATTTCTTAATTAAATATCCTCCAAGTGGTCCCATTGCCATAGCTCCAAGGAACATCGGAATGTCTGCGCCTACAATAACACCGATCGTAGCTGTTGCACCGACCACTCCACCACGACCGCCGTAGACAATTTTACCTCCAGTATATCCAATCAGTAGTGGCAATAGGTAGTAAAGCATTGGTTCTACTAATTCTGCTAGACTTGCGTTTGGTAAATAACCATCTGGTATGAATAGAGCAGTGATTAACCCCCAAGCAATAAACGCACCAATATTCGGCATGATCATACTGCTTAAGTAACTTCCGAACCGCTGAACTTTTACTTTGAATCCAGATTTCTCTGTGTTCTGTTCACTCATCGTATTTCCTCCTTTTCACTCGCACGTTAAAAGCGTTTTCATTTTGTTTGTACGTTTCTTATTTGAATCAGTTAATATGAACGCTTATATAGGATCCTTATCCCAGTGCGACTTTCTGTAGTTCTTATCATACGAGCGTTTTGAGTCATATACAATGAAATCCAAACGCGAATTCGGCGCAGCACTTGTTGACATGATTAAATAAACACCTTTAACTTCCTATAATTTAGGCGAATTTCCCAAAATACTCATAAAGAAAAACCTCTAGACAACCAGAGGTTTTACGAATGCTGGGGTTCAGCTTCCTTCTTTATCGTTGGATTTTCTTTTTCTTTCCGCTCCCATAAAATCGTTAAACTAATCAAGGTCACAAGAATCGTTGCACCCATATCCGACAATATTGCAATCCATAGGGTCAATAATCCAGGAATAGTAAGGAGTAAGGCAATGAGTTTCAAACCAAGGGCTAGTGCAATATTGACTCGGATCGTTCGATTCACGCGCTTGGCGATCGAGACCGCTTCTGGCAGCTTACCGAGATGATCCTGCATCAATACAATATCGGCTGTTTCAATCGCGCTATCCGTCCCTTTCCCCATTGCAATTCCAAGATCAGCTGAAGCAAGAGCCGGTGCATCGTTAATTCCGTCACCAATCATGGCTACTTTGCCTTTCGCTGTTAATTCTTTTACTTTAGAGACTTTGTCTTCAGGTAAGAGACCACCGAAATAAGAACGAACACCAACACGGTTTGCCACTTTCTCAGCTGTTTTCTCATGATCTCCGGTTAACATCACCGTATTCTTAATACCTGCTTGATGCAAATCACGTATAACAGACTGGCTTTCTTCGCGGATTTCATCCGCAATACCAAACATACCAAGTATCTTTGTTTCATCGGCTACAATGACAAGCGTTAGCCCATCTCGTTTCATCGCATTAATTGATGATTGAACATTCTCAGGTATGGTAACATGACATACGCTTTTTTCATTTCCCACCCAATGTCTCTTTCCATTAACCTCTGCAATGATGCCTTGCCCTGAAACCGTTTCGACATTGGTTGCTTCGAGTTCTCTATAAGGAAAATCAGCTACTTTCTTCATAATTGCTTTGGCTAGTGGATGAGAAGAATGCTTCTCGACCGCTGCTGCTACAGATAGGAACTTCTCATCGTTATAGCTTTCATATGTCTCAACATAAGGGAATCCTTTTGTCAGTGTCCCAGTCTTATCAAAAGCTAGCGTATCGATTTTACCCAGTTGCTCAAGATAGACCGATCCTTTTACTAGAATGCCGTTACGCGCATTCCTTGTAATACCGGAGATGTTCGCAATAGGTGATGACAGTATAAGAGCACATGGACAACCGACAATTAATACAGCAAGCCCTTGATAAAACCAGTCACCCCAAATCCCACCAAACAATAACGGAGGAACAAGCATAACCAGGGCTGAGATGACCATGATAATTGGTGTATAGAATCTTGAAAAACGATTAATAAATAACTCCGTTGGTGTCTTCGTTTCTTGAGCTTCTTCAACTAAATGCAATATTTTTGCGAGCGAAGAATCCTCATAGGCCTTTGAGATTTTCACGTGCAGAATGCCCTCATTATTAATGCTTCCGCCAAAAACAGATTCACCAACTCCTTTTTCAACCGGCATGGCTTCTCCCGTGATCGCAGCTTCATTCACTGAGCTATTTCCAGCTGATACAATTCCATCTGAAGGAATTTTAGCGCCAGATTGAACGAGAACAAGATCGTCTACTTTAAGGTCGTTAATTGAGACCACTTCTTCTTTTCCATCTCGGATAAGAAGCGCTTCTTTCGGTGCGATTTGAAGAAGGGATTCCATCGACTTCCTGGCCTTCTCCATGCCAAGTCCTTCTAAGTATTCATTCAATCCAAACAAAATCGCAACAAGCGTTCCTTCTTTCCACTCTCCAATGGAAACAGCCCCGATTAACGCAATCGTCATCAAGGTTTCAATATTAAACGTTAACTTCGTTAAATTTCGAAGACCTTTCATAAACGTTTGATATCCGCTTAAGATAATCGCAGTAAGATAAAACGGAACAGCTGGAACAGCTGTGGCGAAATCTAATAGCAGAGCGAATAGAAAGATACCAGTTGAAATGCCTAGGAGCCACTTCATACTAGCATGAGCGTGTGTATGTCCATCCTCTTCCTTCATTATAGAAGCATGATCGGAATCAAGGATTTTCTCGACCTGTTCAATGTTAACTCTTTTATCTACTTTTAGCTTAGCTGAATTGTACTGAATTTGAGCTGATTCGCCGTACTCAAGTTTTTGAATCTGTTGCTCCATGCCAGCAGCACAGTTGGGACAAGATAAGCCCTTAAGACGATATTCTTCCATCGTATTTTACTCCTTTCTTCGTTCTTTTATCTATTGTATTCAATATATGAGCATGTGTTCATATTAATCTATGTACAATTTTACTGAATCTTTTGCACGTTGTCAAAAGATTTCGTGAGCCACCTGTAGGTAGAGTGATAACAAAAGTATTCCCAAACATGTATACAAGTACAACTCTCTTTTTAAAACTTTCCCGACAACTTGGCCGATCATTTCGTGAAGCGCTACATAGCCTAAAGAGCCGATTGCAATGCCCAAAAATATGCCATTGATAAGAATAGATTGACTCGAAACCATACCAAACCACGCTGCCACTGTTAAAACAATCGTTACGAAGCTCCCACCGATGATAACAAAAATGCGTTTAACCCCATTCATTCTCATTAGAATATAGAGTGCGACCCCTTCTGGTAAATGATGAATAAATAGAGCAATAAGCAACGATATGCCGATACCTTCACCTAATGTCATTCCTAGCGCGATTCCTACAGGGATATTATGAAAAATAAGGGCTAGCACGAAAGCGAACACAGGAAGATAGCTTTTATCACGAAACATCCCGTGTATGGCGTGATCCGTAAACACACAAACAAAGACCGATAACGATACTCCTGCCACGAGGGCCCAAAACGGATAAGTACGTATGCTTTCGGGTATTAATTCAAACATAATGACACCAATGAGCATTCCTCCGCAAATAAGGTAAAGAGCTTCTAGACGATGTTGATAATATGTAAATGCCATTCTCCCTGCGAACGAGCCGATCATAAGTCCTCCAAAGCCAATCATAAAAAGAGTTAACAATGATGTCATCATGACTGCATTCCCTCCTAAATAAATTGAAGAGGCTTTCTCTTCTACCCACTTGTCCTATTAGCGCATTTTATTAGTGGAGTGGTGAACTTATGTATCATAAAAAAGGCCGAAGAAAGGATTGCGTCCTTTCTTCAGCCTTTTTAGTTAGACAATATCATATCCCTGTTCTTCAACCGCTTCATTCATTTCTGAAACAGAAACACTTCTAGAGTCGTAAGAAACTTTTGCCGTGCCTTCTTTTATATTCACATCTACTTCTGCTACACCATCAAGCTCTGTTAATGCATTAGTTACTGCTGCTTTACAATGATCACATGTCATACCTTCGATTTTTAACGTTGTTTGTTCCATTTTCATTCTCCTTTCATTTCTTAAAGTTTGACTCGCTTCAAACGGAGGGAGTTTGCTACGACAGATACGGAGCTAAATGCCATAGCCGCTCCAGCAACCCATGGAGCTAGTAGACCGAGCGCAGCAATTGGAATACCAATTGAATTATAGAATAGCGCCCAGAATAAATTTTGACGAATATTCTGCATCGTTTTCTGACTTAAATGAATCGCCTTTGGAATGTTTTGAAGGTCGCCACCAACGAGAGTAACATCTGCTGTTTCAATAGCTACATCTGTTCCTGTTCCAATAGCCATTCCAATATCAGCTGTCGCAAGAGCTGGGGCATCGTTAATTCCATCTCCTACCATCGCAACTCGTTTACCTTCTCGCTGTAACTCTTTCACCTTACTAGCCTTTTCCTCAGGGAGCACCTCAGCAAACACGCCATTTAGATTTACTTGTTTTCCAATTGCCTCAGCTGTGCGTTGGTTGTCACCTGTAATCATATACACATCGATGCCAAGCGCACGCATTTCTTCAATCGCTTTCTGAGACGTTTCTTTCACAGTATCAGCGACAGCAATAATTCCTTGCACACTGTTATCAAATGCAATAAACATAGCCGTCTTCCCGTCTAATTCGTACGTAGTCATTTGCTCTTCATATGCAGAAACGGAAATATGTTCCCGCTCCATCAGCTTGCGCGTACCAACCAGGATTTGCTTTTCTTGCACAGTTGCCACAATCCCATGTCCTGGAATAGCTTGAAACTGCTCTGCTTCAGCTACTTCAATCTTCTGATTCAAACCATACTCTACAATGGACTTGGCAAGAGGATGTTCAGAAGCTTTCTCAGCCGCTACCAATTTTTCCAGCACGCTCTTCTCATTACTTTGAAAAGCAACAAAATCTGTTACTTCTGGCTTTCCTTTTGTAATAGTCCCTGTTTTATCAAGTAAGATCGCATCAATTTTGTGAGTGGCTTCTAGAAATTCGCCACCTTTATAAAGAATACCTTGCTCAGCACCTTTACCTGTCCCAACCATAATTGATGTCGGTGTAGCCAAACCTAGTGCACAAGGACATGCAATAACAAGAACGGCTATTCCAACCTCAAGCGCCTGTGGTAAATTGTATGGATCAACCAGAAAATACCAAACGAAAAACGTAACGGCGGCAATAGCGACTACTATCGGTACAAAAACACCTGAAATTACATCGGCTAACCGCTGTATTGGTGCTTTAGACCCCTGGGCATCTTCTACAATTTTAATGATTCCGGCCAGTGCTGTGTCTTTTCCGACCTTTTCAGCGCGAATGGTTAACGTACCGTTTTCATTAATTGTAGAACCAATTACACTCTCTCCTACTTCTTTCTCTATTGGGATGGATTCCCCTGTGATCATAGACTCATCAACGGATGAATTGCCTTTTTCTACGATACCGTCTACAGGTATTTTCTCTCCAGGACGAACAATGATATGATCTCCTACCTGTACTTGATCAACAGGTACTTTTACTTCTTCCCCATCCCGAATGACACTTGCTTCTTTCGCCTGGAGGTTAAGCAATTTTGTAATCGCTTGTGTTGTTCTCCCTTTCGCAAGATCTTCAAATAGCTTTCCGACTAAAATAAGCGTTATTAGAATAGCACTTGTTTCAAAATAAAGAGACGGATTGTAGCCTTCCGTTAGATAACTTCTAATGCCCTCTATCACACTGTAAAAATAAGCCGCAGATGTCCCAAGCGCAACAAGGACATCCATATTTGCGCTCTTATTAACCAGTGCTCGATAAGCGCCAGAATAAAATGGTGCGCCAATGACAAACTGAACGGGTGTAGCTAGAAGAAATTGAAACCAGGGCTCCATGAGAAGATGGGGCACCGGAAGTGCTAACCCGCCAGGTAGATGACCTAGCATTGTTAAGAGTAGCGGTAACGAAAGAAGTGCTGAGATAAGCAAACGACGTTTTTTCTTTTTAACTTCTTCATCTTTGTGAGATTGCTGCTCTTCTCGATCCTTTTTGACTACCGCTTCATAACCGAGCTTTTTCACCTTTTGGAGAATTTCATCTAACGTTACTTCTCCAGGCTGATATTCGACTACGCCAGACTCTGTTGTTAAGTTCACGGAAGCAAGCTCAACACCTTTTGTACGGTTTAAGCCTTTTTCTATTCTTGTCGAGCAGGCGGCACATGTCATCCCGTGAATATCGAGCTCAACTTTCTCTTTGCGTACACCGTATCCAAGCTTTTCAATTTTCCCAACAATTTCTTCCGCCTTTACTTTATCTTCATCATAAGCGACGCTTGCTTTTTCCATCGTTAAATTAACGTTTGCATTTACTCCGTCCATTTTATTTAATACCTTTTCAATTCTTGTTGAACATGAAGCACACGTCATCCCTGTAACATGAAGGGAGATCTGCTTCTGTGATTCCATTTCGTTCACCTCCTACTTAGAGAACTGCTGAATGACTTTCATTAACTCCTCTATCTGATCATCACCCGTACCTTCTTTAATTGAATTAGCTACGCACGTTTTCGTATGACGTTCAAGAAGCGTATAACCAACTTTTTTTAATGCTGCCTGAATCGCAGAAAGCTGAATGAGAATGTCTACACAATAGCGGTCTTCTCCAACCATTTTTTGAATACCACGGATCTGGCCTTCAATGCGTTTTAAGCGGTTTTGAAGCTGCTGCTTTTCTTCTTCGGTTCGCGGTTCAGTGGGCTTCTTCTCCGGCTGTAGGGGAATGTTCAAGTCATCCATTCGAATCAACTCCTCTATATTTTCTTAAGTTCAATATACCCCCCTTAGGTATGTGTGTCAACTGAATCGTATCATAAAAAAAACCTACATCATGTAGGTTTTTTTATTCTCTTTCCAAAGGCAACGTCATACACCGGATACCGCCGCCCCCTTTTTCTAATTCGTCTACTTCTATTTCAATCAGCTTTTTCTTTTTAAGAATAGAATGGTTTTTAAAGATTGATTTATTAGCTTTTGTACTGATTAACAGCGTCTCTGGATTAAGATTTAGGAAATTGATATCTGCCACGGTATGTTTAATGTCAGAAGTCCACTCCGTTTCAAACCCATGTCGCTTTAAAAACACTTCTGGCATTTCATAAGTAAACCCTTTTGATGCTATAACTTGAATCGGTAAATAGTTCATGTAGCTTTTCCCAATAAAAAGTTTTCCCCCGACCACGTTACAATTCATATCGAGGTGCATTGTATCTGGTCGACGGGGCAAATCAATGACGCCTATTTCTGAGAAACCAGCCTTGAACAAATCATCCTGCAAAGCTTCTACACTTTCAATGCTTGTCCGAATGCCTACATTTATCAGAATAGCATCTTTATTCAGGATCATCACATCTCCATATTCGAGCGCCTTCAAATCATTATTTACTTCCAAACGAAACGTCATGTTATCAAACCATTGTTGAAATAACGTGTGACTTTGAAAATATTCAGGTCTCCTCATAGAAGTCCCAGCTGCCCCGGGAAGAATCTTTTTTCCAAACACACATGCAAGATCGCGGACGAAAATACGATTAATTAATTTTTCATTTAATAAAAGTTCCTCTCGTGATAAATGAACGGAGTAATCAATCACATTTACTCCTTCTTCCTCCATCGCTTCAATCATTATTTGATGATTTTCTCTCGCCTTTTTTTGTCTCACTGCCTTTTCCCATTGCACATCTGTCGCTGTCTGTTGATCAGGTACATCTAAAATCGACGGAGAACAAACGATAACCGATTTTAATTGTCCGTATTCATTCCAACAATTTGGTTGGATGTTCATCTCACTAAACCCCTTTATATTCATGGTCTCCTTACTTTCTCCTCAACCAAAAAAATGATTCTACAATTTTATAAACACATAAACCTTGTCTTCGAGCCTCAAACTAGGCTGGAGGAGGGTGGTAGAATGGGTAAACCGACAGCTCAGGGAAAAAAATTAAGCTGGTGGCAAATGTCATGCGTTGGTGTTGGCTGCATCATAGGAACAGGCTATTTTCTCGGGTCAAGCATCGTCATTGAAAAAGCAGGCTATCTCATTTTAGTAGCATATTCTTTAGCTGCGATTGGAACCTGGATCGTTTATGAGGCTCTTTCAAACCTAACAGCTAATCATCCAACAAAAGGATCATTTCGAACATATGCGAAACAAGCTTTCGGGGCATGGGCTGGATTTAGCAATGGCTGGGTCTACTGGTCTTCTGAAATGCTTATCATGGGAAGCCAGCTAACGGCACTTGCGCTATTCGCTCAATTCTGGTTTCCCAGTACTCCTCTTTGGCTCAATGCCTCCGTATTTGCTTCGCTTGGGCTACTCATCATCTTTATAGGGGTCCAGCTCGTCGAAAAAATGGAGAACGTGTTTGGGATAATGAAAATTGCTGCCATTGTCATGTTTCTCGCAATCGGTGCCGCTGCCTTACTTGGATGGCTTGATCCTAAACAAGATCACGTGACCGTTCAAGTGACGTCAAATGACTTCTTTTCAGGTCATGCAATGGGACTCTGGGTTGCTCTTGTATATGCTTTCTATGCATTTGGTGGGATTGAAGTAATGGGACTGATGGCAAATGAGCTTGAAGATCCAAAAAACGCTCCTAAAGCTGGAAAAGTGATGCTGATCGTCTTAACCATTCTATATATTCTTTCGTTCATCGTTGTTTTAAAGCTTATTCCTATCAAAAGCATTACCCCGAATGAAAGCCCGTTTTTAACAGCACTCACTCAATTTCAACTCCCATGGATCCCTCACGTATTTAATGCGATTTTAATTATTGCTGGCTTTTCAACAATGGTCGCTTCTCTCTATGCTGTTACAACCATGCTTGTAACACTCGCTGAAGAAAATGATGCGCCTGCAATTTTCGCAAAAAAAAGCAGGAAGATTTCCCTTCCCGCCTTTGGTCTTACAACCCTAGTTGTTATACTTTCAATTGGTGTTGCTCTCTTATTACCTGAAAACATCTTTGAGTATTTAACAACTGCCGCTGGTTTAATGCTGTTATACAATTGGATGTTTATCCTTTTTTCTTATCGGAAATTAACTCAGACCACGTTCAAAGATAAGATAAAACTCGTCATTGGTATTCTTCTAATAAGTACAGCTGTTTCAGGGACGTTATTTGATCGCATTAGTAGAGCAGGTTTTTTTGTCAGTCTATGCTTTCTTCTACTCATTGCTTCGGCTACCTTTTTTAAAATGAAAAGGAAACAGCACTAGGAACGTATGCTCTTCCACTTCTGTTTCATCGCCATGAAAGGACATTTAGAAAGCGAAGAGTCATCATCTGATAAAAAATATTGTTCCCACTCATAGTTATCTTGCTGACCGTACCACTTCAAAGCGGGGTGGGCTGGAATCCCATCGTAAGAAACCAAACGCTGCCGAATGGCTTTCTTAAGCTTTTGGCCAAAAGTGGTTTCCGAATTGATTTCATCAAAAACCCATCTTGGTTGAAACGCAATTAGAAAACAAGGAAAGTGACGACTTTGTCGAACAACATGAGCTGGGGTCGCACAGAAAGCAAAATACGGTTCTCCATTGAAGCAAAATTCCCATTTAGGATCATGAGGATCTTTAGGAATATGCTCCGGCCACTCTTCCTTATCCAGTTCATGTACTCGGTTTAATAGCGACCAAAAGAGTGATTGATACTGCTCGACCTCAGCATTTTGTTGCTGTAACCTCCTTGAGTCAAAAAAAACGACCAGAGAGGCATATTTACCTGTGCCCCTGGCTACTTTTCCGTAATCTTCTAACAAAGCAGCTAACTGAGTACATGCGCTATCTGTTGTTGGATCATCTGCAAACCCGTAACGCAAATTATCTTGATAAAACCCCTGTTTTCCAGGAATACAAGGATAAGGTTTTTCACGGTCTCCTAACATTGCCTCCAAGTGATTAAACGCAGTATGCTTCCAACCTTCCATTTCTTCTTCGTGTTCATCAATCCATGATTTCGTATATAGTTCCAAATGGAATCCCTCCTTAACACGACACGCGTTATTTTATTAGGAGGGACAGAAAGTGGTGCCAGTCTATCCGATGAACAACTTGATCGCTTGTATTCCAAAATAAAAACCAAAACCGATTAATGTTATTCCAGATAGGATCGATATTCGTTTCAACATATTTGGATTCACCCATGCACGCGCACCTGCTGCTGCACTCGCCATCGTGAGATCCCATAAAGTGATGCCTAGAAAAATGCCTGTACTATAAAGCAACAGCTGCTTGCCATCAACCATGCTAGATGTTTGAGCTAGAATAGAGCCATATATCCCAAGCCAAAATAAAATGTTTAGCGGATTTGATATCGCAATAAAAAAACCTGTTTGAAATGATTTACGGTTTGAACCATTTCGGTTACTCGTTTCCTTCCCTCCAATGGAATTAGCCTTAGCGATATTTTCAATGCCGGTATACGTTAAAACAAAAAAACCAAATAACCACAAAAATGTTTTCATAAATGGCGTATCAATAACTTGAGCGAGTCCAAAGTAAATCAGCATCATAAAGACACCATCTGCTATCATCGCACCAAACCCTACCAACCAAGCATTCATAAATCCAAATCGTATTCCCCTGTCGAGCTGCGCAGCATTAATCGGCCCCATTGGAGCTGACAGTGATAGTCCTAAAAAGATGTAGCTAATAAAGATACTCATACGCCTCCACCCTTCGTCGTATTCGTATCATTATATTCGGACATGCTTGTAAGTAGTCGAAGGAAAGTCCCAGCCCTCTATCTACCATTGTCATTACGAAAAAACGGCCTTCTCCAATTGGAAAAGGCCGTTCTTATCTATCAATGTTTATTCAACCGTTACTGATTTAGCAAGGTTTCTTGGCTTATCTACATCACATTCTCTGTGTAGCGCTGCATAGTAAGCAAGCAACTGAAGCGGCACAACTGAAGCGAGTGGAGTAAGGTGCTCATGCACTTCATCAAGGACGATGGTGTCGCCTTCCTCTTCAAGTCCTGCAAGAGAGATGATACAAGGAGATGCACCACGAGAAACCACTTCCTGTACGTTGGAACGGATGCTTCCATTCACATGCTTCTGAGTTGCAAGTGCAATAACAGGTGTACCTTTTTCGATAAGAGCAATGGTACCGTGCTTCAACTCACCACCAGCAAATCCTTCTGCTTGAATGTATGAGATCTCCTTAAGCTTAAGGGCTCCTTCAAGGCATACGTAGTAATCTACGCCGCGGCCAATAAAGAATGCATTACGTGTTACTGAAAGGAAGTTACGAGCAACTGTCTCAATCATTTCTTTTTGATCAATCATGGATTCCATTGCTGTAGCCACGATACCAAGTTCTTGAATTGGGTTAAAATCAAGCTTCATGCCTTTCGCCTGCGCTGTATCAACAGCAAGCAATGTTAGTACAGCCATTTGTGCCGTATAAGCTTTAGTAGATGCAACCGCAATTTCTGGTCCTGCATGCGTGTGCAGCGTGTAATCCGCTTCACGAGACAGTGTGGACCCAGGAACATTCGTGATTGTAAGAGACTTAAACCCTTTCTTCTTCACATTCACAAGGACGCCACGGCTATCTGCTGTTTCACCACTTTGTGAAATAAAGATAAAGAGAGGTTTCTCTGAAACAAGCGGCATATTGTATAAGAACTCACTTGCGATGTGCACTTCAACCGGCACTTCTGCAATGTTCTCAATTAATTGTTTACCAACAAGACCCGCGTTGTAACTTGTGCCACATGCAATAATATAAATACGATCCGTTTCTTTCATCGCGTCACGAATATCTTCATCTAATTTGATATTATCGTCGTCATCTTTGTACTTCGTAATAATGTTACGGATTGCAAGCGGCTGCTCGTCAATTTCCTTCAGCATGTAGTGAGGATAAGTTCCCTTTTCAATGTCGCTTGCATCTATTTCAGCCGTGAATGGCTCACGCTCCATTACGTTTCCACTCATATCTTTAATTGTGACTGAATCACGCTTCACAATGACAACCTCTTCATCCATAAGCTCGATGAATTTGCTTGTTACTTGAAGCATAGCCATTGAGTCACTTGCTACTACGTTGAAATCGTCGCCGATACCAACGAGAAGCGGACTCTTATTCTTCGCTACATATAGCGTTTCTGGATTATGATTGTCAATAAGTGCAAGTGCGTAAGAACCGTGAAGTTCATTCAATGTTTGATGAAAAGCATCTTCAACAGACATGTTTTTTTTCTCAACAAGACTTGCGATCAGTTGAACAACAACTTCCGTGTCTGTTGCACTTACAAAATCAACTTCGGATAAGAAGTCACGTTTGATTTGTTGATAGTTTTCAATTACTCCGTTGTGAACAAGAGTGAAACGTTCAGTTTTGCTCTGATGTGGGTGAGCATTTACCTGACTTGGTTCACCGTGTGTTGCCCAGCGTGTATGGCCGATACCCGCTGTCGCTTCCACACTAGTATCCACCTTTTTTCTTAGATCGGCAATGCGACCTTTTTCTTTAAAGAGGTGAAGACCACCGTCGTTAAGAAGCGCAATACCCGCTGAGTCGTACCCTCGGTATTCAAGCTTCTCTAGACCTCGTAATAGAATTTCTTTAGCGTCTTGATTTCCAATATATCCAACAATACCGCACATGAAAAAGTCCTCCTTCAATGGAAGGAGCAGGTGTACATCGGGGCATACCTGCCCCTTCTTTTCCGATTAATTGCTATTTTGTCACCATAGTTTTGCTTTTGTTCAGAAAGTCACCTCTCTGTTTTTCACAAAACCATCCGATTGTGGTGAAGCAATCGAGAGGTATCCGCCGATGATCGATAAACCTCTTCCTCGTCAACTGTTTTCTTCCGTTCGAAAAACAGTCCAGGCGCTTTTTTTTCAAAGTAACCCAACTTCCCTCTCTTTCCCTTCTAGAATAAAAACCAAACATACTTCTATATTATATCAATTGTAAAAAGATGGTCAATTCTTTTTTTCTTAGAATAAGTTGCTCTTATTCTCGATAGCTCTATTTTGCCTCATCTTAGTAGAAAAAAATTCTCTATATAAAAAAGTATGCACGTGCAGCTATTTTGTGCTGCACATGCATACCATTCGTACAAAATCTTCATTTTTGTCAATTACGCGCCAAGTTCTTCTTTCACCATGGATACAACACGATTAACGTACTCATCACAAAGCTCTTTAGTAGGAGCTTCTGCCATTACTCGTACAAGCGGCTCTGTTCCAGATGGACGAACTAGAATACGACCTTCACCGTTCATATCGCTTTCTACTTGTTGAATGGTTTCTTGAATGCGATCATTCGAATCGACTTTGTTTTTATCTGTAACCTTTACGTTCACAAGAGATTGAGGATATTTTTTCATTTCCCCAGCAAGTTCCGATAATGGTTTGTTTGTTACTTGCATAATGTTAGCAAGCTGAAGCGCTGACAGCATACCATCACCTGTCGTAATATGATCAAGGAAAATGATGTGTCCAGACTGCTCCCCCCCAAGGTTGTAGCCTTCTTTACGCATTTCTTCCATTACATAACGATCGCCTACTTTTGTTTGCAGCGACGTAACGCCCGATTCTTCCATCCCTTTATGGAAACCAAGATTACTCATGACCGTTGAAACAACCGTATCATGACGCAAGCGCTTTTGATCTTTCATAAATTTAGCACAAATGAACATAATCTGGTCGCCATCAACAATGTCTCCATTTTCATCTACAGCGATAAGACGATCCCCGTCTCCATCAAATGCAAAGCCTACGTTAGCATTCTTTTCTTTCACAAATTCAGCGAGCGTTTCTGGGTGGGTCGATCCAACACCGTCATTAATGTTCGTACCTGTTGGGTTCGTACCAATCGTAGAAATGTCTGCTTCAAGATCAGCGAATAAGTGGGCTGCAAGAGATGATGTAGCACCGTGCGCACAGTCAAGCGCAATATGAAGACCCGAAAAATCTTCGTCCACTGTTTGCTTCAAATATTGAAGGTATTTCTGGCAACCTTCGAAATAATCACTTACAATACCGAGGTCAGCACCAGTAGGACGTGGAACATGATCTTCGTCACTATCAATAAGGGATTCGATTTCGGCTTCCTGTGCATCCAATAACTTAAATCCATCAGGCCCAAAAAATTTAATCCCATTGTCACCAACTGGATTATGAGAAGCAGAGATCATCACACCTGCTTGTGCGCTAAGTGCTTTCGTTAAATGAGCAACACCAGGTGTTGAAATCACACCAAGACGCATGACTTCTGCTCCAATTGAAAGAAGACCAGCAACTAAAGCTCCTTCAAGCATATATCCTGAAATACGCGTATCGCGTCCAATTAGAATTTTAGGTTTTTCCGCATCTTTCGTTAAAACATGACCACCAAAACGGCCTAATTTAAATGCAAGTTCTGGGGTAAGCTCAGTATTCGCTATCCCTCTTACACCGTCAGTACCAAAATATTTACCCATCGTTTTACTCTCTCCTTTATTATGACGCAGTTCCCATTATTTAGGACGAACTATTCTCTATTCTCAGCTTAATCTTTTTATCTGAACCTGACCAGCGTACATAAGATGGTCCATTCCATTGTAATTCAAGTTCATGCTCACCTTCAGATAGGCCGCTTGCATCAATATAAGCCTGAAAATCCCCATTCTGAATCGTATCAAGCACACTCGATACACCGTAAAGTGTCATATTAGTTGAACCTTGCTCCGGTTCTGATATATTCGCCGCTAACCCTTCAGATATTCCGGTAACTTTAATCGGTACATCTTCAAATGCTTTTTCGTCCTCTTTACCGACTGTAATCTTTGCTTTTACTGTCTCAGGATCTACTTTCTTCATTCCATCGGGCACCGGCACATCAAGTTCAATGGTTGTATCCTTCGTAATTTCTGATAAATCTAGCGGAATACCATCAAGAAATTCTAACTTTCCAAGTTCCTCTTCTGGACCAAAGACAGATACCTCTTTTGGCTCAAGTTCAATCGACGAGATGCTGGTGCCTTCAGGAAGCTTACCTGTTTGATCAAGCTTAATTGGCACCTTCTTAAAAGGGGCTGTAACGGGTACCTTTACATCCACTACGGCAGGGTCAATCGATAGCCCCTGTATTTCTTCCATATTCGCATCGTACACATTTAGTGTAATTCTTTCGTTTACTTCTTCTTTTGCGTCGCTAACATTCACGTATCCTCTAACGAAGGCAACTTGTTCAAGCTTGGAACTAGCACCTGTCACGGTAACGGTTTTTGGAGAAACAATTGGTTCTTCTGTTGAATAGCCTTCAGGTAGCTCTTCTGCTTTCAATAAATTGATTCCAGCTTGGAACGTGTTCGATTTTTTCTCTTCGATCGTGACAGACACCCGAACAGGATCAATCGTCACATCCACGTTTTCTGGGAAATCTCTATGCTTTACTGTCACAAGATGCTGACCTGGAGTGAGATTTCGTAAATCCACATAAATTTCTTTGTTTGTTAGCTTTGATAGCATTAAGCCATCTGTCCGACCTTCAACAAGAACATCTACAGTTTCAGGTAAATCAGATACGACCACGTTCTCCTCATCATAAAGTACTTCGAGCTCCATGTTTGGAATACGTTCTGATTCAGCCTGTGGTTGAAGAACGTCGTTCGTGGTTGACGTTGAGGCATCAGGCATGGCAACAATCGTATAAAGCATAAGAGCGAGAAGAAAAGAGATGATTTTGACAAACCAGTTACTCGTCAATAATTTATCCATTACTTTTTCCCCCTCCAATTACTGAAACGGTTGGAAGACTCGGTTTTTGATACGGACGGGTTTAATTCTGCATTCAGCAGATCACGCAAAGCCTCTTCTGATAAATTTCGATGTAGCTCTCCATTCTTTGTCAGGGAGATACTACCCGTTTCTTCAGAAACAACAAGTGTTAAGCTATCTGTAACTTCACTTATACCTAGTGCTGCCCTATGCCTCGTTCCAAGCTCCTTAGAAATAAAAGGGCTTTCTGATAAGGGCAAATAGCAGGCGGCAGCTAGAATTTCATCTTTTTTCAAAATCACTGCACCATCATGAAGAGGGGTATTAGGAATAAAAATGTTAATTAAAAGCTCCGAAGTCAGTTTAGCATTCATAGGAATTCCTGTCTCTACATAATCGTTCAGTCCAGTTTCACGCTCAATTGAGAGCAAAGCACCGATTCTTCGCTTCGCCATGTAGGATGAGGACTTAATGATCGCTTCAACCATTTTATTGGTTTCTTCCTCTTCTACTGCCGAACGAGCAAACAGCCGACCACGTCCTAATTGTTCAAGTGCCCTTCGAAGCTCTGGTTGGAAAATAATAATAATGGCAAGAAGCCCATAGAGTACGACTCGCTCCAAAATCCAATGCAAAGTATTTAGTTCGAAAAAGCTACTTAAAAACCAGGCTGCAATAATGACGGTTATTCCCTTTAGAAGCTGAACGGCCTTCGTGCCGCGAATAAGCATAATAATTTTATATATCACATACGTAACGAGTAAAATATCAATAATCTCAGTTATGTAATCAAGTACATTTACATTTCCGACAGGCAGCACGGCTCTTCCTCCAAACATATTGTATTTAGCCTGAAGTTCACTTCAAATGCATCGCTAAAATACATTTGTAACTTTTTAATTATATCATATTTTTGACAACTTCAAAAAAGCAACTACCTACTCACTAAATCGCTCTCCATGTTTGAACGTTCAATAACGACCATATACGTCCGAGTGAATTACCTCCATAAAAAAAGTAAATCGCCTATTAGACGATTTACTTTTTTTCTTCTTCACTAGAAAAAAGATTACCAACATCTTGTATAAGGTTTTTAATTTGATACCAAGTCCAGTCTAGAATATGATCGACTTCTTCAATCTCACCGGTTACCTGTCCTGCAGAGGCCATGTACTGTTCTCCGTTAATGACAAGCACATCCCCTTTAACTTGACCTTCTATTTCAAGGTTACGATTTTTTACTGTTAAATCGCCCTCAACCACTTCACCTTCAGGCACAATAACTGTATTTGTATCCTGCTCAAATCTTAAATTCCCAGAAAGAGCAGACAATTGATCCTCACTCGTCCACGATGAATAAACGGATCCTGCCATCAAAACAAGGAATAGGACAGCAGCAGTTACAAATGGATGTGATTTCATCCAGCGTTTCATCCAAACAGTACGCTTTTCATGAGGTAGCTGCTCCATTACCTTTGATGTAAAACCATCGGGCGCCTTCATAGAAGGCGAGCTGAGGAGAAACGATTCCGTTTTTTTCAATTCTTCATAATGCTCTTTGCAATCATCACATGTTTGCAAGTGATCAAATAGCTCGCGACGTTGTTCATTCGTAGCTTCTTCATCAAGTACTTCATGCATGAGCACAATTATTTCTGCAGGGCATTTCATAGCTTCTCCCCCTTTCTCACTGCTCCCGAAGTTTCTTCCTAAGTGTTTCTCTCCCTCGATGAATACGGGTTTTGACTGTACCTACAGGCAAATCGAGAATTTCACTAATCTCCTTGAGCGATAGTTCTTGGATATACTTTAACGTTATAGCACTTCGATATTTAGCTGGCAAGCTTAAAATCGCCTGATGGATCCCTTCTTGCGCTTCCAAAGACACCACTTCTTCTTCAGGTAATGGCTCGTCTGTCGAAATTTGAGAATACATTGTTAACCCTTCTGTACCTGATACTTCAGCATCAAGGTAATAATCCGGTTTCTTTTTACGCATTCGATCAATCGATAAGTTTGTGGCGATCCGGTATAACCAAGTAGAGAATTTCCGGTCGATCTGATAGCGATCTATATTCGTATATGCACGAATAAACGCCTCCTGAGCCACATCCTCAGCCTCCTGCCTGTTTCCTAGCATTCGATAGGTGAGTGCAAAGACTCGATCTTTATAGAGCTCTACCAGCTCCCCAAATGCATTATGATCCCCTTTTCTTACTTTTAGTACGATTCGCTTTACTATCGCGTCCATATTTTCTCAACCCCCGCTGATCCCTGCGGCTATTATAGTTACGTTTCAGGAAAAACAAAGTTTCATTATTTCAAAAAAAAAACATATTATCCTTTCTTATTCTATCACGTTTGAATTAGTCTTTATAATGGAAATACATAATTTTCTAGCAAAAACGGTTTATCTTTTAAACAATTTGGGTAATAAGGGTATAAATTATTGAAAGGGTGGTTCGACTCATGGAAAGGGTGAATCGAAAGATAAGCTTTCAAATCGGATCGGAAAAAGACCTTTTATTAAAAGAAATTGAAGCTTCACGTAATAAAATGAATTTGTTAGCGCGAAACAAGCCACTTAGCTCTAATGAAATTATAGAAATTAGCACTTATCTTGATTATCTTTTAAACGAATACGATCAGCGTAGAAATAAAAAAACCGCTGCTTTCTAATGAAGAAAGCAGCGGTTTTTTATATTATTTTAATTTTTCTCCGAATAAAGACCCCATTAGTGCAACAGCCACTGTAGCCGTTTTATTTTTCTCATCCAAAATAGGGTTCACTTCAACAAATTCTGCTGATGTTAGAATATTGGCTTCTGCAAGCATTTCCATTGCAAGGTGGCTCTCACGATAGCTGATTCCTCCAAGCACTGGCGTTCCTACTCCAGGTGCATCGTGTGGATCCAGTCCATCCAGATCAAGACTTAAATGCACACCATCTGCATCCTTCGATACATACTCAATCGCTTCTTCCATTACTTTTGTCATACCCATTCGATCTATTTCATGCATCGTATAAACTTTAATTCCCTTTTCTTTAATCAGTTCTCGCTCTCCTTCATCAAGTGAACGAGCGCCGATAATTACGATGTTCTCTGGCTTAATCTTAGGAGTGTATCCTGAAATTCCAGTTAAAGACTCATCGCCAATTCCTAGACTTACAGCAAGTGGCATACCGTGTATATTTCCAGATGGTGACGTTTCTGAGTTGTTTAAATCTCCATGGGCGTCATACCAGATAACCCCTAAATTATCGTAGTTACGCGCAACTCCCGCAAGAGTACCGATTGCAATACTATGATCTCCCCCAAACACTAACGGAAAACGCTTTCGATTTACGACATCATTAACAACGTTAGAAAGCTTCTCACTAGCATCAGCCACTTCTTTTAAGTTCTTCAGCTGATGATCTTGATCCTCAGGTCGCTTTTCTGGTCTACCAATTTCAATATCTCCAAGATCTTCAATATCATAATTCAATTTTGTTAACCGTTCGACTATTCCTGCATATCGAATGGCACTTGGTCCCATATCGACACCGCGTCTCATTTGCCCAAGATCCATTGGTACACCGATAATTGAAAGTTCATGATTCATATGTAGTCCTCCTCGTATCCTAGTCTAGCTCTATTTTACCCAGATCTCGACAAATGACTCAACCGGACATAAAACACGAATAAATATTCATACAATTACGTAAATTGAACCTTTTTGCGGATAAATATAAGTGGAAAAATAAATAACTGTAAGTAAATGAGGTAAAAGTTAAACTTGGAATAGAACGAAATGGAGAATGTGAAGCATTTTAAACATAAAAAAAACCCTAAACATGGTTTAAGGAAATTGGTGGAGCCTAGCGGGATCGAACCGCTGACCTCCTGCGTGCAAGGCAGGCGCTCTCCCAGCTGAGCTAAGGCCCCATTTGGAGCGGGTGATGGGGATCGAACCCACGACATCAGCTTGGAAGGCTGAGGTTTTACCACTAAACTACACCCGCATATAAAGTTTGGAGCGGAAGACGGGATTCGAACCCGCGACCCCCACCTTGGCAAGGTGATGTTCTACCACTGAACTACTTCCGCATATGGTGAGCCATGAAGGACTCGAACCTTCGACCCTCTGATTAAAAGTCAGATGCTCTACCAACTGAGCTAATGGCTCTTACTGGTGGAGGGGGACGGATTCGAACCGCCGAACCCTGAGGGAGCGGATTTACAGTCCGCCGCGTTTAGCCACTTCGCTACCCCTCCACAAGTGAGAAAAAATGGTGCCGGCCAGAGGACTTGAACCCCCAACCTACTGATTACAAGTCAGTTGCTCTACCAATTGAGCTAGGCCGGCGAAGAATTTGAAGAAAATCAATCTAACTTACAAATAAAAAACAGTGCACTCGATTGAGTACTCCTGAAAGTAAGTTAATTATTAGAAAAATGGTGGAGGATGACGGGCTCGAACCGCCGACCCTCTGCTTGTAAGGCAGATGCTCTCCCAGCTGAGCTAATCCTCCACAGAGTAAAAATTAATATTGGTGACCCGTACGGGATTCGAACCCGTGTTACCGCCGTGAAAGGGCGGTGTCTTAACCGCTTGACCAACGGGCCATGTCCTGGAGCTTCCAACCGGATTCGAACCGATGACCCCTTCCTTACCATGGAAGTGCTCTACCTGCTGAGCTATGGAAGCATAATGGCTCCACAGGTAGGATTCGAACCTACGACCGATCGGTTAACAGCCGATTGCTCTACCACTGAGCTACTGTGGAATATTGGTCAGCCTGGCAACGTCCTACTCTTGCAGGGGGAGATCCCCCAACTACCATCGGCGCTGAAGAGCTTAACTTCCGTGTTCGGCATGGGAACGGGTGTGACCTCTTCGCCATCATTACCAGACTAATCAATGGTTGATCCACTAGAAAGTGTTTAACCAAGGACAAAATATATCTTACTATACTTCTTTGTAAAGATCAAGAAAAATATTATTCCTTGAAAACTAGATAGCACGCACAACGTATTCCAATAATGTGTCCAGCTACGTAAGCCAAATCCTCAATCGTTTCACCTTTTGATTCTGACGCAAAAAACGCGTCTGATTCAAAAGCCTCCAACGCTTGTCGGATTTAAACGGCTTACTTCGCTTTTCATTTTAGGTTAAGCCCTCGATCGATTAGTATTCGTCAGCTCCACGTGTTGCCACGCTTCCACCCCGAACCTATCTACCTCATCATCTCTAAGGGATCTTACCAGCTTAATGCTGTGGGAAATCTCATC